>NZ_JAJHVW010000004.1:0-507808 GCF_027583855.1 Rhodococcus sp. BH5
TAGTCGGCTCGTTTCCGGCAAGGTGAACAGCCGGTCGTCGATTTCGGACAGTCGATCCCGCTCCAGATCCCTCACCCGATGATGCGTCCAGCAGCGCGGGCAGCTCACGTAATCCTCGCCGCGCTCGACGTACAGGTCGGCCGAGCAGGTGAACGGTTGCCGCTCCTCGTCGTAACCCGCGTGCGGGCACGGTCCCTTGTACGACAACTCGGGAAGTCGGTCGACCGCTCTGCGGCACCGAGCAATCGCGTCGGTGATGCCGTCGTGCATCTCGGCAATGGCAGGCATCCATGCGAGATAGCCCGCGTGATCAGCAAGCCAGATGGCGGCCAGTTCGGCGTCGAGCGCAGTCTCGGTCGAGAGCCATGCCGGATCATGTTTGCGATGGCGTTGTGCGTGTACGGACTGTCGAAATTCGAAACTTTCCAACGCAGCGTTGAGTCCGTCGAGTTGTCCAGTTTCATCGGCAACAAGCCTTGCCCAGGTCGTGATTTCGTTCGTCAGACTATCGAGCGGGAACTGAGTTGGCCGGCGGTCAAACTTGTCCAGCCGGATCGGCAGGGCCGTTTCAGCGCTCTTTCCTCGAACCAGGCCGCTACTCATTCGATCGAGACGTGCCCGAGTGATGGTCATGTCCGACACAAGACCCGGCACTCGACGCAATTCCGCCCGAAGGGATTCCAGGCACTCGCCACACAATGCAAGGTTCTCGTTCACTGTGCGCCCACAGTTGTTGCATTCCGTTGTCATGAGACTCGACCTCCGCCACGCAGTTTGCCGATTTCGAGCTTGCCCTCGGCGATGAATCGCTCGGGACCGAAAACGGCCGAACGCCTTCGGTCTATACCTCGATTCTGCGTCCAGACCGTCCAAAGTGGCCGATAGAGACCAGTAGTCGACTTGTGAACGATCACCGGTGCCTCCTTCGTGAATTGGTGCGAGTTCTGCGCTGCTTTCCAACCTGCACGGCCCACATCGGCGGTGTCGTGCTCGGACGAGGCAGTGCGCGCTCTTGTGGTGTGCGAGTGTCGGGTTCGGGGTCACCTGCTAGCCACCTGCGCACGGTGACCGGTTCGTCGAGTACGCCAAGGTCACGGAGCCGATTGATCACGTATTGCATCCGGTTCAGCGATCTGCTCGCGGCATATGGACCTTCCCTTGGGAACTGCATCTCGGGAGAGATCGTCGGGCTCACAAACGAGAAGTCTTCGCCGTACCTGTACGGCCTGCCCTCGTCGATGATCACCTGCGCGGCCTCAACTCCCCGGACCGCCTGCTCTCTCGCAATAATGCGTTCAGCCTCAATGGGGCCGACGCCGAGGATGACGCGCTGAGGGAATGCGTACATGTATCTGTCGTCTTGCGCTCTCCACGGCTCACTCTCGATGCCGGGGTCACCAGGTTCTCGCATCTGCACGAACGGATTCGGGCGCGTTCTACCGAAGAACTCCGACCTCAATCGCATGAGACTGTCGAGCGTGTACGGATTCGACAGCGCCTGAGGCTCAATCCATCCGACATCGAGATAGCTCAACTCACTCGAACGCATCCGCTCGATCTGCCGCTTCGTCGCCCACGGGCCGATGAAATTCGATCCGGGGCAGAGAACTTCGCTGTCGTCGTCGGCGTAGCGATAGTCAGGATCGATCACCGATTCGGCGTAGCCCGTTTCACCTTCACCGAGGTACTCCAACCGGCGAGACTCTTGCTGATACACCCGACGCATCTCTTCCATGCGTGCAGTGATCTTGAGCCCGTGCCAGTCCTCGCCGCAGTGCCAGCACCGATCTTGAGACGCGTTGTAGTCGTATCCAGTTCGCTGGCTGTAGCTGCTGAGCTGCTCGTCGACCAGCGCGTCGATCTCGTCGATGATGTCGCTCATTTCTGCCCCCATTCTTTGCCGCACTTGCAGATTCGGATTGTTGCGAACCGTGTTTCGTTGACTGGTTCTGCGATCGGATATTCGGGCGCGCTGTCAATCACCCTGGACGTGTGCCCGCCCCACGACGTGATCGTTTGCGTCCACGTGTTGCGTTCAATCCATGCCGTTCGACCACTGTTCCAGGCGAGCCAATCTTGGCGAATCCATGGAAGCGGTTCTCGCATTGCATGACAGTCGAATTCGCCGCAACTCGGGCAATGTGTCCACGCCTCGAATTGATCGGTCGCAAGTTCTGGTTCCAGTTTTCGTCCGGTCAGTGCCTCGAAGGTCACTCCGGCAGCCTCCAGACGCTTGGTGGTCGATCGGAGGTTCAATTCCAATAGCGCCCAGGCGATCATGATCACGATCATGATCACGATTGCGACGATGAGAATCACCCGTAGCCAGATCATCGCTTCACTCCTGTCCAGTTCACATTCGGCGAAAAGTGGTGCACCATTTCGGGTTCGTGCCAGCCGAGACGCATTGCCCCCATCGTCGCGAGTGCCAGCGCGTCAGCTTCGTTGTCGTTGCGGACCCTCGCGTGCGGCCATAGATCACGCATGGCGTTGACGACCTCGCGCTTGTCCGCCCTGCCGTCGCCCGTTGCGTACTTCTTGAGCGTGGTCGCGCTCACCTCGACGACCGGGATTTTTCGACGCGCCAGGAACTCGACGAGCGCGTAGTAGAGCGCGCATCGCTCCTGGTAGAGACCTGCGAACTTCGGAGCGCTGAACGGCAACGCTTCGATGACGACGAGGCAGACGCTCGGGGGCATCGAACGGATGATGCGATCGCGTTGGTCGACGATCCGGATGCTTCGCTCGGCGAGGGTCGCCGATTCTGACCCGCTCACGCCGACGGTGTTGAGCTTCGGGATATTCGGGCTGTCAGCATTTTTCGGATGGCTCAGGATTGCTACACCGGCCGCCGTCAAAGAGGGGTCCAAGCCTACGATGTGCATTCAAGGCTCCTCTGCGTGAATTCGCCGGTCATAATTCGCCGATAGAACCGATCGGACGTTTCCTGGAAATCGAGGTGCGGCCGGCTGTGTGCGATGTAGCGGCGAGCCTTGTTGCAAGCCAGGCACGGACGAGAACCTGAGCGCCTTCCGTAATTGCAGAGATTCGGGTCCCGAAGGTCGTGACCGTGAGGGCATTTCGTCTTGGCGGCTTGCGCATGCGTTCCGTGCGCGACTGCGTCACGCTGATTCGCCGACCGCGTATCCCAGCGGAGGTTGCTTGCTCGGTTGTCGGTCCTAACGCCGTTGTTGTGACATGCCTCCATGCCATCTGGTCTTGGTCCGGTGAACGCCTCGATCACGAGGCGATGGACAAACTTCGTGCTACGGCGACCGCGCTTGTAGAGGGTGACGGTCAGGTGTCCCGAGCTGACTGAGGGGTAGGCAACCCGTAGTCGTCCCGTTCGTCGGTGACCCCGCGCATCGGTGCGACTCACACTTCGAACTTCGCCGAGGTCGCTAACTTCGTAGATGCCTTCGTAGCCGACTACCGCACGCCATTGCCCCGTCACCGCTCTCGCTCCGATCCCTCGATAGCGGTTTTTGCCGCCTGGTTGCCCTCAGGGCGGCTTGGAGGAGCAAGGTTGGGCTCCTGTGCCCGATCGGCATTCAAACGCTGCTGACGCTCTGCGTGGCGAATTCGGTTGAGATGTGCCGGGAAGTTGACCAACGGATGCTTGACGCCGTGGAGGTCTGTCGTGGTGCACACCTCGTTCGGGCGAGAGCCGCAATGACGGCAACGAACCGTGAGCGCGAGCCGCTGCTCCATCTCCTGATCCATGGATGGATTTCTCATCACGGGACACCCACCTGTGCACAACTCGCAATCGACCCCGCGCTAAAAGATTGGTTTCTTTTGGGTTCGGAAGGACTGGGTGGTACCACAGTCCCACCTTCGCGGTACTGCAGTCCCACCTTTCCGGACCACAGTCCCACCTTTCTCGAGCCGTTCGGACGAGTTATCCACAGGGTGTGAGAGTAGTTATCCACAGGGTGTGGACGAGCTGAATGGTGGGACTGCAGTACCAGCTTTGCCAGGAGCGACGGCAGCGGTGAGGTAGGGCAATTTGAATGTCGTCGCCCTCCCTCGGTACGCGAAGACTGGGCTGCCGTCCGACTTGAAAGCGACCGGAAGTCGAGGATCGATGCCAAAGGAGGCGAGCTTGCGAATCGACTTGCGCAAACCTTCCTCGGAGATCCCGATTCGCCCGGCGAGTTCAGCTGCTGTGCGCCAGCAGGTACGGTCGCCAGCGTCCGCCCACTCGGCGAGCGCCAGGAGCACGAGCCGCTCCGTCGGGGCCATCCACTCGGGGGCTGTATCGAAAACCTCTTTGACGAGCTGCCAGGCCACATCACTCGTCTCCCATGGTCGAAATCAGCTCCACGAGCTCCTGTGCCTGTTCGCGCAGTTCCCGCGCGACAGTCCAGCAGCACCCGCAGAAGTACTTCCACTTGTTGGCCGTCGCTGCGCCCATCGCCCTGGGGATCAGCTCGATCATGTCCCGATCAGACAATCCGGCGCGAGCGAACTGGTCGAGCGACGAACGCCAGTCAATCGGCAGCTGAGTTGACGAAAACTGATGTGGCGCTGCAAGTATCCACTCCGTCTCGAAGCGTTCGTTTCGGGCGCGTTTCTGAGACTCGCTGTCGGCGCGACGATTTGCTGCCATCTCCATTGCGATCGACCAGTGGAGTGCCTTCTCGCTGACGTCCGCGACGGTTGCAGCATCGACCGGGGTGGCACTCTTTCCGGAGTTGCAATCGAAGCATGCGGCAACGAGGTTCGATGGATCATCGCTACCGCCAAGGGCTGTGGCGATGACGTGATCGACGACGATCTTCACGTCGGGTGCAGACGCTCCGCAGTACCTGCAGGTGTATGAATCTCTGCGTAACACTTCAAATCTGAGTCTCTTGGAGACGGCCATCTCGTGACTCCTTTCGGTCGAAATCTATTGAAATCGGGATTTCATGCCCGGACATGGGGCACGTATTGCCCAATGTGTCGCGGTGCCGGCACGTGCTGCGGTCGTCTGCAATCGCGACGGATCGGCAACACACTGGGCATCGGTCGGCGGTCATCCCGTGCTTCCTGGAGTGAAGAGGATGGTGAAGTCCTCGCCCTCGGGGTTTTCGAGTTCCCAGAGTTCGATCTCGTAGTCCAATCCAGGGATGAACCAGTCCTTTTCGGATTCGCGGACGGCGATGGTTCCGCCTTCGTTGTTACGGATGACTACTCCGATTGGCAGCGAACCGAGTTCACTGAACTTCACCGTGCGAGGCTTCGACCAGCCAGCGTCTTCCAGGCCCATTGCGATTCCGTGGGCGATGACGTTTCTGCGCTGCTCACCCATACTCTCGGCTGTGACAAGTAGGTCGAATACCTTCTCGGCCAGTTCGTCTCTCGCGGGTGTGGCCTGTGATCGGATCTCACTCACAACGACTCCTCGGAAGGCTTGGCGAGGCGACGCCCTAGTGCTTCGGCGTCCGACACCAACTCTTCGGCCTGTTCAGCCGTCAATCCGCAGTCGATCAGGTCTCGCGTCGCGAGCTCCCTTATCGCTTGGCTGTATTCGCTCATTGCTGTTCCCCTTCCAAAGCTGCGCGGCCCTTCAATGCCGCGAGTACGTCACACGCGAAGACTCTGATGTTCCAATGCTTTTGCCGTGCCGCGTTGTAGCGCCCGGTGTCATGGCAGAGGGACTGCGCTTCGGTGATCCGCGCTTCCAACTCCGCCATCCGCCCGTTGGTGTGCTGCTCCACCACCAACGCCACATGCGCGGGATGGTCTTCTTCTGCCCCTTGCCATCCGCACAGGCATCCGTCGTACTCCGTCTCTGCCTGATAGTGCGGGCCGTCGACGCCAAAGAGTTGGATCTTGTGCGCTGCGATGAGGTCGGTCAACCCCGGATCAGTCATAGCGCACCGCCTGGAGTTGCTTCGAGTCCGTGGCAGAACGTGAGCCACCAGTCGCACGTCAGATAGCCATGGTAGAGCGGGTAGTCATGCCGCCAGCGGTGTTCAATCAATCTGATCGGCCGCATGCAGTTGTCGCACGTGTCGGTGAGCCCTGCATCAAAGGTGTTGGTCATCAGCAGCTCCCGTCGCAGATGCAGGCGTAGCAGGCGTCGCATGTCGCTCTCCCGGCCGGACACTCACCTAGGGCGATTCCGTCGGCGTCCACGGGCTCGTCGCACTCGCGGCATACGTTCCTCGGATCAGGCGCGGTCACGACGACACCTCGTCATAGGTCGCGGCGAACACGTCAGGCCTGCAGGGGTAGAACTCGCCCCGGACGCCCTTGATGATCCAGTCACCCTCACGCACGTTCACCCAGGTGTCGTGCAGCCGATCGTGAATGACGGCGCTGTAGCCTTCGCTGCGTCGCTGGTCGACCTCGTTGCCGGGGATCGGCTCCAAATCCTCGTCGTAGCAGTTGAATACCTCGTAAGAGTCATCTTCGCCGAGGACCATGAAGTCGGTGGCGACCATGTGCGGTGTGCCATCTTCCTTGCGGGAGGTAACGTGCTGAGTCCACTCCCACAGCGCGTCGGCGGTCTCATATCCACCGTCCCACTGCATCGCCTCTACCTCGACGGGCTTCTTGCGGAACTTGGTCGGCACCTCCGCTTTCGTCTCCTCCTCGGCGGGTACAGCAGGGGCGGGGTCAGGATCGGGCGAGTCGACCAGTTTCCAAGCGCCGTAGTGAACATCGCGGGTGACCAGTCGGCCACCGACGATGCAGTCGAGAGCCTCCTCGGTACCGCCACGATCCCAATCGATTTCGAACACCCGGTCACCGACTTCGCTCATGACCGCGAATTGAGTTTGCGACCACGGCTCGGTGATCTCATCAGTTCCGAGTGTCAACTCAATCGGGGTGCCAGCAGCATCAGGCGTCTCGACCGGATGCCCTTCACAGACCTCGAAGCAGTCACCATCGGCGGATTGGGTGGTTGCCTCGGCGGGTTCGGTTGCCGGGAACAGGGCGCGCCTGCGCAGTCCGCGAAGGATCGAACGGACGCCAACTCGGGTGTCATCACGTTGCTCCTCGGTGCGGTCCTCCCATCCGATCACCGACGGCTGATCATCATCGGACTCGGTGTCCTGCCAGCGGGTGTACGCGGACTGCTGCGAGGCTTCCCATGCGAGATGGGAGAGCGTTTCAACGAGAGCGGGATCGAAATTAGCTGTGCTCATTGTGGATAACTCCTGTGCATAGGCGGGCCGCCGCCAATACGACGGCGGCCCAGGGATCTACTGCGGGGGTTGGCTAGTCGCCAGCGGAGAACTGTGGTCCCTGGCCGATGCCAACGACGTTCGAGGGGGATTCGTGGTCGTCAGAGGGCTCGGAATCGAAGAGGCTGGGGTCTTCCTCATCGCCTTCGTAGATCGCCTCGCTGACGCCTCTGACAACCTTGGTGATGCTGACCGTCATCGTGCGCTTGACGCCATTGGTCTGCTTTTCGCGGGAGTCGCCCTTGATGGTTCCCATGACGGTGAAAACGACCTTGGTGTCGACCTCCTCCATTTCGAACATCTCGGCCGACGAGCCTGCGAACTTGACGTGAGCTTCCTCGATGAGGGGGTTCTGCTCGGTCACTGTGAATCTCCTTCTGTTGTGGGGCTTATAGGTCTGCTGGACATCTCTTCGCCTTCGCCGATCCAGCCGCCGTCTGGGGTGGTAGTGGTGAACCGGCGGTGCGTCCTGATGAATCCGCCGCTCTCGCTGACTTTTTCGTAGGTCACCGTGCGAATGCGCCTAGGCTTTGGCTTCGGTTTCGTTGCCAGTCCATGCTTAGAGCGGAAGTAGTTCTCCGCCGTTGTCGCAATGTTGGCCAGAACCTCTTCGGCTGTGGACGCAGTCATGACGCGGCCTGCTTCGCCTGCTCAGCCTCGAGGAACTCGGTCATCTCGGTCATCTCGCCGTCGGTCAGATCGCTAAATGCCGTGACGTTCTTCTTGAACTCGCCAGACAGGTAGCCGAACTGCTCGGCTTCGTCGGCCTTGCCTTCGCGGACGAGAGCTGCGATGAGACGCTCTCGGATTGTCGGGGCGCTGACCTGCGCAGTGTCCGGTTTTGCAACGGGATTTGAGGCGGCTTTGACTTCGTCTGCAGTTACGCGTGCGGGCGGAAAGACTTCGTTCTTGTCGAGGCCGTCGCGGGTGATCGAGACGAACGTGATGCCCATGTCGGCGACGTTCGCGGCCGTCCAGGAACCCTTGCTCAGTCCGAGCTTCTGTTCGAGCTGCTCGACCTTGATTCCGATCCTCGCGAATGCACTGACCATGTCGGAGACGCGCTCGGATAATGGCTTGCCTTCGCCCTTTTCAAGTGTTGCTCGGCAGAGATCCTGAGCTTCTTCGGTGAAGTACCGAGGCAGGACCGTCGAGATGCATTCGCGGACAGCGCGTGCGCCGACGTTCTGGTTCGACAGGTAGATGTCGCCGAGGTCGGTGAGTTTGCGGCGCTGCCTGTTGGCCATGCGGGCGTGAGGGGCGATGAACGTACGGGTCGAACGAGTGTTGGTTTGCACATCCCATGCGAATGCCTGAATCTCAGAGTGCCCGGCCTCGTCGTCGCGACTGAGTTCATGGACGCCGTACTGGATGTTTCCCCAGACCCGGGCGAGTTCTCGCATGAGGTGCACCGTTGGGCCGGTGCCACGGTTGGGCACGTCGTAGAACGCGTGGTTTGCCATCGAGAGGCGACCGCACACATCACGCATCTCGGCTTCGGCGCGCTGCATGTCGCGAGGCATGTTCTGTGCCACCACGACTGCGGCCTGGACTTCGGCGACCGCTCGCGACTGCTCGATCGCCGTCGCCTGACTGACTGCGGTCCTCGGCGCCGGCGGTTGGGCTACAGGCTGGTATCGCTCAGGACTGGACATTGGTGAGTTCCTCGTTTCGGTTGTAGATCCACGGCGGGAGGTCGACGAGTTTGATGTCATCGCCATAGCCCGGCCAGATGCCTGTTTGCATGCAGGTCGCGTAGCTCTCGATGGCGATTCGGTTCAGTTGGCTGCCGAGTTCGAGTGCGTCGGGTGCAAGCTCGACGACGTTCACCAGGTAGGGCGCTTCCTTCTCTTGGACCACGAACAGGAAGGCGGGATTGGGGTCGAGTCCGAGTTCTCGTACGCCATCGAGATACCAGGGGGCCTGGCAGTGGTAGCCGTAATCTCCTGCAGACTTGGCGAAGTCGTCCTTGTCGGCGGAGTTCGCGCTCTTGTAGTCAACGAGGATCATTCGGGAACCGGTGGGGTTGGGCATCCAGTCGGGACGGGCTCGGCGCATGATTCCGGTGGCTTGATCTCGCCAGTAGAGCGACTGTTCCGGTTTGCCGTTGCTGAGCAGTTGGGCGGCAGTCGGGTGCTCGCGCACTGCTGTTGCCATGGCGTGGACTTTCTCCAGATCCTTGGTCAGGAGGGGGATCTTGCCCGATTGGTGGGCGGCTTCCTTGGCGTCGCGAGCGGCCTTGGTGCGCCAGTCGTTCGCCTTGACTTCGAGGATCTTCATGCCGACGCCGAGTACCTCTTTATGGACGGCATGACCGAAGTCGAACTCGTCCTTGAAGATCGGGTGGTCCTGGTTGTGGCGGAACTTGGCGGGCGAGGACGGAGGAAGGAGGCTGCGGGCACCGGATGACGAGAGGGAGTTTCGGTCGGCGTGGTAGGCGGTGTCGGGAACTCCGTCGTAGACGCCGGGTTCGGTTGGTGCGGTCATTGATTCACTCCTGTCATGACCTCGATGGGATGGAGACCGCCATAGACGTGCTGCCAGGTTTCCTTTGAATTGGCGACGTCGACGGTGAGTCGATAGCAGTCGACGCGAATCTTGTTGCCTTCACGGGTCGTAACGACTCGGTTGAATCCATCTGTGTGCTCGCTCATCGTTGCCACTCCGGTCCGTCGTCGCGGGGGTCGTACTCATGGAAGGGATCAGGATCGGCGGGAAGGCATTCCTCGGAGAATGGGTCCACGCCGAGGTCGAGGTGTTGGTATCCGTCTGTGGGGGTTGCCATGTCACACTCCGTTCTTGTGGTCGGTCATGTCGTAGGCGTGATCCATTGCGGCGCCGAATTCGGGAGCGTGCTGCAGCTGAGTGGCGACCTCGTCGGCAACGAGGTGGATCATCGAGTCGTCGCCACTGGGAGTGGTGATCTCGATGTATGCGGTAGCGAGGCCGAGCGCCTTTGCGTTCGCGAAGGTGTCCATCGGCGTTTGAGTCCAGGGGCCGAAACCTTCGACCTTGGGTAGGTTTTCGACGATCTCGAAGATGACACCCTCGGCATCGAGGTCGCTCATGACTTCGGCCATCCAACGTCGAGGGTTTGACGGTGCCGCGCCTCGAATGCCATCGCGGTTTCGATGACCAACTTCGCGCCCTCGTAGTCGTCCGCCTCGGCGAGATCGAGTGCGTGCGCGTCGAGGGCCTCGGCCATTGCACGGAGGTCTTTCATCTCTTCCCCCCGGTGGTCATCGAAATATGAAGTACTGCGCGGAGAATCGCATTTTCGGTGAGCAAATCGCGACACGTTGCCTGTTCGATGCGGAGCGACACATAGAAAATCGTCATGCAGGCCGTGATGACTGCGGTGTTCCAATGAGTTGCGATCAGCGACAGGATGGCCGAGAGTGTCGTAACGACGACGAATATCCAGTCGAACCAACGGAGGGACTTCATGCCGACACCCATGAAGCCCATATAACGAATCCGAAAAACGCTGCGAGAGAAAGGCATGTGATCCAGGTCAGGAGCGCTGACCGCATGTCGTTGGCAACTGCCTGGACTTCCTCGGTGGTGAACTCGGCAACCTCGGGATCAGTTTCAGGCTCATCGTGGAAGTCGCGACGTGCGAGCTGGCCGGCCGCGAGGGCTTCCGCTTCGATGTCGATGCCGTGGTTGCGCGTGTACTGCTCGGGGTCACTCTGAATCTCCATCGCGACGTGATTGCGCCAGACCTCAGCGGCGATCTCGGGCTCACGAATCTCGGACAATGGAGGGAGATGAATGGGGTTTTGGACATGCGTCATCGCGGAGGGTCCTGTCTTGGGGGAATGAATGGGAGAGATTGGGCCGGTGGCGCCGACTTCCGGTCATCTGGGCCGGGTAACGGTCTTACTGGGGTGACGCCACCGGGGCTTTAGGGGGCAGAGCTGAATCGTTCGGATTCGAAGACGTGGAGTTCGTCGCCGTACGCGGAATCCGTTCCGCCGCCGACGTATACGAATCGGAAGTAGCCGCCGTAGTTGCGGTCGGACTTCTGGGCAGGCTTCACGCGTTCGACGATTGCGATGGGGATTCCGTCGTAGGCGAGGGTGTTGGTCATCGCTGCACTCCGTAATCTTTGAGGATTCGCTGAATACCCTTGGGGGTGACGCGGGGCTGCGGGGGATCGAGGACGAGTACGCCGGTCTTCGGGTGGTAGTGCGACTGCGGCAACTCGGCCATGTATCCGGTGTTCAGTGCCGTTTGTCGGACTCGCCACTTGCCGTCGCCCTGGTGTCGGTAGATCCAACCGCGTTCGTTCAGGTCGTTGAAGAGTCGGTTGCGGCCAGTGACGGCACCTGCTCGTGAAATGACCTTTGCGGCGTCGGCGACTTCGTAGTCCCCGGTCGCGTCGAGGATCTTGTCAGCGACGATGGCCTTGGGTTCGAGGACGGCGATCACTGCATCCTTCGCTGCGATCATGGCTTGGGCTTCGATGACTGCATGCGCAAGGAGTTCGGGTCCGGTCAGCGCTGCGGGCTTCGGGGCAACCTCGGCCTCGCGGGTGCGGATGGCAAAGTAGGCCTGGGCTGCCGCGACTGCAGGCTTGCGAGGATCACCATTCATGGCCACGAGGTAGCAAGCGAAGCGGGCAAGCTGAAAATCCTCACGCGGTCTGCCTCCACCCTTTTCACGGTCAACCGTGAAAAGGGTGGCGATGTCCTGGCCTTGATTTTCAGCAGACGAGCGAGCCCGACCGATAGCGGGAAGGAAGTGCTGCCAGGTCGGGTAGCCGAGCAGTGGCATGAGGTCGCGTGCCGACCAGAACTCGGTACCGTCCGGGCGGATGCGACGGATTGCGTCGAACGGAGACTCGTCGTCATCCTGATTGAAGAGGTTCAGGTCGGCGCTCATGCCGCACCGCCAGCGACGCGCTTGCGGATCTTGGACTGCACAGCCTCGACGGCACGCTCGGCGTCTTCGAGATTCCTTGACGCCGCTTGATGTGCGATGCGAGCTGATCGGTGATCGCGCCTGGCTGCACTCTCCGCCTGAAGTGCTGTGCGCAGTTGGTTGGAGAGGTCAATGTGGACGAGATCGACTCCGGCATTGGCCACGGGGGCTGCTGTTTCAACCCCCGTGACCTGCCCGTCTCCTACAGTTGCGGTGCTAGTTCCAACTACTGAAGGAGAAGAATTGTGACCGAGTACAGCGCCGACAGTGTCATTCCCGAGGAATTCCCACTGGCTCGGCGACTGCAGGCCTCCGCGAACAAGGCCGGGGCCAGTCTTGCCAACTTCCGAATCGGCAGCCCTCCCGCGCGTCCCGCTGACCCGCCCATGCAGGCGCTCGTCAACATCATTGCCGAACTGGAGCGGCGAGTGATCGATCTCGAATCCAAGGGTGGCCAGGACTGACTGAATTCCCTCCCCCAGGATGGCTCGTATGTCGCCGTAAGCAAGGGGGTTGTCGGCGTCGGTTGCGGGAGCCGATTCAGCTCCCGCAACCTGCCCGTCTCCTACGCTGTGTGTGCCAACACCATCAACAGAAGGAGAAGATTTGTGAGCCTCGACGGAAGCAAGGACATCCCCAATGAAGCCGTTCGTGCGAAGAAGCTCAAACGGGTCATCGACAACTTGAGCCTGAACGGACGGGATACTCAGGCGCTGACTGCTGCCGCAATGGGTGCAGTAATCCTTGCCGGAGCCTTGGAGGTTGAGGTCATCGAGCTTCGTCACAGACTTGCCGCGCTCGAATCTCGCAACTAAAGCCTTGTCGATCTCCTCGCTCACGATGGCGCGCACGTCGTCGTGGGTGAGGGGGTTGTGTGGTGCCGTAGAATTTGGCATCTGAGTCTCCTAAACCAGGGTCAACGGGGCGTAGTGCTCGGACCAAACCTGTTCGAGCAGTGGACGATCCGCTTCGGTGTACGCAAGAACTTCGCGGGTCTGTCCGTTCGGCAAGGTGAGCGGATACTTCTTCGGCTCGTTGCCAGTCGCCTCGATGTACGCCTTCTTGACTTTCTTGCCGAACTGGCTGGCGATGGACGAGATGCGAGCGCGGGAAGCATTCTTCGACGCGAGGAAGTCCTTGCAGTACAACGGTGTCCGTGCGGGATCGAGCTGGGCACCCTCACCGAGTCCATAGGCGATAAGGACGCGCGCCTTCGCTTCGAGATGGTCAGGGTGAATCAAACCCTTCGCGGCCTGAAGTAGTTCCATGCGCGCTCGGGACTGGAAGATTTGCGCGTTGATCTGATGCTCGTCGGCGCGAGGGTTGATCGCTGCACCCTTGTTGAAGTAGGCATCGAGGGCGTCGGCGGCCTCGGCCTGGAGTGCGATGAGGATTGGACGAACCTCATCCTTGACGCGGTTCTCGTCGAGGGTGGCGAGGTACATCGTAAGAGTCTTGCGATCGACGCCCACCATTTCGTACGTCTTGCCGTCCGCTCCAGTTGTGTTGAATTTCGACACGACTGCCCACGACTTCGCCTTCAGCTTCTGGAGCTGCGCCGAGTAGGCCATGCCGAGCATGTCGACGATCGGACGGAATGCGGCGATCGCCTTACCGTCAATCTCGGCCGCGAGGATTCCGGGGGTGTCGGCAACGGGGATGTTCGTCAGAGTGCTCATGCCGCACCGCCATCGAGGTAGGCGTCGAGCAGTCGGGCGTCGGTCACGGGGGCTGTGTGCTCAACCCCCGCGACGTCGCCTTCTCCTACGCTGTGAGCGCCAGCATCAACAACAGAAGGAGAAGTTTCGTGGACGGAGCGCAGATCGTCTTTGCGGTCATCACTGCGGTACTCGGCGGGGGCGGCTTCATTGTCGGCGGCGTAGGACTGTTCGTCGCGGTCCGCGCTTACAAGCTCTCCAAGGACGCGAACCGCATTGCGAAGGCTGGTGCCGATTCGGCCTCTGATGCGGTCAGGGAGGCTGAGAAGGCAAATCGCATCGCGAAGGATGCGAACGACCTGGCAGGCGACTCGAATGCGATCGCGCAACGGGCCGTCGCAATTGCGCAGGACCGCGTTGAATACAACTGGGTCTTCGATGTCGATGACAACGGGGTTGCCGTTGTGCTCAATGACTGCGCCCATGATGCTTTCAATGTCGCCGTTGTTGTAGACGTGGGTGGTGAAGTGGTAGCGGACGCGGTTGTCGACGCTGTATCGCAGTTCGGAAAGGTCAGTCTCGATGTCAAGAGCGCATTCGAGCAGCACCTCGAACGTGTGCGAAGTAGTCCGACCAGGGATGCTCGCGAGATCATCTTCTTGGGCCCGGGGAAGTCGATCGACACGATCTTCAGGGCTTCGATCGATTGGAAAACTGGCGAGGATGTCGCGCGTCACTGCACAGTTGAGTATGTCGTGCGCCATCGCAATCACCTCAATGGGATGAAGCGGTTGTAGTGGTGCCGTAGAATCACGCATCAGAGTTCCTTTCTGGGGGATGGCCCGTCCGGTGGTGAGAGACCGGGCGGGCATTTTTTGTGGGGTGGACTAATCAGGAAGCCATCGTGTTGTGCGGCTTGAATCGGTGAGGCTCTGGCCGAAGTTCCTTGCGCTGCGGTGCATTTGGGAACCAACGTCGCAATGTTGCATGCGAGACCGGGTATCCGGTGATGTCGTTGATCTCGTCTGCGAGGAGCCGCCAACCTGCTCCTGCGCGGCGGCGCTGCGATACGAATGCGGCCAGGCTTGTTCCGGTAAGTCGCGACTCGATGAGTTCACGTGCTGCGGTTGCCATGGGAAGAAATGTCGCATTGCGACATGGGAATGTCAACGCGACACATGCATGCCAGTTCGCCTATGTGCAGCTCGTCACGTAACAAAGTGTTGCAAACATGCCTAGGCGGTGGCATCATTCTGTGCATGACAGCTGCACATGAATCCCCCCGCAGTCGACGCCCGGTCGATTCCCTGCCGAACCGGCTCGTACTCATCCGGTCGGAGCAGGGTCAAATCCGAGGCACGACGAGCCTCTCCATAAACGAGGCGTCATTTGCATGCGGCATTACGCCGCGCGTCTGGGGTCACATGGAGAAGGGGAGGGATTCCCATGACCTACTGGGGAACCTTAAGAGGATTGCTGACACTTTTGGTTATGACTTGATGTGGCTAAGCTACGGCGGTCAACTTGAGCCTGCGGGTGGTCCAGATGGTGGCGTTAAAGCCCATTCCCATGAGTAGTACCTGGACCCTGCCTGATGACCTGACTGTCCCGGAGCCGGTCGAATTCTTTCCGGCCGCCGGCGAGAAGCTGCCTCAGCACTGGTCGAAATGCTTCGGCTGCGGCGACGACCAGCCTGCGGGAATGGCGATGAGTTTCAGGGCTGGTAACGGACTGGAAGTGACCGGTCGTCTGGAGGTCGCCAAGAAGTATCAGGGCGGTCCAGGTGTCATTCACGGCGGCATTCTGTCGACGGCATTCGACGAGGCTCAAGGTATGGCATGTATGGCTCTCGGCTCGCCGGTGGTGACCGGGCACCTCGAGATCGACTTCGCCCGGCCGATCCCGTTGGGATCGGTGCTCGAATTCCGGGCTCGCATCGACGGCGTTGTACGCCGCAAGGTCTACACCAGTGCAGAAGCGGTGATCGTCGAAGGTCCGACAGCGGATCCGGACACGGTGGTGGGAACCTCCCGGGGACTGTTCCTGACCATCACCTCGGAACACTTCGCCAAGACCAAGGAGTTCGTGGACGGCGAACCGACGTCCCCGTTCGGCACCTCGTCGGTCTGACGAGGTAGTCGGCCGAGGGACGATCACTTCACCGGCGTGAGCTTGGGGCGAGACGGGGCTTGTTTGCCGCCCATCAATCCGGCGTAGGCCAGTGCCTCGGCCAGATTCGCTACTTCGTTGACGCGCATGCCGGGAATGTTCGGGCCGGAATCGACCGGCACGATGGCGCTGGTGAATCCCAGTCGGGCAGCTTCGATCAGCCGTCGGTTCACCCCGGCAACCCGTCGAACCTCCCCGGCGAGTCCGACCTCGCCGAGGATGACGAGTCCCTTGGGGACGGGTTTGGCTTTCACGGCGGAAGCGACCGCAATGGCGAGAGCCAGATCGGCACCCGGCTCGGTCATCCGCATACCGCCGACGGTCGCGGCGTAGACGTCGGCCTTCGAGATCGACACTCCGACGCGGCGTTCCAACACGGCCAGAACCATGGCCACACGGGCGGTGTCGAGCCCGCTGACGGCTCGGCGAGGTGTCGGTAGCGGCGTGGCGGCGACGAGCGCCTGAACTTCACCGAGTAGAGGT
Source organism: Rhodococcus sp. BH5 (assembly GCF_027583855.1). Classification (NCBI taxonomy): domain Bacteria; kingdom Bacillati; phylum Actinomycetota; class Actinomycetes; order Mycobacteriales; family Nocardiaceae; genus Rhodococcus; species Rhodococcus sp. BH5. The sequence continues at coordinate 16,418 of NZ_JAJHVW010000004.1, forward strand.
CGCTTACCGTCCATCATCACGGTGACGGCAGTGCCTTCCACAGCTTCTTCACGGTGATGCAGGAACAGGCCGGACGGATCGCTGATCTCGTTGATGCCCTGCTCGCTCAGCTCGAAGCATCCGACCTCGTCGGCCGCACCGAATCTGTTCTTCACGCCGCGGACCATGCGCAGGGTGGAGTGCTTGTCACCTTCGAAGTGCAGAACCACGTCCACGAGATGCTCGAGCGAGCGCGGACCGGCGACGGCGCCGTCCTTGGTGACGTGGCCGATCAGAAGCACCGGGATTCCACTGGCCTTGGCCAGGGAGGTCAGGGCGCTGGTGACGGCCTTGACCTGAGTCACGCCGCCGACGACCCCGTCGACGTCGGCAGCAAGCATGGTCTGCACCGAGTCGACGATGACCAGTGTCGGTTTGACCTGCTCGATGTGGCCGAGGATGGTCGCGAGATCGGATTCGGCCGCCAGATACATCCGTTCGTGGACAGAGTTGGTGCGATCTGCCCGAAGTCGAACCTGACCGGCAGACTCCTCGCCCGTGACGTACAACGCTCGATCATCCGCGCTGCGCATCGCCCAGCGGTAGACGACCTCGAGAAGTAGCGTCGATTTTCCGACGCCGGGCTCGCCCGCGAGCAGCACCACCGAACCCGGTACGACGCCACCGCCGAGGACGCGGTCCAACTCACCGATCCCCGTGGGTTTGGCCTGCGTCGAGGTGCTGTCGATCTGTGTCAGCGGCGTGGCCGGCGTCGTAGGCAGCACGGCGCTTGATCCTGCTTTGGCGAGTGAGGCGCCGGCGCGACTGGCGACGGGTGCCACTACGGCGACCTCGGTCATCGAGCCCCACGAATCGCAGTCCGGACATCTACCGACCCACTTGGGCACTACCGACTGGCATTCGGAGCAGCGGTAGTTCGATTTCACTTTGGCCACCGGGACAGACTAGAGGCGGGGTCCGACATGGACCCCGCCTCTAGTGTGATTTTGAAGTTGTTCTGCGAGGCGCATTGTGCGCCTTGATAATTCGAGGCTCAGCGCCCAGCTTCTGCAACGTCGGGCGACTTGTCCGACTCGTTGCGCTCGAGCTGCGGGCCGGCGTCGACAGGTACGTCGACGGTGACCGATCCGGCCTTCTCGAACTTGAAGGTGATCGGGACGGTCAAGCCGGGGCGAACGCCTGCCTTGATGTCCTGCAGAACGACGAGAGAGAGCGCAGCGGGTGCGTCGTCGTTCTCTTCGTTGTTCTTGATCTGGGTCTCGGCCTCGGTCGCGGCGCCTTCGCCTGCGGGCAACTGACCGGCCTGCAGCGACGTCTGCGGCTTGATCGTCAAGCCACCTACCTCTTCACCTGCGATGACGCGTGCTGCGTAATCGGTGGTGATGCTGACGAGCTTGTCCGTGGTCTCGGCGCTGTCGTTCACGACGGTGAACGCGAGCACGGCGTTGCCGCCCGGCTCGATGCTGTACTCCTCGGACGAGGGGTAAGCGATGTGCACGTTGCGCAGTGCGATCTCACCGAGGTCGGCGCTGTTGCCGTTCACGGCGGCCTGCTGGACGGCGGTCTGGCTCACCTGTCCGGAACCGCAAGCGGACAGCGCGATGGCTGCGCCTGCAGCCAGTGCAATGGCGGTAGCGACTCGACGAGTCGGCTTACGGATAGCAGTCACGATTTGTCCTCCACGGCGTCAGGTTCGCACTCCACTAGGCAGAGTAGTAGATAAGGTCCCGCGGGCTGGCCGTCGGGTCGCCACAACGGTTGTCTGCGTGGGCTTTCAGTCCGTTACGCAGGGGTGCTCCAGACCAGTTGAATGCACGTACAACAAGCCCTGTCAACCCCTACGCTCGAGCAAGGATGCCCCTGACCTGCACAGTTGATGAGTGGTCGGTTCTTTCACGTGTTAAACTAGTGGAATCGAAAGGGGCACGGGACACATGATTTTCAAGGTCGGAGACACCGTCGTATACCCCCATCACGGTGCGGCGCTGATCGAAGCTATCGAAACCCGCACCATCAAGGGTGAGCAGAAGGAGTACCTGGTTCTGAAGGTCGCTCAAGGCGATCTCACAGTACGGGTTCCTGCAGACAACGCAGAGTACGTCGGAGTTCGTGACGTGGTCGGCCAAGAAGGCCTCGACAAGGTTTTCCAGGTTCTGCGAGCACCGCACACCGAAGAGCCCACCAACTGGTCTCGTCGATACAAGGCAAATCTCGAGAAGCTTGCCTCAGGTGACGTGAACAAGGTTGCAGAAGTTGTTCGTGACCTGTGGCGTCGTGAGCAGGACCGCGGACTTTCCGCTGGTGAGAAGCGCATGCTCGCCAAGGCTCGTCAGATTCTCGTCGGAGAGCTCGCGCTCGCCGAGGGCACTGACACCGAGAAGGCAGAGACCATTCTCGACGAGGTCCTCGCGGCCGCGTCCTGACTGCAACACAACAAAGCTGACAGTGGCAGTAGTAGCCCTGGTACCTGCCGCAGGTCGGGGAGTGCGATTGGGCGAGAAATTGCCCAAGGCATTTGTCGAACTCGGTGGGTGCACCATGCTTGCACGCGCGGTCGATGGACTCCGGAAATCCGGAGCGATCGACCGCGTTGTTGTCATTGTGCCGCCTGAACTGGTCGAATCCGTCGTAGCCGACCTCGGTCGTGCAGCGGACGTCGACGTCGTCGGCGGTGGTGCCGAAAGAACCGATTCGGTTCGAGCCGGCCTCAGCGCTGCCGGCGACGCAGATTTTGTACTCGTGCACGATGCCGCACGGGCATTGACACCGCCGGCGTTGATCGCGCGCGTCGTCGGAACTCTCCGGGCCGGCAGCTCCGCTGTCATCCCGGTACTTCCGGTTACCGACACGATCAAGTCGGTCGACGTACTCGGCGCAGTCACCGGTACGCCTCTGCGTTCGGAGTTGCGTGCGGTTCAAACTCCCCAAGGATTCTCCACCGACGTCCTGCGCAGTGCGTACGACGCCGGTGACGTCGCCGCGACCGACGACGCCGCTCTGGTCGAGCGTCTCGGTGTTTCGGTGCAGACGATTCCCGGCGACGCTCTCGCCTTCAAGATCACCACTCCGCTCGACCTGGTCCTTGCACGGGCGCTCCTGAGCTCGGAGACAGCGTTGAGTGCGGATTCACAGGACGGAAATTAGATGCGCGTCGGTCTCGGCACGGATGTTCATCCCATCGAGGTCGGTCGTCCTTGCTGGATGGCCGGGTTGCTGTTCGAGGAAGCAGACGGGTGCTCGGGCCATTCGGACGGCGATGTCGCCGTCCACGCGCTGTGTGACGCGTTGCTCTCTGCGGCGGGCCTCGGTGACCTCGGTTCGGTTTTCGGCACCGGCAGGCCCGAATGGGACGGCGTGAGCGGCGCTCGAATGCTTGCCGAGGTTCGCCGACTGCTCGAAGAGAACCAGTTCGCCGTCGGCAACGCCGCGGTGCAGGTCATCGGCAACCGTCCGAAGATCGGGCCGCGTCGCGACGAGGCGCAGAAGGTGCTTTCCGAGATACTGGGCGCGCCTGTTTCTGTGTCCGCGACCACCACGGACGGCCTCGGCTTGACCGGTCGAGGCGAGGGGATCGCCGCCATGGCCACCGCGTTGGTCATGACAACCGAACACGACAGGTAAGATCGCTGGTCGTGACCCTGCGCCTATACGACACCGGTACGCGGGCCCTTCGGGATTTTGTTCCGTTGGCCCCCGGACATGCATCGGTGTACCTGTGTGGGGCGACAGTTCAGGGTGATCCTCACATCGGACACGTTCGCAGCGGCGTCGCTTTCGACGTGCTGCGTCGCTGGCTGTTGGCGCACGGCAACGACGTTGCCTTCGTGCGCAACGTGACGGACATCGACGACAAGATTCTCAACAAGGCCGCCGGCGCCGGTCGACCTTGGTGGGAGTGGGCGGCGACGTTCGAGCGGTCGTTCACGTGGGCCTACGACCAACTGGGTGTGCTGCCGCCGTCCATCGAGCCGCGGGCCACCGGTCACGTGACGCAGATGGTCGAGATGATGGAACGCCTGATCGAGAACGGCCACGCGTACGCGGCGGGCGGCGACGTCTACTTCGACGTGCAGAGCTACCCCGAGTACGGCGCACTGTCCGGCCACAAACTCGACGACGTTCATCAGGGCGAGAGTGCGGCCGAGGGCAAGCGCGATCCTCGCGACTTCACCCTCTGGAAGGCCGTCAAGCCCGGTGAGCCCTCGTGGCCGACACCGTGGGGACCCGGCCGTCCGGGCTGGCACCTCGAGTGCTCGGCCATGGCGGAGTTCTATCTCGGGGCGGCATTCGACATCCATTGTGGTGGACGCGATCTCGTCTTTCCGCACCACGAGAACGAAATTGCGCAGGCCAAGTGCGCCGGCGACGATTTCGCTCAGTACTGGTTGCACAACGGCTGGGTCACGATGAGTGGCGAGAAGATGTCCAAGTCGTTGGGCAACGTTCTCTCGGTGCCGAACGTGCTCAAGAAGGTTCGTCCGCAAGAACTTCGGTACTACCTCGGTAGTGCGCACTACCGTTCCAATCTCGAGTACTCGGACGAGGCGTTGGACGAAAGTGCGAAGTCCTACCAGGGGCTCGAGTCGTTCGTCCTGCGCACACACAAGCGTGCGGGCGGCGTCGAACTCGGTACGTGGACCGAAGGTTTCGCGGCGGCTCTCGACAACGACTTGTCGGTGCCGATCGCGTTGGCCGAGATTCACGGCAAGGCGAGCGAGGGTAATTCCGCGCTCGCTGCCGGTGATCTCGACGCGGCTCGGGTGGCTGCCGGCCAGGTGCGGGCCATGCTCGCGATCCTGGGCGTCGACCCACTCGACGAGCATTGGACGCAGTCCGGTGGCGACACCGAGACGGCAATGGAAGCTTTGGACGTGTTGGTGCGGGCCGATCTCGATCGTCGGCAGCAGGCACGTACGGAAAAGAACTGGGCGGTGGCGGACGAGGTTCGCGATCGCCTCATCAAGGCGGGTATCGAAGTAACCGATACTCCCGACGGACCCGAATGGTCCCTTAAGGCAGGGCAGTAACAATGGCTGGAAACTCGAGCAGGCGCGGCGCAGTCCGTAAGGGCGGCACCAAGAAGGGCCAGGTTGCCGGTTCCGGCGGTAAGCACCGTCGCGGTCTCGAAGGGCGTGGCGCTACGCCGCCCGCCGAGGCACGCACCAAGCATCCCGCGGCAAAGCGTGCAGCGCGCGCCGCACGTGCCGACGAGAAGCAGGGCCGCGGTGGCCGTCCGGGTCCGGGCCGCAAGGTTCTCGACGGTCCCGAGACAGTGCTCGGACGCAACCCGGTGGTCGAGTGCCTACGCGCCGGCGTTCCGGCGACTGCACTGTGGGTCGCCGTCGGCACCGAGAGCGACGATCGACTGAAGGAATCCGTTCAGCTCGCTGCGGATGCCGGCATCTCGATCCTCGAGGTCCCCCGCACCGATCTGGATCGCCTCAGCGCCAACGGTCTTCACCAGGGCATCGCCCTGCAGGTTCCGCCGTACCGCTACGCGCACCCGGACGATCTTCTGTCGGAGGCACGCAAGCATGCCGAGCCGCCGCTGCTCGTCGCGCTGGACAACATCACCGATCCCCGCAACCTGGGTGCCGTCGTGCGCTCGGTCGCAGCTTTCGGTGGACACGGCGTCGTGATTCCGGAGCGTCGTAGCGCGAGCGTGAGTGCTGTCGCTTGGCGCACCAGCGCCGGCGCTGCCGCTCGTTTGCCGATTGCTCGGGCAACCAACCTCACCCGCACGCTCAAGGACTGGGCATCGAAGGGTGTTCAGGTCGTCGGTCTCGACGCCGAGGGCGACACCACTCTCGACGATTTCGACGGCAGCGGTCCCGTTGTGATCGTGGTCGGTTCCGAGGGCAAGGGCCTTTCGCGCCTCGTCCGCGAGAACTGCGACGCGATCCTGTCGATTCCGATGGCCGGTCCGGTCGAGTCGCTCAACGCCTCGGTTGCCGCCGGAGTCGTCCTGGCGGACATCGCCCGCAGGCGTCGTAGCAGCTGAGTTGTAACGGCTTTCGGGTGAGTCTGGCGGGGTTCTAGCTCCGTACCGACCAGGCTTCCCACAGTGCAGCGTAGGAACCGTCCGCGCCGATCAGTTCGTCATGTGTCCCGCTCTCGACTACGCGGCCACCGCTCATGACGAGTATGCGATCGGCGCGGACTGCTTGGCTCAGCCGGTGTGCGATCACCACGGCGGTCCGGCCGGTGACTGCTAGCTCGGCTGCCTGATCGAGTAGACCGGCTGCGGTGGTTCCGGCTTCGGCAGTCGCCTCGTCGAGGATGACGACGGGAGGATCGAGCAGAGCCAGTCGGACGAGGGCTATGTGCTGTGCCTGCGCTGCCGTCAACTGGTACCCACCGGCCCCGACCCTGGTCTCGAGTCCGTCCGGAAGTTCATGAATCCATTGAGCTTTCATCGTGTCGACGGCTTCGGCGATCTTCGCATCGTCCGAATCCGGTGCACACAACCGGAGATCGTCGGCGATCGTCCCGACGAACACGTGAACTTCCTGGCTGACGAGGACGACTTCGTGCCGAAGTTCGGCATCACTCAGGTCGTCAATCAGTGTGCCGTCGACGGTGATTCGCCCGTCCCCGACGGGAATGATGCCGGCAATCAGTTTGGCGAGCGTGGTCTTTCCGGCGCCGCTGCTTCCGACGACGGCGATTCGTTCCCCCGGTGCGATCGAGATCGAGATCGAATCGATCACCGGGGTGGAGTTGTCGTACGAGTAGGAAACCCGGTCCACCTCGACGCCGATGGGTTCGGACCGAGCCGAGGCAGGAATGCTCGTGGGCCGCCCGGGCATCGCGGTGACTCCGATCAGGCGAGCCAGGCTGGCACCCGCATCCTGCAATTCGTCGATGTTCGAGAGAAATACCGCGATGGGGCTGAACAGACTGTGGAAGTAGAGGGCGGCGGCGGTAGCGGCCCCGATGGACACCGAGCCTGTGGTCACGAGCCAGTAGCCGACGCTCAGGACGGCGGCCAGTCCGAGCAGTTCGGCGCCGTTGAGTTGGGCGAAGAAGTTGGTGCGCAGGCGAACTGCCTGCATGTCGAAGCTGATGGCATGCTCGGAGGTCTCGGCGATTCGGCCGATATGCTCGTCTGTTCGCCGCAGGGCAGTGACAGTGCCTGCACCACCCAGAGTTTCGATGAGCTGTTGTCCCCGCCTGGCCTGCGCAGCGCGAGAGCGTCGGTAGACGGGTCCGGAGCGTCGGAGGAAATGATGAAGAGCGAAATAGTGAATCGGCGCAACGGCAACGATTGCCACGGTGAAGCGCCAATCGATCACTCCCACACCGACAAGCGTCAGTGAAATCATGAACAGGGCAGACACGGTGGCGGGTAGTACTCGCGCGATGACGGTGTTTACCGCTTCGACGTCGCCCGAGACCCGGGAAATCAGATCACCGGTTCCGGCATCCTCGACCAGTGACGACGGCTGCGCGAGGGTGGCGGCGAACACGTCCTCGCGAAGATCGGCCAGCACGTTCTGCGCGACGTTCGCCAGAAGCTGTGTGCTCCACCAGGTCAGCGCAACTCCTGCTGCCGCTGCGCCGAGCATGAACGCGGTGATACGCAGGAGTGAGGCAAACGGTTTGCCCTCCGTGACCGCATCGACCATGAGTCCGAGCAGTGCCGGGGTGGACAGGCCGCAGGCCGTAGCAGAGAGAAGCACGACGGTCGTGAGTGCGAGCGCTCGCTTGCGTGGCCGAAGCAGTGCGATCAATGCGCGGACGGTCTGCTTGGTCGACGCGATCGGCAGGGCGGATGCAACCGGAACAGCAGATGCATCCGGAAGGGTATCGGTCACAGCGACTCTCCCTCCCGAACGCCGTGGTCGATCGTGACGACACGGTCACACGAATGGAGCAGGGTCGGGCTCGAGGTGATCACCAGAATGGCCTTGTCGGGGAAGTTTCTCAGGGAGTGTGCAATTCGATGCTCGGTGACAGAGTCCACGGAAGTGGTGGGTTCGTGGAGGACCAGGATCGGCTGGGGTTGATGGAGAGCGCGGGCGAGGAGAAGGCGTTGGCGTTGACCTCCGGAGAGTTTTTTTCCTTGCTCGCCTACCTCGGAGAGGTGGCCGTCGGGCAGATGCGTCAACACGTCGTCGAGCGCAGATGACGTCATTGCCGACGAGTCGACGTTCGGTGCAGCCAGATTGTCGAAGACGGTGCCGGTGAACACGGTTCCTTCATGGGCGGAGACGAACACCTGATCACGAACTCCGTCCGGGCCGAGGTCGGTTGCATCGGTGCCGAATACGAAGTAAGAGTCGGGGGCGAGCGGGGTCTGATAGGCGAGTTGTCGTGCCAGTCGGTCGGCGGAATCGTCAGCGCGCACACCCACCACTTCTCCGCGGCGAGCTGAGACGACGGTTCCGTTGTCCGCCGAAATCAATAGGGCGTCTTCAGTTCTGGCAGGTTCGGTCGCGGCCGTGGGGGCCAGCGATTCGATCAGGTGTGGCTCGGCCAACAGTTCGGACAGTCTGCGCGCGGAACCTCGCTTGGCAGCGAGTTCGGCACCGAAGAACCCCAGCGTTTCCATCGGACCGGCAATCACTCTGCTCAAGCCGACAACGGTGACGAAGTTGCCCACGGTGATCGTGCCTTGATGCGCCATCCACGCGGCTCCAAGCGCAACCGAAGCCAGCACCAACGCGGAGACCCCGGAATTGAGCGCGGTCAGGCTGGACATTGCTCTGACCGTCCGGATCGCTGCCTTCATCGACTCCCGGCTCGCGTTGACGTATCGCGACAGGGCGGTGGGTTCAGCCCCGAAACCCTTCAGTACCCGCAGTCCCAGCGTGAAATCCGTTGCAAGCATGCCTGCCTCGGCTGCCTTCTTCTGCTCTGCATACACGCGCTCGTCCAACGGACCGCTGATCTTGTGGATGAATATGAGCTGCGCAGCGGTGATGAGTACGACGATCAGTGCGAGCGGCCACGAAACGAAGGCAAGCGAAATCACTGCCGCGGCGAGCCCCGCAAATGCCGAGCCCTGTTCGGCGACAACCCAGGAGAAGCCCGAGACGTGTGAGGCATCCGAGGTAGAGATGGTGAGAACTTCACCGGTCGAACGCTGAGCTTTCATCCCTCTGGCATCGAGTATTCGTCTGGCAGCATTCAGTCGTAGGTCGTGTTCGCCGTAGACGAAGACCTGCGTGTTCAGGCGAACTGCGATGCGCCACGACAGAGCGAGTCCCACGAACAGAGCACACAGCACCGCAAGCCACACGAGAAGTGCTGTGCTGTCGGACTTTCCGATTGCCCGGTCGACGACGGTGCCGATCAGCACCGGGATGAGGGCTTGAGCTACCTGATACGACGCCTGCCCGGTGACGGCTGCAACCAGTCGCGGGCCGCGTCCGGAGGAGAATGATCCGACTCGGATCATCTCCATCGGACCGGAACGAGTTTCGGGCAGCGCTGACACTCGTGAAACTCCTCGCCCAGATCTGAACACTCGTTGTGCAGTTCTACGGTAGAGCCGGTGCGAGTGCGGAAAGTGCTCGCAGATGCCAAGGGCTACGCGGCAGCGGACAGATGGAGTATCGACACCCCATTACCGGGATCGGGTCTCGATATACCTGGCTGGTCGAAACAAAGTACGTTTGCGAAGAGAGCTGACAGAAGATGAAGAGCACTACCCGAATAGTGGCTGCGTTGGCCGCGATTGCCCTGCTCGCAGGCTGCCAGAGCAGCACCGAGTCAACAGCGTCGGAGGGCACGACGCAGTTGGCCGAGGCCGGCGCGCTGCCGGTCACCGTTGATCACGCGTACGGGTCGACCACCATCGAGACCGAACCTCAGCGGATCGTGACGATCGGCTGGAACAGCCAGGATTCGGTCCTCGCACTGGGCAAGACACCCGTCGCCATGGAGTCGTTCAGTGGGGCAGGCTTGGAGAACGGCATCCTGCCGTGGGACGAAGAATTGTTGGGCGATGTCGAACCCACGCTGCTCGACAGCACGTCCGGTGTGCCGTTCGAGCAGATCCTGGCGTTGGAGCCGGACGTGATCATCGCAGTGGTCTCGGGAATCACCGAAGACGACTATGCACGTCTTTCCCAGATCGCACCCACCATTCCGTTCAAGGAGACCGCATGGGCGACCACGTGGCAGGAACAGTTGTCGACCATCGGATCAGTACTCGGCCAACCGAAGCGGGCCGCCGAGCTGATCGAGGAAACTGACGATTCCATAGCCGACCTGGCTGCCGGATCCCCCAATCTGAACGGGAAAACCTTGACCTTCCTCTCGGGAAACATCGACGGCCTCACCAATTACTGCGCTGACGACGGCCGAGTCATCCTGATGTCCCAGCTCGGACTGAAGCAGTCGGCCGGAAGCGCAGAGCTGTGCGGCGACACCCAGGGGTCGGTGACTGCATCGCGCGAACAGTACAACGAACTGGACGCGGACGTCATCGTGCTCAACGACGCGAGTGGTCAGGGGCTCCCCGGATTGATGGGGGACAAGTTGTTTGCCGACCTGCCGGCAGTCAAGGACGGCAGGCTGATTCAGCAGCTCGGTCTGGCGCGAGTCATGGCCTTGGCGTCACCCACGTCGCTGAGCGTGAAATATGCTTTCGCGGAACTGGTCTCGAAGATGAACGGGTTCTGACCAGTTAGGCTGACAACTCGCACGCGTCCGAGTAGTAGTTCTTCGGTGTGCGTCCGGTGACCTTGCGGAACACGCTGGTGAAGGCGCTGGGGGTTTCGTATCCGACGCGACGGCTTACCGTCGAAACAGGAACGCCCGCAGCGAGATAAGACATCGCAGCGCGGACGCGAACTTGAATCCGCCACTCGGTGAAGGACATCCCCGTGCCTTGAGAGAACACGCGGCTCAGGGTGCGGGGGCTTCCGCCTACCACGTAGGCCCAATCGGCAAGCCCGCGTTGATCGGCGGGGTCGGCGATCAGGCGGCGTGCAACGGCGAGGGCCCGGGGATCGGCGGGCATCGGTACTGCGACATCAGCCGCCTCGATGGGCGCGAGCGTGTCGAAGACTACGGATTCGGCGCGCAAGCGAGCCGCGGTAGGCATATTTCGCTGGTGCAGATGGATGAGCATCGTCTTGACCACGTCGTCGATGCCGATGATCGCGGGCTTTGTCCACGGGTGGGGGAACGACTCGGGCCGGAAATAGGTGAAGCGAGCCTCGGTGGATGCGCCGAGCGTGATGCGCCGTGGAGTTCCAGCCGGAATCCACATGCCGACCGTCGGTGGTATCTGCCAACGAACGTCGTCGATGTACGCGCTCATCTCGCCGGAAGCGCCCCAGAGGAGTTCGTGTTCGGGATGGCGGATCTCACGCCACGCGCGCTTCTGATCACGCCCGATGGTGGACGTCGTCATCGAGAAGGGGAGCGGAACGTACCGGCCTGCCGGCACAGCCCAGTACGGAAATCCTGTGGAACTCATCGGTGGATCATACCGCGAATGACTTAGGTAATGCTTTCCTATTTGGTTCTTTGACGCAGGGCGCGAGGGAGTGCGGTCGCGACAAAAGACCGAGGGTGGCACCGAGTCCGAAGACTCGATGCCACCCTCGAACACATTCCCCGACGGAGTGTTTACAGGTGGAGCAGGCGGAGCGAGTGAATCAGCTGCCGTTGGCCAGGACACCGCTGATGATGTCGGAGATGAAGCCGGCCGGGTTGTCCAGGATGGAGGATCCGGCCGAACCGGTTCCGCCCTCGCCGTCCGAAGAGCCGAAGCCCAGATCTGCCGAGCCTGATGCGGCCGCCTCGCCGGGGTTCTTGGCGCGGATCTTGGCGTAGACGCCGCTGATGTTCTGCTCGGTATTGAACGTCGAGATACCGATCGAGCTCGACATTTCCTGGTACGAACCGATCGGTGCATCGTCGGCGACGAGGTACTGTGCCTCGATCGTCACGGTCTTGCTTCCGGTGGGTGAGATCAGCCAGCCGGTGCTGGGCACATTCACGGTTCGGGCGGCAGTGTCAACCGAAGGCGTGACGGATTCGGTCTTCTGACCGCCGATCAAGTGCCACGCGTTGACCGTTGCCGTGCCCTGGATGTACTTGAACGTGGCGGGGTAGCGGTCGACGAACTGGTCGACGTAACGCTCGGGGTGGCCTGTTGTGGAAATGACCGTGCGCACGGTGACTTTGCCGCCGGGTGCAACTTCGCCGTCGCCCACGATGCTCTTGGTGATCCGGACGTTGGAGGAGTTGACCGTTGCCGCGGACGGGTGGGTGGCATCGGCGCTCGCGGTGCCTGCGGTCATCACGAGTCCGCTGGTGGCAAGTGCAGCGATTGCGATTCCGGTGAGTGTTTTGCGCATTGAAAAACGTGACATGAAATTCTCCGTTCGAGGGGTTCACGCTGACGGCGATGGGATGACTCTTCAAAGGTTGCGCCGCGGTAACCATTGAAACCTATCGGACGCTTGCCTATGTATCAGTTCGGCAGAATTTACGGAAAAGTCCGAATTGAGAGGACTTTTTCGGTGTCGATTGCCTGCTGTTAACTGATTGTCGACTATTTCGACGAAAAGCTGGGCGAATGTCCAGGTCGACTGTATCGTACTTCGGGAGTCGGGTTGCAACAAGTTTCAGTAATCAACGAATTCAGTTGTCCTGGAACCTCGAAGAGTGGAGATTGTTCGTGGCAAAGTTCGGATCCAGGAATCGTAATCTGTCCACCGTTGGTGTTGGTTTGGGGGTGATCGCTCTTGCTGTGGGTGCAAGCGCGCTGGGTGCGGGAGTCGCGACTGCCGAGACAGCAACTTCCGGTGCCTACACATTTACTCGGACCGTGGACAATGCGTCCCCGAAGGTCGGTGACACGATCACCTACACGACGGTGTCGAAGAAGAGCGGAATCGACGGATATATCAGCAGGTTCACCGAGACGCATGCCGCGTGCTTGACCTTTGTCCCGGGCTCGGCGAAGGTCACGAAGTTTCACGTTGGCGGGACAATGACCGAAACCACTGAAACGCCGGAACTGACAGCCACGACGGTCGAGGTGACCAGTGCCGGCTGGATCAACAACGGCAGCAAACCGGTGACCATGAAGACCAGCTACACGGTCACTGCTTCGTGTGCGCCGGGAACCGTGTACGGAAGTGGATTGGCGGTAGGTGCCACGGTGATGGGCAACGGATTCCAGTCGAGTGCGAATTTCGCCAACTTGGGCCCGTCCATCACTGTCCGCGCCGCGGATGTGGTCGATCCGGTTGACCCGGTCGATCCGGTTGATCCCACTGGCCCCGGAACCGGTGGCGGAACCGGATCGCTCGGCTCGTTGAGTGGTGGCCTCGGTTCCCTCAGCGGCCTGTTCGGTTCGAGCTAGGCGAGAGTTGTGAAACGGCGGGCCGAGACTGTCGTAGTCTCGGCCCGCCGCGGTTGTTCGGAGATCGGATATTCAAACCATCAGGTGCTCAGCCGAATTCGATCGAGGTGTTGATTTCTTCCACCTGGTTGGAGGTCTGCATGTTCGTCGTGTCGGTGAACTGGTTTGCAAAGCTGACCAGGTAGACCGGCGAGTTGTCGTCGGCTTGGTAAGCGACGACCGTCATGACGGCGTAGAGCGGAACGTCCAGGTTTGGGGCGGTCCAGGTTCCGGAGAGGCGGAAACCCTGCTGTCCGTCGACGTCGATCTCGGTGTACTTCACCTCGGTCCACCCGTCGAGAGTGGCGATCGTTTCACGCGCAGCGGCAAGAACCTCGTCTTTTGTTGCGGTGCCCTGGTTTTCGACCGTCACCGTGGTGTTCGGCATGAAACCGCTGGGTTCCTGGCTGTTGCTGGACAACGCGTCCGTAACGCCGGCAGGGATGTTCTCGCCGTGAGTCCAGCTCGGCGGGAGGCTGACGCTGATGCTCGGCGCTTCGGGGTCGTCGCCGGTTTCGATCGTCGTCCGCTCACCGATGAACGGTGTTCCGTCCCGCAAAGTCGGCGTCGCGGCAGCGGCAGACGGCGAGGATGCAGAACTTTCGGAAGCAGTGGTCTCACTGGTGTTGGTATCACTGGAGACGGCGTCGCCGCTTTCCGAACTGCTGCATCCGGACAAGACGAGTGCAGCAGTGATCAGTGACGCTATTCCGAGAGCAAGTGTGCTGCTCTTAGGGCTCATAGTGTGACAGTCCTTCAGGTTTTGGCGACGGCCGAGCGCCGCCGGCAGCATTGCTGGCGCGGCTGAGACTATCAGCGCTACGACGGCCGAGTAGTGGCCTTGAAGGTAATGGTGCTGCCGGGCCGCAGCTGTGCCAGCGACGCAATCCCGGCGTCGGAAACGACGGCGATGACCGGGTATCCGCCGGTCACGGGATGGTCGGCGAGGAACACGACGGGCTGGCCGCCTGGTGGCACCTGGATGGATCCCGTCACGACGCCTTCGCTCGGCAATTCCTCGGTGTGTGAGCGATGCAAAGGCCCTTGGCCCTGTAGCCGGACCCCGACTCGGTTGGTGTGTTCGGTGACTTTCCACGTGGTGTGAAGGAGCGCGTGAACGGATGCGGCGGTGAACCAGGAATTTCGGGGGCCGAGCGTGATCTCGATCGGAACTGCGCCGAGTGCAGGTGCCGGCGGTGGAATCAACCCTTCGGTGGGCCACGTCCCTTCCTCGGCCCAGAGGAGGAGCAGATCGCCGGCGGCGAGCGGCGGCGGCCCGATTCCGGAGAGCGTGTCGGTGGATCTGCTTCCGAGTACCTGCGGGACGTCGACGCCACCGCGTGCAGAGATGTACGTTCTCAACCCGGTTGTGCTGTAACCCAATTCGAGAATGCTGCCACTACCCAGATGGATGCTCGCGTAGTCAGGTGCCGGCCGTCCGTCGACGGCCAGCGGCACCCGCGCGCCTGTCGCTGCCACCGTCATCGAACCGACGGCCCGCATAGCGAAACCCCCAGCGGTGACTTCGATGGTTGCTGCTCGAAAAGTGTTGCCTACGAGTCTGTTGGCGCTGTCGTGCGAGATCATGTCGACGGCGCCGGATCTTCCGACCCCGAGGGCGCCGTAGCCTCTCCGCCCGCGGTCCTGAACTGTGGCGAGCGGGCCGGTACGCGCAACCTCGAGCCAGGCCATGAATCCATTGTCCCGCAACAGCGCGGTGAAGACACCAAAATCATGCTTGCACCAAAATCATGCACGGACAAATGTGACTGTGGTGCCGGGTAGAAGCAGCGCCGGCGGGCGGCGCTCGGCATCCCACACCGACAGTTCAGTCGTTCCGATCAACTGCCACCCGCCTGGGGAACTACGCGGGTAGACGCCCGAGAACGGTCCGGCCAACCCGACTGCACCGGCCGGGACCTGCCTGCGCGGGTCCGATCGACGTGGAACTTCGAGCTTTCTCTCGTTGCTGGTCAGATACGCGAAGCCGGGGGCGAAACCGATGAACGCGACGGTCCACGACGCAGCCGTGTGAGCGTCGATCACACCGTCGACCCCGAGGCCGGTCAGCTTGCCCACCTCTACGAGATCGGGGCCGTCGTAGCGGACCGGAATCTCGACAGCAGACCCGCTCTCGTCTGCTGTGAGTTCGATCGGTACGGCCCCACGTACCCATTTCTCCACCAGTTGGTGCGCGGTGATCGTGTTGTCGTACTCGATCAAGATGGTTCGCGCCGCGGGAATCAGGTCGATCACTCCGGGGATCCGACTGGCGTCGAGAGCCCTGAAGTTGCCCAGCACACTCGGCAGTTCGTCGTACTCGACGAGGACTGCGGATTCACCGGCGGGCAGGATCGCGATCATGTGAACGGCGTGATCTCGACGTCGGAAGATTCGAGGAGAGCGCGGATTGCCACGGCCATGTCGACGGCTACCGGACTGTCACCGTGCACGCACACCGATGCGGCAGCGACTTTCAACGTGCTCCCGTCGACTGCGTCCAACTCGCCGTCGACGACCATTCGCCGAACCCGTTCTGCAACAAGCGTCGGGTCGTGCAGAACGGCGCCCGACTCGGTGCGGGGGACCAAGGTGCCTTCCGCCGTGTACGCACGATCGGCAAAAGCCTCGGCGACCACGTCGAGACCGGCTTCGCGCGCCTCTTCCAGGAACACCGAACCCGGTAGTCCGAGAACAGGTAGCGAACTGTCGTAGGCAACGACGGCGGTGACCACGGCCCGCGCCTGCCGTCGGTGATGGACTATTGCGTTGTAGAGCGCGCCGTGGGGTTTGACGTACGTGACCCGCGATCCGGCGACACGGGCCAAACCGTCGAGTGCCCCTAGTTGATAAATGACGTCGGCGGTGAGGTCCTTCGGGGAGACGTCGATGAAGCGTCGGCCGAAACCGGCGAGGTCTCGGTACCCCACCTGCGCGCCGATCCGCACGCCGCGGGTGGCGGCGGATTCGCAAGTCGCCAACAGCGTCGTCGGGTCGCCGGCATGGAATCCGCAGGCGATGTTCGCGCTGGTGACAAGTTCGAGCATGGCGTCGTCGTCGCCCAGGGTCCAGGCTCCGAAGCCCTCGCCGAGGTCGCTGTTCAGATCAACGCTGTAGCCCATACCTCGATTCTAGGTAGGTATGGGCTCTCGGTGTTCAGGCGTGCGCCGGAATCCGTCCGGCATTCTTGCGACGTGCGGATCCGAAGAGTCGGCATATCAGGTAGATCACGAACGAGACCGAGGTGACGAAACTCGAGACGGGAACGCCGGGGGCCAGCGAGAGAAGGATGCCGCCGACGGCTGCCAGTTCGGCGAACACGACGGAGAGGATCGTGGCCTTGAGTGGGCTTGCCGTGACGTACGCGGCGGCCGCTGCGGGGGTGATCAGCAGCGACATCACCAGCAGAGCACCGACGATCTGTACGCCGAGTGCTGCGGTGATGCCGACCAACACTGCGAACACGATCGACAGTGTCCGAACCGGAACACCGCGAGCTGCAGCAACTTCGGGGTCGGTGCTTGCGAACAGCAAAGGGCGGTAGATGAATCCGAGTGTGCCGATCACGATGACCGCGCACAGCAGCAGAAGTTCGAGACCACTGTTTCCCGGCGCCACGATCTGTCCGACCAACAACGAGAAGCTGGTTCCCGTGCGACCGTCGTACGCCCAGAGGAACAACACCGACAGGCCGAGACCGAAAGCCATGATCACGCCGATCACCGAATCTCGGTCGCGCGCTTTGGCTCCGAGCAGTCCGAACAGCACTGCTGCGACCACGGATCCGACGATGGCACCGAAGCCGACGCCCACACCGACGAGAAGTGCGGCGGATGCGCCCGTCAGTGACAGCTCACTCGTTCCGTGCACCGAGAACGACATCTGACGGCTCACGATCAGCGGCCCGATGATGCCGGCCAATAATCCGAGGATGGCACCGGCAATCAACGCCTGTTGGACGAAGTCGTACTGCAGTAGGTCGACGGTGGCGGACACGTCGAACATCCGCGACATCGCGTCGGTGAACTTGTTACTCACTGGTGGTGATCCTCATCAGAATGGTGAACGCCTTCTCCCGGGCGTAGTCCGCCGGCGCTGCCGAGCGCGTCGATGGCGTCGCCGGTGCCGATCACGACGAGGCGGCCACGAACCTGCAACACTTCGACGTCGGTGTTGTACAGATCCGAGAGAACTTCGGACGTCATCACTTCGGCCGGCGTCCCGATCCGGAATTTGCCGTCCACCAGATAGAGCACTCGATCCACCAACGGCAGGATCGGATTGATCTCGTGCGTCACGAACAGCACCGCGGTGTCATGGCTGCGCCGCCGCTTGTCGATCAGCGTCGAGACCAGGTGCTGGTTGGCGAGGTCGAGGCTGAGCAGCGGCTCGTCGCACAACAGGATCCGCGGGTCGCCGACCAAAGCCTGTGCGATCCGCAGTCGCTGCTGCTCACCGCCGGACATGGAACCGATGGGAGCGTCGGCGAACGACTGGGCGCTGACCTGTGCGATGGCGTCGTCGACGATCTTGCGGCGACGACCCCGACGCAGTAGGCCCGTACCCCACTGGTGACCGTCGACGCCGAGGCCGACCAGGTCGCGGCCTCGGAGCGGGAGGCCGTCGTCGATGGATTTCTGCTGCGGGATGTACCCGACGTGTGAGTTCCCGGCCCGTGCCGGCGTGCCGACGATCTGTGCACTGCCGCCGCTGAGTTGTAGTTGGCCCAGCAGAATCTTCAGGAGCGAGGTCTTGCCCGACCCGTTCGGCCCGAGTACGGCGATGAACTCACCTGGCTGTACCTCGAGATCGAGCCCGTCCCACAATGTGCGGGCGCCGAAGGACAATCGAGCGTCCTTCAGCGTCACAGCGGGCACGGAGGCCTCTGAAGGCGCGGTGTTACCAGAAGGCACGGTGTTACCAGGGGGCACAGGAGTATTCGCGGAAGTTTCTGTCACAAGCCGATCGGTTCTTCTCGGAAATGGTGGGGCAAATAATTACTGGGCAGAGAGGGCGTTTGCGAGCGACTCCGCGGTCTGCGTCTGCCACTGAATGTAGTCCAGGCCCTCGGGGAGAGTCTCCGTAACCTCGACGACGGGCACGCCGGCGGTTTCGGCTGTGGTGCGCATGTCCTGGGTCACTTTGTCCTGCGTCTGGATGTTGTAGACCAGTGCGCGGGCCTGCTTCTCCGAGAGGAGCTGGCGCGTTGCGGCGATTGCGGCCGGTGAAGGATCGTTGCCGTCTTCGATGGCACTGGTGAACTCTTCGGGAGTTGCGTCCTTCAGTTCAGCTGCGACCAGGAGGTAGTGCGCGATCGGCTCGGTCTGCGCCACCGGTGCGCCTGCGTGGGCAGCGGCGATGGAATCGGTGATCGCTGTGACGCCGGCGAGCTTCTGGCTGTATGCCTTCGCGTTGTCCTCGTAGGTCGCCGCGTTGTCCGGATCGAGAGCGCTCAGCTGATCGGCCACCGAATGTGCGACGGCGTCGACGGTCGGGATGTCGAACCAGACGTGTTCGTTGACTGCGCCGTGGGTGTGACCGTCATGCGATTCGCCCGCGGTTTCGCCGGCGTGGATGCCGCCGTCGAGCAGGTTGTAGGCGTTGACCGTCTTCTGCTCGCCCTTGCCTGCGTCGAGGACGTCGGTGATGAACTGGTCGTAGCCGCCACCGTTGTAGACGACGAGCGATGCGTCGGTGATCTTGGCGGCGTCGGCGGGAGTCGCTTCGAACGAGTGCGGGTCCGCGGACGGCTCGTTGATGATCGACGTCACGGTCAGCTTGTCGCCGGCGACGGCCTGCGCGACGTCGCCCCACACGTTCGTCGATGCGACGACGGTGATGCCGTCGTCCTTCGAGGAGGTTGAGCTGCACGCGGTGAGCGCGAATGCTGCGGCGACCGAGACGGCCGCGAGGGCGGTGGCGGTGCGGAATTTCGACGACGAACGCACGTGCTTTTCTCCTGAACAAAGGCTGGGCTAAATGCTATTGGAAACCGTTACCGTTACACATTAGCGCATAGTCGCTGGTAGTTCACCTTCGGTTCAGCCCCAACGCGCCGTCTGCGGGCACTACGGCTAACGTCCGTTTATGCCCCGGTCCCGTCAGCCACGCCGTCAAGCCACTTTGGCGTCGCTTGCCGCCGAGCTCAATGTGTCGAGAACTACAGTCTCGAACGCGTACAACCGACCCGATCAGCTCTCCGTCGAGCTGCGGGATCGAGTGCTCCAAGCGGCCAAGCGACGCGGATACCCCGGACCTGATCCGGTCGCCCGCTCCTTGCGAACTCGCAAAGCCGGCGCCGTCGGTCTCCTGCTCACCGAAGCACTCAGTTATTCGTTCCGCGACCCGGCCGCCATGAGCTTCCTTGCCGGTCTCTCGGAATCATGTGAGGACGCCGGCCAGGGCTTGCTGCTCATCCCGGCCGGGCCCGGCCGCGACGAGGTGGATGCTGCGGCCGTGGTCCAGCAGGCGGGCGTCGACGGCTTTGTCGTCTACTCGGTGGCCGACGACGACCCGTATCTCGCTGCCGTGCTCGAGCGTCACATTCCGATCGTCG
Organism: Rhodococcus sp. BH5; assembly: GCF_027583855.1. Taxonomy (NCBI): domain Bacteria; kingdom Bacillati; phylum Actinomycetota; class Actinomycetes; order Mycobacteriales; family Nocardiaceae; genus Rhodococcus; species Rhodococcus sp. BH5. Next base: position 36,346 of record NZ_JAJHVW010000004.1, read on the forward strand.
TCTGCGACCAGCCCCGCGAGATTCCCGGTGCATCCCTCGTGGGCATCGACGACCGCGCTGCCATGCGCAAGGTCGCCGACTACCTCATCGGGCTCGGCCACCGCGACATCGGCGTGCTCTGCATGAGGCTGGGGCGCGACCGGATGGACGGCGTCGTCAGCCAGGAACGACTCAAGTCCCCACACTTCCACGTCCAGCGTGAGCGGATCGAAGGAGTGCGCGACGCGATGGTGGCGTCCGACATGGACCCACTCTCACTCACCGTGATCGAGCGGTACGTCCACACATCGCAGTCCGGGCACTCGGCGGCGGCGGAAGCTCTCGCGACCAACCCCGAGATCACCGCACTGGTCTGCACCACCGACGTGCTGGCTCTCGGCGCCTTGGACTGGGCGCGCTGGCAGGGCATAGATGTACCTGGCCAACTGTCGATCACCGGATTCGACGGCGTCGATGAGGCGCTGCGCGAATCACTGACAACGGTGCGCCAGCCCCAGGAAGAGAAGGGCCGGCGTGCCGGTGCGCTCCTGATGTCGCCGTCCGGATCCGGCGTTCCGATAGTCGAGATGCTCGACACCGAACTACTGGCCGGGCGAACATCAGGTCGGATCAAGGGGTAGCGCTCACGCCAGGAGTTGGGCGCAGCGCAACAAGCCCAGATGGCTGTACGCCTGGGGGTGGTTGCCCAGTGAGCGTTCCGCGATGGGGTCGTACTCCTCCGCGAGCAGTCCGGTGGGACCCGCTGCCGCGACCAACTGGTCGAACAGTGCCTCTGCTTGCAGGCGTTGCCCGATCAGTAGGTATGCCTCGACGAGCCAGGCGGCACAGAGATGAAATCCACCTTCGATGCCGGGCAGGCCGTCGTCGTGATGGTAGCGGTATACCGTTGAGCCGCTGCGTAGTTCGGCCTCGGTGGCTACGACGGTCGCTGCAAAGCGCGGATCCGTCGGATCGATCAGCCCCGACAGTCCGATGTGCAGAGTCGCCGCGTCGAGATCGGTGCCGTCGTAGGCCGCGGTGTACGACTGGACGTCGTCCTTCCAGCCTTTGTGTCGTACTTCGTCGGCGATCTGGTCACGCAGTTCCGCCCATTCCGGCAGAGCCTCGCGAGAAAAGCGGGTCGCAAGATCGACGGCGCGGTCGACGGTGACCCAGCCCATAACCTTGGAATAGACGTGGTGGCGCGGGTTGTCGCGAATTTCCCAGATGCCGTGATCGGGTTCGAACCAGCGCCGCTGCACTGCTTCGACCATGGCGCACACCAGTTCCCAGTCGCGGTCGCTCAAAGGATCGGGATCACCGGCCTTTTCGCGTGCATTCGCCAGTTCGACGATGAGCTCGACGATCGGGCCGAACACGTCCAGTTGAACCTGCTGATTCGCGGCGTTTCCGACGCGGACCGGCCGGGAGCCGGCGTATCCGGGGAGTGAATCGATGACGGCCTCTGGCGGTAGCGAAGTCCCGTAGAGCGTGTAGAGGGGGTGCAGGCGCTCGGGTCCCGGCAGTGTTTCGAGCACGCGGTGTACCCAGTCCAGGTAGTTCTCGGCCTCGTCGGTGGATCCGACGCTCGCGAGAGCTGTTGCGGTGAGGGCGGCGTCGCGCAACCAGCAATAGCGGTAGTCCCAGTTGCGGACTCCGCCGATCTCTTCCGGCAGGGACGTCGTCGCGGCAGCCATGATGGAACCGGAATCGGCGTGGACCAGCCCGCGCAAGGTCAGTGCAGAGCGTTTCATCAAGTCCGGCTTCAGCTTCGGGAGTTCGAGCGTCTTGGCCCAATCGGACCAGTAGGCCTCCGAGGTCGCTCGACGCTCGAGCTCCGGAACGTCGGAAGGGCCGATTTCTTCTGTTCCGCAGCGCAATTCGAGGACGACGTCACCCTTGGACGGCTCGACGATGGCGTGGGCGGTCTGCTGGTTTCCGTCGGTGGCGATGTTCCACAGCACACCGGGGGAGCGGAGTACGTACGGCTCGTTGGTGCCGAGGACCCGAATGCCCTCGTCGACGACCTCGAGCGTGACCTGACCCTGGCCGAACTCGGGACGGGGTGCAAACGAGACGATCGCGTCGGCCTGACCGGAAATGATGCGGGTCAGGTCGGTTCGTCCCTGTGGGACGTCGTGGGGGAGGTAGTCGGTGACGGACAGGCTCGCCCAGCGGGTCTGAACTGTCATCGTGCTGTCGATGTACTTCTGGCTCAGCGGCAAGGCTGTGCGTCGAGGCCCGACCGAGAAGTGGCCGGCCCCGGTTCCGCCGAGAAGGTGTGCGAAGACGGCCGCTGAATCCGGTTCCGGGTGACACAACCAGGTCAGCGTCGCATCCGGGGTCACCAAAGCGACGGTGCGCGGACTGGCGAGCATCGAGAGCCGCTCGATGGGCGGAGCGTCGGCGCCGGAAAGCCACGTACGACGCTCGTCGAGCAGGAACGCCAGAGCAGCGGCGACGTCCTCGGTGCTGTCGACGCGATAGTCGGCGACGGTGTCCCCGCTGCCGACCTTGATTCCGATGTCCGGCCCCTGAAGCCTGCTGAACGCCTTTTCGTCGGTCACGTCGTCCCCGATGAAGACGGCAGCGGTTGCGCCGTCCTGATGGCGAATCAAGTCGAGTGCGTGCCCCTTGTCGGTGGCGATGACAGCCAACTCGACCACCGATTTGCCCTCGGTGACCTGAACGCCTGGCCAGAGTGCCGATTCGGTGCGGACGGCGATGAGCGCCTTCTCGGCGTCGTCGGCACTGGTGTTGCGTACGTGCAGTGCAACGCTGGCGGGCTTCTTCTCCACCGTTGCCCCAGGGGTGTCGGCGGCGATTCGGCCCAACTCGGTGACGATCTCGTCGAGCAGTTTCTTGGCGTCGGCGTCGATCGCGTGAACGAATCCGATGTCGAACTCGGAGCCGTGGCTGCCGACCAATTGCACTTCGGCGGGAAGTCGGGACAACGCAGCCAGATCCTTGAGGGCGCGGCCCGAGATCACGGCAGCCGTCGTCGACGCGAGGCTGGCGAGAGAGCGGAGCGCACGCACCGTTTCCGCGCGGGGATACGCCTTGTCCGGGTTGGCGACGATGGGTGCCATCGTCCCGTCGTAGTCGGAGGCTACGAGCAGACGCGGCGTGCGTGCCACGCCTGACAGCGCTCGGCGGAGTTCGATGGACAGATCTTGTGCGCTCACCTCTTCAAATCTAGGTGATGCAGCGACTCCTGGCTCGATACGTTTCCGGCCGATCAGTGCAAAAATGACAGATGCGACAAAGGATGTCTATTCGGGTTTCCGAGTTCCGTCACCGAGCAGCAGTTCAACCGTCAATTCCAGTCGATTGGCGACATCGGTAGCCGAAGAGCGTCGCGTGAGCCATGCCACCAAATTGGACAGCCACACATCGGAGATCACGCGCGCGATCGCCAACTGCTCTTCGGTTGGCTCCTCTTCGGTCATCGCTCGTGCGAAGAGGCGGTCCATCAACTGGCCCACCTGATCGACCTCGGCCGCTGCGGAGGCGTCGGCGAACATGAACGCGCGAGTCATCGCTTCGGTGAGGAGCGGATCGCGCTGCATCGCGCGGGTGATGAGGCTGAGGATCAGCTGCATCCGCTCGAGCGGACTGGTTCCAGGCGGGATCTTGCCCTTGGAATCGATCTTCTCGAATTCGCGTGCCAGGGCGGACACCAGTAGGTGAACCTTGGACGGGAAGTAGCGATAGAGCGTTCCGACTGCGACGTCGGCACGCTCGGCCACGGCGCGCATCTGAACAGCCTCGTAGCCCCCCTTGGACGCCAAGGCGAGTGTTGCGTCGAGAATCCGCTTGCGGCGTTCACGTTGCGCGTTGGAGCTGAGATCGTCGTCCCCGAGCGTTGCAGAAGCAACCGCGTTGGAGCGGGATCGGGATGTTGTGGTCATCGACAAATTCCTTCGCGCCTTGACTCTTGGCCAGGTGTCATATTAGAACACGTTCTAAACAATTGTGTCACTTATCGAGAGGCGGGAACCAGTTGTGACAATCGCCACGACCGATGAACAGCGGGCGGTCCAGGAATCGATAGAGGCCTGGGCTCGCTCGGCCACGCCGATGGACATGGTACGCCGTGGACCAGCAGTTTCGTGGCGGGAGAAATGGTCCGAGTTCGCGTCTCTCGGGATATTTTCGGTCGCCGTTCCCGAAGCGGTAGGCGGAGCCGGGGCCGAAATCGTCGATCTCGCAGCAATGCTCGAGCAGGCGGCAATCGAACTCGTGCCGGGTCCTGTTCTCACGACTGCACTCGCAGCTCTGGTGGTGGGGCGTAGTTCGTCGCCCGCTGCCAAGCGATGGTCCGAAACGCTCGCCGACGGTGCGCTGCCGTGTGCCGTCGTATTGGACGAAAGTCCAGTTGCGGCAACGGCGAATGCGTCCGGCGGCATCGAGCTTCATGGCGAAGGAGGTTACGCCTGGGGCGGCGATTCAGGCGTATCGGTACTCGTGTCGGCGGGCGTCGTGTCCGAAGACGAAGGCTCGCGTGTCGTCTGGGCTCTCGTCGACGGAGACAGCGAAGGCGTGACCTACGAAGCGGTCGACACGATCGACAAGTCGCGACCACTGGCGCGAGTCTCCTTCGATCGAGTGACGGTCGATGCCGACCGAATCCTCGATGACATTGCGCCAGGATCGGTTTCCGACCTAGCGGCGGTACTTGGGGCTGCCGAAGCTGCCGGAATTGCGGCGTGGAGCCTGCGTACTGCGGTGGAGTACGCGAAGATTCGCGAACAATTCGGAAAGCCCATCGGCTCGTTCCAGGCGATCAAACACATCTGCGCCGAAATGCTGTGTCGCGTAGAGAATGCCGGAGCCGTCGCCTGGGATGGTGCGGTCGCTGCCGAGTCGGGCGACGAACTTCCGATCGCCGCAGCAGTGGCCGCCGCGGTGTCGCTGGATGCCGCTGTCGACACGGCAAAGGACTGCATTCAAGTGCTCGGCGGCATCGGATTCACCTGGGAGCACGAGGCGCACTTCTACCTTCGTCGAGCACTGTCGCTCCGGCAGATTCTGGGCGGATCGTCTCATTGGCGCGCACGCGTCGCGGAATTGACGATCGGCGGCGCACGGCGTCACCTTCAGATCGACTTGAGTGAGCTCGAATCCGACCGGTCCGAAATTCGCGAAGAGGTAGCGCAATTGGTGGCGCTGCCCGAATCCGAGCAGCGCAACGCGTTGGCCGAATCGGGCTACCTTGCGCCGCACTGGCCCAAGCCGTACGGCCGGGGCGCCAAGGCCGCGCAACAGATTCTGATCGAAGAAGAGTTGGCGGCCGTCGGTATCGGCCGACCCGATCTGGTGATCGGCTGGTGGGCAGTGCCGACCATCCTCGAGCACGGCAGTGCGGAGCAGATCGAAAGATTTGCGACTCCGACGCTCAAGGGCGAGATCACCTGGTGCCAGCTCTTCAGTGAACCCGGCGCAGGTTCGGATCTTGCGGCACTGCGCACGACCGCGGAAAAGGTCGACGGCGGTTGGAAGCTGAACGGCCAGAAAGTCTGGACTTCGCTTGCGCGTGAAGCTGACTGGGCCATCTGCCTCGCCAGGACCGATCGCGAGGTTCCCAAACACAAGGGCATCACGTACTTCCTTCTCGACATGAAGACGGCTGGGATTCGAATCTCGCCGCTGCGCGAGATCACCGGAGATGCCCTGTTCAACGAAGTCTTCCTCGACGACGTCTTCGTCCCGGACGAGTGCGTCGTCGGCCAGCTCGGTGGAGGCTGGAAACTGGCCCGAACGACCCTCGCCAACGAGCGGGTCGCAATGAGCGGTGGCTCTTCGCTCGGCGGTGCGATGGAGGAATTGCTCGAGCTGGCCGGCGACCCCGATCCTGTGGTGGCAGACAAGCTCGGTGGGCTGATCGGAACCGCCATGGTGGGCTCACTGCTGGAATTGCGCACGACACTGCGGCAATTGGACGGTCAGGATCCGGGTCCGGCGTCGAGCGTCCGCAAGCTGGTGGGCGTGCGCCAGCGTCAGAATGTCGCAGAGTTCGCCATGGAATTGGGTGGCCCGGCCGGATGGGTGGAGGGTCCGCTCTCGCGTGAGTTCCTCAACACGCGATGCCTGTCGATTGCCGGCGGAACCACGCAGATTCTGTTGACCGTCGCCGCGGAGAGAATTCTGGGCCTGCCCCGTGATTAGACGGCGTGAGTAGAGGCCTTTAGAAATGTCCACGTTGGTGATACAACTAGAACACGTTCTACATCAGAGACAGGATTGCCAGCGTGGACTTCACTCCCGATGAAACCCAGGAAGCGGTAGCCGAGGTGGCTACCGCGCTCCTTGCCCGCGAACTGGAGCCGGACGCGCTCTGGGCGGCATTCGCCGATGCCGACCTGCTCACGTTGGCCCTGCCCGAGCGTCTGGGCGGCGAGGGACTCTCCGTCGCCGACGTCGGTTCCCTCCTCGTCGAGGTCGGCCGGGCCGCTGCTCCAATTCCGGCTCTCGCAACCCTCGGCTTCGGTGTACTCCCCATAGTCGCTCTGGGGACCGACGCTCAACAGGAAGAATTGCTCACCGGAGTCGGCGCCGGACGGGTGTTCACCGCGGCGCTCGGTGAGCCGGGTCAGCAGTTCCCGGCACAGCCGTCGACCACCGCGCAGCAGTCGGGCGACTGGTATCGCGTCAGCGGGACGGTGCTTGCCGTTCCCTTCGCGGCGGGCGCACACAGAATTCTTGTGCCCACCGACGCCGGAGTCGTTCTCGTCGATCCGACCGCCGCCGGCGTCGCATTGACGCCGACTCCCAGTGCGTCCGGCAGTCCGGAGTTCGCAGTCACCATGGACGAGGCAGTCGGTGAACTTCTCGGTGCCGGCGAGGAAGCCGTCCAGGCGCTGTACCGGATCGCCACGGCGAGTATCGGAGCCGTTGCAGACGGTTTGGTGTCCGGCGCCGTCGATCTCACTGCGGCACATGTCGGCTCGCGTGAGCAATTCGGTAAGCCGCTCGCCACGTTCCAGGCAGTCTCACAACAGATAGCCGACGCGTACGTCACCTCCCGGACCCTTCATGTCGCGGCGTTGTCGGCGTCCTGGCGCGTGTCGGAGGGCCTGGACGCCCAGTCGGACCTCGACGTCATGGCGTACTGGATCGCCCAAGAAGTGCCTGCCACGATGCAGGTGCTTCACCACCTGCACGGCGGTCTGGGCGTCGACGTCACGTATCCACTTCATCGTTACTACTCGACTGCAAAAGACCTGGCACGCCTGCTCGGCGGTGCTTCGCAGCGACTCGACCTCGTGGGGGCCCGGTGTTCATCGATCTGACCGACAGTCAGCGCGCATTGCAAGCTGAACTTCGACGCTACTTCTCGACGCTGATCTCGCCCGAAGAGGCCAAGATCATGCGCGTGGAGCGGCATGGCCCTACCTATCGCGAGGTCATCCGTCGTATGGGCAAGGACGGCTGGCTCGGCGTCGGCTGGCCGGTGGAGTTCGGCGGACGTGGGTTCGGTGAAGTCGAGCAGCAGATTTTTGTCAACGAGGCTGTGCGGGCGGATGTCCCACTGCCTTCGGTGACTTTGCAGACCGTCGGTCCGACCCTGCAGAAGTACGGCAGCGAGGAGCAGAAGCAGAAATTCCTGCCCGCGATCCTCGCCGGTGAAGTGCACTTCGCGATCGGCTACACCGAACCGGAAGCCGGCACCGACCTTGCAGCACTGCGCACTTCGGCGGCACGAAATGGTGACGAGTACGTCGTCAACGGCCAGAAGATTTTCACCACCGGCGGGCATGACGCCGATTACGTGTGGCTCGCCGTGCGGACAGGGTCTGCCGATTCAAGGCACCGCGGCATCTCCATCCTGATCATGGACACCAAAGATCCCGGCTACACCTGGACCCCGATCATCACCTGCGACGGTGCGCATCACGTCAACGCCACCTACTACGAGGACGTTCGCGTTCCGGCGAACATGCTTGTGGGTGAGGAGAATCAGGGCTGGCGCTTGATCACGACGCAGCTCAACCACGAACGCGTCATGCTCGGTCCGGCAGGTCGTGTCGCAGGGATTTACGACCACGTCTTCGATTGGGCCAAGCGTGAAAACCTGCTCGATCACGTTGACGTACGACGCGCGCTCGGTGAGATTCACGCGACGTATCGCCTCAACGAACTGCTCAACTGGCAAGTGGCATCGAGTGATTCGGAATCGGTGGACATTGCCGACGCTTCGGCAACCAAAGTATTTGCGACCGAACGCATCCAGCGAGTCGGTCGACTCGCGGAAGAGATCGTCGGACGGTACGGAAATCCCATCGATCCCGAAACTGCTGATCTCATGGAGTGGCTCGACATGCAGATCAAGCGCAACCTGGTGATCACCTTCGGCGGTGGAGTCAACGAGGTGATGCGCGAATTGATCGCCACCGCCGGCCTGAAGCTTCCCCGCGTTCCGAGATAGGAAACAAATCGTGTCAGATCCCATTCTCACTGCTGCCGAGCGGGTTCGAGAGGACGGGCCAAGCGCTCCTCGCGCCGGCCGGGACCCCGTGAACTTGCCGATGATCCGCAACTGGGTCGAGGCGATCGGTGACGAGAACCCGATCTATGTCGACGAATCGGCCGCCCGCGCCGCCGGACACGACGGAATAGTCGCACCGCCGGCGATGGCGCAGGTATGGACGATGCGCGGTCTGGGGGCAATTCGAGAAGCCGACGATCCGTTGGGCCGGATGACGGACATCCTCGACGAGGCCGGATTCACCTCCGTCGTCGCGACCAACTGCGATCAGATCTACCACCGCTACTTGAAGCCGGGTGAAGAAGTCACCATCTCCTCGGTGTTGGAAGACGTTGTGGGACCCAAGAAGACAGGTCTTGGTGAAGGATGGTTCTTCACTACTCGCAGCTTCTGGCGGGTCGGCGAAGAACTGGTCTCGGAGATGATGTTCCGGATCTTGAAGTTCGCGCCGCCAGTCAGCGAGAGTTCCTCCACTGACGTGCCTGCGGACCTGGACGCATCTCGAATGCTGCGTCCGACAGCATCCCTCGACACGCAGTTCTTCTGGGACGGTGTCGCCGCACACGAGTTGCGTATTCAACTGCGTGCGGACGGTTCGGTACAGCACCCGCCGGTGCCCGCGATCTGGAAAGACAAGTCGGAGCAGACCGACTACGTGGTCGCGTCAGGTCGGGGAACGGTCTTCAGCTTTGTCGTTCACCACGCCCCCAAGGTTCCTGGTCGGTCATTGCCGTTCGTCGTTGCCCTGGTCGAACTGCCTGAGGGTGTGCGGATGCTCGGCGAATTGCGCGGCGTCGATCCGTCGAGTGTGTCGATCGGGATGGAGGTGGAGGCGGTCTACCTCGACTTCCCCGGAGACGACGAGACCGGGGGAACTCCCTGGACTCTGTACGCCTGGCAGCCGGTTTCTGTGTCTGCGGTGTCTGCGGTTTCTGCGGTGAAGGAGTGACGATGACTTTGACGACGGATATCACTGTGGGAGAGGTTCTTCCGCAGCTCTCGATTTACGGCGACCCGACGTTTGTGGTCTCGGCGGCGCTCGCTACCCGCGACTTTCAAGATGTTCACCACGACCGCGATCTCGCACAGAAACGCGGCTCGAAGGACATCTTCGTCAACATCCTCACCGACACCGGCTTGGTGCAGCGATTCGTGACCGATTGGGCCGGACCGCGGGCTGTACTCACGTCGATCAAACTCCGCCTCGGAGTCCCCTGGTACGCCTACGACACCTTGACGCTCTCCGGAACGGTGACCTCCTACGACGAGGATCTCGTGTCGCTCGCGGTGGTCGGCAAGAACAGCCTGGGAGATCACATCACCGCACAGGTCACACTGGCATTTCCGGCGTCGGGCTCGAATGGAGACACTGAAAACGGAGACATTGAATGAGCGCATTGTCCGGCAAGGCAGCGATCGTCGGAATCGGAGCCACGGATTTCTCGAAGGACTCCGGTCGCAGTGAACTGCGACTGGCCGCCGAGGCTGTTCAAGCCGCGTTGGACGACGCCGGTCTGACACCCGCCGACGTCGACGGTCTTACCTCGTTCACCATGGACACCAACACCGAAGTGGCAGTAGCTCGTTCGGTGGGGATTCCGAACCTCAAGTTCTTCAGCCGCATTCACTACGGAGGCGGTGCCGCTGCGGCGACGATTCAGCAGGCCGCCATGGCTGTTGCCACCGGCGTCGCAGACGTCGTCGTCGCTTACCGCGCGTTCAACGAGCGATCGGGTGCCCGTTTCGGGCAGGTGAACTCCGGCCTTGTGGCGCAGGTCAATTCGTCGGGCACGGATAACGCTTTTTCCTATCCTCACGGATTGGGTACTCCCGCATCCTTTGTCGCGATGGTCGCGCAGCGATACATGCACGTATACGGAGCGTCCAGCGAGGACTTCGGTCGAATCGCCGTCGCCGACCGTAAGCATGCAGCCACCAATCCGAAGGCGTTCTTCTACGGAAAACCGATTACCCTCGAGGACCATCAGAACTCGCGATTCATCGCTGAACCTTTGCATCTCCTCGATTGCTGCCAGGAATCCGACGGCGGCATCGCGATCGTCGTCACCTCGCCAGAACGAGCCAAAGATCTGAAGAACACCCCCGCCGTTATCGCTGCCGCCGCACAGGGCAGCGGGGCAGATCAATACATCATGACCAGCTATTACCGCGACGGTTTGACCGGCCTACCGGAGATGGGCCTTGTCGGCGATCAGCTCTGGTCACAAAGTGGGCTGCGCCCGTCGGACATGCAGACGGCGATCTTCTACGACCACTTCACGCCCTATGTTCTGATGCAGCTCGAGGAACTCGGTTTCTGCGGTAGGGGAGAGGCCAAGGACTTCATCGCCGGTGGCGCAATCGAACTCGGAGGCAAGCTTCCGATCAACACCCATGGTGGACAGCTCGGCGAGGCATACATTCACGGGATGAACGGTATCGCCGAGGGTGTTCGGCAGATCCGCGGTACTTCGGTCAACCAGGTCGACTCCGTCGAGAATGTACTGGTGACTGCGGGAACGGGCGTTCCGACATCGGGGCTTGTGCTGACTCGCTGATTATCGTGGGCACAGCTTCATCAAGCGTCACGGCCGGTTGGCACCGCATCGGGGTCTCCTTCGATGCGGTGCTCGGTCCGTGTTCTGTTGTCGCCAAAGAGGTTTGACCTCTCAGGTTTTGAAGGTGGTGTTCGCCGGCCTGGGTTGCTGCCCGGGGTCGATCGAGGGTGGCGGGATGAACCAGGGTTTGTTGTCGACACCGATCCGGATATCCCATTTCCCGACGAACCCGGATTTCCGGTGCATCAACCGATGATGTGAACGGCACAGCAGGACCAGGTTGTTCATCACCGTCGGGCCGCCGTTCGCCCAGTGCCGGATATGGTGCGCATCGGTCCACGCCGGTACACATGTGCAACCCGGGAACGCACAGCCTCTGTCTCGGGCAATCAACGCAGTCCGTTGTTCGGCGGTGACCAACCTCTTCCCTGGTTTCGCATCGAGCGGCGCCCCGTGACCGTCGAGCAGGACGGTGGAGAGGAAACAGTCGCAGCCGAGAAGCCTGGTCTGCGACACCGACAGCGGTCCGAGCCAGGGCATGTGCCCGACATCAAGATCCGACACAGCCATTCCGTCATCAGCAGTGGAGGGTGCTGCGGCGCAGTCACGGTGCTCCGCCAGATCCCGAGCATTGATGTGTACGTTCACGTGCGGGCGTTGGCCACCATCGGTTCCGGTCTTGGCACAGTCCAGATAGCGGCGGATCAGTTCGGTGAACCCGTCGGCAGTTCGTTTCGCTGCCGACCGAGAATCCGGGGTTCCATCCGGTGCCGGGGTGGGCATCGTCAGATTCGACAACGCCGACAACAGCATTTCCCCGGTGAGGGCGTCGAAATCCCCACGCACCACCACCCGACCATTGAGCGTCGACGCGATCCGCAACTCATTGAGATCGACATCTTCAGCGGGCGGAATCTCATCCGATTCGAACAACCGCTCCAACGTCGCGATCACGTTCCGCACCTTCGTCGTTGTCGCCTCCACCCCCGACGCAGCAGCCAACAACAAATCGATACAGCGAGGGAGCGCCTCCTCCGGCATCCCCTTCGGCGGTGATTCACAGAACGCCACGATCAACACCGCGTGCTCGAACGAGCAATCCCCGCCATCGAACCGAGCCGCCACCGCCGGAAACGGCCGCAAAGCTGCACCCAGGGCGGCGATCTTCTTCCCGTCCCGAACCTGCAGCATCGTGTTGGCCGCCAACCACGAACCGACCCCGCGGCTGGCGATCACCTGATCATCCGGGCGCATCGAGAGTTCGTCGACCACGGCCACTCGAACGGCTTCGAGACGAAGAATCTCCGCGCTCGCCGACACCGCAGCCGCACGTAACTCGGCAGCAGTCAACTGCCACAGGCGTCCGCGTAACCCCACCGCAGAACCCGACACCACGTCCGACAACAAGACACTCATTGAATCCCCCGATCCCCTCCCCAAATCATACTCGAACATGCGTTCGAGTCAAGAGGTGCTTTTGGGCTCGCTCTAGGATCGCTGGATGTTCACGTTAACTACGGAACGCCTTGTTCTTCGAGATTTCACTGCCGCGGATGAAGGTGCCGTCCATCAGTACGCGTCCGACCCTGCCGTCTGTAGATATGTTGATTGGGGGCCGAACACCCCCGCGGTGACCAGGGCATTCCTGGCGGACGCGGCACTCGAAGCTGCGCTCGTCGAACGTCGCACGTTCACCCTGGCCATCACGTCGAAGGCCGATGGAGCGGTCATCGGTTCGGTAGCTGTGTGGGAAGTATCCGCCGCGCACCGGCGGGCGGAACTCGGTTTTGTCGTGAACCCGAAGTTCCAAGGGCGAGGCTATGCGTCGGAGGCGGGGCGCGCGGTTCTGGAATTCGCCTTTGCTCGCTTCGGAGCGCAGCGAGTGCAGGCAACGTGTCGTCCCGAGAATTCGGCGTCGGCGTCGGTGCTCACCAAAATCGGAATGGAGGAGGAGGGGCGAATGAGGGCACACATGGTGATCCGGGGGACCGCGGTGGATTCGCTGCTTTTTGCTGCAACACGACCCGCCGCCGTACAGCCAGAGATCACGTCATCTCACTTCGCGTGACCTTCCCGGGCCCTGGTGCGATACTCGAACCATGTTCGAGGATGCCTTGCTCATCGGCGCGGCCGGCCGGCCCACTATGCAGCATCACCAGGCCTTTTCTCGGGACTGGGACCGCATCAAGGAGTGGTCCGACAACATCTACATGCCGTATACGGTCACGCCGATCGGAAGTCGGTTGAAGCCGGCTTCGGACATGTACTCCGCGGCAGTCGGCAAGATCGACGTCACCAGATTCTGTTACGGGATTCCGGTCTCCGTCGGTGAATGTTCGCCTGAGGCCGGAAACATTCTGGTTCTGACGACGATCAGAGGCAACGGTCGACATGCCCTTGGCCGGGGAGCTGCGGCAAATACTGCCGTGGGGGAGACTTTTGTCGCCGACTGCAGTCGGACCGACTATTTCGTCGAATTCGACGAGGATCATCTGCAGCTGAATCTCACTGTGCCGCATCAGCTTGTCGCCGACCACGCCCGGCAGTGGTACGGGTCGGTTCCCGACGACCGTCTGTGGCGGCACAAGTGCACCATTGGCGGGCGGGGCTCGAGTTGGCTGGCATTGATGGACTACGTCGTTCGCGCAATTGCAGAGTCGCCTGAGGCGATGTCGAGCGAAAGGCTGGGTGCCAGGGTTCAAGAACTCATCGCGGCTCAGCTTCTCGACGAGTGGGCGACGCAGGCCGGGCTGCAACTCGGCGTCGACGTCGCCTCCGCCGAACCTGCCTACGTGCGATCGGCAGAGGAGTACATCGATACGTTTGCTCGCTCGGTGCCGACGGCATCGGAGATCGCGGCTGCGGTGGGTGTCAGTGTCCGGGCGCTCACTGCGGGATTTCGACGGTACCGAGACACCACGCCGGGGCAACGATTGCGCGCGCGTCGGTTGGAGGGTGTACGCGGCGAACTGTTGCGTTCCGACGGGAGAACCGTCTCCGAAATCGCCAACGCCTGGGGCTACGTCAATCTGGGCATGTTTGCGGCCACATACCGGAAACGGTTCGGAGAGTTGCCTTCCGAGACCCGGAATCGACTCTGAGGACAGTTGTTTGAACGGTCATGACGATCGTTTTACGCACTCGATGAACTGCCGTGATCCGTTGTTTCGTGTCGGAGCGTTCTGCAAGGATTGAAATCGAACGTGACAGCAATCCCACGAGCTAGGAGTACGTCATGGCAACTCGACTCAATCCGTACATCAGCTTCAACGGCAATGCCCGTGAGGCGTTGGAGTTCTACAAAGAAATCTTTGGTGGCACGCTGGCGCTGAGCACGTTCGGTGAGTTCGGCAATCCCGGTGAAGGCGGCGACAAGATCATGCACGGAATGCTCGAAACCGATCAGGGATACACCCTGATGGGTGCCGACACTCCGCCCGGCATGCCGTACAACCCCGGCGACAACATCACGGTCAGCCTCAGCGGCAACGACGGCGATGTGCTGCGCGGGTACTGGGAGCAGTTGTCGGGAACGGGAACGGTGAGCGTTCCACTCGAGAAGCAGATGTGGGGCGACGAATTCGGCGCCTGTACAGACAAATTCGGCATTTCCTGGCTGGTGAATATCGGAGCGCCCCAGAGCTGACTCCAATCTCTGCCCGGTTCTGCCGAAACGAGACAGTTTTCCTGCCGTTTCGAGGCAGAGTCGGGTGTGTGATCGCCGTTACATTCTGTTCGACAAGACAAGTCGCAAGTCGGATGGAGAAATGCAGTGACGATCGAAGATATTGCGCGGAAGCCCCTTTCGAAGCAGCGCCTCGACGACGTGCTGGCGCGAGCAACTCAGGGGGCTGATCGCGTCCCGGGTGTGGTCGCGATGATCACGGATCGAGAAGGCAACATCTACGAGGGTGCTGCGGGCGAGCGGACTCTCGGTTCCGGCGTTCCAATGACCCTCGATACAACCTTTGCGCTCTTCTCCACCACCAAGGCGATCACCGGTACCGCTGTCCTGCAATGTGTGGAGGAGGGATTGCTCGATCTCGATGCACCTGCAGCGACCTATGTTCCCGACATCGGTGAGCTGAAGGTCCTGGACGGTTTCGACGCCGGCGGAAACCCCGTTCTTCGGGAACCCAAGCGTGACATCACCACTCGCATGCTGCTCCTTCACACTGCAGGGTTCGGCTACGACTTCTTCAACGAGTCGTACAACCGGCTCTCGCAGGAACATGGGCAGCCCAGCGTGATCACCTGTAGCAAAGCGGCGCTCACGACACCGCTGCTCTTCGACCCGGGTGAGAAGTGGGAGTACGGCACCAACATCGACTGGGCCGGACAGGTCGTCGAGTCGATTCGAGGTCAGCGACTCGGCGATGTCATGCGTCAGCGCATCTTCGAACCTCTCGAGATGGCCGATACGGCATTCACGATGAGCCCGTCGATGAAGGATCGACTTGCGCCGATCCATCAGCGTGAGAGCGACGGAAGCCTCACTCCGCTCATCGGATTCGAGCTTCCGGCCGAACCCGAGGTGCACATGGGTGGTCACGGTTTGCACGGCACTGTCGGCGACTACATGAAGTTCATTCGTATGTGGCTCAACGACGGCGCGGGCACTTCGGGTCGCGTGTTGTCGCCGGAGACGGTAGCTGCAGCCGTTCAGAACGGGCTCGAAGGCCAGCACGTGGGGTTGTTGCCCGGAGTTCTCCCGACGCTGTCCAACGATGCGGAATTCTTCCCCGGTGTACCCAAGGGATGGGCATACTCCTTCATGACAAATGAAGAGGTGGCACCCACCGGTAGGCCGGCCGGATCGCTGGCTTGGGCGGGTCTTGCCAACCTCTATTACTGGATCGACCGGCAGACCGGCGTCGGCGGGTTCTGGGCAACGCAGATTCTGCCGTTCGCGGACCCTGGATCCATCAACGGATACCTGGAATTCGAGACCGCCGTTTACCAGTAACCGGCTGGATTCCCGCTGTCCGGGATCGACTGTTTCTTTCGGGCGGGTTCGGAGTACGCATGCAGTACAGCGCACGCTTGCATACGACGAACTAGGAGACGGCATGAACAGCCTCGAAGGCAGCTTCGAAGGAAAAGTTGCACTGATCACCGGCGCCGCACGCGGTCAGGGGCGCGCCCACGCTGTCGCATTCGCGGAGCGTGGCGCGGACATCGTGATCTGCGACCGGTGCGAGAACAGTGATGTCGTCGCCTACCCCCTCGCAAACGAGGAGGATCTGAAGGAAACCGTTCGTTTGGTGGAAGCCACCGGTCGTCGGTGCATTGCCGTCAAGGCAGACACTGCTGATCGCGACGCAATGGACGCGCTCGTTGCCCGCGCTGAAGCCGAGTTCGGCCGTGTCGACATCGCCGTCGCGAATGCCGGTGTGTCCGTGCCCGCTCCGATCACGTCGATGACGTCGGCGCAGTGGAACGAAGTCATCTCGTCGAACCTGACCGGTGTGTTCAACACCGTTGCGGCCGTGTCAGGTGGAATGGCGGAACGTGGTTACGGTCGCATCATCACGATTTCCTCGATGATGGGTCGCTCCGGTGGCACCCAAATGGCTGCGTACGGCGCCTCCAAGTGGGGCGTCATCGGTTTGACGAAGAGTGTGTCGCTCGAACTGGCAAACTCGGGTGTGACCGTGAATGCTATTGCACCGGGGAACATCTCGACGCCGATGATTCACAACGACATGATGTACGCGATGATGCGGCCTGACCTCGAATCGCCGACGGCAGACGACGTCGAACCCGTGTACGCGACTCTGCATGCGCAGCCGGTCGGTTGGCTGGATCCCTTCGAGATCACGCGAGTAGTCCTGTTCCTCGCCGCCGACGCGAGTGCCCACATGAGTGGCATCGTGGTTCCTGTCGACGCCGGAGTAGCCGCTCGCTCGAACGCTTGACGGACAAGACTGTTCGCGCGAAAGCGCGGACCGGGTGGGTCGTCGGCGTCCTGAGTCTGAGCGGTGTGGTGGTCGCGCTGCAACAGACCTTGGTGGTGCCGGTCCTGCCTGCGTTCGCGACGGCATCGGGAGTATCGTCCTCCACCGCTTCCTGGCTGGTGACCTCGACGTTGCTGACCGGTGCCGTCGCAACCCCTCTCATCGGCAGACTCGCCGACATGTTCGGTAAGCGCGCGATGATGCTCGTCTGTCTTGCCGTGATGATCGTCGGCTGCATGGTTGCGGCGCTCAGCCAGAGTTTCTGGTTATTGATCCTCGGGCGCTCGTTGCAGGGGTTCGCGACGGCACTTCTGCCCGTCGGAATCAGCATCATGCGCGATGTCCTTCCTCCGGAAAAGCTCAGTGGTGCAGTAGCTCTCATGAGTGCGACGTTGGGGATCGGTGGCATGTTCGGTATGCCGATGGCGGGGGTGATCTCGGCGCACTGGGGACTACCCGCGCTTTTCTGGGTCACCGGTGGATTCGGGGTCGCACTGATAGTCGTCTTGCCGCTGGTGGTGCCGGAATCGGCTGTGAAGAGTCGCGGACGCTTCGACTTTCTGGGAGCCACAGTCCTCACGCTCGCTATGACTGCACTGCTGCTGGCCGTTTCGAAAGGAACCGAATGGGGCTGGGCAGTTCTGGTTCTGATCGCGTCCGGCGTGGTCTTGCTCTGTGGATGGATTCCGTGGGAACTGCACACGCCGGCACCGCTGGTCGATCTGCGGACTTCCCTTCGCGCTCCGATTCTGGTTTCGAACGTCTGCGCAGTATTACTCGGTTTTGCCATGTTCATCAGCGCGTTGGCGGCAACGCAGGAACTTCAGTTGCCCCTGGCGTCGGCGGACGGTCTCGGACTCTCGGCTGCCGAAGCCGGACTGGCGATGATGCCGGGCGGAGTCCTGATGATCGGATTGGCGCCGGTGTCGTCGAAGGTGACGAGGCGATGGGGAGCGAAGGCCACGTTGGCCTCAGGAGCGATCGTCATCGCAATCGGATACGTCTTGCGTGTGCTGTTGACGCCGACGCTGGTCAATATCGTGATCGGCGCTGCCGTGGTATCGGCCGGTGTGGCATTTTCCCTGGCAGCCATGCCGACTCTGATCACCGAATCTGCGCCGATCCATCAGACTGCCTCGGCCAACGGATTCAACAGCCTGCTCCGTTCGGTCGGTACCTCCACCGGAAGCGCCGTTGCGGCAGCGGTATTGGCCAGTTCAACGGTGGTGATCGGTGCGAGCGCTGTGCCGACCCTGCATTCGTTCGCGGTTTTGTACTGGATCGGAGCGGGCGTATCAGCACTGGCCGCCGCTGTGACGTTGGCAGTGAAGGTGGAGCGGACGGGGGCGGTATCGCTGCCCGAGTTACCAATTGCAGCCGAAACCGATGGCGCAACGAAGATCGGGTGAGTCGACGGACTGACCCGATCTTCGTCGTCACCGTTATCTTCGACTGGAATCAACCAGGTACTCGAGATTCTGGTTGTACGGGGTGGCCGTTACCGCAGCGTGCGAACTCACCCGGGACACCTCGGTAGTGCCGCGAACGACAGAAGCCTTGATGGAACCTACTTTCAACGGTGCTATGCAGCTGCTCATCCCGGCCGGGGCATTGCAGGTGGTTGTCGTGGTTCCCACCGTCACTTTGACGACCGCCGGCGCCGTCAAGAAGGAAAGGACTTCGACGGTATCGCGAGCGGGGGATGACCATTGGCGCAGTGTCATAGGGGCAGCAGAGCGATTGACGGGGACCGCGGAGACCGACTGATTGCGGTAGATGAGATACGCGGTGTCGCGAACAATCGCGGGTGAGGCGCCGGTGCGAAAGCTGTACAACCCGTAGGAACTCATGTCGAGCAACGCACGCCCATGGCCGACGCTGGGCGCGAACGACGTTCCCTCGCTGTAGTCGTTCCAGGTGACGAGCTGTACCCATTCGCTGTTGGACGCAATCGCAATCTGCCACATGTTCTGCAGATTCTGTGAATTCTGTGCCTCGTCGTAGATCGACTGACTTGGACGAACATCTTGGAAGGCGACTGGTTGCATCCATATCTTTCCCAAGGAGTGAGCGGCAGCGGCAAGTCCCATCGGAGAGTTCGGGTTCGATCCCGAGAGCGGATTTCCTGCCGGATTTCGATTACCCCAATTCGACATCCCGTAGCTGATCGATGCAAAAGAATTCCGGTTGGCTGCAGCGTCGAGGAAAACCGGAACAAATGCCACATTTATGCCGTAAGAATTCTTCATCAGAGTGATGAACTCCGACCACCAGCCCGCAGTCTTGTTTTCGGCAAGGAATGGAGATATCACGAGCCGTCCGTCGTTCAATTTGAACGATGATGCCATGGTCGAATACGGTTTCATCTCTGCTGCCATTTGAGCTGCGGTCATGTTTTTGAACGCGCCGTTCATATCAGGCATGAGCATGATCTTGAAATTCGGATCCACTGCTGCGGCCGCTTTGATCAGGGCGGTGGGCACGGTGGAACCCCACCAACTGGTGTCGGTTGCCTTGGCGATGATGTCGACGGAGAATCCGTCGATGCCCGTGGCGATTGCCGAACGAACTTCGTTTTCGAGGTCGCGTTGGCGCCACTGCGTATCGGCGATGGGTTGCCGCGGTGTCGGCCGATCGCGGAGGAATCCTCCGTAGCGAACGTGTTTGTTGTTCTCGCCGTTGACCGTAAGATATTGTGTCGCATAGTAATCGCCAGACGGATTCGCATTGTCGATCGAAACCGGATAGGGCGGGAAGTAGTGAGCGAAAACCAACTTTCCGTTCAGTGCTGACTTGGGTGGAATGTCGAAGGGCAGCGCTGCAGATTCAGGATTCGCCGAGAACGAGGCCGGCGTGTACGTCGGCGCGGAGCGTGGTTGTGTGTTGTACGCGGCGATCAGTGCGGCCGCGACAATCACGGCCAGGGTGAAGCAGATGGTCTCGAAGGAATATTTCGCCGTTTTTCGGATCCACGGAGTTCGGATGTATCGAGTTCTGATACTCATGGCACAGTCAGCCTTTCTCGATCCCCCGAAGTGTGAGTCTTCCCCGCGTGCACTGAATCGGTGATTCAATTCTTTTCGGCCTCTGTCTGGTTTGTAATTCGAGATTCGACACCATAAGTCAACTGTCACCGGCCCGAGTGTCACTTGCTGTACGAGTGTAACGCTGCCGCGTTCATCATGAATACCTGAAAGCGGTCTTTGTTCAAGAATTTCGGATTTTTCTTTCCGGTATATATCCGTCGAAAGGTCGGTGAAATTTATCGGCTGTATTGGACAGGACTGGGACGTGTGGTCTGTTCCGTACCTCGTGGCCGAAAGGCACCGGCGAAACCAGGGAGGTGATTGCAGCCGGGCAACTGACGAAATTTCCTGGAATGTGTCGGCCTCCTGGGTCACACTGGGGAACGGACTACCGACGGATTACCGATGCGGGAGGGCTCATGACCGAAGCGATTGTGGCCGAGGGGCTGGTCAAGAAGTACGGCGACGTCACGGCATTGGACGGCATCGACCTGGAAGTGCGCGAGGGTTCGGTGATGGCTCTGTTGGGCCCCAACGGCGCCGGAAAAACCACTGCGGTAAGGATATTCACGACGCTGCTCATTCCGGACGGTGGACGCGCCAAGGTTGCCGGGCTGGACGTGGTCGAGGATGCGCGGGCGTTGCGATCCAAGATCGGTGCTTCGGGTCAGTACGCCGCGGTCGACGAGTACCTGACGGGCTATGAGAACTTGGACATGGTCGGGAGGCTGTATCACCTCGGCGCCCGAAGCAGTAAGGCCCGAGCGCGTGAATTGCTCGAGCAGTTCGATCTCGTCGAGGCTGGAGATCGGCCGGTCAAGGGCTATTCCGGCGGAATGCGGCGACGTCTCGATCTCGCCGGCGCATTGGTTGCTCGGCCGCAGGTGTTGTTTCTCGACGAGCCGACCACCGGCCTCGATCCTCGGGCGCGACTCGGTCTCTGGGACGTCATCGAAGGGTTGGTGGCTCAGGGGACCACGCTGTTGCTCACGACGCAATACATGGAGGAAGCCGAGAGGTTGGCCGACCAGATCGCCGTCATCGACCGCGGCTCGGTCATCGCGCGCGGTACTGCAGACCAGTTGAAGGCGCGGGTCGGGGGTGAGCGCATCGAATTGAGCGTGCACGAGGTCGAACATCTCGACATCGTCCGCGAGGAATTGCGCTCGCTTGCCGTGGGGGACATTCAGGTTCAAGAGAATGTCCGTCGCGTCACCGTTCCTGTCGACGACGGCACCGACGCGTTGGTCGCGGCGCTGAATCTTCTGTCGGCACGAGGCATCCGCGTATTCGACGTCGGCTTGCGCAGACCCACTCTCGACGATGTCTTCCTCACACTGACCGGGCACCAGGCTGAACTGGAGGATCAGAAATGACCGTGCAGATGGCGCTCGAAGACGGTTTGACCATCGCCAGGCGAAACTTGATCAAGATCAAGCGCGTTCCGGATCTGCTGGTGTTCACCACTTTGTCGCCGATCATGTTCGTGCTCTTGTTCGCGTATGTGTTCGGCAGTGCGATCTCCGTCCCGGGCACGTCGTATCGAGAATTCCTGATCGCCGGAATCTTCACGCAGACGGTCATATTCGGTGCTACCTGGACTGGTTTGGGGATGGTCGAAGACATTCAGAAAGGAATCATCGACAGATTTCGATCGCTGCCCATGGCTCCGTCTGCCGTGCTGACCGGCCGAACATCGAGTGACGTGTTGATCAACGTCATCAGTTTGGTGGTCATGTCGTTGACCGGTCTTCTGGTCGGGTGGCGGATTCACTCCAGTTTCCTCGAAGCGGTGGCGGGTTATGCGCTGCTTCTGTTCTTCGCGTACGCGTTGTCGTGGGTCATGGCTGTTGTCGGGCTTTGGATCCGGACACCGGAGGTATTCAACAACGCGAGCTTCATCGTCATCTTTCCGCTGTCGTTCATCGCGAACACTTTTGTCGAGACCACCAATCTTCCCGGCCCGCTCAAAGTGATCGCCGAATGGAATCCGGTGTCGGCGGTTACCCAGGCGGTGCGTGAATTGTTCGGCAATACCAATCCTGCGATGACGGTTCCGGATGCGTGGCCACTGCAGAATCCGGTCATTGCGTCGTTGTTGTGGACTTTCGGTTTGCTGATCGTCTTCGTGCCGTTCGCTATTCGTCGGTATCAGAAGGCAGTCAGCCGCTGACCTGGTGATTCCGGCCGGTAGGGTGGATATGTGCCGGAGCCCGAACGCATCGACAAACGCAGCCTGAGATACGCCGGGCGACGTGAGGAGTTGCTCGACGCGCTGACCCGCTACGTCATCGACAACGGTGTCGGGGAGTTGACGGTGAGGCAGCTCGCCAAGGCCGTGGGTGTGTCGCATGCGTCGTTGCTCAACCATTTCGAGAGCAAGGAGAATCTGCTCTCCGAGGTCATCGAGAACATGCGTGGTGAGTCCATTCCGATTGCGGTGCCGATGAAACCGGGGGTCGATCCGGCGACAGTGCTGACTGCGTGGTGGACCGAACGTACGACGCCGGAGGTCCTGCCGCGGTTCCGGGTGATGGTCGAGATCTACGCCCTCGCGCTCGGCGACCGCGACCGCTACGGACGGTTCCTGGACCGTTTTGTGGGCGATTGGATCGAGGCACTGGAAGCCGGTCTACGACAAGCGGGTTGCCCCGAGGACGATGTTGACTCTGTCGCTACTCTGTTGCTCTCGCAAATGCGGGGTCTGTCGATGGATCTTCTGGCCACCGGGGACCGGGCCCGCGTCGATCGCGCGTTCGGGCTTTTTGTCGACGGCTTTGCCGCCCGCGCTCGGGAGTGGTCCACGCCAGGATCCGATCGCCTTCAACGCTGACCGATCACCACGGTCGACGCGGTCTCGCTGTAGGTTGCCACCCGAGTGAGAAACCCTCCCCGAGTGAATGTTTCAACAGTCATTTCGACCTGCTCCGTACTCGTCTCGACGAGAAGACAGCCACCCGGTCGTAGCCACGGCGCGGCGTCCGCGATGATGCGACGCTGCAGGTCCAGTCCGTCGGTACCGCCGTCCAACGAGACCAGCGGTTCGTGAAGACGGGCTTCGGGCGGCATCAGCCTGATCGATTCGGTGGGGACGTAAGGTGCATTGGCGACGACGACATCCACGCGACCGAGTAAGTTCGTCGGCAGTGGTTCGAATAAATCGCCTTCGAGTACACGCTCGGGCGGTGTGATGTTTCGGCGAGCGCACCGCACTGCGGCCGGTTCCACGTCTACCGCGTACAAATCGACGGCGTCGAGCGTCGACTGCAGGACAGCACCGACAGCTCCTGAGCCGCAACACATGTCGACGACGACGCTTCCTGGGGTGACAAGTGAGCAGGCCTGCCAGGCGAGGAACTCGGTGCGCCGGCGTGGGACGAAGACTCCGGAGTCGATGTGAATGCGCAAGCCGCAGAACTCGGCCCATCCGAG
Source organism: Rhodococcus sp. BH5 (assembly GCF_027583855.1). Classification (NCBI taxonomy): domain Bacteria; kingdom Bacillati; phylum Actinomycetota; class Actinomycetes; order Mycobacteriales; family Nocardiaceae; genus Rhodococcus; species Rhodococcus sp. BH5. The sequence goes on from NZ_JAJHVW010000004.1 coordinate 59,786, forward strand.
GACGGGCTCGAGTGGTTCGCCGGCAACTCGTCGGTCGACCATCGCGTCGAGTTCATCGCGAGAGCGTGCGGTGTGAAGAAGTAGGCGAGCCTCGTCTTCGGCGAAGACGCAACCTGCTGCTCGGAGGATCGCGGCCACCGACTTCTGCTGCGAAGCAGGGAAGGTCGGGAGATCAGGTGCTGACATGAGAGAGCCTTTCGGCCTCCTGATCTCGCGGGGGACCTGCACGTATCGAACACCGCCACCCTACCCGAGCAGGCGTGTCACGACGGTCGATGCGGAGCGGAAATTTAGGTTGACCAAATGGTAAGGCTGTTCTATGGTCTGAACTCGATCAGCTGATGTGGGGCCGATCACCACATATGCACCGTCACCGCAATCGGTAGGAGAAGTACGTGAGTAAGCGACTGTGTAGGACGCTCGTCGGACTGAGTGCGAGTGCGTTGGTGGCGTTGACAGTTGCGGCGCCGGCCGGAGCGGAACCGAACGATGCTCCGGGTGCTGTCGTGAGTCAGGAGTTGCTCGGTCCCGACCGGGTGATCCCGGGTGCCGTGAGCGCAACGAAGGTCACGTACTGGTCGACGGGCCCGAAGGATGCGCCGATGACGAGTACCGGTGTGGTGTATCGCCCAGAGGGAGCTCCGCCCGAGGGTGGTTGGCCGGTCATCTCCTACGCGCACGGGACGGTGGGTGTCGCGGATCAGTGTGCGCCGAGCAGCAGTGTTCCACTCGAACGGACCGCGACGCATCTGGGTCACTGGCTGGAGCAGGGATACGCGGTCGTGACCACCGACTACGTGGGGCTCGGAACACCCGGTGTTCACCCGTATCTCGACGGTCGTTCCGCTGCACACAGCGTTGTGGACATGGTGCGTGCCGCTCGTGCGGTCGACGACGACCTGTCGAGCGCATGGGTTGCGATGGGGCAGTCGCAGGGCGGGCAGGCGACTATGTTCACCGCTTCGCTTGCCACTGCTTACGCGCCGGAGTTGGACTACCGCGGCGCTGTCGCTACTGGTGTCCCCTCGAACATCGAGAATCTTCTACCGCTCGGTGGTCCGGCTTTTCCGGCGCTTCCGCTCAAGGGTACGACGGTCTACATCGCGAACGTTCTTGACGGACTGCGTGCTTCGCGGCCGGATATCGACATCGACTCGTATCTGACCCCGCTCGGCAAGACCATCCTCGATGACGTCGAGAACAACATGTGCTACACCGAGGCGCGCACGAAGTACGGAACCGTCACACTCGGGCAGGTGCTGACGAAGTCGCTGGACAATCCAGTATTCATGGAGGCTGCGCGTGACCTGCTCACTGTGCCGACCGCAGGATACGACCGCCCGTTCTTCATCGGTCAGGGGTTGTCGGACATCGATGTTCCGGCACCGCTGACACTGAAGTTCGCGGCCGACCTTACTGCCAACGGTGTCGACTTTGCATTCCATACCTATCCCACTGATCATCTGGGAACCGTTCCGGCTTCGGTTCCAGACAGCACCCCGTTTGTCGCGGCACTGTTCTCTGGTCAACGGCCCTGCACCGGAAGCCTCTGCTGACCAACATCTTTCAGGCGGCACCAACTCCGCGCAGATAGATGTCGATCGGGATCCGAAGTTGCCGAACGGTTTCGGAGGAGCGGGGATCTCGGCTACGCGCTCCGAGGCAGTAGTCGAAGATCAAGCCCTCCAGAAGGCTCAGAAAATTTTCGGCGGCGACGTCAGGATCGTCAACGCCAATGATGTCGAAGACAGGCCTTGCCTTCTCCCGTGAAAACAGGCTGTCTTCGAGGAGTTGGTGCAATGCCGAATCTCGGGGAGTTTCCAAGAGCAGTGCATATCTCGCGATCAATTCGTGTCTGCGGTGCGAAAGAAGATCATCGAGATACTCGGCCGTCAGGGCAGCAGGATCGCTGGGCCTCTCGCGGAGTTCGTCGAATATCGAACGTGACCGGTGCACGATGTGCAATGCGGTTGCTTCGAGTAGTGCCTCGCGAGTGCGGAAATAGTACGACGTCGAACCGGCAGGAAGTTCCAGGGACTGATCAACCGCCCGATGGGTGAGTGCACGCGGGCCCTGCTCGGCGATGATCGTGACGGCGGATGCCGCGATGAGGGCTCTGCGATCAGGCTTCATGTCGTTCCTTGTTGTCGATGTTGCATGCTGCAGATGGTGCGTCGTGAGGGTCACATTGACTCGATTTGCCTTCGATCACTAGCCTCGACTCTACAGACGTAGAGGAGTCTTATGCTACTGGACGAAGAGCAGTTGGCGGCACGCGAAGCCCTCGACGCACTGCAGGCCCGGATCTCGGGCGGTGAGGTCGGGGGTGGGATCTATCTCTGGGGTAGCGTCGGCCGCGGGAAGACGATGCTCATGGACGAGTTCTACGACGGGCTCCCGGTCGGCAAGCGGCGCATTCACTTTCATCGGTTCTTTGCAGATCTGCACTCTCGGGCGCATGAACTCGGCTCGATGGGCGTGGCACTGGATCACGTCGTCGATGGAATCCGTGTGCTCTGTTTCGACGAGTTCCACCTCGACGACGTCGCCGACGCCATGTTCATGGCAAGGGTTCTCGACACAATCGTCGCGAAAGGCGTGACTGTTGTCGTCACGTCCAATGTTCCGCCGACCGATCTTCTTCCCAATCCGCTTTTTCACGAGCAGTTCGTTCCGTCGATCGAGTTGATGGAGCGGACTCTCGAGGTGATCGAGTTGGGTGGCTCCGTCGACTATCGGACGGCAGGAAAGCCAGGTGCCGGGGACTACCGATTTGCGACAGGGGAATTCCTCGTCGGCTCGGGAATTACGCGGCCTTCGGGCGAAAGTGTCGAATTGACGATAGGCACACGCACATTGGAGTGCTCGGCGATTCGAGACGGTGTCGTCTGGTTCGATTTCGAGGTGCTGTGCGCTGGTTCGACCGCGGCTGCCGATTATCTCGCGCTCGCCGCACGCTTCGACGACTGGGTGATCTTCGGAGTGCCGGTGCTCGCCCAGGCGTCGGAATTTGCCCTTCGCCGTTTCGCGAATGTCGTCGATGTTCTCTATGACGTCGATGCGCGGCTGACGATCTACGCCGACGCCTACGTCGAAGAAGTGGCAGGCAGCCTCCGGGACGTGCCGGGGTTGGCGCGCCTCTACAGTCGTCTGTCGCTACTGGCGAGGTCGGCGGCGGGCAGCATCAGTTGAGGAGTAGCGTCAATTCCAGGTGAGGCCGCCGGTCGCGGCGCTGGGCGTGAGCCCGAACATACTGTGGCAGATACGGTTGAGATGGGCGCTGTCGGTGAAACCGGCCTCGTGTGCACTGGTTGTCAGGGTTGCGCCACTGCTCATCACTTCCATGGCACGTCGTAGCCGCAACCAACGAATGTAGGTCGAAAAGCTCATCTGCAGTTGATCGTTGAAGATTCTTCCCAATCGGCCAGGTGAGATGGAGACCAGCGCGGCGGTGTCCGTCAGCGTTATCGGCCCTGAAAGTCGCTCGTGAAGTAGCGTCAGGGCATGCTCGAGCGCCGGGTGAAGAGCGCGTACGCTCGACGGCTGTCTACTTTCGGACAGTGAATCGATCAGCCTCGCTGCGTATTCCAGATCCGAATCAGCGCCGCGGTCCGTCATCGCTACTGCGGTCTGCCCACGGTCCGACCAGTCGGCCACACCACCGCGGCCCGGCTCCGGTGGCCTGATGCGCAGACCCATCCCGGTGGTGGAGTCAATGTAAATCGCCCGTCCCCGCGCACCCTCGGAGGCGGACAACGCGTGGACCGCCCCGGATGGAATGACCACGGACCGCACGACTTCACTGTGGCCGTCCCCGTCCGTGACCGTGACGTCCCCGTCGTCGATGATCATGATCTGAACAGCGGCGTGCGAATGCATGTGCGCGGATCCCACTGCGCCGGTGAACATGAGAATTCCGGGCTCCATGTGGACGGCGCCGGACCAGGTCATGTCGGAAATCATAGTGACGACCCTGACAGAGCTCGGGGTCCGGTCATCCTCCGGTAGGACCGCACTCGGTTCGAAGATCGTGCGCTGGGCCGATGTGCTGGCGAGGGGTTCACGAGAAGGTGGAATCATGAACAACGCACAAGCACCCGCAGTCCTGTCGGTCCACGCGCTGGGCAAGTCGTACGGCGACGTTCCAGTGCTCCGAGGTGTATCGCTGGAAGTGCGCGCCGGTACTGCTACGGCCATCATGGGTCCTTCAGGGTCGGGCAAGTCGACTCTGCTGCATTGCATGTCAGGAATCGTCAAGCCCGACTCGGGAGCAATCCTGCTGAGCGGCAGGCATATCGAGAACCTCGGTGAGAACGACCGCAGCCGCCTCCGACGCGAGTCGTACGGATTCGTTTTTCAATCGGGCCAACTGTTACCGGAGCTTCCGGCGATCGAGAACGTCGCTTTGCCCTTGGTGCTCAACGGGTTGTCCATCGCCGAAGCCAAGCGGACGGCGCACGGCTTCTTCGCGCCATTGGGACTGGACGGTCTGCAGGACCGTCGCCCGGGTCAGATGTCGGGTGGTCAGTCGCAACGTGTGGCGATTGCGCGAGCGTTGGTGACCAAACCCGCCGTTCTCTTCGCGGACGAGCCGACCGGTGCCCTCGACGCGCAGACGAGTTGGGAAGTGATGAGGGTGTTGCGTGATTCGGCTCAACAGATCGGTTCTGCGTTGGTCGTCGTCACTCACGATGCCGAAGTCGCTCGGTGGTGTGATCGCACGATGATGATGCAGGCCGGTTCGCTCGTCGGGACACAGGTGGCGGCATGAAGGCCACAGCGCGCGTTGCATTGATGACGATGCGAGGTGAAGGACGAAAGGCCTTGAGTACCTTCGCGCTCCCAGTGTCCGCATTTGCCGCCTCGACGACGTTCTTGCTGACGGTGCTCGGCGGCTACGGTGCATTTGCGGGCAGATCGAGCGAACCCGAAGCCGAGGCGTACCTAGCGCTCGCAGGGGTTGCTTCGGTGTTGATGATCGTTCCAGCCGTCACTCTCGGTCTGGCGGCGGCCCGCTTGGGCGCGCGCCGTCGCGACGAACGACTTGCCTCGCTTCGACTCATCGGATCCACCCCTCGCCAGATCGTTGCGCTGTGCGCTGCGGAATCGGGTATCCAGGGCTTGGCCGGTGCGTTGATCGGTGTGGTGGGATACCTCCTCGCGTTGCCGCTCGTAGCTCTCTTGAGATTTCAAGGTCGGACATTCGAGTGGAGTGAGCTTTGGGTAGGCGCACTTCCGCTGGTGGGCATCGTATTCGGAATGACCATCCTGGCTGCTTTGACGTCGATGCTCGGGATGCGCCAGGTGTTCGTGAGCCCGTTGGGCGTCACGGCGGGCAATCCCAGCGCCGCACCGAAGATGATCTTCGCGGTGGCTGGGGTGGGGGTTCTTGTGGGATGGAGTGCATTCGGGGGCTCCGCGGCAAGCATCGCGGCAATCCTGGTGGGCCTTGGTCTCTGCTTCGGCGTTGTTGCGTTGGTCGGTCCGTTCGTCATTTCGCTGCTTGGACGGATCATGCTCAAATGCGCCAAAGACGGTGCTTCGCTGATTGCGGCGCGTCGGGTCTTGGATAATCCGAAGGCTGTGTGGCGCACGGTCAGCGGTGTGACGATGGCCAGCTTTGTTGCCGCAGGCACATCTCTCCTCGCCGCGATCGGCAACGGGGAAGGGCAGGATTTGCAGCCAGGGCAGGAGTTCCTGTTCGCGGACATGAGAACCGGGGTGTTGTTCACTCTCGGAGCAACATTCACGTTGGCGGCAATCTCGTCTGCGCTCACCCAGGTATCCGGGATCCTCGACAACCGTGAGCTGTATCGGAGTCTGACTCTGGCCGGTACACCTGTCGAGGTGATGGACAGCGCCCGCATGCGGCACGTTCGCACTCCCGTGGTGGTGATGGCACTGGCCGGCGCCGGCGCTGCACTGCTGTTCCTCTTCCCGCTGGCAGGGGCAGCCGTATTGACCACTCCGATGGCGCTGGTTCAGTTGGGCGTCACCCTGGCTGTGGGGATCGCGTTGGTGTTGGCCAGTGCGTTTGCAGCCAAGCCCGTCATGCGACGGGTACTCGCGGGCTGAATCTCCACCGATCGTCCGTCAGTTCTGTCTCCGGAACGGTTCGGCCAACTGGCCGAGGTAGTCGTCCGGGTAGTCGGGCTTGGCCGCCATTCCGAGATCGTCACTGCTGAATCGCTTTTCCGGATCGAAAGAATAAGTGCGGAACAGGTGATCCCAGATCAGAGTGAACAAACCGAAATTGACGTCACCGATTCCCGCCCACTTGAGGTGATGGAATCGGTGGCCGGCGTTGAGGGCGAGTATCGGGCGCAGGGGGCCGATGCGGTAGTCGGAATTCGAATGCTGAAGCAGGAGTTGGACAGCGACACAAACCGCGAGCGCCGAGGCAACTGGAACGGGCATCCCGAGGAGGATCAGTGGCAGGACGCCACCGGCGGTTTCGAAAGTCTGATGTACGGGGTGCTTCATCAGTCCGTTCATACCGTAGAACCGTTCGAGGCTGTGATGAACCGCGTGGAAACGCCACAACCATCCAACCTTGTGGCTGATCAAATGCACGACGGTGATGCCGAAATCGGCAACCAACACTGCGAAGACGACCTGAACGACAAACGGAAGACCGATCGGCCACAGCCCGTCGAACGGAATCACCGCTGCCATCAACGGGATGACCGCGACGCTGACCAGGATGAGAGATTCGTTGACAAACGCATGGACCGCGTCGCGAAACCTGTCCGGTCCGGGGGCATTCCACGAAGATTCGTAGGGAAGCGTCCGTTCGGCCGCGAAAGAGCAGACCACTGCGAAGAGAATCAATGCCACCAGTGACCATTTCGGCGCGCCGGATGCCGCCAGCGCGATTGCGGCTCCGTTGATTCCCAAGAGCATGAACGGGACGTACCCGTATCTGACGATGAAGGTGAGCATGTATTCGATGGTGCACGGCGCGGGTGGTCCTCGACTTGTACGAATCGGTCGACTTTCAGTCAGCCGAACAAGCGGTGTCGCGTTACTTCGTCAGCACGGTGGCGAGTGCAGCGCTCAGATACGGAGTGATGTTCTCGACGACCCGTGTCACGATCGCAGTGGCGACGTCAGCCGGTTGCAGTGGCACCGACGGTGTCTGCGGCAGCGCCGGGGGAGCAGGCGGAGCGGGCTCGGACATCATCGGCGTGTAGGTGTTGTGCTTCGTGAAGTAGCCGAAGACCGAATCCACGAACACCTCGGGCGCATCACGCGGCTTGGGCATGTTGCAGATGCCGTCACCCTCGATGCAGACTTCCTGCACTGCGATGTCTCCGAATCCGCCGCGTGCTCCGGACATCGTCGCTCCCGGAACGACATTGGGCACTACGGTTTCGATGCCCCCGGCCGAGTTGCGAGGGTCGGCGTAGAGGACGCCTTCGACTTGCGATTGGGGAATGGATCCGTCACGTGCGATGTCACCGAGAACGTCGCCGGCAATCCGTGCTCCCTGTGAGTATCCGGTGACGACGATCTCGCTGCCCGGGCACTGAGCGTGGAAAGCGTTGACTTCAGTGCGAAGCGTCTGGGCGCCGGCGGCAACGCTCTGGTCGTACGTCTGTTCGCCGAGCGGCCAGAAGCTGGCGGGGTAGGTCACCGGCTTGGAGGCGTAACCCTGGGCGACGTAGCGGTCGGTGACGGGTTGCGTCGTTTGTCCCGTCGGATCCCACGTTCCGCCGACCGCGAATACCGCACCGGCCGGGCACGACCCACCGTCATTCGGGTCCGCTCCGGCAGGTACCGACATCACAAGAGTCACCCCCGCTGTGACTGCAACCGTGCATGCCACTGACATCGCGTATTTCCTCATCGGGCCTGTCCCCATCTATCTACGTTCTCGTTCACTGGCGAGACAACCCGCGGTCCGACGCGTTTCGTTCGGTACTGAAGAGAATGGTGATGGGGCGATAAGTCCTGGAGGTAATCCGTGCGTAAACAGGAAGTTGCCGACCGGCGCTGTTTACTACCAGCGTGTGTGGGGCGTCACGGCGTCGGTACCTGCGGCGGGTGATCCGGCTCGAGGAGGGTTCCGATCTCCTTCCCCATCGACACGGCGTTGTTGAGGTCCGCGTTGGTTGTCGGCCCGAGTGTGGCGTAGACGACGATCGTCGTCTTCGAATCGGGGTAGTAGAGCGCGAGACCGTTGTAACCGCCGTACGACGGGTTCATCACCAGCCAGCCGTCGAGGTGCCCGGTCCCGAAGGAAAAGAACTTGTCCGCCGTCATACTTCCCAAGCCCGCAGTCGTCGGCGCCATCTGCTGCTCGAAAGCCTTGTCGGATAGTAACTCTCCCGTTCCCAGTGCGCGCACCCACTTTCCGACGTCGGCGACAGGCGCGTTCATGTTTCCGCTGTGCAGGAACGCCGTCGGATTCCAGAAAGTGGAGTCTTCGAATACTCCACGTTCATTGGTGTAACCGTGCAGGATCGGTTCGTCCATCTGCGACGTGAGTACAACGCTGCTGTGATCCATCCCGAGCGGATCGAAGACGCGCTGCTGAAGTAGTTCGCCCAACGGCTTTCCGGTCGCCTTCTCCATGACGTCGCCGAGCAGCGTCAGGTCGCTGTGCGCGTACGCCCAACTGGTGCCGGGTTCGAACAACGGCGGGCGGGAGTTGGCAAGATCCAGGATCTCTCGAGAAGTCCAGCCCTTCATCGGGTTGTCCGTGAAGAGTTTGAGGAACTGTGGATCGGTCACGTAGTCGGAGATGCCCGACGTGCTGTTGGCCAGCATTCGCGGAGTGATGGTGTCTGCGCGTGGAAAGTTCGGTTCCCACTTCGCGATCGGTTGATCGAGGGGAAGCGTTCCCTCTTCGTCGAGTTGCAGCAGGACTGTCGAGAGCATCGGTTCCATCGGTTGGCCGACGCGCAACTGCATGTCGGTTGTCGCCGGAACTCCGACAGGGGACTCTCCGACGGCGCCGAGAGCAACTTCGTCGTCGCCTCGCCACACCCCGAACACAGCGGCACTGAGGCCCAAGTCGGCCACTTGGCGGCGGACGATGTCCGTGATCTCGGTGGATTCCCGACTGCTCGAGGTGCTGGGAGAGGCGCTGCCCGTGTTTATTGCGGAGTCATCGTCGGAACTGCACGCAGCGGTTGCAATGGCAACGGTCAAGGCGATCGACAGAGCAGACAGCCGCACCCGAGCGCGGTGGTGGGAGGAAGTCATGCCTGCGATCCCTTCGATGTGGAAATCGAGCAACCGACGCCGAGCAATGTCCCAATTGGCCGAATTTACCGCAGTTGGAAGGAGGAGGGGTCAGATCGACCGTATAGGCGCAACTGCTGTTCCAGTGCAGTCCTCATTCGGGTGGCGCGTCCGGTTCCTCTCGCAGGTCCTGCGCTTGCTGAAGCTCGGCGTTGATGCGACGGGCTTCGGTGAGTTGGTCTTCGAGGATGATGATGCGGCAAGCCGCGTCGAGCGCCGTGCCGTTGGCTACGAGTTCGTGCGCGCGGGCTGCGATGCGCAGCTGGTAGCGGGAGTAGCGGCGATGTCCGCCCTCAGAGCGTTGTGGGGTAAGCAGTTTCGCGGCATCGAGGCTACGAAGGAAAGCTTGCCTGACACCGAGGATCTCGGCCGCATGTCCCATGCTGTACGCAGGATAGTTCTCGTCGTCGAATCTGCCGGAGGGGTCCCCCGGTGGTGTATCTGCCGGAATGGCTCGCTTCTTTCGCTGAACGGACGGGGCCCCCGGCGCGAGGAGCGCCGGGGGCCGGATGGGGTTGAACTTACTTACATAACTGCATTCTTTCGAACTTCCGGACTCGCACAAGACATCCGGTAGCCGCTTTGAAGGGGGGTGCCGGGTCCGACTACACACTCACACACGAATTCGGCCCCGGCACGTCCCTGCCCTGCGGTACTGCTTGCGGGTAGTTCATCTCTCCCGCATCTCTTGACTCGTTCCTTGCTACGAGAAAAAAGATACAACAGACCCGCGAGAATGTCTACCCTGACGGCTGTAGATATTTTGTTGCGAACATTCTAGGTGTTGATATTCAGGAACGGCCTGGTCGCCGGGGGTGAGAGCGCTCAATGTGAGTCATAGGAGATGGATCTGGGACAATGCTCCGATGCGAAATACCCCGAAGTCCGAGTCGTTGTTGCGCGCCCGCGCGGAGAGGGAAGAGCGCACCGGCTCCTCCGAGCATCCAGCTGGTGGCGCGCCGAACCCCGGAGAGGACTCGTCGTCGCCCGAGCCGGGGGCACGCAGCGACAGCGCCACGATTCGGTCGGCTCGGTCCGAGCTCTCAACTCACGCCAGGGCAGTGGAAAGTATGCACGAGGCGATCCATCCTGATCGCGATTGAGGCAGCTGCCTCGTCGGGATGCGGGGGGACTCCTTCATCCCGCTCACTGCAACGCACGACGGCCGCCGCACTCCCGAAAGTAAGGGGAGTGGCGACGACCGTCGAGTTGTCAGAGTGTGCGCTCAGTACTTGAACCTCAAGGCAGCAACTGGTCCAGGAAGGTGTTGCTGAAGACCTTGTGCGGATCCAACGCGTTGAATGCGGCGTTGGCGGTGTCCCAGTTGTCGCTCGATGGGACGCCGTCGCGGTAGGTCTGGGGGAGGCCCTGGGTGATGATCGGGGTGTCGGTGTACGGCTTGTCGGGGCCGAACGCCCAGCCCTTGGACCACTCGGGGCGGAAGGTGGCGTCGTTGTTGTTGTAGTGATTACGCATCCACTGTTCCATTTCGCGGTAGAACGCGAACATGCCGGGGGTTCCGGGGACGCCGAGGACGTTGAGCCAGATGGCAGTGTCCCATTCCGGATGGTCGGGGCGCGGGCGCATGGCCGAGATGGTGGGGGCGCCTGCCGAGTCGACCTCGACCTCGGATGGTTGATCGAGGCCGCAGCAACGGATTTCGACGGGCCCGTTGAGGGGGAACTGTCCGATGGAGCGGTAGTACTCCATGCGGCCGTTGAACCACTGGGTGAAGTCGTGGATGACCTGGCCGATGTTGGCGCGCGAGGTGATGACGGCTCCGCCGCCCTCGGTCAGGCGCAGGGTGGTGGCCCGGATGTAGAACTGGACGTCCTTGGACCATCCCCACAGGTCGTTGGAGAACGTCGCGGCGAGTCCGGCAACGGTGGTGGCGTACATGATCTGCCCGAATGCCGGTGCGATGCCCGGGTTTCCGGAGTTGATCTGGCCGATCATGTCGGTGACCGGCTCCGGGAGGTTGTCGGAGAAGATGTAGTTGTACGGTCCGGTCACCTCACGCGAGAACGGCGGCTTGGTGGGTGCAAGTGACCACACCTTCATCCACGGGCGTTCGGTGAAGGGGTACCAGATTGCTTCTGCGCGACCGTTTTCGCGGACGAACTTCTCGAAGGTGCGTCCGGACGCTCCGCGGGCGCCGAAGAGTTCCTGCCAACCGATGTCGGTGTGGCTGACGCAGCGCATGCGGTAGTTGGGGGCGGCCTGCAAGGTGACGGAGGTGAGGAAGGTGCGTCCGAGGTGAGTCAGCAGCGGCTTGATCGCCGCGTCGCTACGTGCATACGTCTTCAGTGCGTACTCGCTGCCGTTCCAGACCACTGCGGTCAGGGACGTGACGAGGTTGGAGAGTGAGCCGAAAGTCTGTCCGGGAACGTGTGCTTCGCCTTCGGCGGGAAGAGCTGCGCCGTGAGCGTCGACGGCGAGGCAGCCGGCAATGGTCAACACACCCGGCGCCGGCAGGTTCGCGAACCCGAGGCCCTGTGCCTGCAGTGCGGTGGTGATGGCGTCGAGGGTCGCGCCGGGTCCTGCGGTGACGGTGGCTGGGCTGCCACCGGCGTTGACGGAGACTCCGGTGAGGTGGACCGTGGTGTCGGCGAGGATGACCTTGTCGACCGGCGCACCGTTGACGATGGTCAGCGGCGTCCAGCCGTGCATGGCACCGCGGGGACGAATGGTGTAGCCGTTGGCATGGCCCCAGTTCGCGAGGCGGACTACGTCTTCGGGCGTCTTGGGCGAACAGGTCCAGATCGCGTCGAGCATGATCTCTTTGGACCAGTTCTGATATGCCTGCTGGTACAGCGCGATGCCTTCGGGGAAGGCAGGCGGCGGTGTGAGGGTGGACACGGGACCACCCGCGGAGCCGGAAGAGCCGGCGGGGACGGCGTAGGCCGGCGTCCAGCCGGCGAATGCGGTCGCTGCCACGGCGCCGGCTCCAGCGGCCATGAAACCTCGTCGGGACAGTCGGAACTTTTCGTCTTGTGCCGTCATCTTCGGGCTACTCCATCGGGTTCGAGAACTACGGTGAGTTCTAACAGGTGGGTATCAGACAGGTTGGTATCAGACAAGAGTGAGAACTACGTCAGCCAGGGCAGGAGCTTCGCGCTCCAGTACAGAAGCTGAGATCAGGAGTCGCCCATTGTCTTTCCAGATCTGGATACTCAAGTTCTCGCCGGGAAATACGACCCCGGCAAAGCGGGCCCGAAATCCGGCTACCCGACTGCTGTCGCCGTCGAGCATGGTATCCACTGCGGTCTTGCAGACCATTCCGTAAGTACACAGTCCATGCAGGATAGGCGCTGGAAAGCCTGCCGCGGAGGCGAATTGCGGATCCGAGTGCAACGGATTCCGATCACCACACATCCGGTACAGCAAAGCCTGCTGTGGAAGCACAGGCGTCACCACTGTCTCATCTGCTTCGCGATCCGGAAGCGTAATCGACTCCGACGGACCACGTTCACCCCCGAAACCACCCTCGCCGCGGGCGAAAATGGACGAGCGAGCTGTCCACAGCGGGTTGCCCTCGGCGTCAACCGTGACGGATTCCTGCACGATCACCGCGGCCTTGCCCTTGTCCCAGACCTCGGCGATTCGAGTTGTGGTGCGGCCACTTCCACTTGCCGGGATCGGCTGATGGACAGTGACTTCCTGGCTCCCGTGGACTACCTTCGCCAGATCGATTTCGACGCCGGGGAACGACACCTTCGGTGCTTCGGTGGCGTGGAAGTTGGCGGCGACGGTGGCAAAGGTGGGTAGTACCTGAGGCTTTTCGTCGTCGAGGTATCGAAGCTCGTTCGGATCAAGCGGACGAGCACCTGCCCCCAGGGCCAAGTGGTAGTGCTGCACGTCCGACGGGGTCCACGAGAACTCTTGTGGCGCAAGCTCGGCGCCGAGTGCGATCTTCGGATCAATTGGCATGGTCGACCGCCGTCTTTTCAGCTGCAGGTGCTTCGGTTGTCTCGGCCTTCTTCGCACGCTCGACGATGTCGAGTACGGCCAAGTAACCGAAAGTCATTGCGGGACCGATGGTCGCGCCTGGTCCGGCGTAGGTGTGGCCCATGACCGGAGCGCTCGCGTTGCCAGCCGCGTAGAGGCCGTCGATGACGCTTCCGTCTTCGCGTAGTGCTCGGCCGTTGACGTCGGTGCAGATACCACCCTTGGTGCCGAGGTCACCCGGAACCATCTTGATGGCGTAGAACGGAGCCTTGCTGATTTCGGCGAGGCTGGGGTTCTTCAGTCGGGGATCGCCGTAGTACGCGTCGTAACCACTGTCACCGCGTCCGAAGTCCTCGTCCTTGCCGTTGCGCGCGAAGCCGTTGAACCGATCGACGGTTTCGGTCAGCGATGCGACGGGAAGCCCTGTCTTCTCTGCCAATTCGGCGATGGTTCCCGCCTTGACCACGATGCCGGCCTTGAGCCAGCGGCCGGGGAAGGGGGAGCGGGGAGTGATACCGGCAAACGTGTAGCGGTTGCGGTAGCGCTGATCGAGAATCATCCACGTCGGGATGTTCTCGCCGGGGCCCTCGCCCTGACCGTACTCACCGCCGTACATCGCATGGGTTGCCTCGACGTACGGAGCCGCCTCGTTGCCGAAGCGCTTGCCCGACATGTTGACCATCATGCAGCCCGGGAGGGTGCGCTCGGAGAGAGCGAACCACGGTCCGCCGGTCAGCGGAATGGACGGGCCCCACCAGGCGTCGTCCATGAAATCGACTGCAGCGCCCACTTCTTGGCCTGCGCGGATACCGTCGCCGGTGTTTGCCTTCGCGCCGACGGTCCATTCGGTGCCGATAGGTGCGCGCTGGTACTTCTCACGCATTTCCTTGTTGTGCTCGAATCCGCCGGATCCCAACACGACTCCGTGGCGAGCGCGGATGACCTGCTCCTCGCCGTCGACGATGACGTTGACGCCGCGAACTGCGCCGTCTTCGGTGTACAGGGAGGTCAGCGGGGTGTTCAGCAGGATGGGTACTCCGGCGGACTGAAGTCCGAGTCGAATACCGGCGACCAGTGCCTGGCCGCGAACCAGCAGATCCTTCTTGGTGGCCTTCGCTGCGAGGAATCGCATGCCGACCTTCATGGCGCGCAGGGGTCCGCGAGGATTGCGCATCAGCAGGTTGAGCCACTTGTAGTCGGCCTGGGTGATGACGAAGTTCTTGGGGGCCTTGACGTAGTCGGGCTCGAGGTTCTTGCGGTCGGCGCCCAACTTGTTGCCGTCGAACGGGGTGGGCTCGACACTGCGGCCACCGAGGCGTCCGCCGGGTGCTTCCGGGTAGTAGTCGGAGTAGCCGGGAACCCACTGCAGCTCGAGCGGGCTGTTCTTCAACACGAACGAGAGCATCTCGGGACCGCGCTCGAGATAGGTGTCGATGCGTTCGGGAGCGACAACGTCGCCGATGATGCTGTGCAGGTAGGAACGTGCGGCCTCCGGTGTATCGGTGACACCGTCCGCTTGAAGTGCCTCGTTGTTGGGGATCCAGACCCCACCACCGGAACGGGCGGTCGATCCGCCGTAGTGGGCGGCTTTCTCCACGATGACCACACTCAAGCCCTGGTGGGCTGCGGTCAAGGCCGCTGTCATACCTGCGGCACCACTGCCGACGACGACGATGTCGTATTCCTGCTTGCTCATGTAGAACACGTTATAGAATGATGGGGGTGTCAGTCCATGCTTTCTGCCAGGAAGTATTTCCGGACGTTGTCATTGATAACGAAACACGTTGCAGTGAGATTGAGGATGGTGCGGTGTGACCTGGGATACTTCGGTTGACGTCCTTGTGGTCGGGTTCGGTGTGGCGGGCGCCAGTGCGGCGCTCGAAGCTGTAGCGGCCGGTTCGTCGGTTTTGGCGATCGACCGAGCACTCGGTGGTGGTGCCAGCACGATTTCCGGAGGAATCTACTACGCCGGCGGCGGCACCGTGATTCAAAAGGAAGCCGGTGTCGAGGACAGTCCCGAAGCCATGCTCGCCTACCTGAACCGCGAGGTCGGTGACGCTGTGACGCCGCAGACTCTGCGCCGGTTCGTCGACGAGAGCCCGGCGTCGATCGACTGGCTGCGCAGTCACGGCGTGCCGTTCGAGGCCTCACTCTGTCCGTACAAGACGTCGTACCCGAGCAACAAGCACTACCTCTACTTCTCGGGTAGCGAATCGGCCGGCGGGTTCCGTGACATCGCAAAACCTGCTCCGCGTGGTCATCGCGCCAAGGGGCGTGGCACGTCGGGAAAGATGCTCTACGGCCCGCTCGCGAAGTCCGCGGAGGCGAAGGGCGTCCAGTTGCTCGGCCAGACGCGAGCGGACCGGCTGATCATCGAGGACGGCCGGGTGATCGGCGTCGAAGCACTGACGCTGCGTGACGCACCTGCCGGAGTTCGTCGCCGTCACGCGACGCTCGGCTCCCTGTCCTCCAAGCCCGGCGTCTACGCGCCGCAGTTGCGCACGATTCTCGACGCACTCATCGCGAAGATCGAGAAGAAGCACGCCAAGCGGATTCGCATCCAGGCGCGCGGCGGCGTGATCCTGAGCGCCGGCGGCTTCGTGTCCAATCGCGAGATGATGCGCACCCATGCCCCCGCCTACAAGGGCGGTATCCCGCTCGGCACCTCCGGGGACGACGGCAAAGGCATCAACCTTGGCGTCGAAGCCGGGGGAGCCACCGACAAGCTCGGCAATGTGTCCGCCTGGCGATTCATCGTCCCGCCGAGTGCTTTTCTCGGTTCCATTTTGGTGGGTGAATCCGGTGCGCGAATCGTCGACGAGTCCCGTTACGGTGCCGCTCTCGGTCAGGCGATGGCGGAGAAGAGCAGCGGAATCGGTTGGCTGCTGGCAGATTCCGAACTCGTTAGCGAAGCGAAATCGCAGATAAGTGACCAGTCGATGTGGTTCCAGCGGGTACAGACCACCGGAATGATGCGTACTGCAGTGCGTGGCAACACCATTGCCGAGGCCGCCCGCAAAGCGGGGATAGACGTCGCCGGCCTTCAAGCCACCGTCGACGCGCATAACTCCGCTGCCGCTGCCGGACAACCTGATCCGATGGGCAAACCGTCGGACTTCGTCAGGCCGATACTGTCTGCGCCGTTCACGATGTACGACGTCTCGATCAAGCCCAACATGATGAATCCGTGCCCGATGCTCACGCTCGGTGGATTGGTGGTCGACGAATCGTCCGGCATGGTGAAAAACGAGGCCGGGGAGGGTATCCCTGGTCTGTACGCCGCCGGCCGTACCGCGGTCGGTATCTGTTCCAACTCGTATGTGAGCGGCTTGTCGCTCGCCGACTGCGTATTCTCCGGACGACGAGCCGGTCAGCACGCAGCCGCATTCTCCACAGTCGGAAAGGCCTGAACGATGCTCTCGACGCAGATCCGCGGCGAACTTGCCGACCATCTTGATTCGGCGGAACGGGATCGCGCTCCGATCAGCCCGCTGATCGCCACGTATCCGGACATCGACGTCGTCGACGCCTACGAGATCCAGCTCATCAACATCCGGCGTCGTGTTGCCGGTGGCGCAAAGGTGGTCGGGCACAAGGTCGGGCTCTCGTCACTGGCGATGCAGCAGATGATGGGCGTCGACGAGCCAGATTACGGTCACCTGCTCGCCGAGATGGAAGAGTTCGAGGACCGTCCGGTCGACACGTCGCGCTTCTGCTTCCCACGCGTCGAGGTGGAGGTCGCCTTCATTCTGGGAGCAGATCTGCCGGGCGCCGGGTGCACCGAACAAGACGTCATCGACGCCACTGTCGCCTATGCGCCGTCCATCGAGTTGATCGACAGCCGGATCAAGGACTGGAAGATCGGCCTCTCGGACACCATCGCGGACAACGCGTCCTCCGCCGGGTTCATTCTCGGCAAGGAACGAGTTCGCCCGTCGGACATCGACATCAAGGCGATCGACGCGGTGCTGACCTGCAACGGCGAGCGGATTGCGGAGGGGCGCAGCGATGCGGTTCTCGGTAACCCGGTCACCGCCGTCGCGTGGTTGGCGCAGAAGGTCGACACGTTCGGAGTTCGGCTCAAGGCCGGCGACATCGTTCTGCCGGGTTCGTGCACGCGAGCGATCGACGCTCATCCAGGCGACAACTTCCGAGCCGAGTTCAGCGGCCTCGGTTCCGTCTCTCTTCAGTTCACGTAGGAGTAGTCATGACCAAGGCAAGTGTGGCGATCGTCGGATCGGGAAACATCAGCACCGATCTGTTGTACAAACTGCAGCGCTCCGAGTGGCTCGAGCCGCGATGGATGATCGGAATCGATCCCGAGAGTGAAGGATTGGCACGCGCTCGCAAGATGGGACTCGAGACCTCCGCCGAGGGCGTCGACTGGTTGCTCAGCCAGGCGGAGAAACCGGACCTGGTCTTCGAGGCGACGTCGGCATACGTGCACCGCGAGGCAGCACCACGCTACGAGGCCGCCGGTATCCGTGCCGTCGACCTGACTCCGGCCGCGGTCGGCCCGGCTGTGGTTCCGCCCGCGAACCTGCGTGAGCACCTGGACGCGCCCAACGTCAACATGATCACTTGCGGTGGGCAGGCAACCATTCCGATCGTCTACGCGGTATCACGTGTCGTCGACGTGGCGTACGCCGAGATCGTCGCCTCCGTTGCATCGTTGTCCGCCGGCCCGGGAACTCGCGCGAACATCGATGAGTTCACCAAGACCACCAGCCGCGGTATCGAGACCATCGGCGGCGCACAGCGCGGCAAGGCGATCATCATCCTCAACCCCGCGGACCCGCCGATGATCATGCGCGACACAATCTTCTGCGCTATCCCCGAAGACGCCGATCAGGCCGCGATCACCGACTCCATTCACCGCGTCGTCAAGGACATCCAGCAGTACGTGCCCGGCTACCGGTTGCTCAACGAACCGCAGTTCGACAAACCGAGCGTCGTTTCCGGTGGCTATGCAACGGTCACCACGTTCGTCGAGGTCGAAGGCGCAGGCGATTTCCTGCCGCCGTACGCGGGCAACCTCGACATCATGACGGCAGCAGCCACCAAGGTGGGCGAGGAAATCGCCCAGAAGCTTCTGAGTGTGAAGGCATGAGCGACATGATTCATTTCGATTCGAGCTGGGACATCCGCGTCACCGACACATCGCTGCGCGACGGCTCCCACCACAAGCGTCATCAGTTCACCGTCGACGAAGTACGAGCCATCGTCGGTGCCCTCGACGGAGCCGGAGTGCCGGTCATCGAGGTCACTCACGGCGACGGTCTCGGCGGATCCTCCTTCAACTACGGCTTCTCGAAGACTCCCGAGCAGGAACTGATCAAAGCTGCAGTCGAGACGGCGACCAACGCGAAGATCGCCTTCCTGATGCTGCCCGGGTTGGGCATCAAGGACGACATCGTCATCGCACAGGACAACGGTGCGTCCATCTGCCGCATTGCAACTCACTGCACCGAGGCAGACGTATCCATCCAGCACTTCGGCCTCGCGCGTGAGCGTGGACTCGAAACAGTCGGATTCCTCATGATGGCTCACTCGATTCCGCCGGAGAAGCTGGCCAAGCAGGCTCGCATCATGGCCGACGCGGGTTGCCAGTGTGTGTACGTGGTCGACTCGGCCGGCGCGCTGGTGCTCGAGCAGGTATCCGATCGCGTCGAGGCGCTGGTTCAGGAACTCGGCAACGACGCTCAGGTCGGCTTCCACGGACATGAGAACCTGGGCCTGGGCGTCGCCAATTCCATTGCGGCAGTTCGTGCGGGAGCCAAGCAGATCGACGGTAGTACCCGTCGGTTCGGTGCCGGCGCCGGCAACGCCCCGGTCGAGGCGTTTGTCGGTGTCTGCGACAAGATCGGAGTCAAGACCGGTATCGACTTCTTCGCGATCGCCGATGCAGCCGAAGACGTTGTGCGCCCGGCAATGCCGCAGGAGTGCCTGCTCGATCGTCAGGCACTGATGATGGGCTACGCCGGCGTGTACTCGAGCTTCCTCAAGCATGCCGAGCGTCAGGCCGAGCGGTACGGAGTGTCGTCCGCGGAACTGTTGGTGCGCGCAGGTAAGCGCAAGTTGGTCGGCGGACAGGAAGATCAGTTGATCGACATTGCGCTGGAACTCCAGCGCGAAGCCGCGGCTTCCTAGCCCATGGCAGACGTACTGGCCGGAAAAGTGGCCTTGGTAACCGGCGCGTCCTCAGGGTTGGGGCGCGCCGTCACCGAGATTCTCCACCGCAGGGGCGCACAGGTTTTCGGTATCGCCCGCGACAAGGAAAAGCTGCGACAGTCGATGGTCGAGGTGGTTGGCGCGGATGGAGAGCGTCGTTTCGCGGCGACGGACGTCTCGGATTCCGCTCAGTGTGATGCGGCCGTGCAAGCGTGTGTCGACGAACTCGGTGGTATCGACATCCTCGTCAACGTGGCGGGATCGCACTCGCTTCGTCATACGGCGGATATTGCGGATTCCGAATGGGCACATGACCTTGCGGTCAATCTGAACGGACCGTTCTTCCTTTCCCGAGCAGCGCTGCCGCACTTGCTGGAACGGGGCGGCAACATCGTCAACGTCTCCTCGATCGCGGGGCTGGAAGGGCAGGCGTACTCGGCTGGATACTGCGCTGCCAAGCACGGACTCATCGGACTGACCCGAGCGATGGCGATGGAGTTCACCGGAAAGTCTCTGCGTGTCAACGCAATCTGCCCCGGCGGCATGATGACTCCTCAAGTCACCGGATTCACCTTCCCCGACGGAGTCGACTTCGACCTCGTCATGAAGGTTGCCTCGCCGCGTGGCTTGATGGAAGCCGAGGACGTTGCGAAGATGGTGGCTTTCGTTGCCTCCGACGACGCCTCGGCGATACACGGGGCCGTCTACTCGGTGGACAACGGAAAAATGGCATGACCCCGTTGGTCTCGGGACCGATCTTCCAGATCTGCTGGGTGGTCGAGGACATCGAGGCCGCCGAACAGGAGTTCACTCGGCAGTGGGGAGTGGAGCGATGGCTACGTATGCCAGACATCGCCTTTGGTCCCGAGACCACAACGTATCGAGGTGAGCCCGCGGACTATGTCGTTCACGTGTCGATCGGATATGCGGGCAGCCAACAGCTCGAGTTGATCCAATCAGTGTCCGGACGCAACCTGTACACGGAGTTCCTGGAGACTCACGGCGTCGGAGTTCATCACATGGCTTGGGTTCCAGGCGATTACGAGGCGACGTTGCTCGAGGCCGAGCGTCGCGGAATGTCGGTGGTGCAACAAGGTCGGGTAGAGGGCGTCGGCATGGAGTTCTCCTACCTCGATGCCGGGCCGTTGGGTGGATACGTCGAGTTGATGAAGCTCTCGCCCGAGATTCGGTTGATGTTCGCTTCGCTCATTCCTGATTGACGGCAAACACTTTCGTGAAGTAATCGGAAACGTTCTCCGGGTGACCACGGAATCCGAGGTAGCCGTCGGGGCGAATGACCAGCGCCGCCGTACCTTCGACCTCATACGCGGCGCACAGTTGCGAGGCGTTGTCCTCGATGATCGGCACCAGCGAGTCGACGGTCACGGTTCCCGGTGGCACTACCGCGTAGACGTCCAGCAAGCCGTGCGCTGATCGAATTGCGGCGTCGGCGACCTTCTCCAAGCTGTTGATGCTCTCCGCGGATCCGTCCGAAGTCAGCAGTAACGTGTGGTCGACTCCGGACAGCAAGTCGAACAACCGAATTGGATACTGCACACCGTCTCGGCGCATTCCGCGTGCATCGGGTGCACGCTCGCCCGGTTGAACGTGTGGACTCGAAGAATTACGCCCGGTGTTCAGCGGACTCTCCGAGTAGTCGATCAACAATTGAGCCTGGCGCCGCATTGCCGTGTCGATGGAGGACTCTCCCGAACCGATTCCTTCTCGAGCATTTCGGACCGTCATCCCGACGACTTCTTCACCGACCGGCCGTCTTTCGGCATCGTAGGTCTCGAGAAGATCTGCTGTTGCAACGCCTTTGACGGCGAGCGCTATCTTCCACGCAAGATTGTGGGCGTCCTGGATCCCGGTGTTCATGCCCTGCGCGCCAGTCGGGGGATGGATGTGCGCGGCGTCGCCGGCGACAAAAACCCGTCCGCGACCGTAAGCGTCGACGATGCGGTGGCTGATGCGGAAGACCGAGGACCATCGCAGCATCGAGGCGGTGGTCGGTTCTGGGGACAGTCTGTCGAGCACGGCCTGGATGTGATGGAGTTCCGGTGTCTTGCCGGTTGAAAAACCGTGTTGTACAGCGGCTTTGTTCGACGATTCGTCCGGCATCAAATCGTCCGGAACGAGCATCGACATGCGGTACCGCTTGTGTCCGGGAAGTGGGATGCAGACGAGTAGATCGTCGGTGGTTCCGTCGTCGCTGGTGTGGTTGACGCGGACGGAGTAGCCGCTGGGGATCGACCAGTCGACTTCGACGTCACCGAGCATGTAGCTCTCGGCAAATGCGCCGCCCTCGAAGCTCAGGCCCAGCCCTTTGCGGACCACGCTGTGCGCGCCGTCGGAACCCACCAGGTACTGAGCCGTCACGGTACTGCCGTCGCTGAGGGTGCAGGTGACGGCGTCGTCGGATTGTTCGAATGCAGTGAGGCCGACTCCGCGTTCGACGGTTGTTCCCAACTCGGTGAGGCGCTCGGTGAGGATGCGCTCCGTCGAGTACTGAGGCAGACAGAGAAACCAGTAAGGAACGTCCTCGGGGAGGGTGAGGTCGACGCGGCCGACCTCGACGCCGTTCGTGTACATGATCTGACCGCGCATCAATGTCGAGGCGTCGAGTGCCTGGCGGAGCACCCCCATGTTCTCGAAGAGTTCGAGAGTGCGTGGCTGAATCCCGACGGCTTTCGCGTATTGCCGCGGTTCGTCGAGCGGGTCGATTATTCGACATGAGATGCCGCGTCTGCGCAGCTCGATCGCGGTGGTCAAGCCGATCGGGCCGGCGCCCGCTACCAATACGTCGGTATCCATCAGGACCCACTCACGTCGGGGACAGTCGGTCATTTCAGTATGGGTAAGCGAACTTTTGTTTTGGGGAAATTCGCGCAGATCGGGCATTTTGGGGCTTTCCGCACGGGTTGCAGACGTTGAGGTCGTGGGAAGATCGCGACGTGAAGGCAGGCGAGTTGCATCATGAGCCGCCGGGGTACCGGTGCCCGTTCTGTCGCTTCGCGCTGGGCGAGTTCGACGAGCACAACTCGTCGACCGACCTGGTTGCTCGAACCGACCACGCAATCGCTCGGATTTCCCCGAAGTGGTGGCCGGGCAACCCCGGCCACGTACTTGTGTCGCCGATCGAGCACTTCGAGAATCTCTACACTTTGCCCACGAGCGTCGGGCACTCGGTTTTCGACCTGGTTCAGGCCGTGGCTGTTGCAATTCGTGAAGCCTACGGCTGCGACGGCGTCTCGACCCGGCAGCACAACGAACCGGCGGGCAACCAGGACGTCTGGCACCACCACGTCCACGTATTTCCGCGATACGAGGACGACCACCTGTATTCCCGGCATGGCGAGGCGGCCTACGTTCCGCCTGAGGCGCGAGCGCCTTTCGGCGCACTTTTGCGCCCTCGATTCCTTGAACGCTGATCTGCCGCCACATCCAAGTGATGTACAAATCTGCGTGTTTGTAAAACTTTTACCTCAGAAATCGTTGACAAAACGCCATCATTTGTCCACTCTCTATACATAGATGTTGTTCGTGTCGCGGATTACCGCGCAGGACGCACTCACTGATCCGAACGAGAACTGGAGAATTCGATGGCGGCGTTGGTGTACACCGAGCCAGATGGTCGGCTCGCAACTTGGAGAGACCGGAAACGCTACTTGTGGCTGCTGGCGCTGATTCCGTCATCGGCAACTTTCATCGCCGTGGGGCTTGTTACCGCCACCGGATGGAATGTCTTCTGGTGGACCGGCCCACTGATCGCGTTTGCTCTCATTCCCGTCATCGACATCCTGGCGGGTGAGGACGGGAAGAATCCGCCCGACGAGGTGATCGACGAACTCGAGAACGACCGCTTCTACCGGTGGTGCACCTACGCCTATCTGCCGCTGCAGTACACGGCCTTCTTCCTGTCCTGCTACATCTGGGCGCGTTGGGATTTGAGCGTTCTCTCCAATATCGGACTCGCAGTGACGATCGGTGTGACGGCCGGAATCGGCATCAACACAGCCCATGAACTCGGGCACAAGAAGGAGAGCGTCGAGCGCTGGTTGTCCAAAATCGTTCTCGCGCAGAGCGCTTACGGTCACTTCTACCTCGAGCACAACCGTGGCCACCATGTGCGAGTGTCGACTCCGGAAGATCCGGCGACCTCGCGCTTCGGTGAGACCCTCTACGGTTTCTGGCCGCGCAGCGTCGGCGGGGGATTGAAGTCGGCGTGGCATCTCGAGAAGACCCGCTTCGAGCGTTTGGGCACCACGCACTGGAGCATCAAGAACGACGTGCTCAACGCCTGGCTCATGTCGGTTGTTCTGTTCGGTGTCGCGCTTGCAGTATTCGGGATCGGCATCGCGCCGTACCTCGTGATCCAGGCGTTCATCGGGTTTTCGCTGCTCGAAGCGATCAACTACCTCGAGCACTACGGACTCCTGCGTCAGAAAACCGCAAGCGGACGGTACGAGCGATGCACGCCGGCGCACAGCTGGAACAGTGATCGCATCTGCACCAACGTCTTCCTTTATCACTTGCAGCGGCACAGCGATCATCATGCGAATCCGACACGGCGCTACCAGGCGCTTCGCAGTATGGAAGAGGCCCCTCAGCTCCCGAGCGGCTACGCCAGCATGATCATGCTCGCCACAGTTCCGCCCCTGTGGCGCAAGGTGATGGACCACCGCGTTCTCGAGCACTACCGAGGTGACATCACCCAGGTCAACATCGCGCCGAAGAAGCGGGCCAAGATCCTCGCAGCCTACGGGGTGAACGCATGAACGCCTACATCTGCCCGATCTGCGACTACACGTACACCGAATCGACAGGCGCTGCGCGAGAAGGCTTTCCGCCCGGCACGCCGTGGTCGAGTATCCCGGACGACTGGTGCTGCCCCGACTGCGGCGTCCGCGAGAAGGTCGACTTCACCCTCGTCACGCAATCCTGATCGAAATACCCACCGGTGAAAGGAAAACCGATGTCCGAGACTGCCACTGCTTACAAATTGTTCCGCTGCCTCCAGTGCGGGTTCGAATACGACGAAGCGATCGGCTGGCCCGACGACGGTATCGAGCCGGGTACTCGCTGGGACGAGATTCCCGAAGACTGGTCCTGCCCTGATTGTGGTGCCGCCAAAGTCGATTTCGAAATGGTGGAGGTGGACCGCTGATGACAGCGGTCAGCGAGCCCGACACACGCACCGTCGTGATCGTGGGCACGGGCATCGCCGGTTCCGGTGCCGCGCAGGCCCTGCGCAAGGAAGGGTTCGGCGGCAGCATCATCCTGATCGGCAGCGAACCTGAGGAGCCGTACCGCCGCCCGGCGCTGTCGAAGGAGCTACTGTCCGGGAAAGCGTCGTTCGATCGGGTTCGGTTGCGGCCGTCGACTTTCTGGAACGAGCAGGGTATCGATCTTCGGATCGGCGCAACTGTCACGAGTATCGACACAGATTCCCGCACAGTACTTTTAGCCGACGGTGACAGCATCGACTACGACGTTCTGATTCTTGCCACGGGTGGACGGTCCCGACGGTTGGAGAACGAAGATTCCGAGCGCGTTCACTATCTTCGGGATATCGCAGACATGCGACGCTTGCAATCCCAGCTGATCGAAGGATCCTCGCTATTGGTGGTCGGCGGTGGCTTGATCGGATCGGAGGTGGCGTCAACGGCACGCGACTTGGGTTGCAGTGTGCAGGTTCTCGAAGCGCAACCGGTGCCCCTGTCCAGGCTGCTTCCACCGTCGATAGCGGAGAAGATCGCCGCGCTGCACGCCTCGGCGGGCGTCGCCTTGCAGACGGGAGTCGACCTCGAGACGCTCACGACGGGTGCCGACGGCGTCGCCGCACGTGCGCGTGACGGACGCGAGTGGACAGCGGACTTGGCCGTCGTCGCAATCGGATCCTTGCCCGATACCGATGTGGCTGCTGCGGCGGGTATTGCGGTGGACAACGGGATTTCGGTAGACGGATACCTCCGGACCTCCGTCGTTGATGTGTACGCGATCGGCGATGTGGCCAACGTGCCCAACGGTTTTCTCGGCGGCATGCACCGTGGTGAGCACTGGAACACCGCGCAGGACCACGCAGTTGCAGTTGCCAAGACCATCGTCGGGAAGGAAGAACCCTTCGAATCCGTCCCTTGGAGTTGGTCGAACCAATTCGGCCGCAACATTCAAGTAGCTGGTTGGCCAGGCGCGGACGACACCGTGATTGTTCGAGGAGACTTGGACTCCTATGACTTCACTGCGATCTGCATGCGCGAGGGAAATATCGTCGGTGCTGTGAGCGTGGGCCGGCCGAAGGACATTCGCGCCGTCCGAACCCTTATCGAACGCTCGCCGGACATCAGCGCCGACGTACTTGCCGATACAAACAGGGATCTGACCGAACTTGCGGCGGGTCTTGTCGCCTCACCGGTGCTCTGAGTGCACTCGTGACTTCTGTGGCTTGCGTGTCCACCGTTTTGACACCGAGCACGGGCGATGGAAATCTTCCCGATATGTCCACCGCTCGTGCCCGTGTCCCGTACCACGAGGCAGCTCGTCAACTCCTCCGTGCGTCAGCGCTCGACGCCACACGCGAACTCTTGACCGAGAAATCGTGGAACGACATCACGATGGCGCATATCGCGGAAGCTGCGGGCATGAGCCGGCAGACGTTGTACAAGGAGTTCACGTCCCGCCAGGGATTGGCGTCCGGATACCTCATCCGTTTCGTTGACGAGTTCCTCGAAGAGGTGGAACGCGAAGTAACGCTCCATCATTCGGATCCGCGGGGCGCGGTCTCGGCAGCCTTCCGTGCCTTCTTCGACGCCGGTGCCCGGGATCCGATGGTGGTCAGCATTGTCGGTCCCCGGCCGCAGCACGACCTGCTGAGCTTGGTCACCACTGACGGGACTCCGCTGCTCGAACATGCGAGCGCGAGGTTGGCCGAGATCTTCATGACCAGTTGGGCGAACGTCGACCGCATCCATGCCGAGATGTTCGGCAGCACGATAGTGCGTCTGGCGATCAGTCACGTGACGTTGTCTTTCGGTACCCCCGATCAGATCGCCGAGAACCTGGGGGAGATGTTCGGGCCGTTCCTCGATCAGGTCATCGGTTCGGGCACAGTCGAACCGAACTGAGCCGACAGGATCGATACGGTTTCCGGGCTAGGACGGAAGTTCGATCGAGCGTGATCGCCGTAGTTCTTTGGTGGGAAATATCGTCGTTATGTGTGAATCCGCGTCTCACTTCTCGGTAGCGTGCCGGGCGTAGATCGAGGTGCGATCCGCAGGGGGTGGCTCTCGTGAATTTCCGTCAACGGTGGAGGAATTCGAAGATGAAGAGCCGCAACAAATCTCGAGTGATGTCGACAGTCGCGCTAGTTGCAACATTTGTCATGGCCGGGGCAGGTGTGGCAATTGCCGACGAATCATCGTCAGGGTCTTCCGGCAGCGGATCGCTCGGTTCCTCCGGTGCGGCAGCGGTTGATCCGTTGACCTTCGACGGTTGGGGCACGTGCCCGATCGAGGATCTCGAGGTGACGACGTGCGCCAGCGTCGTAGTTCGCGGAGGGACCATGAAATTGGGCGCACTTTCGGTGCCGATCCCGGACGGAAGCCTCAAGGTTGCGGGCGGAGTGAAATACGCGACCCAGCCGGACAACAGTTTCATCGAGACGTTCGTCGCCAAGCCGGACGGGTCCAACGGGGTCTATTCCAATCCGATTTCGGTACCCGGAGGTGCTCTCGGGATCGATACTCCGCTGGGACTGACTCAGATCAGCGCGACGGTGGAATCGGTGGGAGTCCCGGATCTGAAGGTTCTCGAGCAGGAACTCACCATGCCTGTTCGATTGAAACTGTCTAATCCCTTGCTCGGTGACGATTGCTACATCGGTTCGGTTTCGAATCCGATCAACCTTCACCTGACCACAACCGGAAACCCTCCGTCGGAACCTATCGGTGAGTTCCCCGGTGCAGTGTTCCCGGCAGTCCCACATTCGGATGCGGTGTTTGCGGCGCCGGGAGCCAGCGGGTGTGGACCGCTGGGTGCGCTCAACTGGGCCGTGAATCTACGCGGGGGAGTGCCGGCGGCCAGCGGAAAGAACTCTCTCACCACGTCGAGCGACGTCTACGCGGTGGCTGCACGAAAGGTGCGACCGCCTGCCTGACGGACGCGCAGGCGCTGGAACGTAAAACGAGGGCCGACCCGTGGTGGGTCGGCCCTCGTTCTGCACAATCAGGTCAGCTGACCTCGGGATCACGCACCGTGATGGTGCCGTCCCTAACCGCGTCGGCGATGCTGTCGTGCAGTTTCGGGCATCCGTCTTTCAATGCCGACGACTGCCCGGAAGCAATTGCCTCTTTGAAGGTGTGGCAACGCAGCGCCGGGTCGGAAGTCCACTGAACGCTGGTGTGTTTGTACGTGTTCTTGCGAACCAGTACGCACGCGCCGCATGCCTTGCAGTCGACTTCCTGCAGACCCGAGTCGAGGTATTCGTGCTTGTCCTCGATCGTCTGGGCCGCGATCGCCTCGAGCCGTTCCGTTTGCCCGGCAAAGTCCGGTGCCTTGGCCCAACGAGCCCACCGTGCGTCGGTTCCGATCGAGGCGCTCACGACTAGACCTCTGCTTCCTTCTTTGCCGCTTCTGCTGCAGCTTCCTTCTCGGCCTTCTGGCGTGCGAGGTTTTCCTCGACCTCGGCGTGCCAGGCTTCGTTTGCCTTGGTGGTGTCCACCTCGAACTCGAAGCGCTGCGTCATCTTCTCGGTGACGTCGGCCTTGTCCACGTAGAACTGCTCGTACCAGCGTCGTAGCTGGTAGACGGGGCCGTCTTCTTCGCAGAGAAGGGGATTCTCGATCTTGGTCTTGTTCTTCCAGATCGCGACGTCCTGCAGGAATCCCTCGCTGATGCCCTCGGTGAACTTGCCGGCCAACTTGTCGGCCATCTCGTCGGAGACACCCGTCGGCTTCTTCACCGTCACGCCCCACTGCAGCACGAACGAGTCCGGGCTGATCGGGTAGTGGCAGTTGATCAGAACACTCTCGACCTCGTATCCGCTGTAGCTGTTCCACAGGGGATTGACCATGTACGACGGTCCGTAATACGCAGCTTCGGAGCGAAGCAGCGTGTCGCCGCCGTACTGGGAGGCCATTCCGATGTCGGGACGGCCCGTGGTGTTGAGGTACTGAGTGGCGATCTCACCTTCGAAGACGTTCTTGAAGTACGTCGGGAAGGCGTAGTGGATGTAGTAGAAGTGCGCCATGTCGACCACGTTGTCGATGATCTCGCGGCAGTTGGACCCCTCGATGACCATGGAGTTCCAGGTCCAGTCGGTCCATTCGTCGCTGTACGCGCCCTCGATACGAGGAATCACGATCTCTTCGGGCGGCGGATTGCCCTCGGGGTCGTTCCAGACGAAGAGCTGACCGTTCTGCTCGAGGGTCGTCCACGCGCGGGTGCGTGCGAGCGGAGGCACGCGGCGGGCATAAGGAATGCCGGTGCACTTGCCGTTGCCGCCCCAGCGCCAGTCGTGGAAGGGGCAGGCGATGGAATCGCCCTTGACCTCGCCTTGTGTGAGGTCACCACCCATATGACGGCAGTATCCGTCGAGAACTTTGATGTCGCCCTTGCTGTCGGCGAACACCACGAGCTTCGTACCGAAAGCCTCGATCGCGTGCGGTTTGCCGTCCTTGAAGGTCTTCAGTAGACCCAGGCAGTGCCAACCGCGGGCGAAACGAGTTTGCACCGTTCCGACGTCGATCTCGCGAATCTGCGCCATTGTGACCTCACATCCCTTCTAGCTGTTAGTAGAACACGTTATAGAACTCGATCCGGTTCCGCCAGATTTTGGGGGCACTTGTTACAGCATTGCGGCCACAAACGGGACCTTTGTCAGCGTCTCGACAGAAAAGAGAACGTGTTCTAGTCTCAAGTGTAAGTGAACCAACCGATCGAGGAAGACGGGAGCGTCGAAGTGGGTAACCATGACAGCCACGAGGTGATGCAGAGGCTCGACGCACTACTGCCGGCACTGCGCGAGCGCGCACAGGAGACCGAGGATCTGCGTCGTATCCCCGACGAGTCCATCAAGGCTCTCCAGGAAACAGGCTTCTTCCGCTTGCTGCAGCCGAAGCAGTGGGGCGGATACGAAGCCGATCCGGTGCTGTTCTACTCCGCGGTCAAGAAGATCGCCAGCGCGTGTGGTTCCACAGGGTGGGTCTCCTCGATCATCGGGGTACACAACTGGCACCTCGCCCTCTTCTCTCAGCAGGCGCAGGAAGACGTGTGGGGCAACGACACTGACGTTCGCATCTCGTCCTCTTACGCCCCGATGGGTATGGGTGAAGTAGTCGAGGGCGGATACAAGGTCAACGGTGCGTGGGCGTGGTCCTCGGGTTGTGACCACGCCAGCTGGGCCGTTCTCGGTGGTCCGGTGTTCAAAGACGGCCGCGCGGTCGATTTCGTGAGCTACCTGATTCCTCGCGAGGACTACCAGATCGACGACGTGTGGAATGTGGTCGGCCTGCGTGGAACCGGCTCCAATACCGTTGTGGTCAAGGATGTTTTTGTTCCCAAGCATCGCGTGCTGAGCTTCCGGGCGATGAGCGAACTGACCGCCCCGGGCCTCGAGAACAACACCGCGCCGGTCTACAAGATGCCGTGGGGAACCATTCACCCCACCACGATCTCGGCGCCGATCGTCGGAATGGCTTACGGAGCTTACGAAGCGCACGTCGAGCACCAGGGCAAGCGTGTTCGCGCTGCGTTCGCCGGCGAGAAGTCGAAGGACGATCCGTTTGCCAAGGTGCGCATCGCCGAGGCATCCAGCGACATCGACGCCGCGTGGCGTCAGCTCTCCGGCAACGTCGCCGACGAGTACGCGTTGATCCTTGCGGGCGAAGAGGTTCCGATGGAACTGCGGCTGCGCGCTCGACGTGACCAGGTGCGCGCCACGGGCCGCGCGATCGCCTCGATCGACAAGCTCTTCGAGAACTCCGGCGCCACGGCGCTGCAGAACGGCACTCCTATTCAGCGTTTCTGGCGCGATGCTCACGCTGGTCGCGTCCACGCCGCCAACGATCCCGAACGCGCGTACGTCATGTTCGGAACCGGCGAATTCGGTCTGCCGATCACCGACACGATGGTCTAGAGGAGGCTCAGTGACAACCACCGAAGAAGCCCTCACCTACGAGTCCACTTCACGGTTCGCGCAAGTGCGCCCCGATCTGAAACTGCACTTCCACGAGGCGGGCGTCGGAAACGACAAGACCATCGTGCTG
Organism: Rhodococcus sp. BH5; assembly: GCF_027583855.1. Lineage (NCBI taxonomy): Bacteria > Bacillati > Actinomycetota > Actinomycetes > Mycobacteriales > Nocardiaceae > Rhodococcus > Rhodococcus sp. BH5. The sequence continues at coordinate 90,418 of NZ_JAJHVW010000004.1, forward strand.
CTGCACGGCGGTGGCCCAGGCGCGTCGTCGTGGTCTAACTTCGCCCGCAACATTCCGGTGTTGGCGAAGAGCTTTCACGTCATCGCGGTCGATCAGCCCGGTTACGGGCAGTCCGACAAGCCGACGGAGCATCCGCAGTACTTCGTTCACAGTGCGTCGGCGCTCAACGATCTCCTGGACACGCTCGAGATCACCGGTCGCGTTGATCTGCTGGGCAATTCGCTCGGTGGTGGCGCTGCTGTTCGCTTTGCGCTCGACTACCCGGACCGTGCGGGTCGCCTCGTTCTGATGGGCCCCGGCGGTCTGAGTGTCAACCTGTTTGCGCCGGACCCCACCGAGGGCGTCAAGAACCTCGGAAAGTTCAGCTACCAGCCCACCCGAGAAAACCTCGAAGCATTCCTGCGGATCATGGTCTTCGATCAGAAGCTGATCACGCCGGAACTCGTCGACGAACGTTTTGCTGCCGCCAGCACTCCCGAGTCGCTGGCTGCGGCCAAGGCGATGGGTAAGTCCTTCTCCAGCGGTGACTTCGAGCTCGGCATGCTCTGGCGCGAGGCGTACAAGCTTCGTCAGCGTGTGTTGCTGATCTGGGGCCGTGAGGATCGGGTCAACCCTCTCGACGGCGCACTGGTCGCGCTCAAGATGATCCCGCGCGCGCAGCTCCACGTCTTCGGCGGTTGCGGTCACTGGGCGCAGCTCGAGAAGTTCGACGAATTCAACCGGCTCGCAACCGACTTCCTGCTCGACGGAGGTAAATGATGGGTATTCGATCTCTGGCGTACATGCGCATCGGGGCCACCGACATGGCTGCGTGGCGCGAATACGGACTCAAGATCCTCGGAATGATCGAGGGCAAGGGCGTCGACGCGGAATCGCTGTATCTGCGTATGGACGACTTCCCGGCGCGTCTTGTCATCGTTCCGAACGACACGGACCGTCTGCTCGTCTCGGGTTGGGAAACCGCGAATGCCGCTGAGCTGCAGGATATCCGTGACAGGTTGTCGGCAGCCGGTGTTCCGTTCAAGGAAGGCACGGCGGAGCAGCTCAAGGACCGTCGCGTCGTCGAGATGATCGCGTTCGAGGACACCTCGGGCAACTCCCTCGAGGTGTTCCACGGAGCTGCTCTCGAACACCGCCGGATCGTGAGCCCGTACGGGCACAGGTTCGTGACGGGTGAGCAGGGCCTCGGCCACGTCGTGCTCACCACCGATGACGACGATGCTTCGCTGCGGTTCTACCGCGACGTACTCGGATTCAAGCTTCGCGACTCGATGCGTCTGCCTCCGCAGATGGTCGGCCGGCCCGCGGACGGCGACCCGGCGTGGCTGAGGTTCCTCGGCTGCAACCCGCGTCACCACAGCTTGGCGTTCCTGCCGTTGCCCAACCCGACGGGCATCGTGCACCTGATGCTCGAAGTGGAGAACTCCGACGACGTCGGACTGTGCCTCGACCGGGCACTGCGCAAGAAGGTCAAGATGTCGGCGACTCTCGGTCGCCACGTCAACGACGAGATGCTCTCGTTCTACATGAAGACTCCAGGCGGGTTCGACATCGAATTCGGTTGTGAGGGGCTAGAGGTCGAGGACGAAAACTGGATCGCGAGGGAAAGCACGGCCGTGAGCCTGTGGGGTCACGACTTCACGGTGGGAATGAAGCCGTGAGTTCGCCCGACGCGTCGGTGAGTGCGGAGCAGGCGATCGATCCACGCCAGTTCCGCACGGTTCTCGGGCAATTCTGCACGGGTATCACCATCATCACGACAGTCGACGACGGTGAGCCTGTCGGGTTCGCATGTCAGTCTTTCGCGGCCCTGTCACTCGACCCGCCTTTGGTGTTGTTCTGCCCCACCAAGGGTTCTCGGTCGTGGGCGGCAATCGAGCGGACCGGTAAGTTCGCCGTCAACGTGTTGGCGGAGGAACAGCAGGCGGTGTGTGCTCGTTTCGGGTCACGTGAGCCGGACAAGTTCGCGGGCATCGATTGGACGCCATCGCCTCTGGGCTCGCCGATCATCGACAAGTCCCTTGCACACATCGACTGCACGGTGGAAACCGTCCACGACGGTGGCGATCACTACGTCGTCTTCGGTCGGGTTTCGTCGATGAGTGAGATCAAGACCGAACGCCCGCTGCTCTTCTATCGCGGGCAGTACACGGGTATCGAGCCGGACAAGACTGTTCCGGCTACCTGGCGTGACGATCTGGAAGCGTTCCTGACGACCACGACAGAAGATACCTGGCTGTAGGGGGCAAGCCCCCTGTGCGCCTTTTTGGTAGTGGTAACTACCAAAAAGGCGCACAGGGCCGGAGGCCCTACAGAGAAAAACAGGTATGACAGAAGTCGTCACCGAACGGCGTCAACAGGATGCTACGACGCACTATCTTGTTCGATCGCCCGGCGCGCTTGACCGCCTCGATCACCGACGGCTGCACCTCGACCACCTGGTACCGGTCGGCCTCGACGGGCTCGCGTGAGAACGCCACCAAACCGAGCCGATGCAGGTTGTTCAGGTAGGCGCTGATGCGGTCCAGATGTCGACATCCCGCCAGTTCTCCGATCATCGACAGACCCTCGTCGATCATCTCCGAGCCGACTCCGAACGGCCGCGCCGTGCGCACGTCGACGCTCGGTTGTGCGCCGGAGGTGGCCAGCAACCGAAGAATTCGAGCTTCGTCTGGTGCGATCTCGTCGAGGATCCGGTCGTAAGCCGGGTGCAGATCGTCGCGATCGGTCACGTCCGCGGAACGATCCAGCAACCTGTCGCCACGTGCCCGCAGCGCCGCGAGAGTGGCCTCCACGCTCTGCTTGCGATTGGTACGAGTTGCCATTGCTGCCCGTAGGTTCTCGGTCCGCGAGCCGTCTCCGTTGGAGTTCTCGGCCCGACGTTCGGATTGAACATTGGCCGATTCAGCGGCCTCTGCCGCGGCTTCGGCGGCAGCCTGAACGATCTGCCGCGTCGCCTCCTTCGCCGTTCCGAAAGCCCACCCTGTCAGCTTGATCGACGTGAGCGTCGTCGTGGCGGTCAGCCCGACGAGGCTACGGATCAGACGCTTTTCGACGGATTCGACCGGCGTGATGTCCGCAGCCCAGTCGTACGATTCCGCTTCGACGATCATGCGATGGTCGTGCTCACTCATGCTCATACTCCGAATATTGCGAGGTGTAGGAAACCGGCAAACGAGCCCAGCACGGCCCCGTGTACGAACAACAGCCACTCGTCCTGCTTGACGGCTGAGCGTAGTAGTTCGCTGAAATCTTCCGGTGAAAGGATGCTCATGCGTTCGGTGACGAAGACACGAATCTTCTCCGACTGGTTCTCGGCGAACTCCGCGTCCTCGAAGACCCTTGGGTACAGGTCGAGCACTTCGGTGGTGGCCAGTCCGGGCAGACGCTTGTAGCTCTGCGAACCGACGGTCATCTTGACCACCGACTTTGCCCAGCCGGCTGCGTCGTCGACGGATTCGCGCAGTACCTGATCGAGCATCCGCCGCGTTCGGTCCGAGCGGGGACCTTCGAGGAGTTCGGTGCCGATGTTCTCGAGCGTCACGACGTGATCGGCGAGGGTTTTTGCGTACCCGGCGATGATCTCGGTGCGTCGCTTCAGGAAGAGCCCCTGCCTCCACGGCACCCAACGGTTGGGGGTGATCGGCTCGAAGATCATGGTGATGCCGAGGTAGTTCACGATGTATCCGATGATCACACCGCCGATGGGAAGCACCCACCACTGCGGAACCAGATGGAGGATTCCGACGAGCACGAAGCCCATCGGGAACCCGAAGTAGAAGCCGAAGTTCTGCATGAACCTGAGCTCTTTGTTGCCCATCGTGCGGAAGATGTCGTTGAGCAGTTTGGGGTGCGAGGAGAGGTAGCGGATCACCATCAGCTTCGCGTCGATGAACTCGTCGATGTCCTCTTCGATGCGGTCGGTGATCATGCGCACGCTGGCCGGCAGATCGTCCTCCACCTTGCGGAAGACGGCCTCCTTCACCGACGTCGGAAGGTTGTGCCAGAGCTGAGGATTCTCGGCCGTCATGATTCTGGTGACCACGCCGCGCACTTCACTGCGGGAGATGTTCACCAAGTGCTCGGCGATGCTGTCCGGGTCCAGGACGCGATAGAAATCGGCGATGCTGCCGACTTTCGCGAGGGATTTGTCGACGGCGATCGACGCCATCTTCTCCGCCCGCGAGGGGACGATGCCTTGCCAACCGAATCTGCCGTCGCTGGTGATCGCGGGGATCACCTGGACGCGTCGGGGGAGGAACGGGAAGAGCAGTTTGAGGCCGGGCACTTTGATCCCGTGGAAGTTGATCGGCGCAAACAGCATCAGGACGCCCGACCAATTGGTGATGTACCCGATGATTCCGGTGAACAAAGGAATGGTGATCAACTGTTCGAGCAAGTGGTCCGGCACCGTCGCACATCCTCCTCATATCCGAGAACCTCACGTTCGGACATGATTGCCGAAACTTCGCTCTTCGTGGGTGTTTCGTTGGCTACTGCTGCGCCTTCCCAGTTGCGTCAGCATAGAGGCCCGACAATTCGGGCTGTAGGTGGGTCGGAAGTTGATGTAACCTCACGTACATGGTCAGTATTGCGCACAACACGACGACGCCGGTTCTCTTCCGGCGCATCGTTTAGGAACTGCTGACCGAACCCTTTCAGCCCCGGGAGTTATCGCCCCGGGGCTTTCCTGTTTCGTCGCTCCGTGTGCGTCTCCCCTTGAACGATTTGGAGACCTCTCATGAGCGTTGACCACCGCGAACTCGGGCGCGACCTGGAGTTTTTCGCCACCACCCCCACCGTCGGGGCCGGCCTCCCACTCTGGTTACCGGACGGCGCGATCATCAGGAACGAACTCGAGAAGCTCGCCGCCGAACAAGCAGCGCGATCCGGATGCCGGGGTGTCTATACCCCCGTTATGGCGAAGAAAGAGTTGTACGAGAGATCTGGGCATTGGTCCAAGTTCTCGGACGACATGTTTCCCGAAATGAAGATAGGCGGAGAGTCATTTCTCCTTCGTCCGGCTAACTGTCCTCATCACGCTCAGGTATTCGCCGCTCGCGGTCGTAGTTATCGCGAGCTACCTTTCCGCGTTCGTGAACTCGGCTCGATGTTCCGTAGCGAACTCTCCGGTGTTCTCAGCGGATTGAGTCGAGTCAGACAGATCAATCTCGACGACGCGCATGTCTTCTGTAGTCGCGAACAAGTGCAAGCGGAAGTGATCGTCGCGCTCGACGCGATCGAGCGCTGCTACTCGACTCTGGGGATTGCCGAACGGAAGTACCGCCTCTCGATCAGAGGGGGAGAGGGGCAGTACCTCGGCACCGACGAGCAGTGGGCGGACGCCGAGGATCACCTTCGCGGGGCGCTGAATGCACGCTCGATCGAGTACGTGGAAGCGAAGGGGGAGGCAGCGTTCTACGGTCCCAAGATCGACGTCCAGGTGCGAGACGCGCACGGCCGCGAGGAAACACTCTCGACCGTGCAACTCGACTTCAATCAACCGGAGCGGTTCGACCTCGAGTACACCGCAGAAGACGGATCCAAGGCTCGCCCCGTCATGATCCATCGGGGCTTGCTCGGATCGATGGAACGCATGACTGCGCTTTTGATCGAAAGGTTCGAAGGGCGGATGCCGCCGTGGCTGGCACCCAACCAAGTCTCGATTCTGCCCGTCGGCGACCGGCACCAGGTTGAGGCCGAGCGTTTGCGGGCCGATCTCGAGGCTCGCGATGTTCGAGTGGCGATCGCGCCTGACGGATCGTTGGGACGTCGCATCCGCGAGGCACGCACTCACCGTGACCCGTACATCGCGGTGATCGGAGACAACGAGGTGCACGGCGGCACCGTCGACGTTCTGGTCCCCGCGCGTGGTGGGCGGGTGGTCGTCGATGCGAGTGTGTTTGTCGCTCAGGTGGTCTCGGGCATCAAAGAGCGCGCCCTGCTTCCGGCAGCTTTCTAGCCGACGGGAAGCTCGTGGAGGGCGCGCACCAACGGCGCGAGTTCGGGTGTCTTGCATGCCTCGTCGAGCGCGGCCTCGAGGGTGGCGTCGTGCGTCGGCCGCGCGCTTTCGAGAAGCTCGCGGCCGGCCGGCGTCAACTCCGTGTAGATGCCTCGACGGTCGTCGGCGCACAGGATGCGCGTCAGCAGTCCTCGATCTTCGAGTCGATTGACCAAGCGCGTCGTGGCGCTGCTGCTCAGTGCGGCAGCGCGGGCCAGCTGGGCCATGCGCATGTGCCAGCCGTCCTGGCGGCTCAGTGCGTCGAGCACGGTGTATTCGACGACGGACAGTTTGTGCTCACGCTGGAGGGCGCGTTCCAGTTCGGTGTCGAGCGCGCCGTGCAGTGCTGCGAGCGTGCGCCACCCTTGCGAACGGATTTCGACGGCGTCGTCGGCGATCCCCATGTGATTCTCCTTGTCCGTTTCCTGCCGCTCAAGGTTACCAGCTTGCGCATGTAGCGCGCGCGTGCAACTATTTATAGCGCGCCTGCAACTAATGCACACGCCCGCTAACGGCTTACGCGTAAATCTGTGAAAGGAACATCGAGATGCCATTGGGTCTCATTGCCCTCGCTATGGGCGGGTTCGGGATCGGCCTCACCGAATTTGTCATCATGGGCCTCCTGCCCGAGGTCTCGGCTGATTTCGAGGTCACCGAGTCCGTCGCGGGCTACCTGATCTCGGGCTACGCACTGTCGGTGGCGCTCGGCGCGATCCTCCTTACCGCTGCCGTCACCCGCTTCGAGCGCAAGAAGGTCCTTCTCTCGCTCATGGTGCTGTTCATCATCGGCAACCTGATGTCCGCGCTCGCGCCCTCCTACGAGGTCATGATGGGCGGACGCATCGTCGCGGCGCTGTGCCACGGTGCGTTCTTCGGAATCGGCTCGGTGGTTGCCGCCGACATGGTCGCGCCCAACAAGCGCGCCGGCGCCATCGCGATGATGTTCGCGGGCCTGACCATCGCCAACGTTCTCGGCGTTCCGTTCGGTACGCTGCTGGGCCAGCAACTCGGATGGCGCTCGACGTTCTGGGCCATCACCGTCATCGGCGTCATCGCCCTGATCGGAATTGCAGCACTCGTCCCGACGACACCCGCCAGCACGACCGGCGGCGGATTGCGCGGAGAGTTGGGGGCGTTCCGCAACAAGCAGGTATGGCTCTCGATCGCCATCACCATCCTCGGCTACGGCGGAATGTTCGGAGCCTTCACCTACATCGCCTTCACCCTCACCGAGGTCACCGGCTTCGCGACGTCCAGCGTTCCGTGGCTGCTCATCCTCTTCGGCTCGGGCCTGTTCGTCGGCAACTTCCTCGGCGCCAAGGCGGCCGACCGTTCGCTCACGAAGGCGCTGGTCTGGATTCTCGCGATCCTGACCGTCGTTCTGATCGTGTTCGCCGCCACCGCGGAGAGCAAGGTCATGACCGTGATCTCGCTGTTCTTCATGGGCGCCTTCGGTTTTGCGACGGTTCCCGGTCTGCAGATGCGGATCATGAACTACGCGTCGGCCGCACCGACCATGGCATCGGGTGCCAACATCGCCGCCTTCAACGTCGGCAACGCACTCGGGGCATGGCTGGGCGGAATCACCATCGCCGCGGGACTCGGCTTCACCTCCCCGATCTGGATGGGAGCGGCAGTCACGCTCGCCGGTCTGCTGGTCTTGCTCGTGGCGGCGAAGATCGACCGCCCGGCAGCGTCAGAGCAGTCGACGATGAGCACCTCGCTGTACCCGACCGCCGCCTGAACCTGGCCATTGCGCTCTGACCCCATCGCGTGAACGTATCGCTCCCCTTGTCCAACAAGGGGAGCGATACGTTCACGCGGGTCAGGTGAGACGGAATTCGGCGGTCACCCCGGAGAAAGGCGTGATCGCGCCGCTACCCCGAGCCTTCGACGCACCGAAGTGTTGGACTCGATACGTACCCGCCGGAGTATCGGCCGGAACATCCCACGTGATGCGCACGACGGAACCGTTGCTCCCGACCCGGCGCCAGTGCAGTTTGGTGGACCAGTCGTTGTCGTCGGCGACCCGTGTCCAGGATCCGCCGGTATTGCGCTGGATCTCGTAGAAGGTCCCGTTTCGGTGAGTGTCGTTCTTGGGGTGGCCGGTGACGAACTCGACGGCAACCTGCCCACCCGGTGAGGTGTCGCCGGGTTGGACGGTTGCGTCGCCGAATTGTGTTCCCGGCAAGGGCTCGTCGAAGTCGACGCCAGGTCCGAAGCTGGGTTGGAACCCGGACAGGTCGGCCGGAGCGGGGCCGCGAGGAGGTTCGGTGCCGTCGCGCATCGCGGCTGCAAGGGCGGCATACCCCTGCTGATAGGCCGGCAGTGTGTAACGACCGAACATCGTCGAACCGCCCTCGTACTGCTGCGAATCGTATTCCTGTGGTGTGGTGCAGTAGCTCGAGTACGAGTTCGCGTATCCCTGGAAGATGACGTTCTCGAGGGGAACCCCAAGCTCCTCGGCGACGGTTCGACGCACTCGTAATCCGGAGACGATGGTGAATTCCGCAGGGCCACCGACGATGTAGAACTGACCGATCCGCAGGATCTGGATCTTGAGTACGTTCGGCACCCATCCTCCCGGTGGCAGCAGGCCGACCGGAACGACTACGAGTTTGGGCGCCTGTGCATCCTGAAGCCATTGAGGCACAGGAGCATCCATACCGCCCAGGGCGTCGATCATGGGGTTTCGGGTGCCCTCGGGGAAGATCGGGATTGCCGGTCCGTCCTCGACGCTTCCGGCGCTCATTGCCGCGCCGATCGCGGCCGGAGCGGTGCGGTGCTCGCGTCCGTCGGGGGTGAATCTTCCGCTCACCACCTGATTTGCCATGTCCAGGTACATGATCCGACTGTCGACGCCACCGGTGACGGTGTCGGACGCCGCGTCGAAGGCAGTTCGAGCTGCCGCTACCTGGCGCAGCCCGATGATGCGTGCGTTCTCGAATTCGTCTTCGGTCGGTCCGCGTCCGGGCTCGAGGAAGAGGTTGGGTGACATGTCGCCGCTGTTGGTCTGCGGAAACGCAGCAATGAAGCTGGTGTCGCCGTCGAGGTAGCGCACGCCCTGGTCGTCGTGCTCCCAGAAGTACGCCGCGGCGCCCTTGTTGTCCCCGGAGATGAGATGGTTCTCGTTCGTGAGCGAGGCGCAGTGGGTGGCGAACCAGTTGATCGCCCCGATGTCCTTGCTGCCCCGACTGATCCGCATGACACGCATGTGGTGGTCGTTGCCACCGGGGTAGTAGGCCTTGTCCTCTTCGGGATTGAGATCGAACGCCACTCGCGATCGGTTGACGCTGGCATCGGTGAGATCGGACCGCCCGAAACGGACCGTGCCTGGCGCCAGGTTCTCGTGCGCAGCGCTGATCGCCTCGACCATGCCGTTGACCTCGGCTTCGAACACCTGCAGTTCGAAGCCGAGAACTGCGAGGTTGTACGCGTAGTTGTGCGAGGCCCCACCACATGCCGCGTGTGAATGGATGGCCGTCAACATGACGTTGCGCTCGGCGTAGATGTCACCGAACCTCCCGGCCAGTCGGCGCAGGACCTCGTCGTGAACGGACTGGAAGATCATGCAGTTGTCGACGCACACGTAGGCGACCCGCGACCCGCCGGACTCGAAGATGAAGGCGCGTGCGCGCATTCGCTGGTGCAGGCCTTCGGCGCGTTGATCGAAGCTCGAGTAGCCCATCATGCCGACTTCGGCGACCGGTCCGGTCACGTCGGAAATTCCGACGCCCACCTGCAGTGACGCCGACGACTTGTCGGTGCGTGCGGGTGAAACGGTGCGTGCCGGCGAAGCTGCGACGGCCTGGTTCGTCGACAGAGCGGCGAGCGCAGGTGCGGCGGCAGCGCCTGCCAGTACGGTGCGTCGGGTGATCTGCACGAGTGTCCTTTCGGGCGGTCTGACGCGAGTTGGTCAACCGTCCAGGAGTGTAGCCCGAGTCACACGTGACCGAAAGGGGTGCCGTCGGCCGACACTCAGATTGTTGTGGCCTCCCCGAACGTCATCGCCAGGTTCTTGATGGTCGTGGTCATCAGGGCCCGGCGGGGGAGTCCCAGTTTCCGAAGCTCCGCCGCCATCGGGTGACTGCCCAGTTGAACCTCGGCTCCACCAGGGCGAGATTTGACGCCGGTCGGTGCCATGTCCCACGACGTGCACCTGGTGGCGCCGTCGAGATGTGAGTACGCGGCCAACGACATGTTGGCTCCGCCGCCCGGCACGCTGACGCCGGATTTCACACTCAACTGTGTGATGAGTTTGCCGTCGCGCGAGACGGATCCGCGCTTGACCGAGCCGACGTGCTCGGTGTCGAACTCGGCGAGCACCTTCGGGAATCCCCAGATTTCCCGGCCGGCGGCCTTGGTGAACTCTCCGTCCACCGGCAACTCGTGAATGAGTGCCCCTGCAGTTCCGGCAGCGAGCGAACGTAGATCTCCCAGCACCGAGGTTTCGGGAGGCGCAGTGTGGCTGCGCACCATGTACGTCACTCCGAATTCGTTGTACGGACCCAGATCCCCGTCGATGTAGTCGACAAAAACCAGGCCGCACAGCGCCCGGCCGGGGCGGTACTGGAGCACGGTCAAGCCGGTGTAGTCGATGATCGACTGCGCGGTTGTGCTCGGTACCGAGTACAACGCCATGAAGGCCGACGCGGTGCGAACTTCGACGGGCATCTCGACCCTCTTGCCCAGAATCGTGTAGCTCATGGCGCTACCACCCCACGGAGTCCGTCGGAGCCGTAGACGGGTTCGAGCATCGAGCGGAAATCCGGTCCGCGGCGCAGCATTTGGCCTCCGTCGACGTTGATGATCTGCCCGGTGATCCAGGTGGATTGCGGTCCGAGTAGGAAAGAAGCGAGTCCGGCGACGTCCTCGACCTCGCCGACGCGTTCGAGCGGCGTGTTGGCCAGGTAGTCGTCCAGGATGGGGCCACCGTCGGTGATGAGCGCGACCAGATCCGTTCGGGTCAGCCCCGGCCGGATCGCATTGACACGAATGCTGCTGGCGCCCAGTTCGTCTGCCGCCAATTGCACCAGGTGGTCGACGCCGGACTTCGAGACGCCGTACGCGCCGAACCAGCGATGTGTGTTGCTGCTGGCGATCGACGAGATCGCGACGATGGATCCACCGCCTCCTGCCACCAGTGCCCGCGCGCCGTGCTTGATCGTCAGCATGGTCCCCGTGACGTTGAGGTCGACGGTGCGGCGCCAGGCGTCGACGTCGAGTTGCGTGACCGGTGCGATGGTTTCGTTCCCGCCGGCGCAGGCCACGACTCCGTCGAGCTTTCCGGTGACGGACACCGCCGCGGCGACAGCAGCGACGACGTCTGCCTCGATCGTGACGTCGGTAGGAGAGGCGCTGACCGATCCTTCCGGACTCGACTGACGGATCGATTCGGCGGCAGCTTCGAGTTTCTCCTTGTTGCGTCCGCAGATCGTGACGTGAGCGCCGGACGCAACCAGCGAACGAGCGATGCCCAGGCCGATGCCACTACCGCCGCCGGTCACCAGTATCGATGTGCCGGCGAAAGTGGGTATGGCCGCTGAGGCGGTGTCGTCGTCCATGCGTGTCTCCTGGTCGTTGCTCCGGCGGGCTCGCGTGCTGCTTCTGGAGGTTTTCCGGTTCGGCTTCGGTGAAAACGCCCCACGCTATATAGGAACAGGTTCTACTTATTGAGGCAAGGGTTGTGCGAGAGGTGGAGTGATGGCTACCAGACCGACCTTCGATTTGATCGACGGACGCTTCTACAGCGGAGACCTCGGCAATGTGCGCGACGCGTACGGCTGGATGCGCGATCACGAGCCCGTGTACCGAGACGACGCCAACGGAATCACCGCGGCCGCGAGTTACGACGCCGTCGTCGCAGCCGAGCGGGATCCCGAACTGTTCTCCAACGCCGGTGGCATCCGCCCCGAAACCGGTCCATTGCCGCAGATGATCGACATGGACGACCCGCAGCACCTCACACGTCGACGCTTGGTCAATGCGGGTTTCACACGTAAGAAGGTCGAAGCCAAGGCCGGCCGTATCCGGGAGATCTGCGATCAACTGATCGACGCCGTCTGTGAGAAAGGAGAAGCCGACTTCGTCGCAGACCTGGCGGCACCGCTGCCGATGGCCGTCATCGGCGACATGTTGGGTGTCCGTCCGGAGGAACGCGCGTTGTTTCTGCGGTGGTCGGACGATCTGGTGAAGGCATTGGGAAGCAACGCTTCCCAGGATCAACTGCAGGCCATGATGGTTGCGTACGTCGATTTCACCGCGTACATGATGCGAACCATCGCCGAGCGGAGGAGCGACCCGGCCGACGATTTGGTGAGCACGTTGATTCACAGTGCGGTCGACGGCGAAGCCCTCTCCGATCAGGAAATCGTCAACGAATCCCTGCTGATCCTGATCGGCGGTGACGAGACCACACGGCACGTGCTCAGCGGCGGCATGGAACAGCTACTGCGCCATCCGGACCAGCGCCGGGAGCTAGTCGACGATCCCGATGCCATTCCCTTGGCAATGGAGGAGATGCTGCGGTGGTCCTCGCCGATCAAGAACATGGCTCGAACCCTGACCCGTGACACCGATTTCTTCGGCGCGCAGCTGAAGGCAGGTGAGAAGATGCTGCTGCTCTTCGAATCGGCAAATTTCGACGAGTCCGTGTTCCTGAACGCCGAACGGTTCGATGTCGGCCGCACACCGAATCCACACGTGGCCTTCGGCTTCGGAACTCATTTCTGTCTGGGCAATCAGCTGGCCAGGTTGGAGGGACGGATCATGTTCGAGCAACTCTTCGCCAGGCTGCCGGACATGGAACTTGCCACCGACGCGCCGTTGCAGCGGCGTGCGGCCAACTTCGTGTCCGGGCTCGAATCGATGCCGGTGCGGTTTAACTCTTCTGCCCCGTCAGCCGGGTAGTTGGCAGTTAGGAGGCGCAGCATCTTCGGAGAGGGGGCTGCCCGCCGGATTGACGTAGACGACCTCGAGCACCAATGGTGTTGTCTGCGAGTTGTTTCCGATGTGCACATGATCTGAACCGCTCGGTTCGATCAAAGTATTTCCGGCGCTGTAGATCCCGTCGACGGAGCAATCGGATCGGTAGTGGCTCAACGTGCCCTGCGCAATCAGCGCGTAGAGCGTCCCGTCGTGGAAGTGCCAACCGGTGGAACCACCGGGGTCGATGGTGATCTGGCGCAGGATGTAGTCCTTGCCGTCGAAAGTCACCTGCCCGAGGATTTCTCCGTGTACTCCCGTGCTCGGTGTTGCCGACGCATTGATCGGCGTCAGCGACAGTCCGATCGCTGCGGACACTGCAAGCAGAACCTGATGGCGTTTACGCATGAGCGGCCCTCCCAGACGGATGTGCTCCTGAGTGTCCTCCGTCGATGCCCGGTTTATCCCAGTTTTCGTGGATCCAGCACTGCGAAGGCAGAGGTATGCCCTTGAGAGGCGGTTACGCTCGTGCCATGCAGCAAGTCGCGACGAGGCGCCGGAGCCAGCCGCCGCCTGCGCGCTTCATGTTCGAGGCATTGATCGATCCGTACCGCCAGCCCGCCCGGCACTGGCTGGAACTTCTCGAGAGCGAGATCGCACCGGAGACCGTCAGGGCTGAAGAACCGGAGCTGGTGATCTGGTCGTCGATCTGGCCGGACCGCCCCGACGCCGTCATCCGATTCGACATCGAGCCGGTCGGAAACAGCACGATGCTGCGTTGGACGCTCTTCTTGGACGATCCGATACCGCCCGAGGCAGAGGTTGTCAGCATGCGAAAGCGGCTCAACACCTTGATAAATGCGAATCTCAGGTTCAACTTCGGCCAATAAGTTGGATCACTGCCGCATTACTTGGTGTCGACTCGGCCGATCGGGTCGGCGTTGTCGCTGAATGCGGCCCGGGCCGCTGGCCAGCTGGTCTCATCGATGCGCAACGCGGTCCGAAGGTAGGCAGTACTCATCCGTTGGATGGCGGCGACCCGCTCTGGGTTCTCGTCAGTGGTCTCGGCGACTTCGTATCCGACGATTCCGCCGAGTGCGTGCTCGGCACCGTAGAAGGAAAGGAGGTCGGTGGCTCCGGGGCTGTGCGTGTAGGCGTCGGTGAACCAGTCAGGTCCGCGGCTGGACATCTTGGACTGGTCGTGGTCGCCCGCGACGACGAGTGTCGGCGTCGTCAGTTCCTGGAACGAGGGGCGCATGAACGGGAAGTTCGCCTGCGCGAACGGATGCAGGTTCTCGCCGCCGAGACCGGTTGCCGCGAACAGGATTCCCGCGGTGACGCGACTGTCGGACATGTCCTGGCCGACCTGGCCGGCCTCGTCGAAGATCCTTGCTCCGAGGAGCGACTGAGCGGTTTGCCCGCCCCAGGAGTGACCAGTGGCGGCAACTCGACTGCGGTCGATGCGGCCGGCAAGCCCGGGCACGGCAAATTCGATGGTGTCGAGCTGATCAAGGATGCGTGTGAGATCCGCGATCCTCTCGGTCCAGATCGTCGGGAAAACCGGGTGGTCGAACCCGAAACCGTTCCGGCGCGAGTCCAGATGTGTCGGCTGGATCACCACGAATCCGTGGGATGCCCAGAATGCCGTGAGTGGCGAGTATCCATCGAGGTTCCAGCCGTTGCCGTGGGAGAACACCACAACGGGGAGGTTCGTGCCTGCTGCCGGAGCAGACACACGTACTTCCAGCGGGACAGGTCGATCGGGGGCGAACAACTCGACGGGGGCAACGGAGACGACCGGGGCGCCGGCGCCGATGATGCCGTTCAGAGTGTCGATCATTGATGAGGTCATGGCAAGTTCCTTGCTGAGGCTGTACCCTGCGATACTGTTTATCGGAGCGTCGCTCCGCAACATTACGGAGCGTTGTTCCGTAATGCAAACATATGTCGTGAGTCAGCGAGGAGTGCACATGGCTGATGCGCAGGACGAGCAGTCGCGCGTCGCGTCTCCCAAGCAAGTCGGTCGCCCACGTCGGAGCGAGCAGGCGCTGCTCGACGCGGCGGCAGCAGTGTTCGTAGAGTCCGGGGTCGACGCTCCGGTGCGGGAGATTGCGGCGAAGGCCGGCGTCGGCATGGGGACGATCTACCGCCACTTCCCGACGCGTCCCGAGTTGGTGGTCGCCGTATACCGACACCAAGTCGAGGCGTGTGCGGACGCGGGCCCACAGATGCTCGCGGAGAGTGCAACGCCCGAGGCGGCTTTGCGGGCATGGGTGGCTTTGTTCGTGGAGTTCCTGGTCACCAAGCATGGGCTCGCCGGTGCACTGCAGGGAGACAGCGCGGGGTCCGACGCTCTGCATACCTACTTCGTCGACCGCCTCGTCCCGGTATGTGACTCCCTCCTCGCGGCAGCGCTCGAGTCCGTTGGCACTGCTTCGCGGGTCGATGCGTACAACGTGCTCAAAGGCATCGGGAACCTTTGTATCGGTGCTGGGTCCGATGACCGGTACAAGGCCGAGGTCCTTGTACAGCTATTCATCTCGGGCGTACTCGCGCGGGAGGTTCGCTGACGCTCGGCAGTCAGATCAGCTCCGGATTCTCGGCGTACACCTCTTCGAGGATCGACATGTCGAACAGTTGCTCCGCCGTAATCTCCAGCCCCGCTTTCGACAGTGCCGCGATGTTCTGTTCGATCAGTTGGGGTGTCATCGTGAACAACCCGTTGGCTTTGGTATCTGCCGACACCACCAGATCATTCTGTGCGGTGGCTTCCTTGATCTGCTCTTCGAGTTCGAGGTTCTGGTCCTTGCCGTAGACCTCGACGGCAAGCCGTGCCGACTCTGCCGGATCGGCGACCGCATCCTTCCATCCTTGGATCTCGGCCTTCAGGAATGCCTTGAGTTTGTCCCTCTCGTTGTCGATGGTGGACTGGAGAACCGTGAACGATTCGGCGACCAACGGCAGGTTGTAGTCCGCGAAGAGGAAGTGGGCGTTGGGGAAACCTTTGGCGGCCAGTGTGATCGGCTCGTTGGTCACGTAGGAGACCCAGCCGTCCACCTCGCCGTTTGCCAGGGGGCTCGGATCGAACTGCGCGGGCACGATCGTCATCTGGCTTTCGGTCAGGCCGTTTGCTGCCAGGAGAGCTCCGAAGACGAGCTGATTGGAATCCTGGACGCCGATCTTCTTGCCGATCATGTCCTGCGGTGAGTTGATCGGTGCCGCAGCGGAACTGACAATCGCAAACGGATTCTTCTGGAACGTGGCCCCGACGATCTTCGCCTCCAGTCCGTCGAGCACAGCGGGGGCTGTGAGCTGCGGTGCGGACATTCCGATCCACACCTTGCCGGTGTCCAAGCCGGCTTCGACGCCGGTACCGGCTGCGCCACCTGCCACCAGGTCGACATTCCCGAACCCGGCATCCTTGTAGTACCCCTTGTCGAGAGCGAAGTACTCGCCGGCGAACTCGATGTTCTTGATCCAGGACAACTGCACTGCAACTGTTCCGAATTCGGAACAGTCGTCCGTGGTTCCGCCACTCGAACTGCTGGAGTCACTGCTACACGCGAGCAATGACGCACTACCGGCGACTGCGATGCCGGTCAGCGCGGAGTAGCGGAAGAAGGCCCTGCGGTCCAGCTGGCGGACGGGCTTGAATGGCGTCATGAATCGGAACACTAGGGCCAGTCGGTTTCGTTCAGTTTGCTTGGGAGAGAGAGTTTGTTGAGGTCGTGTTAACAGATGTCACGACTTGCCCGCCGAAGGACCGAAACGAGACAGAGCGATGCTTTCGAAGATCCCGACCACGGCGTAGAGGACGATCGACACCACGGTGATCACCACGATAGATGCCCACAATTCGTTGTACTGGTAGCGCGGAATGGCTTTGATCATGCTCGAACCCAAGCCTTGACCGCTACCGAGCCATTCGCCGATCAGTGCTCCGATCAAAGCGCCGGGCACTGACACCCTAGCGGCGGCGAACACCGCCGGAAGTGCGGACGGTACGGACACCATTCGCAATGCGGTCCAACGACTCCCGCCGTACGCAGCGATGAGGTCTTGTGCCTGAGCTGGAGCGGCGCGCAGACCGACCATGATCATGACCAGGGCCGGAAAGAACACCACTATCGCAACCATGACCGTCACACCCACGATTCCGCGGCCGAATATCAGGACGATGATCGGGGTCATCGCAACGAGAGGAACAGATCGTAGAAGCATTGCAACGGGCATGAAAGTCTGTTCGACAGTGCGGGAAACGACGAAGATCGATGCCACCACGAGCGCGGCAGTCATTCCGACGGCAAAGCCGACACCGGCGTCGCGCAGAGTGATGAACAGGTTGTCGATGATGCCCGAACGAGCGTCGGCGGATTTTGGGCCGGAGAACAGGTACTCCCAGACGTCGGCCGGCGTCTTTCCCACACGCGGGCCGACCTGGGGGAAGGCGTTGAGGAAGACCACCCAGATGACAAGCAACAGCGCCGAGGCGATGGCAATCGGGGCGAGGAATCTCAATGTTCCTCGTACCGCGGTCATTTCTGTGCTCCCGGAGCGCTCGTCCACGGGGTGACGAGCCGGGCGATCGCTGCGACGACGGCGTACCCCAGACCGGCGAGCAAGGCGGCGGCGATAGCCATTCCCCACGTTCGCGGGACGTTGTACGACGTCTGAGCGGCCGTTAGTGCGACGCCGATCCCGCTGTCCACCCCGCCGAGATACTCGCCGAGAATTGCACCCAGTACGGCCGAAGGTGCAGCAATCTTGAGGGCAGCAAAGGTGCTCGGAAGTGCGCTCACAAGTTGAACTTTGGTGAACTTCTGCCAACGCCCACCGCCGTAGGCGGCGACGAGATCGAGGCTCGTCTTGTCGGCCGATCTCAGGCCGGCGAGTGTGCCGACCATCGTGGTGAAGAAGCAGTACATTGCGGCGAGAAAGATTGTGGGGGTCCGGCCGCCGAAGACGACCAGGATGATCGGGCCAAGCGCCAACAGCGGTGTGCAGTAGCTCAGGATCGCCAGTTGTGTGGCCAATCCCTCGATGGGCGGAATGAGAACGACAAGCACGGCAAGCGTTATCGCCAGCAGGTTTCCCCAGAGAAAGCCCTGCAGCGCACCGGAAGCCGTGACGGTGAAATTGGGTCCGTACAGCGACCAACCGTCGTCGAACATCGTCGAGACAACCACCCACGGCGTCGGAATCGTGCCTCCCGCAACACCGGCCGCCGCCAGAATCCACCAGAGCACGATCAGTCCGCAGATACCGACTGCACCGCCGAACCACGTAGGACGCCTAAATCGGATCCGGCGCGGTACAGATGGCTGCGCCGCCGCGGTCGCGACGTTCTCGATATCGGTAATTGTCATGCGACGCCTGCTTTTCCGAAGAGCAGTCCGGAGAGGTAGTCGTGGATCTCGTGGAACTCGGGTGTACGCATCATCTCGGGTGTACGCGGGCGCGGCAGGTCGATCGGCACGACTTCGAGGACGCGTCCGGGCCGCGGCGTCATGACGGCAACGACGTCGGAGAGGAACACGGCTTCGGCGATTCCGTGAGTCACCATCAACGTGGTCGCCGGTTTCTCGGTCCAGATCCTGAGCAATTCGATGTTGAGTCGTTGTCGGGTCATGTCGTCCAGCGCGCCGAAAGGCTCGTCGAGTAGCAGGACACTCGGCTTGACCACGAGCGATCGTGCGATCGACACACGCTGACGCATACCGCCGGACAATTGAGCGGGCTTGGCCTTCTCGAATCCTTCGAGGCCGACGAGAGCGATCAGGTCGGCTATCAGTCCGGGGTCGGGATCGATGCCGGCAACCTGAAGGGGCAGTTTGATGTTGGAGGCCACTGTTCGCCACGGCAGCAAAGCCGAATCCTGGAAGGCGATTCCGAGTTCGCGGCGCTTGCGTAACTCGGCGGGCGACTGCCCGTTGACAAGGGCCGTTCCCGACGTCGGATTATCGAGGCCCGCAAGGATGCGAAGAACGGTGGACTTCCCGCATCCGGACGGCCCGAGCAGAGACAGGAAAGAGCCTTCGCTGGTTTGAAGGGACACGTCGGTCAGCGCGGTCACCGACCGACGACCCATCTCGAAGGTCTTGCCGAGGCCGGAGATGTCGAGACCGGTTCCAGCGGGGCGAGGTGTGGTGACGGGACTGGTCATTCCCGCACAGTACGAACGTCCGGTTGCGGTCATGTTGCCTGCGCGTCACCGCTGCGTGAGGCTGGTTCGGCGTCTCCTGTCACAGCGCCGTGGTGAGATGGACGTCTGGACGGAGTGAGGGGAGCGAAGATTGCTGAAGTTGTACCGGGCCGAGCGTTCGGACACCTTGGTCTCGGCGTTGGCCACGCTCCTCCGTACCCCGCTGTCGGATCCATTCGCCCGGGAAACTGTTGCGGTGCCGGCCAAGGGCGTCGAGCGTTGGCTCAATCAGCGGCTGTCCTCCCAGCTAGGCACGTCCGGACCGTCAGCAGTGGACGGAATTTCTGCGAACATCGCGTTTCCTTCACCCGCGCGCCTGGTCGCGGAGTCCGTGGCCGCGGTCAGTGGAATCACGGCTGACGACGACCCATGGTCGCCGACGCGATTGGTGTGGACGGTTCTCGATGTGATCGACGAGTCCCTCGGCGAGCCCTGGTGCGGAGTCCTGGCGAAACATCTCGAAGGCCATCGTGAAGGTCGACGGTTTGCCTCCGCCACACATGTCACCGAACTCTTCCGCAGTTATGCCGCGCAACGCCCGCAGATGCTGATCGACTGGGCCGCCGGGCGGTTGACCGACGGACACGGATTGGCGCTGTCGGAGGATTTCGAATGGCAGGCACGTCTGTGGTGCATCGTCGCGGACAAGATCGACGTTCCGGGGCCCGCAGAGCGACTGGGGCAAGTGAGCCGCGCGCTGGTCGAGGACCCGGCCTTGGTCGACCTACCGGAACGTCTGTCGGTCTTCGGGCCGACCCGGCTGCCGGTCGATCAGCGAATGATCTTGAGCGCACTCAGTGCGAATCGGGACGTGCACATCTGGCTCCCGCATCCCAGCCCCGCGCTGTGGACCAAGATGAGCTCGCGCATACCGCCTCGAAGTAGGAGCACGATCCGACGTTCGGAAGACGGGTCAGCGCTGATATCCGCCAATCCGTTGCTGTCGAGTCTTGCTCGCGACGTTCGTGAACTTCAGATCAGCCTCGGTGCCGCCGAGTTCGAGTCGGTGCATCTTCCCGAACCAGCCGGCCCGAAATCCCTCCTGGCGACGGTCAAGGCCGATGTCATCGCAGATCGTGCTCCCAGGGTTGCAGCGGAACCGGATGGGACAGTTCAGGTCCACGCTTGCCACGGGCCGGCACGGCAGGTCGAGGTGCTCCGCGAATGTCTGCTCCGATTGTTCGAGGACGACCCGACATTGCAGCCGCGCGACGTACTCGTGATGTGCCCGGACGTCGAAACGTACGCACCTTTGGTTCGTGCTGCATTCGGGCAAGGCGTCCATGGCCACCCGGGGCATCTCCTTCGAGTAAGGCTGGCAGACCGCGGATTACGTCAGACCAATCCTGTCCTGGCCGTTCTCGGCTCTCTCCTCGAATTGGCCGACGGCCGGGCCACAGCCAGTGAGGTTCTCGACCTGGCCGCGACCGAGCCTGTCCGCACACGTTTTTCGTGGGGCGACGACGAGTTGGAAAGATTGCGGGAATGGACGACGGAAGCGGGTGCTCGCTGGGGAATCGGTAGTCGGCAGCGTGCCACGTTCGGCCTCGATGCATTTCCGCAGAACACCTTCAACACCGCCATGGACCGAATCTTGTTGGGGGTCAGCGCGGACGAATCGGAAAATGCCTGGCTGGATCTCGCGCTACCACTCGATGACGTGGACGGCACAGACATCGACCTGACTGGACGTTTCGCAGAGTTCGTCGATCGCCTGGCCGTCTCGCTTCGCGATCTTGCCGGCCCACATTCACCGGCCGAATGGCTTCGTGTGCTGATGCGGGCCCTGGATCTGCTGACCGACACAGCGCCCGCAGATTCCTGGCAGAGCGCGGGGGCCCACCGCGAACTGGTAGCTGCTGTCGAATTCGGCGGAGAGACGGTGTTACGTCTGGCCGATGTTCGCGCGATGCTCTCGCGCAGCCTCGCGGGCAGACCGACGCGTGCCAACTTCCGAACCGGCGAACTGACGGTGTGCACGATGGTTCCGATGCGTTCGGTACCGCATCGCGTGGTCGTGCTGATCGGACTCGACGACGAGGTGTTCCCTCGAACCGGTGGAGTCGACGGCGACGACATCTTGTCCCGTGATCCCGTTGTGGGGGAGCGTGATCTGCGCAGTGAAGACCGGCAACTGCTTCTCGATGCCGTGATGTCTGCGGGCGAACATCTGATTCTGTTGTATACCGGTGCCGATCCGGTCACCGGTGTCGTCAGACCACCGGCGATCCCCCTCAGTGGCCTTCTCGACGTACTCAGTGCGACGGTGGGTCCGGAAGCGATCAACGGAGTGCTGACACGGCATCCGTTGCAATCGTTCGACAATCGAAACTTCGCGCCGAACAAGCCGTTCAGCTTCGACACGGCAGCGCTGGCCGGTGCGAGGGCTGCCTCCGGAACACCGGTCGAATTGCCGACAGTCTTGTCGGCCGAGCTACTCGAGGTGCATCCGAAGGAAGTGAACCTCGCCGACTTGGTGAACTTCCTGGTACATCCCGCGCGTGGTTTTCTGCGCCAACGCCTCGGCGTCCGGGTACCGGAACTCGACGACGACATCGCGGATTCGCTGGCAACCGAGCTCGATCCACTGTCCACCTGGGCTCTGGGTGACCGAATGCTTCTCTCGCGCTTGGCTGGACGCAGCTCGGCGGATTTCCGTGCAGCCGAGTGGCGCCGCGGCACTCTGCCGCCCTACAACCTGGGCGCTACGGTTCTGGGCAACGTCGAGTGGGTGGTAGACCAACTTGCCGGTCTTGCATTGCCACACCTCGAGGGCGACTCCGAGGCTGTCGACGTCGACATCGACCTCGGTGACGGGCGTCGTCTCACCGGAACGGTAACCGGTGTGCACGGCAATTCAGTGGTGCGAGCGTCGTATTCCTCACTGGCGCCTAAACATCGGATGACGGCCTGGATCAATCTCCTCGCCTTGAAATCACACGGACGACCCGGTCCGCTCGATGCAGTCTCGATCGGACGGGGTCGGGGAAAGATCGCAGCGGCACGGTCGGTGCTCGATGCGCCAGGCAATGCGGTCGAGATACTGCAGCAATTGGTGGACCTACGGGAGCGGGGGCTGCAGCGCCCGTTGCCGATGTGGGCCGCGACTTCAGCCGAATATGCGCGCCGACGCTTTGGTGGGGAGTCGGTCGACGATGCGACAAACGGTGCGGACACCCAGTGGACCGGGCAGTACGGCGAGATGATCGATCCAAGCAACGCTTACGTTTTCGGAGAAGCTCGAACACTTGCGGAGTTGGCTGCGGATCCGCCGTCGGACGACGAATTCGTCTGGGCCGAGGAACCGACTCGATTCGGAGTTCTCGCCCGACGACTGTGGGATCCGTTGCTGACCAACGAAAGAGCGGAGTAACCCGTGGACTTCGATCTATTGGGGCCACTGCCTACCGGCACTACGGTGTTGGAAGCGAGCGCCGGAACTGGCAAGACCTACGCGATCGTCGGACTCGCGACCCGTTGTGTTGCCGAAGGTCTCGCCGACATATCGCAAGTTCTGCTGGTGACATTCAGTAGGGCCGCCACTCAGGAACTTCGTGAGCGTGCCAGGGAGAGGTTCGCGGGAGTGTCCGCCGCTCTGGTCGACCCGGAGGCGGCGAGGCGGTCGGATGATGATCTGGTGGCGTACCTCGCCACAGCTGACGACGAGGAGATCGGCGTGCGGCGTCGTCGACTCCTGCGCGCTCTCGCGGAGTTCGACGCCGGCACCATCACGACCACCCACAGTTTCTGTCAGAGGATGCTCGACGGACTCGGCATCGCCGGGGAACGCGAACCGGACACAACTTTTGTGGAGTCGGTCGACGACCTGATCAGTGAGGTCGTCTCGGATTTGTACCTCAGCCGCTACAGCCGGACGGACTCGTCTCCACCGTTCTCCACGAAGGACGCGCTGGCCATCGCCCGAAGCGCCGTCGGCGATGGTCAGGCAATTCTCGAACCCGACGGCGAGGAGGAGACCGCACCCGGTCAGCACGTCCTCTTCGCGGCTGCTGCTCGTGTCGAGGTCGAACGACGTAAGCGGACCAAAGGAATTCGCGACTTCAACGATCTGCTGACGCTGTTGCACGGTGTATTGACGGATCCGGAATACGGTCCCGTCGCGTGTCGTCGGGTGCGCGAAAAGTTCAAGGTTGTGTTGATCGACGAGTTCCAGGACACCGATCCGTTGCAGTGGGACATTCTGCGGTTGGCCTTCCACGGACACACCACCCTGGTCCTGGTCGGTGATCCCAAACAAGCCATCTATGCGTTCCGCGGGGCAGAAGTTCTGAGTTATCTCGATGCGGTCGATCAGGCGGATGCGCACCAGGAGTTGACCACCAATTGGCGTAGCGACCCAGGGTTGTTGGCGGCACTCGAACACCTCTACGGTGGTGCCGCACTCGGCAACGAAGGCATCGTCGCGCATCCGGTGGAGGCTTCGCACAAAAAGTCTCGGTTGTTCGGCCCGGTGCCGATGCGTGTACGCCATCTGCCCCGTACCGGAGCCGGACCGCTCAATCGTTCGGGATTTCCGGCCGTAGGCAGACTTCGCAGTCGCGTCGCGGACGACGTCGCAGCAGACGTGGTCGCGCTCCTGGGCGGCGATGCCCGCTTGGCAGTCGACGGTGATCCACGCCCGGTCGAACCAGGAGACGTCGCGGTGTTGGTGCGCACCCACAAGCACGTGGCGATGATCCGTGATGCTCTCGATGCCGTCGGTGTACCTTCCGTATTGACCGGAGGGTCCAGTGTTTTCGCGACACCCAGTGCGACCCAGTGGCTGTGGCTGTTGCAGGCGATCGAGCAGCCCCATCGCTCCGATCGTGTCCGGTTGACGGCCCTCTCGCCGATTTTCGGGCGCACCTCCGAAGAACTGGACAAGGACGGCGACAACGTCGTTGCAGAACTTGCAGGTCAACTGCGCTCCTATTCCGGGCTGTTCGCACGCGTCGGGTTTGCGGCTGTGTTCGAAAGAATCTCTGCCGAAACAAATCTGGAGAAGCGTGTACTCGCGGCCCCGTCCGGCGAACGAGATTTCACCGATCTGCGGCACGTCGCACAACTCCTCGGTCGCGTCGCGACCGAGGAAGCGTTCGGGTTGAGCGCACTGGTTCGCTGGCTTTCCGATCGGATCAAGGAACCGACGTCCGGGAGCGCCACCGATCGAAGCCGCCGCCTCGACAGTGACGCTGCCGCAGTGCAAATCGCTACGGTGCATGCCACCAAAGGGCTCGAGTTCCCGATCGTCTACGTCCCGTTCAGTTGGGAGAGCGTTGGCGGCTTCAACTCGCCGACGCAGCTGTTGCACGACCCGGAGGGACGCCGCATCCTCGACGTCGGCGGGCAGGAAGGCCCGGGGTACAACGCCAGAAAGACTGTTGCGGAGGCCGAAGAAGCGGGCGAAGAACTGCGGCTGCTGTACGTGGCGCTGACCCGGGCGCAGTGCCAACTCGTGCTCTGGTGGGCACCCAGCTACGGGACCTCCCGCTCGCCGCTGCACCGGTTGATGCTCGGACGTACACCCGGCATCGCCGAACCTGCTCGGGTAGTGAAGGTGCTCGACGACGGTACAACCGCAGCACGGCTCGCAACCTGGCCGGCAGCAGCGTCCGACGTGATCTCGGTGGAACCTGTTGGTCCCCATCCGCCCTCGCCCGTCCACTGGTCCAGAGCGGCTGCGGACGTGACCGAACTGGCCGCGGCGCGTTTCGATCGAGACCTGGACACTCTGTGGCGTCGTACGTCGTACTCGGCACTCACCGCCGGAGCGCACCACGCGGTCACGACCACGGGCAGTGAGGTCGAGGATCCCGAAAAAGACGACGAGCCAGAGGATTCCGTAGACCTCGAGAGCATTACCCCCTCGCCCCTGGAGGCGTTCCCTTCACCCATGAACGGACTTCCCGCGGGCGCCGCATTCGGCACGCTGGTGCATGAGGTGCTCGAGGTGGTGGACACGGCTGTGGCAGATCTGAGAGCGGAACTCGGGATGCGTTGCGCCGAGGCGGTCTCGGTACGGGCGGCCGAGGTCGACTCCGAAGCACTCGCGGATGCGCTGTATCTGGTGATGCAGACTCCCTTGGGATTCGGAACCTTGGCCACGATCGCGCCGAAAGATCGTCTTCCCGAACTCGATTTCGAACTCCCACTGGCCGGTGGCGACGATCCGGTGTCGATGAGTGTCACACTCCGCGGAGTATCGGAACTGTTGAGGCGCCACCTTTCCTCCGACGACATTCTGGCGTCGTACGCCGACTATCTGGACCGTGTCGAGACGTCACCGATGCGCGGATTCCTGACGGGCAGTATCGACGCAGTCTTGCGGATCCCGGGCCCGTCGTTCGTGATCGTCGATTACAAGA
The DNA here is from genome assembly GCF_027583855.1 of Rhodococcus sp. BH5. NCBI lineage: Bacteria > Bacillati > Actinomycetota > Actinomycetes > Mycobacteriales > Nocardiaceae > Rhodococcus > Rhodococcus sp. BH5. Next base: position 115,910 of record NZ_JAJHVW010000004.1, read on the forward strand.
CCAACCGGATCGGTCGCGGCGATCTGACGGCTGCCAACTACACGCGTGAACTCATGGCGACGGAGATGATGCGCTCGCACTATCCGCTGCAGGCACTGCTGTATTCGGTTGCACTGCATCGGTATCTGCGGTGGCGCCTGCCCGACTACGATCCGCACCGTCATCTCGGGGGCGCGCAGTATCAATTCGTGCGTGGGATGCTCGGCCCGGACAGCCCGCCGGAATGCGGTGTCTTCGAATGGAAACCGCCTGCTCAGCTGACGGTTGAACTATCGGATCTGCTGGCCGGTCTTGATGCGTCCCACACAGTAGGGGAGAAGATTCGATGACCGAGGCGCAATTGGCGCAGCGCGCCAAAGGGATCGTGCGAATCTTCAACGAAGCCGGGGTTCTGGTTGCCGCCGATGTTCATGTCGCGACGAGAGTGTGCAGCCTGGGCGGTGAAACTTCCGAAGAAGTGATGCTGGCCGCGGCGTTGGCAGTTCGGGCCGTGCGATCAGGTTCGGTGTGCCTCGATCTACGACGGATGCGTGATGTGAGCGTCGACAATGCGACGGAGGAGGAACTTACGTCGTTGCCGTGGCCCGAACCGTCGGAGATCGTTGCCGCCCTTCGGCTGAGCCCTCTGGTGATCGGCGGAAACGCCGGACCTCTCAGACCGCTCCGGTTGGTCGACACGGACGACGGTGAACTCCTCTACCTCGATCGATATTTTCTGCAGGAGCAGACGATTCGGCGAGTGCTCGACGAGCGGGCGTCCACGTGGCCGCCCGCCGACCTGAAAGCGGTCCGATCGCGGCTGGATTCGCTGTTCGTCGACGAGAACGGGCCGACCATCGCGCCGGATCGTCAACGGATAGCAGCTGCTCTCGCCGCGACACAGTGGACCACCGTCATCGCCGGTGGGCCCGGAACCGGCAAAACCCATACGGTCGCACGTATTCTCGCTCTCCTGTCGGAGGAATTGGGTTCGAATGCTCGCATCGGTCTGGCCGCACCGACGGGTAAAGCCGCAGCACGGCTGCAGGAGTCCGTACGTGAGCAGACCGCGAGCCTTGGCCTTCCCGAAGAACTCGCGGCCATGACCCTGCACCGCCTACTCGGTTGGCAGCGGGGGAGTTCGAGTCGTTTCAAATACAATGCGACCAACAGACTTCCCTACGATGTGGTCGTCGTCGACGAGACGTCGATGGTCTCCCTCACGTTGATGGCGCGCCTGCTCGAAGCCGTTCGCCCCGATGCCCGGCTACTGCTCGTCGGCGATCCCGATCAGTTGACCTCAGTCGACGCGGGCGCTGTTCTTGCTGATCTTGTCGCCCGCCCGGTAAAGGTCAGTGGAAATCCGACGCTGACACAGTTGGTGGGTGACGATCTCACGGCCACTGGTTCCGAAGAGGCATTGAGTGCGGATGAACAGGATCGTCTGCGGGGCGGGATCATTCAACTCTCACGCGGGCGCCGCTTCGACGGAACCATCGCGTCGTTGGCCAGGGCAGTTCGAGCGGGAGATTCCGCTGAGGTTCTGCGTATCCTGCGCAGCGGTGATCCAGCCGTCTCCTTCCATTCGCCCGAGGATGTTGACGCATTGCGCGCCGACATCGTTGCGAGTTCAGAGGTGGTGACGGCGTCGGCCGAGGTGGGTGATGCGATCGGCGCGCTGAAAGGCTTGGAATCGCACCGCCTTCTGTGCGCCCACCGTGACGGACCGTACGGTGTCGGGAGGTGGGCGCAGCAGGCGATGGAGTGGGTCGGCACGGCATCAGGGCAGTTTCTTGACCCGACGCGGTGGTATCCGGGCCAACCCCTGTTGGTGACGGCCAACGACTACGAGGCGAAGATCTACAACGGGGATGCAGGGGTGATCGTGCAGCGTGAGGATGGCGTGCCTATTGCCGCATTCCAGCGGGGCAGTGATGCGTTTCTGATTCACCCGAGCCAACTCTCGTCGGTGCAGACGGTTTACGCGATGACGATTCACCGGAGCCAGGGCAGCCAGTACGACACCGTATCGGTGATGTTGCCGGCCGAGGCGTCGTCACTGCTGACTCGGGAGTTGTTGTACACGGCGATCACTCGCGCCAGAAACCATGTGAGAGTAATCGGCACCGAGGATTCCGTGAGGGCGGGAGTGCAGCGACAGGTACTCAGGGCAAGTGGGCTGCGTCGTGAGATCCGTCCGTACGACGGGCCGTGAAAGTCGGATGTTGCGGATTCTCTCGGTCATACGTTGTATACGACGAACACCTTGCGTACGGTCTCGGTGACCGTCCACGTACCCTTCCATCCGATTGGGAAGATTGCACTCGTACCGGCAACGAGATGTACGGGATCGCCGTCGTCCTCCTCCACGGTCATGGCGCCGGAGACGATGGTGATGATCTCGCCGCGGGTGAGGAACTCCCACCGCGACTTTCCCGGTTCGCTCTCCCAGACTCCGGATTGAATGCGGCCGTCGTCACTGGTGAACTCGACATCTGCACGAGTGATGATGTCTCCGCCGAGTGGCTCTGCACTGGGTTGGCCGAGCAGTGCTTGCTGGAAGATCCCACTTGCGCTGTTCAACTCTGCGGCACGGAAGGCAATGGTCACAATTCAATCCTGACTTTCGAAACTCATGTGAATCATCGGACTTGTCGATGATGTCGTGTGTCTGCTGAGCCGGGATACATTCACTTGTCGCATCTTTCGGCGTTTCGCTCGTACAGATGTCGAAAGGGTGATCGACCATCATTCAACCGGGGCTCAGGGAACCGTCTCACGCCGAAACATGCCCGAGCCCAGGGAAAACGCCCCCGCGCCGGTGATCTCGAACGGGGGTGATCGGTTGTGTATGAGGGGTTTACGTGGTGGACGCTGTCAACGAGGTGATGAAGCGCTCGGCTGCCGCGTCGACCTCGGCGTCGGGGGTGAGCAACCTCTGTAGCAACAGTCCTCGCAGACATGCGGTTGCGATGATGCTCTGCTGCTTTGCGTCCACCATTGTGAACCCTTCGCGGAGGGCCGCCGCTTCGAGGAGGTGCGCCAAATCGTCGAGGTCGGCGGCGAAATCTTGAAATGCTTTGTGCTCGTAAACCGCAAGTCCGGCCAGGTGAAAAAAGGTGCGGCTTCGATCTTCGTGCTCGGCGTTCGAGTAGAAGGTCCAGATCGCCCTGCACAGGGCCGCGAACCCGAGATCCTTGCCAATCGCGGCGATGACGAGGTTGTCACGGCGGCGAGCTTCCGACAGCACGGCGCTGAGGAGCCCCGGTCGTGATCCGAAGTGATAGGTCAGCAGCGTGTGGTGCACTCCGAGTCGCTCCGCTACTTGGCGCATCGACAGCTTCGGGCTTGGGCCGGTTTCACCGAACTCGTCGAACAGTGCCTGCAACAGTCGCTCTCGACCCTCCCCAACCGGCGATCTCACGCTACCTCCATTGACGGGTTCACCACTGTTGAGTACGGTACCGCATATCGAATTCACCAGTGTTTAGGAGAGTGGTTTCCAATGCTCGGGAGGTCCCTTTGACTGACGTATGGTTTGCCGGCGGCATGGTCGCGGATGGATCGGGCACCGACCCGGTCGAAGTCGACGTGTGCGTGAGTGGCGGCATTGTCACCGCGATCGGACAGGCGCCGTCGGGTTCGACGACAGTTGACTTGGACGGCATGCTTCTGACTCCGGGGCTGATCGATGCTCATGTGCACCTGGGTATTTCGAGTCCGATCCGAAGGCAATTCGGGTTTGAGCTCTCGGCAGCCGAACTGGCTGCGGGCATCTTCGCCACCGCGGGCGATGCCCTCGACGCGGGCTTCACCACGGTGCGAGACGTCGGTGGCATCGACGGCGGAGTCGTCGACGTTATTGCGAGCGGCAAGGTGCGTGGTCCGCGTGTCCTCTCGTGCGGTCCTGTGCAGTGCCAGACCGGTGGACACGGCTACTACGGGGCCGCATGGGAGCCGACCGAGCTGTGGAACATGCACCACATTCCCGGGCTCTGCGCCTTGTCCTTGATGTCGGGTAATGCCGACGAGCTACGACGCAACGTGCGCGAATCGTTCCGCCGAGGCGCAACATTTCTGAAACTGTGCGTCACCGGCGGTGTCGTCGGAGGCCATGACAGCCTCACCGACACACAGTTCACCGTCGAGGAAATCTCCGTGGCAGTGGAAGAAGCAGCGTCGCGGGGCACCTACGTCACGGTGCACGCGCACAACAATGCGGGCATTCGCAACGCAGTGCGAGCCGGTGTCCGGTGCGTGGAACACGGCACCGACATCGACGAAGAGACCGCCCAGCTGATGCGCGAGCATGACGTGGCTCTGGTCCCTACCTTCGCCGTGGTCGAGCAGTTGACGGACACCGAGAGCATGGACCTGGACCCTGCAATACGAGACCGCGCCGCCGGAGTACGTCAACGCATGGCCTCGGCACTCGCGGTCTCTCGCGCAGCAGGCCTGAGGATCGGCCTGGGCTCGGACCTCATCGGGCCGCACCAGCAGCGCCGAGGCGAGGAGTTGCGCTTGCGGGCCGAGTTGGAGTCGCCGATGCATGCTCTCGTATCGGCCACCAGCGTCAACGCCGACATCCTCGGTATCGGGGACACCGTTGGAACTATCCGCGTCGGAATGCAGGCGGACATGGTCGCCTGGCAGCAAGACCCGCTCCACGACGCCAAGGTGTTCGCCGATCCGGACATGGCTGTTCTCGTCGTGAAGGCCGGCCACGTAGTGAAGGGAGAGGTTCGATGAGCGCAATGCTGCACGGATGTTTTGCAGACACGGAGTACTTCGAAATAACGGCGAAGTCGGGGTACAGCTACGGCATCTGGGTGACCACACCCCCCGGCTACGCGGACTCCACGGATCCCTTACCGCTGATATACGTGATGGACGGCAACTGGGCTGTAGGTCTTACCGCTCCGCTCATCGTCACGCAGGCAGACCCGTATCTGACGATCGCCCCGTACATCCAGGTCAGCGTCGGTTATGCCGGTGAAGAAGCTGCCAACTGGGCACGACTACGCAACCGCGATCTCGTGCCGCCCGGGGAACCGGTAGGCGACGAAATGACGGCCACTCTTGCCGCTGCTCGCGACTCGGGTGCAATGACCCAGGAGTATGTGGACGCCTACCTCGAGGAGCTGGCAGACACCCACGCGGACGTCTTCCTCGACTTCCTGACCAACGAACTCCACCCTCGCCTGTACTCGTCGGAGCTACGTGTCAGCGAGTCCGGGCACGGACTCTTCGGGTACTCGTACGGAGGCCTTTTCGCCCTCTACGCATGGCTGCGCGACGCGCCCCCATTCGCGACCTTCGGTGCGGGTAGTCCCGGAGTTGTGAACGCCGACAGCCAGATCCACACACTGGTCGAGGCACTGCCCGAGCGTGGCGTGGGCTCAGTTGTTCCGCAGCTGCACGTCACGCTGAACGAAGCCGAACTGACTGGACCCATTCCGATCTATCGCGGACTGTCACGCAACGTTCTCGCCGTCGTGGAGCAGTTGCATGGCAAGGGACGGTCGCAGGATGTTTCGACCGCGTTGTTGCACGAGACGCACGTAACCGGGCTGCAGGCATCGTTCCTTAGCTACTTGAAAAAATGCCATGCACGGTAGCTGTTCGTCCCGGCGACGATGTGCACGCTGACACGTTCGACGGGCGATTTTCCGTAGACGCCGTTGAAGGAGAAGTCGGCTGTGGGTGTCCACCACGTGGTGGACACCCACAGCCGTGTCTATTCAGTTGTCGCGGCTATCGATTCTCCAAGCCGGACAACACTTCTAACCCATGACGGTCCCGGTCGACTCGGCATTGGGTGCCCGAAGGCGGGAGAATGCGCCGAGGTCGATTTCGAGCCCGGTGTGCATCCCGACATAGGTCAGGGGATCAGCGTCGTGATCGTGTCCAGCTTCCACCTGGTCGATGATCCTGGACATGAGGCGCCCAGCGATAGGGGCATTCTTGAATTGGTTCCCGCTGGTGCCCATGGCGACGTAGAAACCTTGCCTGTCTGTCTTGTCATAGATCGGGGTCCAGTCGGATGCTGCGTCGTACACGCCGGCAATACCTTTCGGTTGTGACGGGACCTCCAGGGTGGGGAAACGCCTGGCGGCGCGGAAAACCTGCGCTTCGAACCGGGCAACAGTGCGATTCGGGTTGGCGGTATCAGGATCGTCGATCCACTCGAGCGGATCGCAATCCGGTTCGGTTCCGCCGACAAGGAATCCGTTTCCAGGTTCGGCTCGCATGTAGGTTCCGAGATCCAAATCGGCGATCATCGGGCCGAGGATCTCGTCGTCGTTGTAGCCAGTGGGTGCGGTGACGTGATGAACTTCCTGGCGCAAGGGCCGAACCGAAACCTTGAAGTCGGCCCCGACGTTCGACAGCTTGTTGAACGCTCCTGACCAGGGGCCGGCGGCATTGACGACAATCTTGGATTTCACACTTTCCCCGTCGTCGAGCCCTAGCTGCCAGATGCCGTCAGGCAACTGCTCGACTGCCACTACACGCGTGTTGTATGCGAAAACTGCACCGTGCGAACGTGCTGCCGCAGCAAGATTCGCGGCAGCCAGTTGCGGGTCGTCGACGAACCCCGCCTGAGGTGTGTACAGCGCGCCGAGCGTGGTTTCGGCATCTGCGAAGAAGGACTCCGAGTCGACTGGCTTCGGAGGATAGTATTTGCCGGCGTCGATACCGGGAATCTTCTCGACGAGTGTCGTTGCGTCCCAAAGCTGGTAATCGATTCCTATCTTCTCGAATAATCCGATCGTGCGCGCGTGGGGCGCGACGTCGACATCGAGCAGTGCCATCCCGCATTGCCGAAACTTCGCAAGCGCGCCGTCGACTGTCGCGTTGAGATGCTCGTTCCAGTTTTGCCAGCAATGCAGCGACTCCCAAGCCGCAGCCATACCGTCGAATGTGGAGTAGTTGAACCGGATAACCGCACTGGATGCACTGGTCGAGCCGTAGCCCGGACCACCAGACTTGTCGATGACCAGGACTTCGTAGCCTCGAGCGGCCAGTTCGTAGGCGATGGAGCTGCCGATCACTCCAGCTCCGACCACAACTGCATCGGTCTTGTCGGTAGGCACTTTCGGCCTCTCTTTCTACTGATGGCTTCGCCGGATCGAAAGCACAGCTGTTCGATCCGGCAAGCTTGGGTTCTGGTAATTCCGACGCCGTCGACTTCCTCTGGAGAGCTTCATCCCGACTTCTCGGATTCGGCTCTGTCTTAATGAATTTGGCACCTGAAAGTCCAGAGGTGTTCGTCGTCCTCAACTCTCTCGTGGCGGCCATCGGAACGCTATCGACAGCTGCGCAAAAAATCACAGCCGTGGCGCGTCCGTTGTCAGAAATGTTTCGTCGGGCTGCCCTGCGTGGCAGACCAGTTTTTCGTTTCCGGAATCCCTCGCCACAGAATGGGAAGCGCGATCAAAGCGATGGCGGTCGCATAGAAGGCAGGCGACAGATCGCTTCCAGTGGCGTTGACCAGTGCTGCGCACACCAGAGGAGCGGTCCCTGCAAAAAGTGCATATGCGATGTTGTAGGGGATTGCCGTGCCGGTGAATCGCGCATGCGTCGGCATCATTTCGAGAATTACGAGCAAAGCGGACGCGAGTAAGGAAAGCGCGAGGACCAGAGAAGCCAGTGCAACGGCAATCGCGAAAATGTTTCCGGTACCGATGAGCATGTAGCTGGGCACCGAGACGAAAACTGACATCACCATGCCGATTCTGACGAGTGGCCTCCGGCCGATTCGGTCGACTGTGGCGCCGAAGAAGATGAACAGCGGTACTGCGAGAACCAAAGCGCCGGTTGTCATCAGCAGTGCCACCGTGCTCGGAACATCGGCTGAGAGAACCAGAAATGTCGGCATGTAGCCGAGCAGCATATGAGTAACGACACCGAGCGAGGCGAAGTACACGAAGGACGTGAGCAGAGTCCGCCAGTGATTGCGGAACAGATCTGCGAGTGGGCGGGTTGGAAGGGAATCGTTTTCTTGCATTTCCTTGAACGCCGGAGTCTCCTCGACGGCAAGCCTCATGAACAGGCCCACCATGGCGACAACGCCTCCGATGATGAACGGCCAACGCCATCCTCCGTCGGCGAAGTGCTCAGCGCCGACCGAGCTGAATGACAAGACTGTGACCGTGGCCAAGATGCTGCCGACAAATGACGAAGAGCTGATTATCCCTGCGTACAAGCCTCGGCGGTGGGACGGCGCATGCTCGACGACGAAGGTGGCAGCTCCGGTGTATTCGCCCCCGGCCGAGAATCCTTGAACCAATCGGCACAGCAGCAGCAACAGCGGTGCGGCAACACCGATCGAAGCGTACGTCGGTAGGAGACCGATTGCCGCCGTCGAGCAGCCCATGAGCGTAATTGCCAGGGACAGTGACCTCCGTCGGCCGAGGCGGTCACCAAGCCGTCCGAAGAATATGCCGCCGGCAGGTCTGGCCAAGAAGGCGACTCCGTAAAGAGCGAAGGTGGCAAGCAGTGCGCCACTGCCGAACTCCGGAGGGAAGAACACTGTCGCGAGAACTGCGGCAGTGAAACCGTAGATCGTGAAATCGAACCATTCGACGATGTTGCCTGTCGCCCCGGCGATCAGGGCCCTACGGCGCGCCGATCGACGTCCAGGTGGAGTCTCGGTTTGATGCCCTGCAGGAGCATTCGCTGTGCCGGTCATGATGATTCCTCTCGGGATATGCTGAATGGCAACGGCTTTGCGACATCACGGTCACCGATGTCATTCGAGGTATTCGACATTGAAAGAGGTCGGTGGGATTCGATGTTGAACTGGCGAACGAAGGTCGTTTGTCGATTTCGGGTCGGAGGCGACCTCGTCTGAGGGAGATCGTGCCGGCCGGCCTCGCGCCCCACTATGCAAATCCCACGGCTGCAACAGCTCTCGTCGCTGCCACTTCTGCCGGTTTGTGGACCGAGTGAAGACGTCACGGGTCTCGAGTGCTTGGCATGAAGCGAGCCTATGGCGCAAAAGTTAGTTGCATCACTGTCATGTGTTCAATTTTCTACGTAGAAATTTGGGCATATGTTGCAAACCGGAGAGGGGGCTCGTACAGTTCGACCATGGTCGGAGAACTGCAGCATTTGGTGGACACTACCGGGCGCCGACTGGACCGTTCCGTTGCGATCGATGATGTACAGATTCGTCTGCTCGCGTACAACTCGCATGACAGTGCCGTCGATTCAGTCAGAATGAATTCCGTTCTACAGCGGAATGTTTCACGCGAGATCGTAGACTTCATCTACGCGAGTGGAGGCCGTGAAGCCCTCGATCTCTTCACTGTTCCCGTCAACGAAGAACTAGGGCTGACCCTTGGCCGGGTCGGGATGCCGATCCGGTACCGCAATGCGCTGCTGGGCTTCGTCTGGCTGTTGACTTCGGAGGGCGAAGTTGACGAGGATCAAGCCGAGGTCTTGAGGCGCACGGCTGATGCGGCAGCGATGATCCTCCACCGCGAACAGTTGCTGGACGAGTTGTCCCGAAGTCGGGAGCGGGAACTTACTCGAGACGTCCTGTCGGGCGAGCGGTCGCTGCGCGAGGACGCGGCAAACAGGTTGGCCGAGGAGGGCTTGTTGGCTGCGGGTCCAGCAGTCGTGGTCACTGTGTTGCTCCGTCCTGGCGACCAGTCGACATTGACCGAAAGAGATCGTCTGAGTGTTGCCGTCGGCGTCGATCAGCTTCGTCGGAGGCTCCCGCGGAACAGTGCAATCCAACTCGACCGCCCCGACCACAGTCTGTTGATCGTATCGGTGGCCGAACGCTCGACTCAAACCCATCTGGACTCGCTGATCGTGGCAGCCCGGGAGCGAGTCTTGTCTGAAAGTGGGCGCCAGAACATCGAATGTTGGGTCGGTATCGGTGAACCGCGAACCTCGGTTGCGGATGTGCGCGAATCCTACGAAGAGTCCAGACGTTCCGCAGATGTGGCCCAGGTCGTCAAGGTGCTCGGAAATGTTGTGCGTTATCGGGATCTCGGCGTCTACGGACTTCTGGCCGAACTGTCGGAGGATCGACTCGAGAACAGTATTCACTCAGGTTTGCAGTCCTTGCTCAGCCATGAGGACTCGAAAAGTGAGGCTCTTCTCGCGACGCTGGAGAGCTTTTTGGACAATGCCGGTGACGTAAAGCGAACGTCAGAGGCGCTCTGTGTGCATCGAGGGAGCTTGTACTATCGCTTGCGGCGAATTCAGGAGATAACACGAGCAGACTTGGCAAACGGCGACGACCGGTTGGCCTTGCATTTGAGCCTGAAAGTCGCGCGGCTGTTGGATCTCCGATGATCCCGATCCGAGAAGAGGGGACTGCGGAAGAATCCAGCGGCTCAACGTAGTTGGCGGCTTTCGATCGTCAAGCATGATGGTTCTGGGGTGGGAAAGGAAGCGCGTCGTACATCGGCCGGGGTGGGTTGGCTTGACCTGCTGAGACGTTCATACGTTTGATCGGGCACCTTCTATCCTCCTGTCGGCAGATGCGGCGGAGTGCAACTTTTTCGGGCATTGAAAGTGCAGAATCGTCCAGATGGGTGTCGAGCTGCGTGAAGAACGCGCGTTTTTGCAAACCGAAATGACGACGAATTTGGTCTGAGTTCGGTCCCCCGGTACGCAGATGTTCGCGCGCGAACTGGACTATTTGTTGCCGACTGCAAATTGGGGATTTCGCATCCATTCCCGTTGGCTCCCTTTATCGTTGGATTGGATCAGATACCTGAGTCGGTGCGATTCGTATGCACCCCTTCACCGCAGGTCTGGTCTGATCTTTCCGAAGTCGGAGTCGCGGAGATACATGCAGTTGTTCGAGATCGTTCCCCCGAAATTGAACAAACGCGCCAGACTGGATTGTGGCCATCGAGGCTGTACGTCTATCCATTTGCTGGTTGCTGAGCCGGCTGGTCAGTACGACACTGAACCGGTGATGTTGCCGGCCTATCGCCAAACGGTGAAGTGGTTTTGCCAGGAGAACGACACGTTTTTGCCGGCATTCGAGACGACGACTCCGCGCGGATCGACCTCTGGCGGAAGGGGGACCGACCACATCATCTTTCCGTCGCGAGCCCTGATCGAATGCATGCCGGTGTAGTCGCTGAAGACGAAGTGATCGCCATCAGTCGCACCGCTTCGAACCCAGTACGCGTCTTGCCAGGGTGTTTGCCACAGTTGTCGGCCACTCTCGACGTCGAGACCCGAGATTGTGCGGGTCTCCGGCGACGTGACGAGGATTGTTTTTCCTACCACTGCGGCGATGGCGCTTCCTGTCCCGGCCGTCGCGGTGTTGACGATTTGTGAACTGCGCCAGAGTTCGTCACCCGACTCCGGATCGTAGGCGCCGTCGCCGAGAAACATCGGCACCGCCGTCGAGGGCTTACTCGGGTAGGACGACGATGAGTACGAGGGAATCGGTATCGCACGAATCGTGGATCCGTCGGAAGCCAAGAGGTTTTGGGTTCCGGCATATCCCGACCGGCCGCCGACACTGGTGAGGAACAATCCGTTCCCGGTAGGGACAAGCGAATCGCCCTCGAATCGGAATCGTTCGGCGCCGGACTGCAGATCGTAGATTCGATAGCGGTACTGCGGGTCCCCGCCGTCGCCCTGTTCCATCGCAATGACAGTGTCGGTGTGAGGGACCGTGTAGACGGCTCCGAACTTCTCACTTGGTTCGAAGGTACGCACGAAGTTGGCAGTCAAATTGGTTGTGGTGCCGCTGGCAAGAATTCGTGTTCGAACCGTTCCGTCCATCCTTTCGCCGGACGTGTACACGGTGTCTCCGGCGATGGTGGCGCCATTGAGATCGAAGTCGGTTCCGAGGTCGGACATCAGAGTTCCGGTCGCGGTATCGACAAAGATCATCCGTCGATCGCCCCAGCACGCGATGATCGTGGATTCGTTCTGCTGACTGCACTGGCCGATGACTCCGCCGATTCGCGTTTTCCACAGCGGACTTCCGTCGTCGGGATTCACCCCGACGAGTGTGACGGCACCGACTCCCTGACTCGACGAAGACTCGTCGGTCTTGGGAAGCGGATAAGCAGTCGCGGCCACCAGCACGTCACCGACTTGGTACGTGTTGCCGTAGCCGTAGTAGCTATCGAGCGTGGAAGGCATCGACAGCAGCACGTCCCCGGGGTTGTCCGTGAGCGCTCGGACATCGAGTTCCCAGGCTTGTTGCGGAGGATCGGAGAGGTCTACGTCGACAACGCCTTGCTCGACGATCGGACCGCCTGTCTTCTGCTTCGGCCATGCCGCATCACTGGAGTCGGAGATTACCGATACGACGATGAACGCGATCGCCACGAGCAATGCCAGTCCGAGTGCGACCAGTTTCCAATGTTCCTTCAACCGAAGCTGCATCGAAAGACCGTAACCGATCGATCAAACTGATCGGTTCGTTTCGCGGACGGCCGGCACGATGTCGATCGCGAGATCGAGCCCACGTGCTCGGTGTGACGAAGTGTGGTGGCCTCGTACGCACGAGACCACCACACCGACGGCGTCAGACGTAAGGCGAGTACGCCGGAAGATCCAACTGACCGTTGCCGGACAGCCCGATCACGATCACCTCGGGTTCGGTGACGGCACGGGCGTGAGCGATAGCGCCGGCAACCGCGTGGGTGGATTCCGGAGCCGGGATGATTCCTTCGGCGCGGGCGAAAATCAGACCTGCCTGGAGTGCGTCGTCCTGATCGACGGCAATTGCATCCATGAGTCCGAGGTTGACCGCGTGCGAGACCATCGGCGACATGCCGTGGTAGCGGAGGCCACCGGCATGGATGGCCGGCGGTACGAAATCCTTACCCAGAGTGTGCATCTTGAGCAGCGGCGTCAGGCCGGCGACATCACCGAAGTCGTAGCGGTACTCGCCCTGGGTGAGGGACGGGCATGCCGACGGCTCGCAGGCGACCAGACGAGTCTTGGTGCCTTCGCGAAGGTTTCGTCCCAGGAACGGGAAGGTGAGTCCGGCGAGGTTGGAACCGCCACCGGCGCAACCGAACACGGTGTCGGGGACGGCGTCGCCGGCTTCTTCGAGCTGGACCATTGCTTCCTGACCGATCACGGTCTGGTGCAGCATGACGTGGTTCAGCACGCTACCGAGTGAGTAGTGCGTGTTCGGATCCTGCGCAGCGACCTCGACGGCCTCACTGATGGCCATACCGAGCGAGCCGGTGGTGTCGGGATGCGACTTCAACAGTGCGCGTCCGGCTTCCGTCAGGTCCGAAGGCGACGGGTGACAGATTCCGCCGTACGCCTCCATCTGGATGCGTCGGTACGGCTTCGAATCGAAGGACGAGCGAACCTGCCATACCTCGACGTCGAGTCCGAGCAGCGCGCCCGCGAACGACAGCGACGCACCCCACTGTCCCGCACCGGTTTCGGTGGTGAGCTTGGTGGTTCCCTCGATTGCGTTGTAGTAAGCCTGCGCGACAGCAGTATTCGGCTTGTGTGAACCGACCGGGCTCACGCCTTCGTACTTGTAGTAGATGCGGGCAGGTGTGCCGAGAGCGCGCTCGAGTCGATGCGCGCGGAACAGGGGAGAGGGCCTCCACATGCCGTAGATCTCGCGAACCGTCTCCGGGATCTCGATGTAGCGCTCGGTTGCGACTTCCTGCGCGATGAGGTTCATCGGGAACAGCGGCGCCAAGTCCTCGGGGCCGAGCGGCTCACGAGTGCCCGGATGCAGGTGCGGGGGAACAGGCTCGGGGAGGTCAGCCGCCAGGTTGTACCAGTGCGTCGGCACTTTCGACGGGATGGAGACGCCCAAAGGCTCGAGCGAACGGTTGAGTGGGGTGGTGGTCAACTAACTCTCCTTCGTGGATTCGGTACCTGATCTTGGCGGTCGTAGCGACGACGCGTACGGCATTTGCCGGATCGGGGATCCTGAGAGGAGCCTGCTGGACCACCCGATATCGGTCCGGGCAACACGCAGTTGCGGCTGACCGTCAGCGGTCGGGCCACCAGAGGTGCGCAGTGAGCAGGGTCACGAGCCGATCGTACATCGGCACTCGCACCCTGCTCACGTCGGGCTTAGCGAAAAATCATGCACGTCGTGGTTCCATGCGCCACCAACTTGCCGTTTTTGTCGAGGACCTTGCCCTCTGCCGTCGCGGTACGCCCGCCCACGTGAATGACGCTGCCGTGGGCTGTCAGTTCGTCACCGTCGAGAGGCACCGTGCGGATGTAGTTGAGCTTGAGTTCGAGGGTCGTGTAGCCGACGCCGGCCGGAAGCATCGTGTGTACCGCGCAGCCCATGACCGAGTCGAGCAGCGTTGCGCAGATGCCGCCGTGCACAGTGCCGAGCGGGTTGCTGAAATCGGCGCGCGGGGTCAGGGCGAAGCTCACGGATCCTTCGTTGACCTCGCGCATCTCCATGCCGAGGAGGCGTCCGATGCTGGGCCGGTCGTTGACCTGCGTTCCCATCCAGCGGAGAAGTTCGAGGCCTGTCATCTGCGCCGGATCGACGGTCGCGGTTGTCTCGTCACTCATTGTTTCATCCCATCACTATGTAGGTCGTCATACATAACGTAGCGTATGAGTCGACAGGTGTACCGACGGCCGAAGGATCTGTGACATGGCAGAGCTGAGCTCACGTGATCGCATGATTCGTAGTGCGGTCGAACTGATCAGCCGCAACGGCGTCGATGCGACATCCTTCAGCGACGTCATCAAGCACAGCGGCGCGCCCCGTGGGTCGATCTACCATCACTTTCCAGGCGGCAAGACCGAGTTGATGGTCGAAGCTGTGCGCGCGGCCGGTGCGATCATCACCAGACGAATCAGCTCGGCTGCGGCTACCGGTTCCACGGCCGACGTGATCGAAGCGGTCGGAGACATCTGGCGACTCAATCTCACACGCTCGGACTTCGCGATCGGCTGCCCGGTGATTGCCGGCGGGTTGGCGCGTGCCAGTGAGCCAGAAGTCGCGGAAGTGTCGGCTGAGGTCATGCTGGGATGGCAGAAGTTGATCGAATCGCAACTCGAAACTGCGGGTTATCTTGCAGTGCAGGCAAAATCGATGGCAAACCTGACGATCACGTCGGTCGAAGGTGCAGTGGCGGTGTGCCAGACGACTCGAAGTATCGAGCCGCTCGAACAGGTCATCGCTTCACTGCAGGGGCTCTCTCGTTCGGAGGCTTGGTCCCGCTGAGCCTTCGGGGGTTGACTTCGGTCGTCAAGTATCCGTAACTTCATGTAACGGCTAATTGGGCAGGAGTAGGCGATGACACATTGGTTCGACCTCGAACCGGTCGGTGTCGATTTCTTCGACACGGCACCGCATATCTTCACGTACTCGATCGATCTCGCCGCCGAACCTGACGCCGTCTGGGCCGGTCTGACCGCCGACGAGCCTTTGTCGTGGTGCCGACTGCTCACAAAAGTGCACTACACCTCGCCGCGCCCCTACGGCGTCGGCACGCGCCGAATCGCGGAGGTGGGCGGCGGTGCGATGCAGATGCGCGAAAAGTTCATCACCTGGGACGACGAAACGCGTCGGCACTCGTTTTACGTCGAACAGTCCAATGTTCCGCTGTTCCAATCCTTCGCGGAGGACTACCGCGTCGACGAGCTCGCAGTGGGTTCGAGACTGCAGTGGAATTTTGCATTCTCGCCGCGTCCGAAGCTGTCGCTCGCGGTGCGCGGCGGGCTACCGGTCAACTCGCTGATCTTCTCGAGCTTCGTGCGCGATACCAAGCGGCACTTCGGTTCTGCGCCACGCCATTGACTTTCTTCCCTTCATACGAGAGGCATCCATGACCACGCTCGGAGAATCGTTGACTTTGCCCTGCGGGCAGATCCTGCGGAATCGCACGATGAAAGCTGCGCTCAGCGAGGCTCTGGGTGACCGCACTCATGGACCGTCCACTCGCTTGGAAACGCTGTACGGTCGTTGGGGCAGTGGCGGGTTCGGTTTGCTGATCACCGGCAATGTCATGGTCGATCGATCGCAGATCGCCGAACCGGGCAATGTCGTCGTCGACGACGATCGTGATGCCGAAGCACTGACTGCCTGGGCCAAGACCGCTAAGAACGGCGGCGCCGAGATCTGGATGCAGCTGAACCACCCAGGGCGGCAATCCAACCCGATTGCCAGCAGAGGTAGACCGGTCGCCCCGAGCGCGATCGCGCTGAAGATTCCGGGAATGGCGACGCCGCGAGAACTCTCGACCGCTGAGATCGACGAGATCATCGACAAGTTCGCGGAAACCGCTCGCGTCGCCGAGTCCTCCGGCTTCGGGGGCGTGCAGATACACGCAGCGCACGGTTATCTTGTTGCGCAGTTCCTTTCGCCCTTGTCCAATCAGCGGACGGACGAGTGGGGTGGAGATCCTGAGCGTCGACGACGCTTTCTGATCGAGATCGTTCGGCGCATACGCTCTGCCGTTGCTCCGGGATTCGCGGTCTCGGTCAAGCTCAACTCGGCTGATTTCCAACGAGGTGGATTCTCGGAAGACGAGTCGCGAGAAGTAGTGCGCGCGTTGACCGAAGAGTCGGTGGATCTCATCGAGATCAGCGGTGGCAGTTATGAATCGCCGGCCATGATGGGTAAAGCGCAGAAGCAGAGCACTCGCGATCGAGAGGCATATTTCCTCGAGTACGCCGAGACAGTCCGAGCGATTGCCGGCGACATTCCCTTGGCGGTCACCGGCGGCTTCCGCTCGCGATCGGCGATGGTCGAGGCACTGGCTTCCGGCGCGTGCGACGTGATCGGCCTCGGCCGGCCGACGATCACGATACCCGACGCGGCAACCGTTCTCCTGGAATCGGATCGGGAACGATTGACCGTGCCGACTGTTGAGTTCGGAGCGCGGAAGTTGTTGGGGAAGGTTGCCGACATCTCGATGCTCGACGGTGCACTCGACCTGCAGTGGCATACCGATCAGCTGCACCGGATGGGCGACGGAAGCGAGCCGGATCCGGCTCGGCCGTGGTGGAAGACCCTCGGAACGATGGTGAGGCGAAACGGATTCGATGCGCTTCGCCCCACCAAACGAGCGGCTTGATCAGTTCGGTGCACCGATGTTGAGTTCATCGGGATGCGCGCCGACGCGGGTGCCGTCGTCGAGAGTGTCGATTTCGCTCAGGTCGAGATCGGTGAGTTCGAAGTCGAATACGTCGATGTTCTGAGCGATTCGAGCATCGTGTACGGATTTCGGGATGACGATCAGGCCGTTCTGAAGGTGCCAACGGATCAGGACCTGCGCGGCAGTCTTGCTGTGGCGGTCACCGATTCGAGTGATGATCGGGTCGGTGAGCAGGGTGTTGGGCTTGGACGCCTTACCCCAACCTGCGTTACTGGTACCGCCGAGTGGGCTCCACGATTCGACCTTGATCCCGTGCTCGGCGGCCTTGTCGCGAATGGCCTGCTGCGTGAGGTGCGGGTGCAGTTCCACCTGATCGACTGCGGGCAACAATCCACCGCGTTCGACGAGAAGCTGCAGATGATGCGGCTCGAAGTTGCACACCCCGATTGCCTTGGCGCGGCCCGATTCCGCGATCTTTTCGAGTGCGTCCCACGTTCGGAGGAGTCGGTCGTTGTCCTGCAGAGGCCAGTGGATGAGGTAGAGATCGACGTAGTCGACGCCCAGCTTGTCGATGCTGGTGTCGAAAGCCTTCAACGCCGGCTCGTAGCCCTGATCCGCATTCCACAGCTTCGTGGTGAGGAAGATGTCCTCTCGCGCGACGGACGAGTTGGCGATACCTCGTCCGACGCCCTCTTCGTTTCCGTAGGCGGCAGCGGTGTCGATGTGCCGGTAGCCGGCCTCGTCGAGTGCGAACCGTACTGCATGCTCGGTTTCGTCGTTGGTGGCCTGCCAGACTCCGAGGCCGAGTTGCGGGATCGTGGTTCCGGAATTCAGCGTGATGTCAGGAATGCTCATGGATCAAGGCTAGCGATCTCGAGCTGTCCTTGCCTGGGTCAGAGCTGCCTGGGTCAGAGAGTGGTAGCCGAGTACCCATGCGCCGCTGCAACACTGTCGGACAGGAGCAGGCCGTCGTGTGTGCTCAGACCTGACCCCAGGCCGGGAACTGTCGCGACCGCGTCCTTCCACCCCTTGTCGGCCAAGGCGACGACGTACGGAAGCGTCGCGTTGGTGAGTGCGTAGGTGGACGTACGGGGGACCGCTCCGGGCATGTTCGCAACGCAGTAGAAGACCGAACCGTGAACCTGGTACGTCGGATCGGCGTGCGTGGTCGCGTGTGAATCCTCGAAGCAGCCGCCCTGGTCGATGGCGATGTCGACCAGGACAGAACCCGGCTTCATACGCGCCACCAGGCTGTTGGAGACGAGAGTCGGCGCCTTCGCCCCGGGGACCAGCACTGCGCCGATGACCAGGTCGGCGTCGAGTACTGCCTGTTCGAGTTCGAGGCTGTTGGACGTGATGGTCTTGACCTGGCCGTGGTACAGCTCGTCGATTTCCCGCAGGCGCGCGATCGACAGGTCGAGAACGGTGACGTCGGCCTGCATGCCGTAGGCCACGGCGATGGCGTTCTTGCCGGAGACTCCCGCACCGATCACCACGACCTTGGCGGGGCGCACTCCGGGGACGCCGCCCATCAGAACTCCGCGTCCGCCGCCGTGACGCATCAAGTGATAGGCGCCCGCCTGCGGTGCCAGGCGTCCGGCTACTTCACTCATCGGGGCGAGGAGGGGCAGTGAACCGTCGGAACCGACAACTGTTTCGTAGGCGATGGAGGTGGTCTTCGACGTCAGGAGCGCGTCGGTGCATTCCTTCGACGCCGCCAGGTGCAGGTAGGTGAAGAGCACCTGATCCTTACGGAGTCGCGAATACTCTTCTGCAATAGGTTCTTTGACCTTCAGGAGTAGATCTGCGTCCGTCCAGACCTGATCGGCAGATCCGAGGATCTGCGCGCCCGCGGCCTTGAAATCCTCGTCACTGAACGAGGAGCCGACGCCTGCACCCGTTTCGATGACGACTTCGTGTCCTCGGCCGACCAGTTCGTGGACGCCTGCTGGGCTGATGGCCACGCGGTACTCGTGGTTTTTGATCTCGCGGGGGATTCCGACCTTCATGACACGGCTCCGAACTGAGTCTGTTGTTTCTTCGAATGGCAGGTGCCAAGCATGAAGTTTCGTCGCCAGATAGTGAAGAGAAGTGAAGATAATTCTCTACGCTGTATGTATGGTGCGTGAAAGTTCAAAAATCGGTATTCAGACGGCTGCCTCGCCGAAGCATGTTCGGGCAGCAATGAAGTTGGACGAGATCGACCGGGTTCTGCTCGAAGAGCTGGCGAAGGATGCGAGGATTCCGAACAATGCGCTGGCCGCGATCGCGGGAATTGCGCCGTCGACATGCCTCGGACGTGTGCGCGCCTTGGTGGACAACGGCGTGATCAGGGGATTCCATGCGGACATCGACCCCGCCGCTCTCGGAATGGATCTGCAGGCGATGATCGCAGTTCGACTGCAGGCCAACGCACGGTCGCACCTCAGCCGGCTCGGCGACGATTTCGCCAAGCTGGACTCGGTGCTCAACGTGTACTTCGTTGCCGGTGTCGACGACTACATGCTGCACGTCGCAACGACGGATTCGGCGCAGTTGCGTGACTTCGTTGTCAACAATCTCTCGGCGCATCCGGCGGTTGCTGCGACCGAGACGATTCTGATCTTCGAACATGTCAGGCCGCGAGGCGGTACTGCCTGATTCGTTCTCACCTGATGGCGGGTCGACGCCCGGACCAGGCGTTCTCGAGGAGTTCGCTCAGGCCTGCCGGGGTGATCTCACGCGGGTTCGGATAAGCGGCGGCGTTCGCGAGTTCGACTGCACGGCCGATCTGATCGTGACTCATTCCCACCTCTCGCAGAGAGGTCGGTCCGCCGCACGAGGTGACGAGGTCGAAAACGCCGGTGGCGGCGTCGGATACACCCAAGGCAGTCGCTATTCGAGACATGACTTCCGGGACGCCAGGCGCGTTGAACGCCATTGCCTGGGGAAGGACAACGGTGTGGGTGGGAGCATGCGGCAAACCGAAGCTGCCACCGAGGGTGTGGCACAACTTGTGATGAAGCCCCATACCGACCGTGCCCAAGCAGGTTCCGGCCAACCAGGCTGCTTGCAGTAGTTCGGCCCTACCTTCCAGATTTTTCGGATCATCGACAATGCTCGGCAGCGCACGGGCGATCCCGGAGATCGCCTCGATCGCCATCAAGTCCGTGATCGGGTTGGACTCGGTGGAGTACAACGCTTCAACCGCATGCGCCATCGCGTTGACGGCGCTGGTGACGGTGGTATCCAGCGGCAGATCGAGAGTGAGGTCGACGTCGTAGATGACGGTTTCCGGTCTGATGTGGGGAGAGGAGCGAGTTGTCTTGCGTCCGTTCTCTGTTTCACCCAACACCGGAGTGACTTCTGATCCCGCGTACGTTGTCGGAACGACGATCTGATCGAACCCCGCTCGTAGTGCCAATGCCTTGGACAACCCGGTTGCCGAACCGCCGCCGATCGCGACGACGATGTCCACGTGATGGGTCTCGGCAAGCTTCAGCGCGGCTGTCGTGACTTCGGTTGGAGTATGCATCACAGCGCCGTCGAAGCGGACGACGGCCATGTCGCCGAGAGATTCGGTGACGTCGGCGGCAAGCGCGTCCAGTCGACGGCTTGCCAGCACCATCACTCGGCTACGGCCGAGCCGCCGCACTTCTTCGGCGATCTCGCGGATCATCCCTTGGCCGAAGACAATTCGAGCCGGTGAAGCGTCGTACGAGAAGGACTTCATGTCATCCCTGCGAAACGGTGGCGTGCATTTCCCAGACGATGACCTCTGCCCCGGTATCGGAGCTGAGCTGCTGACCTCCACCGCCGGATACTCGCACCGCGTCACCTTGTTCGAGCACTCCGACGCCTTCCATGGCGGCCTGACCGTCGGCGACAAAAACATGCAGGAACGGTGCGTCCGGCAGGGTCACAGGTTGTCCGGGTTGCAGACGCGCAACGTGCATCGCGGCGTACTTGTTCCTGATCCGGATTGCCGAGTGATCGGCGTACGCGTCCATGCCCGACGCGACGGGAACCAGTCCACCGGCAAGCAATTCGGCGTCGATCTCCAACTGCTCGTATCCGGGCGTGATTCCGGCCTCGTCGGGGACGACCCACATCTGGATGAAGTGAACCGGGTCGCTGTGCTTGTCGGAATGCGCACCCGCCACGTCACCGAGTCGCCACGAATCGTTCTTCTCCGAATGCAGGATTCCCGTTCCAGCGCTCATCCGCTGGGCAAGACCGGGGTAGATGACGCCCGAATGCCCCATCGAATCCTGATGTACGAGAGAACCTCTCAGTACCCAGGTGACGATCTCCATGTCCTGGTGGGGATGGGTGTCGAATCCCATTCCCGGCGTGACGATGTCGTCGTTGTTCACCAGAAGAAGACCGTGGTGAGTGTTCTTCGGGTCGTAGTGATTGCTGAACGAGAACGAGTGCTTCGAGTCCAGCCAGCCGGCATTGGACTTGAAACGATCCCCGGATCGACGGATATCGAGGTTCGGCTGCGACAGAGTGGAGGTCATGGTGTGCCTTCCGAATGGTATGGGGGAGAGCAAGTTTTCAGAGGACGTGATTGCCGTACATCTCACCGAGTGGGTCTGCGATCAGTTCGAGTCGAGCGCCGTCGGGATCGCGGAAGTACAGCGAAACCTCACTGTGCTCGATCAGTTCGACGCCGGCCTCGGTCAGTCTGGTACGTAGCTTCGCCCACTTGGCAGGTTCGACGCTGATCGCGATGTGGTGGAGGCCGCCGAGTACTTCTTGGTACGGGCCCACGTCGAGTCCCGGGAAGTCGAAGAACGCCAGAAGGTTGCCATTGCCGATGTCGAAGAAGAAGTGCGACGACCCGGGATAGTCACGGTTCTCGATCAACTCGGTGAGTGGGAATCCGAGGAGATCCTGGTAGAACTTCACGGTTCGTTCGACGTCACTGCTGATCAGGGCCGTATGGTGCAGGCCGCGTGCGGTCGATGCGGGTCGTTTGTCGGCGGGGAGCAGATGTCGATCCCTGATCTCGGCCCGGCGTTCCTCGAACTGCACTGCGTTGTTGTCGCTCATAGCGCCCGCCTCTCGGTTGAACCTTCTCTTCGAACAGGTAGTTGACTGATCAACTACATTGAGAATAGATCATTTGATTTCGTTGTCAACTACTTCGGATATGCTGGTGTCATGGAATCGACGCGGTGGTTGAGCGACTCGGAGCAAACGGCCTGGCGGGCTTACCTGGACTCGACCCGACTGCTCCAGCGTGTTCTCGATCAGCAGTTGGTGCGAGACTCCGACATTTCCTTCACCGATTTCGAACTGCTGGTCGCTCTCGCCGAAGCGCCCGGCCGGCAACTGCGCATGAGTGAGCTCGCCGACGCTGTGATGGCTACCCGAAGTGGTGTGACCAGGGCCGTCAATCGGCTGGTCGGTGCCGGGTGGGTGCGCCGGGTCGAGTGTGTCGACGACAAGAGGGGCGCTAATGCGGAGCTGACCGACTCGGGTGCCGAGAAATTGGCGTCGGCAAGCCCGGCGCACGTGGCCGCTGTACGGGAGAGCATGTTCGACCTGCTGAGCCCGCGAGATGTCGAGCGGCTGGGTGTGGTCTTCGGTGAGATGCGTCGGCACCTTCTCGAGGCCCAAGCAAGTAATTGACAGAGCAACGGCCCATGTCACGTAGTTGGTGAGGGCTGCGAACGGACTGCCATCATTGTCTGGTGACCCGTATTCGTATGTTCGCAACCGACCTCGACGGCACCCTGCTGCGCTCCGACCGAACGATTTCGGCGCGCACCGCGCAGGCCATGGAGAACGCGCGGCTCGCGGGGATCGAAGTTGTGTGGGCGACGGCCCGGGCCAGGCATTCGGTACACACGTTGGCGAGCTCGTGCGGATTTCGCGGTAAAGCTGTGTGTGCCAACGGAGCTGTCATTCTCGACCTGGCGGACGGGACTCCGGAGATCGTCGACACCGTTTCGATCGAAACATCTTTGGCTGCAACAGCTATGGAGCAGGTTCGTGCTCTGATTCCTGGCGTCGTGTTCGCGAACGTCGGACCCACGCAGTTCTTTGCCGAGCCGGAGTATGCCGCTCTGTGCGAGTTCGCGGACCATCACCGGCACCTGCACGAGATGGTGCTCGCCGATACGCTGCCGCTGGACGTGGAGCCGATGGTCAAGATCGTGGCCCGGCATGCCGAGGTTCCCAGCGCCGACCTGTACCGAACTGCGGTCGCTGCGGGCATCGAGGGTGTGGAGTTGACCCACTCCGGCGCCCCGTACATGGAAATG
Organism: Rhodococcus sp. BH5; assembly: GCF_027583855.1. Classification (NCBI taxonomy): domain Bacteria; kingdom Bacillati; phylum Actinomycetota; class Actinomycetes; order Mycobacteriales; family Nocardiaceae; genus Rhodococcus; species Rhodococcus sp. BH5. Next base: position 139,188 of record NZ_JAJHVW010000004.1, read on the forward strand.
GCTGCAGCGGGCGTCTCGAAGGCCAGCGCTCTCGCGCAGTTGTGCGCGATCGACGGCATCGACGCGTCGGAAGTGGCCGCAGCCGGTGACGCCTTCAACGACGTTGCGATGCTGACCTGGGCCGGAACAGCTCTGGCGCCGGCCAACGCCAGAACCGAGGTCATCGAGCTCGCCGACCGAATTTTGCCCACGAACGACGAGGACGGCGTGGCGAGCTACCTCGAAGAGTTGGTTGCGGGGCGCTAGTTCAGCTGCTGACGGCCTTGGGTCCGGTGCCGATACCGACTCCGCAGTCCGTCATGAATTCGGAGAAGACACGGTCGAAGCGATCCGGGTAGTCAAGGTGCGGGAAATGTCCGGCGCGCTTGAAGATCTCCACCCGCCCCAGCGGTAGTTCGGCGCGAGCGTTCTCGGTGTGGGCGTTGGGGATGATGGTGTCTTCCTCACCCCATACCAGTAGTGCCTGCAGATTCTTGAAGTTGGCGAAATGCGGAGTGGCATTGACGGTTTGACCGTTGTAATTGATGACCGATCGTGCCGTCGCCAGAAATGCCTGACGCGTCGACGCGTCCGATACCGAAGCAAAGCTCTTACGGGCCTCACTCGCGCTGGCACCGAGCTTGAACAGGCCGATCTTGTTGAAAAGTCCGAGCGCTTTGTCTGTCACGTCGGTCAGCGTCCGGGACGCGAGGACGGGAAGTACCAGTTCGCTGCCGGGCAGAGTTGCTGCGCGCAGGAGTGGGCTCACCTCGGGGCCGAGTCCGCCGCTGGCTACCAGGCACAGCCGCTCCACACGCTCGGGGAAGAGATACAGCGTCTGCATCGCGATCCCACCACCGAGGGAGTGGCCGACGAGGGTGGCCGACGGAATATCGAGGGCTTCGAGGAGGTCGCGAACGGTGGCGGCGTGAGCACTGAGTGAATAGTCGCCGGCAGGCTTGTCCGACGCACCATGTCCGAAGAGATCAGGGGCGATCACGCGGTAATGACGCGAGAGCGTCTCGATCTGCGGCTCCCAATTGGAGTGCGCGCCCAGTAGGCCGTGAATGAGCACCACAACGGGGCCACTGCCTTGGTCGACGTACTTGAGCTGGTCGCCGTGCAATACAACCGTCTGTAATTGGTCGGTTGCCATGATTGAACCTTTCGGAGCCGCCAGTGTCTGTGGCTGCTCGCGTGTTGTCGGACCGCACCCGCCCCGACGCGGATCCACGGGTATTTGTGACCGGGAGTAACCCCAGTTCCCTCAGTATGCCCACCGAGGGGCCCGATGTCGTCGCCATCGGGCGTGTTGTGACGAACCGTGAGCCGTCGGCTGAGGGGAGACGTACAACTCACCGCCGCGTGTCGGCGCCGCTGATCAGGCGAAATCGACCAGTTTGCCGAAAGTGAGGTTGATGTCCCACGGTGTGACGCCCCACGTCTCGATCGCTGATACCGCGAAGATTCCGGCAGCCTCGATGGTGTCCTGTGAGGCTGGTGCCGAAACGGAAACGCCGGTTTGTCCGCTCGGAACCTCCGGCCAGACGCCGGTTCCGGCGGGCGCGGGGGTGGCCTCCATGACCGCGTTGGCCAGTCCCGATTCGTCGACGGTCGTGAAGAGGCAGTTCGGCTCGTGCGGAGAATCCCACCCGCCGAGTTCCGCGAGCCAGAATTCGCCACGTCCAGCAGCGGAGATCGCTATGGACGCGAGTACCGATTCGAGATCTTCCCAAGCGTCGCCGGTCGGGGAGGACGCGTCGGTGAGCTTGAACGGTGCGGCAAGTGCAGTGCTGTCAGGGGAAGCGAAGCGCGGCTGCACAGTGAGGGCCTGGGTCTGGGTATCCAGAAACGCAACCTCTCGGAACTTGTTGTCCGGCAGGGTCGTACGGGCTACGAGACCGCGTCCCAACAGTGCGCCGAGCGCCGCGGGATCGTCGACGCTCCACAAGCGGGTCTCGTCCTCGGACCAGGTGCGAATCATTCCGCCGACGACGGGACTGATCAGCACGGGCTCGAGGTTCGTAGTGCCTGTTGACTCGCTCACCGCTGGCTCCCCACCGCACGTCGTACCGCCGGACCGGTTCCGGACGACGAGATAAGTATGCCGCCTCGCTGCTGTGCGCCTTTATTAACCGCCGGGGGTTAATAAAGGCGCACAGCAAGTGGTCACATATGCGTGCCGCCGTCGATGCGGATTTCCGTTCCGGTGACAAACGAGCCGTCCTCGGAAGCGAGCATCGCGATCACGCCGGCGACCGCGGACGGGGGAGCGAAACCCTCACCGATTGCCGGGGCCAGCTTGCCGAGCAGCGTGAAGTCGATGTCGGCCGGGAAGCCGGGATCGGACGTCATGCCCGACGCGATGCTGCCGGGTGCGACGGCCACGGCGCGAAGGCCCTGCTTGCTGTACTCGAGTGCAAGAGCGTGCGTGAAGGATTGGATTCCGCCCTTCGACGCTGCATATGCCGTCATATATGGGTGGGCGAAGGTGGCCGACGTGGAACTGAAGTTGACCACGACGCCTGCCCCGCTTTCGAGCAGTGCCGGCAGGGACTCCCTCGTCATGAGGAAAGTTCCGGTGAGGTTGACCCCGATGACGGTGTTCCAGAAATCGAGTGTCATCTCGTGGGTGTGCGCGGAGCGCAGAATGCCCGCCGCGTTGACCAGCACGTCGAGCCCGCCCAGAGCCTTGATCGCAGCGCCGACCTGTTCGCGAACAGACTCTTCGCTGGAGATGTCGACCTTCACCGTGGTCAGGCGATCGGAATGGCCTGCGTCCTTCGCTGCGTTCAGCGTCTGTTCGAGGCCGGTCTCGGAAATGTCGGCGGCGACGACGGTGCCACCTTCTGCCAGGATGCGGGCAACGGTGGCCTGGCCGATTCCGGATCCTGCGTCGCTGATGAGGACGCGCTTGTCGTCGAATCGATTCACGAGAAAACTCCGGTCTGTGGGATGGACAGCTGTTTGGTGACCGATTCTGCGCGATCCAGAGCTATTAATCTGCTGGGCATTCCACTGACTGGGCACCAGTGGTGCTTGTTCGCTCGCAATCCCGAGCGAACAAGCACCGACGTCTCCTAGAGGCCCGCTGCCTGCGCGAGGCTCGGCAGGTAGGTGCTCGGCTGACCGAAAAGCTGAGCGCTGCCGTGTGCACGCTTGAAGTACAGCTGAGCGTCGTGCTCCCAGGTGATCGCGATTCCGCCGTGCAACTGAACCGCTTCGGAGGTGATCTGCTGCAAGGCTTCCGAGCAGTAGACCTTCGCCACTGCCGCGTCGTCCGCCGACTGCGTCGCCACGGCGGCGTACGTCATCGACCGCGCCGTCTCGACCAACGTGTACATGTCGGCCATCCGATGCTTGAGGGCCTGGAAAGAACCGATCGCGCGACCGAACTGCTTGCGCGACTTGGTGTATTCCACGGTCTGTTCGACGATCGCTGCTGCCGCTCCGACCTGTTCAGCAGACAAGGCGATCAGAACGACGGTTCGGATCCGATCGACCAGATCTTCGGACCACTCCAGTGGCCGACCACGAACACCGGAGAACGTGACCTCCGCCAGCGTTCGCGTCGGATCCATGGTGGGGACGCGTCGGCGGGAGACGCCTTCGGCCGCTGGATCCACTTCGTAGAACCCGTCGGCCGTGAGAACGAGCAGGGTGTCTGCGACGTGTCCGTCGAGGACGTACGACGCCGTACCGGTCAACGCGTCTTCGGTTGCCTCGACGCCGAAGGTGCTCCAACCCGCGGCACCTGCCCAGCACAGAGCGAGCGTGCTCTCGCCGGACGCGACACCGGGCAGCAGTCGCGAGCATGCGTCGTTGTCACCGGAAAGCAGCAGTGCCTGTGCGGCAAGAATCGCCGAACCCAGCATCGGTGACGGGGTCAGCGTGCGGCCCAATTCCTCCTGGACCACGTGTACTTCGCCCAAACCTGCTCCGACGCCGTCGAACTCCTCCGGAATCGCCAACGCGGCGACGCCGATCTGCTCGCACAGCTTGCTCCACAAAGCGGCGTCGTAGCCGATCTCTGTGGTGATGGCGGCGCGGACGGCAGCGGAGTCGGAATGCTTGCTCAGGAGATCGCGTACCGATGCGCGCAATGCTGCCTGGTCTTCGGTGTCGATGCTCATGATGCAACCAGCGCTTCGACGACGCGTGCGCGATGCTCGGACGGTGTGCCCCACGCGGTGAGCAGCGCCCGTACCTTGGTGAGCCACAAGGAGAGATCGTGTTCCATCGTGTAGCCGATGGCGCCGTGAACCTGGAGTCCGACGCGAGCGGCCTTGTACGCAGCATCCCCGCACGCGACCTTGGCCGCAGAGATGTCACGCGAGGCGTCGGCCGACTGATCGCGAACCGACAGTGCGGCGCCGTGCAGCAGGGGGCGAGCCATCTCGAGGGAGACGGCAACCTCGGCCAGGTGGTGCTTCATGGCCTGGAACTGTCCGATGACCTTGCCGAACTGCTTGCGCTGCTTCGCGTATTCGGTGGTGACCTCGAGCAGTGTCTGGCCCAGGCCCTGCAACTGCGCGGCAGTGGCAAGAGCGCCCATGTCGAAGGCGGCCGAGAAGTCGGCGGAGCCCAGCGATTCGCCGGCTGAAACCTCGTAGAGCTTGCGGGAGAGATCCACCGATGCCTTGGCTTCGCCAGGGACGCCGAGTGATACGGCACCGTCCTGCGCGAGCAGAACCAGATCCACCGCATCGGCGTCGAGCGCGAACGGTGTGCGCGGGGGAGCTGCGACGGTTGCCAGCGAACCCTCGGCGAGAGCAGAGAGACGTTCCGGTGCAACGGAAGCCAGGAGCGTCGGCGCCACGGCGATCGTTTCGACGACCGGTCCGGGTACTGCGTGCCGACCGAGCTGTTCGAGCGCAACGACCAGGTCGACGGCGTCGGCGCCGAGTCCGTCGTGCTCTTCGGAGATGACGAGACCGTTGACGCCGGTCTCGGCGAGGCGCTGCCAGAGCTTCTTGCCCGGCTCGGTGTCACCGTCGTTCCACGAACGGATGACGGCGGGCATGTCGGACTTGGTCAGCAGCGCATCGATGCTTGCAGCGAAGTCCTGGTGGGAGGAGTCGAGCGCGAATCTCATCGGTCCGCCTTCGGTAGGCCGAGCAGACGCTCAGCGATGACGTTTTTCTGAATCTCGTTGGTGCCTGCGTAGATCGGGCCGGACAGGGAGAACAGGTATCCGTCCATCCAGTTGTCGGCCAACTCGGCTTCAGGGCCCTGAAGTTCGAGAGCAGTCTCGTGGGTGGCGATATCCCACTCGGACCAGAAGACCTTGTTGATCGAGGACTCGGCGCCGAGCTGTCCACCGTCGGCCAGACGGGTGACGGTGCCGAATGTGTTGAGTTGGTAAGCGCGAGAGCCGATCCAGGCGTCGGCGACCTGGTTGCGCAGAGCGCTGTCGTCGGTGCGTCCGCTGGACTTGTACAGCTCGAGCAGGCGGTCGACGGTGGCGAGAAAGCGGCCGGGGCTGCGCAGCGAGAGACCACGCTCGTTGCTCGCGGTGCTCATCGCGACCCGCCAACCTTCGTTGACGTTTCCGATCACACCCGAATCACCTGGGTTGGCCGGGTCGTCCGGAACGAAGACGTCTTCGAGGAAGATCTCGGCGAAGCCGGGCTCACCGTCGAGCTGATCGATCGGGCGAACGGTGACACCCTTCGACCGGAGGTCGAACATGAAATACGTGATGCCCTTGTGGCGCTGCGCGTCCGGATCGGAGCGGAACAAGCCGAAGCCCCAGTCGGCGTAACTCGCGCGTGAGCTCCACGTCTTCTGACCGTTGAGCAGCCAGCCGCCGTCGACCTTCTTCGCACTCGAACGCAGGCTAGCGAGGTCGGAACCGGATTCGGGCTCGGACCAGGCCTGGGCCCAGATGTCGTCGGCACGAGCCATGCGCGGCATGATGCGAGCCAACTGCTCGGCATTTGCATGCTCGAACAGTGTGGGAGCCAACAAGAAGATGCCGTTCTGGCTTACGCGGCCGGGCGCGCCCGAGCGGTAGTACTCCTCCTCGAAGATGACCCACTCGAGCAGGGACGCATCGCGTCCACCGAGTTCCTTGGGCCAGGAGACGACGGCGTAGCCGGCGTCGGCGAGAGTGTGCTCCCACTGACGGTGCTCTTCGAAGCCTTCGGCGGTATCCATCGACTTCAGGGGAGTCGCGGGCACATTCGCTTCCAGGAACGAGCGAACCTCGTCACGGAATGCGGTTGTGGCGTCGTCGAATACGAGATCCACTAGTTTGTTCCTTCCTGCGGTGCGCGAGCACTGGCAGCCATAGCTTTGGCGTCGAGACCACCAAGCGAGTCTTTGCCGACTTCGGCGTTGTGAGCGTGAGCGAAGTGATGCAGACCGAAGACGGAGTCGATGCCGTTGCGCATCCCCATCTGATCCTCGCACTGATTGACGGCCTTCTTGGTCAAAGCCAGTCCGAAGCGCGGCATCTCGGCGATACGTCCGGCGAGCTCGAACGTCTCCTTCTCGAGATGCTTGCGGGCGACGACGCGGTTCACCATGCCGATTTCGTATGCACGTTGCGCGGTGAACCTATCGCCGGTGAAGAGCATTTCCTTGGCGAATCGTGAACCGACCATCCACGGGTGCGCGAAGTATTCGACGCCGGGGATGCCCATGCGGACAACGGGATCGGAGAAGAAGGCGTCGTCGGCCGCGACGATCATGTCGCAGACCCAGGCGAGCATGAGCCCGCCGGCAATGCAGGCGCCTTGCACCATCGCGATGGTGGGCTTGGGGATCTCCCGCCAACGGCGGCACATGCCCAGGTAGACCTCCATCTCGCGGGCGAAACGCTGGTCACCGCCTGGCTTGTCGACGTGATCCCACCACATGGTGGCCTTGTTCTCGTACTCGACGTGATGGTCGCGTCCCGGAGTTCCCAGGTCGTGTCCGGCGCTGAAGTGAGGTCCGTTGCCTGCCAGGACGATCACCTTCACCTCGTCGTCCTCGACGGCGCGCTGGAATGCCGCGTCGAGGGCGTACGTGACCACCGAGTTCTGGGCGTTGCGGTAGTCGGGTCGATTCAAGGTCACGACGGCGACCGAGTCACGAACCTCGTAGGTCACGACGTCGGCTTCGAAGGGAACGGTCATGATTGTTCCTCGCGCAGAACCGTTTTGAGGACCTTGCCCGAAGGGTTACGGGGCAGATGATCTACGAAGCGCACCTCGCGGGGCACCTTGAAGCCTGCGATCTTCTCCTTGAGGAAGGCGATTACCGACTCTTCGGTGAGGCCGGCACCGTCGAGTTGGGCGATGTAGACGCGGCCCACCTCTCCCATCCGGTGATCGGGGATGCCGATGGCAGCAGACTCGTGGACGCCGGGCAGGCGAGCCAACATGCCCTCGATCTCGGCGGGGTAGACGTTGAATCCGCCGCTGACGTACATGTCTTTCAGACGGTCGGTGATGTCGAGATATCCGCGCTCGTCGAGGGTTCCGACGTCTCCGGTGTGCAGCCAGCCGTCGGCGTCGATTGCCTTGGCGGTGGATTCCGGGTCGTCGAGGTACCCGAGCATGACGTTCGGTCCGCGAAGCAGGATCTCGCCTTGGTCGCCGATCTTGACCTCGAAATCGGCTGTCGCGCGGCCGGAACTGGTGGAGACGGTGACCGGGTCGTCGTCGGTGCGGCACATGGTCGCAACCACTGCCTCGGTCAAACCGTATGCCGTGAGGACGGCGTCGAAAAGCTCTGCTTGCATGCGCTCGACGAGAGCAACCGGCACGGGTGCTGCGCCCGTGATCGCGATGCGGAGCGAGGACAGGTCGTATTCGCTGCGGCGGGGATGATCGAGGATGGTCTGGTAGATCGTCGGGGCGCCAGGCAGAATGCTGATCTTCTCGCTGCTGACCAATGCGAGGGTGTCGTCGATGTTGAAGACGGACACCGGCACGATCGTCGCACCGTTCAACAGGCAGACCAGGATTCCGGCCTTGTACCCGAAGGTGTGGAAGAACGGGCTGATGATGAGGAAGTTGTCGTCGGCGGTGACCTCGGCGCTTTCACCCCACGACTTGGCGACGGCGATGGACTGACGATGCGCGGTGATCGCACCCTTGCTGCGTCCCGTGGTGCCGGAGGTGAAGAGGATGTCGCTGATGTCGTCTGGCTGTACCTTCGCAGCACGCGCATCGGCTTCGGTGCGGGCGGCGTCGGTGGCGAGCGCAAGGAAGTCCTCGAACTCGATGACGCCGTCACGGTCGTCGTCCCCGTCGATCGGTACCTGGATGACGGTGGGGATCCTCAGGTCCGGATTGGCGTCGAGCAACTGCTGGTACCGATCGGCCTTGAGGAACGTGCCGACGACCACCAGGGCAGCTGCGTCGACGCGCTCGACGATGTCGAGTGCTTCGGTGCCGGTGTAGCGCGTGTTGATCGGGATGATGGCTGCGCCGGCGTACTGAGCGCCGAGCAGGGCGATCACCCAGTGGTACGTGTTGGGCGCCCAGATGACGACGCGGTCGCCTGCCTTCACCCCACGGTTGATCAGTGCGCCGGCGAAATCGCGGACGCGCTGATGTAGCTGTGCGAAGGTCAGTCGGGTGTCGCCATCGGCGATAGCCGCGCGCTCACCGAACTCCTCGGCGGCCCGGATGAGGGCTGATGGGATGGTTCTCGGTTGTTCGGTCACTGGACTCCTACCTGACACGCTACCTAGCAAGTGCTTGGTAGGTTATCTTACATATGTGGACCAGAGCGAGAGCCCGGACGGGCAGATGACGGACGACGAGTTTGCGGCCACGGTCGCGCAGTGGTTGGCCGAGAACTTGACGGGCAAATTCGCCCAGCTCAAGGGTAAGGGCGGCCCCGGCAGTGAGCACGAGTTCTTCGAGCAACGACTCGAGTGGGACAAGCACCTCGCAGCGTCGGGGTGGACGTGCCTCGGGTGGCCGAAGGAGTTCGGCGGGCGGGGAGCAAGCATCTCCCAGCAGGTCATCTTCCATCAGGAGTACGCGAAGGCCGGTGCGCCCGCTCGCGTCAGCCACATCGGTGAAGAGCTGCTCGGCCCGACGCTGATCGCGTACGGCACCGACGAGCAGAAGCGCCGATTCCTTCCTGGCATCAACACGGTCAGTGAACTGTGGTCGCAGGGCTACTCCGAGCCCGGCGCCGGTTCCGACCTCGCGAACGTCTCCACGACCGCACGCCTCGAAGACGGCAAGTGGATCATCAACGGCCAGAAGGTGTGGACCTCACTGGCTCACGTCGCGCAGTGGTGCTTCGTGGTCTGCCGCACCGAGGTGGGCTCCAAGCGTCACCAGGGGTTGAGCTTCCTGCTTGTCCCGTTGGATCAGCCCGGTGTGACAGTTCGGCCCATTCAGCAGCTCACCGGCACATCGGAGTTCAACGAGGTCTTCTTCGACGACGCCGTCACCGATGCCGATCTGGTGGTCGGGGAACCCGGCGAGGGCTGGAAGATCGCGATGGGGCTGCTCACCTTCGAGCGCGGTGTATCCACGCTCGGACAGCAGATCGGATTTGCCCGCGAGCTCCAAGGCGTCGTCGACCTGGCGAAAGCCAATGGCAGTGACCAGGATCCGCACATTCGCGAAAAGATCGCCCGCGCGTGGGTCGGACTGCGCGTGATGCGCGCCCACGCGATGCGCACTCTCGACGCGGTCGACGCCGGAACCGGTGGCGGAGAAGCGTCCGTCGCAAAACTGTTGTGGGCCAACTGGCATCGTGATCTGGGACAGCTGGCGATGGACGTGCAGGGTGCGTCGTCGTTGGTTGCACCGTGGGCGGATTCCGAAGGCAATGCCTCGGACATCACCGATCCCGAGCACCTCGAGCTCGACGAATGGCAACGCCTCTTCCTCTTCACCCGCGCCGACACGATTTACGGCGGCTCCAACGAAATTCAGCGCAACATCATTTCCGAGCGCGTGCTCGGTCTTCCCCGAGAGGCTCGTTAATGTCTGACACCAAAGCCGCGTCCCCGCTTTCCGTTGCGCCGGAGGAAACCCCGGGCCACGGACTGCTCGCGGGCAAGAAGGCGATCATCACCGCCGCAGCCGGAACAGGCATCGGCTTCTCCACTGCGCGCAGGGTGCTTCTCGAGGGCGGCGACGTTCTCGTCTCCGACTTCCACGAGCGTCGACTCGGTGAGACGGTGGAGAAGCTGAAGGCCGAATTCCCCGGTCAGCAGGTCGAATCGATCATCTGCGATGTATCGAGCACCGAGCAGGTCGACGCGTTGTTCGTCGGCGCGGCCGAGAAGTTGGGACGTATCGACATCGTCGTCAACAACGCGGGCCTTGGCGGCGAAACTCCCGTCGTCGACATGACGGACGATCAGTGGGATCGCGTTCTCGACATCACCCTCAACAGCACCTTCCGTTCGACGCGCGCAGCCCTGCGGTACTTCAAGAGCGTTCCCCACGGCGGTGTTCTGGTGAACAACGCGTCCGTTCTCGGTTGGCGCGCGCAGCATTCCCAGGCGCACTACGCCGCAGCCAAGGCCGGCGTCATGGCGCTGACTCGGTGCAGCGCCATCGAAGCAGCGGAGTACGGAGTCCGTATCAACGCGGTCTCGCCTTCCATTGCGCGTCACGCGTTCCTGGCGAAGGTCACCAGTGAGGAACTGCTCGACCAGTTGGCTTCCGGTGAGGCCTACGGCCGCGCCGCGGAGGTCTGGGAGATCGCAACGGTCATCGCGATGCTCGCCAGCGATTACTCCACCTACATGACCGGCGAGATCGTCTCCGTTTCTTCGCAGAGGGCCTAGCGTCCCCGTGCGCGGTTAAGGAGCCCCTGGACTCGCTGACCGCGCACAGGGGAAGGCCCTGGATAGGATTGAATACATGACGCCACCTCGAAATTCCGACGAATCAAACGGCAAGTCCGGGCGCCGCGACGAGCTGCTCGAGATCGCGGCGGGGCTCTTCGCCGATCGCGGAGTGCGCGCGACGACCGTCCGCGACATCGCCGACGCCGCCGGGATCCTGTCCGGCAGCCTGTATCACCATTTCGATTCCAAGGAGTCGATGGTCGACGAGATCCTGCACCAGTTCCTCGACGAACTCTTCGGAAAATACCGCGAGATCGTCGCGGCGGGGTTGGACAGTCGCGCGACGCTCGAAGCACTGGTCGTGACGTCGTACGAGGCCATCGACGCCTCACATTCGGCTGTGGCGATCTACCAGGACGAGGTCAAGCACCTCGTCGGGAACGAGCGCTTCGCTTACCTGGCCGAGCGCAACACCGAATTCCGGGACCTATGGGTCGGCGTCCTCGAAGCCGGCGTCGCGGACGGGACCTTCCGCTCCGACATCGACGTCGAATTGGTCTTCCGCTTCATGCGCGACACCGTGTGGGTCGCGGTTCGCTGGTACCGACCGGGTGGATCCCTCTCGGCTCACGCCGTCGCGGCTCAATATCTCGCGATCGTGCTCGACGGGCTCTCCGATCCGGCCACAACTTCAGACGCTATTGCTGAATCAACTTCAAGAACTATTGCTGCACAACGAAACTAGGAGCTAACGCTATGTCCGAGGTTTACATCGTCGACGCCATTCGCACACCGATCGGCAAGAGGGGCGGCGCGCTGTCCGGCGTGCACCCCATCGATCTCGGTGCGCACGTCGTCAAGGCACTGGTCGAGCGCACCGGTATCGACCCCAGTGACGTCGACGACGTGATCTTCGGTTGCGTCGACGCCATCGGCGGCCAGGCCGGCAACATCGCCCGTATGTCCTGGCTCGCAGCGGGATTCCCGGAGCACGTTCCCGGGGTGACCGTCGACCGTCAGTGTGGTTCGAGCCAGCAGGCAGTGCACTTCGGCGCTCAGGCCATCCTGTCGGGCACCGCGGATCTGATCGTTGCCGGCGGCGTTCAGAACATGAGCCAGATTCCGATCTCGGCAGCGATGATCGTCGGTCAGCAGTACGGATTCGACACGCCGACTTCGGGTTCGGTCGGTTGGACCGAGCGCTACGGTGACCAAGAGGTCTCGCAGTTCAAGGGCGCCGAAATGATCGCCGAGAAGTGGGACATCAGCCGCGAAGAGCTCGAGAAGTGGGCCCTGCAGAGCCATGAGCGCGCCAAGGCTGCAATCGCCGCGGGTCGTTTCGACAACGAGATCGTCGCCATGGGCGACGCGACCGTCGACGAAGGACCCCGCGAGACCAGCCTCGAGAAGATGGCGACGCTCAAGGTTCTCGTCGAAGACGGACGCATGACCGCGGCAGTGGCCAGCCAGATCTCCGACGGTGCGAGTGCGCTGCTGCTGGCGTCGGCGGAAGCGGTGGAGAAGTACAACCTCAAGCCTCGCGCCCGGATTCATCACCTCAGCGCACGCGGCGACGACCCGATCTTCATGCTCAGTGCGCCGATCCCGGCCACGAAGCATGCTCTCGCGAAGGCCGGCCTGAGCATCGACGACATCGACATCGTCGAGATCAACGAAGCTTTCGCCCCGGTCGTCCTGGCCTGGATCAAGGAAATCGGCGCAGATCCGGCCAAGGTCAACGTCAACGGCGGCGCGATCGCACTCGGTCACCCGCTCGGCGCGACCGGCACCAAGCTGATGGCAACCCTGCTCAACGAACTCGAGCGCACCGGCGGTCGTTACGGCCTGCTGACCATCTGTGAAGGTGGCGGCACCGCGAACGCGACGATTATCGAGCGTCTCTGACGCCTTGCTGTGCGCCTTTATTAACCCCCGGCGGTTAATAAAGGCGCACAGCAGTTAGTTGTTCGGCACATCCGCAACCTTGATGTCGAAGTTCGCACTTTCACCGTCAACGCTGGTCACGGTAGCTGTGACGTCGTACTCGGTGCCCTGCTCGGTCAGGATGCACGTGATCGATGCGCCGACTTCGGCGTCGAGGTTCTCCGGACACGTCACGTCGTCGGGTGGCTCGCCGATCTTCTCGGCTAGTTGAGTGGAGATCTGACTTGCGACTTCGGACTTGTCCACTTGCGGCGTCCCGACGCTTGCCGAGCAAGCTCCCGTGGCCAATGCCGCCGAGAGTAAGACGATTCCCACTGCAGGCCTCTTTGTCATGTGAACTCCCAGGGTGCGCCGGTGCTCGCTGCTGCCACCTCAGGGATTACCGCATTCGGGACTGTTTCAACCGAGTTGCGCGACGCAGTTTTGCGAGGTCAGCGTCGGCGGACCGTCAAGTTGAAGCCTTCGGGCATCAGGGTGAGCCGTTCGGCTACCTTCAACTCGTAGTCCGGATCGGCCTCGATCGTGTATTTCTGCAAGATGGTGCCCAACACGAGGACCGCTTCGTGAATGGCGAATTGTCTTCCGATGCAGGCGCGTTCACCCGTTCCGAATGGCTTGTACACGTGCGCCGGCCTGGCTTTGATGTTGGCAGGCAGGAAGCGATCCGGATCGAACGCCTCGGGATCGTTGCCCCACACCGGATCACGATGAAGTGACGGGATGAGCACGAGCATCCAATCGCCCTTCTTCATCGGATACTTGCCGACGAGCGTCGTGTCTTCGAGCGCCGCGCGCCCGTAGGCGGGAGCGGTCGGCCACAGACGCAATGATTCGTCGAGGACGCGTCGTACGTATCGAAGTTTCGCGATCTTCTCGAAGGCGGGCTCCTCGCCCTCCCATACCTTGTCGACCTCGGCTTGCGCCTTGGCCAGCACGTCAGGGTTTCGTGACAGGTAGTACAGCGCGAACGACAATGCGCCGGAGGTCGTTTCGTGTCCGGCGACGAGGAAGGTCACGACCTGATGGCGGATGTTCAGTTCGTCGATACGGTTGGGATCGTTCTCGCGTGCCGCCCGCAGCATCAGTTCGAGAAGATCTTCGGGCCCCGGTTCGGTACTTGTCCGCCGGGCACGGATCACTTCGTCCACAACCTCGGCCATGTACGCCTTGCGGACCTCGTCACGTTGATCGGCGCGACGTGCGAGCACTCGCCCGAGGGCGGTCGACTTCAGGAACGTCGTGCGCTGCGAATGGGAGAGTGCGCCGACCATTGCCTTGACGAACGGATGCTGTTCTTCACGCTCGAAGGAGTCGAACGAGTAGCTGAATCCAGTGCGTCCGATGGTCTCCAACGTCAGCTTGGTCATGTCTGCGGAGACGTCGATGGGGGAGTCGCTTTCACGACTGTCCCAATGGTCGACCAACTCGCCGGCCACGTCGAGCATGGTGCGGTGGTACGAGCGCATCGCAGTCTGGCTGAACGCCGGGGCCAGGAGATTGTGCGCCTTGCCCCAGTTGGGTTCGTGGTTGTACGCCGTGAACAGGCCGTCGCCGCCGATTCCGCGGAGTGCTTTGACTCCAGGTGCAAGGTGCTTCGCGAACCGGGACTCGTCGGACAGTTCTGCCACCATGTCCGCGCCCGAGGCGAAGACGAAGCGATTTCCCAGGACATTTCTCTCGAAGATCGGGCCGAGTTCGCGGCCGATGCTCACGGAGTTCTGCAGCGGTGTCCGGATATTGATCCCGAGAACGTCCCCGAGGACCGGCAGGCGCCACGCCGGATGCGGGATCCGAGCATCGGTCGTCGCCTCTGGAGTGGTGTCGACGCTCATTGTGTGTCCCCCGGGGTGAGATCGCTTACTGAATTGATGTCTAGTACGCAAAGTACGCCTTACTGAATCGGTGTCAAGTAGTAATCTGACTTGCCTATGGTCGCACCACGAAAACGCCTGGACCGAGAGCAGCGGCGCACGCAGTTGCTCGACATCGGCGCGCAACTTTTTGCCGATCGCTCGTACGAGGATGTGTGGATCGAAGAGGTCGCCGAGATTGCGGGCGTCTCGCGCGGGTTGATGTACCACTATTTTCCGACCAAGCGAGACTTCTTCGCCGCAATCGTCGAGCGCGAATCGCAGCACCTGCTCGAGGTGACCGCACCCGATGCGACGCTACCGGTGCGCGAACAGGTGGCAGCCGGGTTGGACGCCTACTTCGCGTACGTGAAGTCGCACAGCAGGGGAGTGCGCGCCATCAACGTCGGGACGCTCTCGGCCGAGGCCGGTATCCGGGCGATTGTCGAGCGCGAACTCGAACAGCAGCAGATTCGAATCCTCGATGCACTGGGATTCGAGGGCGAAAGAAGACAGCTCGCTGCCGTTGCAGTTCGGGGATGGATCGCGTTCGTCCGAGCTGTCTGCCTCGACTGGCTCGATCAACCTTCCATACCGCAGGAAGAGTTGAGAGTGATCTGTCTGCGGACCCTCTCGGGAGCGTTGGGCATCGACCTCGAAATGTGAAAAGCCGACCGCGCGGGAGCGGCCGGCATTTCCACGGACAAGTCTGATCAGTCGAGCGTCGAATAGAGATCGTCCCAGCCCTTGGCCACGTACATGTTGGTGTAGATGGACCCGTAGTACATACTTCCTTGCAGAACGGTGACGTTCCCGGCCTGCACAGCCGGAAGTCTTTGCCACAACTTGTTGTCCGAGAGTTGATCGAAGGTGGTGTCACTGCTGTCGGTGACAGAAACCATGAACGCGTCGCAGCCTTGCAGACGATCCATCTCTTCGATGCTCAGTCGTCCCTGATTGTCGAAACCGGTTGTGTTCAATGTTCTTCCGCCGATATCGGCGAGCGTCATGTCGGTGGGTTGACGATTCTTCTTTCCCGTTTCCTCCGACACGGGCAGGCTGTCGATGTAGATCGTGGCCTTGTCCGGACTGTAGGACAAGCTTGCGACGGTTTTGCCCGCGATCGCCGAAGCGTGTCGAGTGCGAATGTCGGTGATCAGAGCGTCGTAATCGGTGATCAGGCGATCCATGGTGGGTGTTCGGCCCAGCCAATCGGAGAGCTGGGTCAGGTTCTCCCGCCACGTCTGCTTCGATTCGGTCGTCAGGACAGGAGCGATGGCTTGGAGCTTTGCAGCGGGCCAGTACTCGTTGTCGGCGTTGACGCAGATGATGAGATCGGGTGCGAGTCCGAGGATCTGCTCCAGATTGGGCTTGTCGCTGAGGTATTCGGCCGAGCCGTCGACGGGAACCCACTTGGTGACGGGCGAGATGTTGTATCCGAACACCGGTAGTTCCAGGGCAATGGCGAGCTCGAGGTCGGTTCGGGCGTCGACGGCCAAGACCCGCTTCGGGTTGGTAGGTATGTCGTAGGTCCCCAACGGCGTGGTGACGGTGCGCATTTGAGCGTCATCATCGGTACCTGAACCGTCGCTGGAACTGCAGGACGACAGAATAGTTGCGACTGCTGCCATCCCGGCTCCGATGCCGAATTGGCGACGGGTAAGTGCGTCGACTAGCTCTTGCCAGACGCGTTCGTCCGGCACGGTAGGTGTGTTGGTCAGCATTTTTTCGATACCCTTCGGTCTGAGTCCGTATCTATCGTAGGGTTGGCGATACCAGATCACCTATATCGAAAACCGCCTGATATTAGTCGATTTCGGCCATGGTCCGTGACTTTCGGGTGATGGCGGCGCCGAAGGCTGCGGCGAGCGGGAACATCAGAACGCCGTACACCGCGGCCGGCACTGCCAATTGCACGTTGTCGAGGAGACTGACGGCGATGGTGATCGCCAACGTGCTGTTGTGGATGCCGATTTCCATGGAACTGGCGATGGCCTGACGATCCTCGATGCCGAATATCCGGGGAACGACGTAACCGATCGAGAGGCTCAGTAGGCAGAACAAGGCAGCGACGACGCCGATGTCGACGAGATAGTCCGCGATGTTCTCGCGCTCGGAAACAACCGTTCCGACGATCACCAGTGCCAGAACCACCGCGGATCCGATGCGGACGGGCTTGTCCATGCGCTCGGCAAAGGCGTTCGAGCGCAATCGAACCCACATTCCGAGGGCGACAGGAATCAGTACGACGGCAAAGACCTGAAGTACCTTCGTGAACTGCAGTCCGAGGGTGCCGTCCGCGTCCTCGGGTTCGAAGTAGCCCAACGCGAAGTTGGTGATGAGCGGAAGGGTGACCACCGCTATCACCGAATTGACCGCAGTGAGTGTCACATTGAGAGCGACATCGCCGCGGAACAGATGGCTGAACAGGTTTGCCGTGGTGCCGCCCGGTGATGCGGCGAGGAGCATCATGCCGACAGCGAGCAGTGGGTCGAGGTCGAACAACGTGACCAGACCGAAGGCCGCGGCCGGGAGCAACAACAACTGACAGATCAGGGCAATCGAGACGGCTTTCGGCGCTTTTGCCACGCGGGCAAAATCTCCGACCGTCAAGGAAAGCCCGAGGCCGAACATGATGATGGCGAGTGCGGCGGGTAGGCCGACGGAGGTGAGTGCAGAGTCCATGAGTTAGTGGCTACTTCCAGTCACTGGGGGAATTTCACTGAAACTACCGTGATGCCCGGATCTGCGTGGCAGTTTGGATACATTGATGTATCGAACCGTGACGGCGTCGGTGAGCAGGGTTATCGTCGAATTATGTGCCGAAACATCACTGAACTTCGTGGACTCGAGCCCGCTGCTACGCCGGAGGAGATCGAGGCGGCCTCTCGCCAATACGTACGTAAGGTGAGCGGAATAGCCAAGGTGTCCGACGCGAACCGAGACGCCTTCGAACAGGCGGTGCGTGAGGTGACCGAAACGACGACGCGCCTGCTCAGTGCGTTGCCGCCTCGCAGACAGCCACCTCAGACCGTCCCTCCGTTGCGTCGCCCGGAAGTACAGGCCCGGATCGCTGCTCGTTCGTCCTGACCCGAGTGGATCTCACAGATATCGACGTATGGGACGTCGAAGCCTTGGATCAACTGTCTGCTGGGTTGGAAGGCGTTCTGGTCGCTCACCGCGTTCGCGACATCCGTCGACGGCTGGATACGCTGCGCAAAGAGGCCGTCGCCGACGACTTGCATATTCGTCAGGATGGAACCGTCTCTGCCGTTGCGCCCATCGCCGACGGTCACCCGCTCCACGTGCACGCCCAGTTGCTCGAGGTCGCAGTTCGAGAACTGATCGGTGAGGCACTGCTGGTCAGCGCGGATCTTCATCATGCGTTGTCTCTGCGGTCTCAGGTCGGCACCGACCTCCGTGACAAAGCTGTGCGTGTGGGGGAGGAGTGGCGAGCGTTCAGCCCTGATCGGCAGCGTCAGATGTTGCGTCATGCACCAGGCCTGATCGCCAACCTCGACGGCATTCCTGCTGCGATTCGCAGCCCGGCCAATCTCGATCGAATTCAATCGGAACGAGCACGGCTGCAAGATGATTCAGTCCGAATCTCGCAAGAACTTCACCGCGAGTTCTTCGGCGGCAGACTGAGTAACACCGGGGCGGGCCAGTGGTACGCCGAACGCAAACTCGAGGATCTGGACGCGCTCGACGAGTTGTTTCGCGCCGAACCTGATCGACGGTTACTGCTCATGGACATGCGCTCGGGCGAACGCGGCTTCGCTGCAATTGCGATCGGTGATCCGGACACAGCGGATCACATCTCCGTGACGATTCCCGGACTGAACACCAACGTCAAGGACTCGATGCGCGGAATGGTCGGCGAGGCAACGCGATTACGAGCCGAGGCGATGCGGCAGCTCGAACTGGCCGGCCGAAAGGAAAGCGTGGCCACCATCGCCTGGATCGGATACGACGCGCCACAGGTGATCGGGCCGGGAAAGTTCGACATCGGTCGGGCCAGCTTCGACGTCAGTCGATCGTCCAAGGCCGGCATAGCCGCCGACGCATTGGGCAGCTTTTTTCACGGTCTTCGTTCTGCGTCGGTCAACGACGGAGTCCATATCACCGCGTTGGGCCACTCCTACGGATCCCTCGCGACTTCTCTTGCGCTGCAACGCGGGGCAAGCGCAGCGGTCGACGACGTGGTGTTCTACGGTTCACCCGGGGTGCGAGCCAAGGTGGAGTCGGACCTCGGTATCGCCGACCGCCACGTCTACGTCATGAAAGCGGAAGGCGACAGTATCGCGGGGTTCGGCCGTTTCGGTGGCGATCCGACGCGCACCGAGTTCCATCGGTTGTCCACGGCCGAGGGGATCACCCCGGATGGAGTGAAACACGAGCGGGCGTTCGGGCATGCGGAGTACGCGAGGACAGGGGACAACGGAGAACTGCGGATGTCGGGATACAACCTCGCGGTTGTGGTTGCCGGACTGCCGGAGCGTGCTGTTATTGATTGATCGTGCCACCTGAGCGACCGCATGAATCGACTGGAACTATTTCGTGTATAGAGATCTGTCCGATACCCCGACCCCGACCACATCGGCGTCGCTCGCCGTACTTTAGGCGTCCCCTGACGACCCGGAACGGCGCGCCTGGATCAAATGGGCGCAACAACGGGGGACAAGTGCCGATCATTTAGGTCAACTCAGCAAAGTCTCGCTGACATGGAATCTCCTTACTTACCAAGAGAAGTCAGTCGTCGACTATGAATTCGAATCCTCCTGGAGGCATTTCGTAGACGATGACGTTGTTCTCGACTCCCGTGACGATCGTCAGGTAAAATCTGGGCACTCCGTCTATCTGGACGTAGGAGTTCACGGTCACCCCGCGCTGGCGCGGGACCTGCGGAAATATCGCCTCGCCGCCCTGCACATGCGAACCGGGGTGGAGGGACTGCGCAGTGTCGAGGACAGATTTGCGGACGGCGTCGAGGTCGATGAGGTCGTCATCTGAATTGACCAGCGAAGGCTGAAAGTCCTTCAGCGGAAACGGCAGGTGCAGCGGTATCGGGCTCGGCTGGGGATGTGGGATCGGCTGATCCGAAAAGTCGACGTCCCAGACCAGCACGCCGTCAGTGACTGTCGGCATCAAGTACGAGTGCTCGGATCCTGACTCGATACTTCGACGAACCGAATCCACGTAGTCGGCCAGAGAGCCGAAAAGGGAGCCGCCTTCGTCGGCGGCTTCGGCGGCGAAATAGCGGATGCAGCCGTGGTGTAGGCCACCTCGGGTATCGACATAGAGAAAATCACCGGCTCCGTCCTCGGCGAACGGAATGTAGGTAGGGAGGAACATCTCTGCAGTTTCACCTGCGTGTTGTGCTCGAACGGTGATGGGCCAGTCGGGTCCGAGGTAGTCGATAGGATGCAATTGTTCACGGCAACGTCTGTGCGTGGAAACCACATGGTCGAGTGAAAGCAGTTCCACTCCTGGTAGGGCTTCGCCGACGAACTGGTTGTCGTCGGAGCGGAAGGGTTGGCCGTCATGCAGGGCGAAGAACTCGCGTAGGTCCTCCGGCCATGGATTAGTGACGCGTTCGGCGGTTTCCCGATCGGACCGAGTCCGAGGCGGACGTACCGCAGCGGCGGTGACCGGTGCACGGTCGCGGAGTACCTCCATGAAGGCGAGCCATGCGTCGGTAAGAGTCATGGTTCGAATCTATCGACAGAAATCCCGCTGCGAGATCGAACGCGGCCGTCAGATGTCATGGATCCGTGAGGCCGGGATAGCGTGCATTCATGAGCGTTGAAGAGCACTGGCGCAGACTCAACGGTTGGTGTCAGCGGGAAGCCCCGGTAACGGCTGCCGCTATCGACCCGCCCGCGCCAGTGGACGTCCTGAAATCCGTGGAAACATTTACGGGCAGGACGTGGCCGGCCGAGCTACGGACGTGGTTCGGTTTGCAGAACGGAAACCCCGACGGAGGGCACTCGGCCCTGATATTTCCGGAGTTTCAACCGTTGCCTTTGGATCGTGTCGCGTCTGTGTGGGAATCGATGACGACAGAGTGGGGAGAGACGACAACAGCCGCCGGTGGCATCGCTTTGCCTGATCAGCCAGCGGGAACGGTGGCTGACACCTTTTTGGCGGCATACATTCCCATAGCTGCCAACATTCGGGGCGATCTCTTGTTCGTCGATACGCGGACCGGTCAAGCAAGCGGATGTGTACGCGAATTCCTCGGAGACAGCGCCGACCAAGGGACAACCTGGCCCTCCGTCGCCGCGCTATTGGAGGACGTCGTTTTTGCGTTGGAGCACGGACAGCCATGCGGCGGTTGGATTCCGAGTGTCGACCAGGGCTGGTTGAGTTGGGATTTGCCCTAGGCTCACGACTTACGAGCGTGGAGCGTGACGGTGATTGAATACTGATGTGAGCACTGCACATCCACCGTTCCAGGGCGCGAGCCGGGTTTACAGTGGCACTCATGCGTCTGAGGCATTCGGCCAGGGGGTTGGTCGTTGACGACCAGTCCCGTCTTCTGCTTTACCGATTCATCGCGCCCGGGGGTGGGCTGACGGTCTGGTGTCCTGCGGGCGGAGGCTTGGAAGGAGACGAAACCCCGTCCGAGGCGCTCGCGCGCGAATTGGACGAGGAGATCGGCTTGCGCGACTACGGCGCAGCCACCCATGTGTGGCATGAGGAGATCCGTGACCCGGCGATATTGCCGGGTTGGGGCGGTGCGATCAACGACTACTTCCTCGTGCCGGTGGCGACCGTATTCGAGCCCTGTGGGTCGTTGGGGCGCGAAGCGCTGGCCGCCGAGCTGGTCGAGCACTCCGAGTGGTGGAGCGTTGACCGCCTCTTGTCACACAGTGGTCGAGAAGTGTTCGGGCCACGCGATTTACCCGACCGGTTTGCACGCCTGGTCAAGGATGGGCCATCGAGTGCGCCGGATCGATTTGTTCGGTCGCCGTGAGGGATGCGAGGTAGCGATTGAAAACGAACATTTCGGCATCGAAACACGGCTACGCTGGGGTTATGGAGCACTACGTGCGTAAGGACCCCATCCCGTACGCTTCTACGGCTGCGCCGGTCAGTTCTCACAACCGGTTGGCAAGGACGGCCCAAAAATTGTGGATGGCTCTTCGAGGGATGATGGGGGATCGGAAGGCGAGTCGATATACCTCGCTCGCTCCGCGGCATCCCGACGGATCACGCACCGCTGTAACATCTTTCAACAGTAGTGGTGGTGGGAAATAGGTATCGGTATACAACACTGCCCGGTGTTCGTCGAATTCTCGACGAACACCGGGCAGTGACGCACTACTCGAACTGGGGTCAGCGGAGGTACTGTCCGCACACCGGCCACGCGCCGGCGCCCTGACCGGCAAGGACGTTTTCAGCAACGCGGACCTGTTCTGCCTGGCTGGCGTTGGCGGCGCTGCCCGCTCCGCCGTAGGCCTCCCACGTGCTCTGGCTGAACTGGAGTCCGCCGTAGTAGCCGTTTCCGGTGTTCGCGGCCCAGTTGCCCGAAGATTCGCATTCTGCGACACCCGACCAGTCGTGGGTGGCTGCGGATGCGGTGCCTGCGCTCAATCCGAGGGCTCCGGCTGCGAGGGCTCCGGCTGCGGCGACAGAGGCAAGTGCACGGGTAACGGTGGTCTTGGTCATTTTTGGTAAATCCTCTCGAGTCCCGCCGACGGAGGACGGTGACCGTCTCAGCTCCGCTCCCACCACTAGGAATGTTGTCGAGTCCGAACCGCGGGGTGGGACGGGCGGTGGCGATTCGGTAATGCCCGGTTGATCGGGCTGTCACCAACCATAAGAGATGATTACGGATTGGTCACGGGTCGGCGTGTCGACACATGTTTGTGCAACAGAAATGCATCAAAGAGTGTTTTCCCAGGTCGCATGGCGATATGCCACCTCTCCCGGCGTTACATAAACGAGATAAAATGTGATGTAAGTCACCTTAAACGTGCCTCGACGGCGTCGATATGCGGCGAATGTGACACTCAATCAGCCCGGTTTGTCGGCTTTTCGACCCGGTTTCCAGTCGTGCTGGAACCCATGTCCAGCCGTGATCTGTTGTCGACCGACCGGCCCGATTTACCTGTAGGGCAGCAGAATTGACAACGAATAACGCGCCGCTGGCTCAGACGAGATTCTTGCTCGCCTTGATCCGGCGGCGAATGTCGCGCATCTGAATGGTGTTGCCGGCCTGACGAACGGAGCGTGGGATGAACCTGTTGACGAACGACACGAAAATGAAGAGGTGTTCGAACCGGCGGCGATCGTCTTCGGTCCACTCGAGATCGAGTTGGTCGCGGTAGATCGGTGGAAGGAATCCGACCGTCAGGAACCGCAACAAGTTTCGGAACACCAGGCGTATCGGCCACGCGATCATCTGTAGGTTGACCAAGTCGATCAGGTACTGCTTGGTGCGTTCGTCGATGACGACGCGTTCGCAACCGAGGTTCCAGTAGCGCTCGAAGTCGGCACGTGTGGCCGGCCACATCTCTTCGGTGACCTGCAGCGTCGTTCCCAAAGTTGACGCGGACTTGTAGAACGACTCCGCCTGTTCATCGGACATCTTGCCGTGCAGCAACTGATGACTGTCCTCGAAACCGATGAACAGGCATGCAGCAACCCATAATTGGAGTTCGCGATTGAAGGCGTTGTACTTGACCGGGCTGTTTGAATCCGACTTCACATGTCGGTGCACCGAGTTCACGGCCTCGCGGTAAGCCTTTCGCTCTTCCTCGTCACCCAGGATCGCGACCGTCAGGTACTGCGTCGTGGTTCGTGCACGCTTCCACGGATGCGCTGTCAGAGCACCCGATTCGACCTTGCTCTCCATGACGCCGTACGCCACCTCGGGCCAACCGAGTTGCAGGATGACGTTGGCAGCGGCTCCGGCGAACGACCAGAAATCGAGTGCGTCGGTGATGTGTGCGGGCTTACGTGCCCACCGTCTACGCTCGGCCGTGATGGTGATGCGTGTCTGATCGGTGCGAAGCGACGACTCGGACTTTTCCGAATCCAGGTAGTGAGTGGGCATGGATCTTCCTCCGCGTGTGGTGAGTTACTTGGTCTCGACGTTGCTCACGAGCCACCGGTCGCCCGAGCGGACCAGGGACACGACCATGCGGTACTTCTGTGTGTTTCCCTCTGGCGCTGCGACATTCTTGGCTTGTTGGTCGACGAACACGAGCACCTTGGCCGACGAATCGTCCAGTGATCCGATGCCGACGTCTGTCGCCGTCGCGCTCGCCTGGCCTTGGCCCCCGGCAACGACTTCCCTCAGGGAATCCACCATCGTTCGGTAGGTGCCGGCAAACTCGTCGGTCGACATCGAGGCGATGGTGTCCTTGTTGACATCGAGGTTCTGATAATCGAAGGAGGACATGATGGTTGAGTAATCCCGTGCGGTGTCCAAAGCCTCCTGCCGCAGCGTGTCTTCCTGATTCGCCGAGTACATCTGGAATCCGAGCACCGCCAATGCTGCGACCAGCGCTACCGCCATTAGTGAGATCAGTGCGTTGCGTGGCTCCTTCAGGCGGTGAAGTAGCGACGGAGAAGTCGGATGTTCGGCCACCTCGGCTTCTGTCTCGTCGAGTAGTGCGTTGTCACCGTGTGCCATTTCCCAGTCCTTCCAACATCAATCTCCAGTAGTTCAGGGCGTCGACTCCGGTCGGGACGAGAATCGGATCTGCGACGACGGGCGGTCCGATCGGAGTGCCCGGGACGGTCGAGTTCTGCAAACCGAGGTCGTTCGGACGCGGAGCATTCTGTGCTCCGCGTTGGACGAGGTCGTCGGCGGGGGGACAGTACATCGCCAGACTCGGACTGGTGGGAGACAGATCGCCGACCTCACGCCGAGGGGTGTCGTAGTTGCAGACCGGCCCCTGGGTCGCAACCAAGGCAAAGTCGGCGCGATCGCCTTTGACGATGGATGCCAGTTTGGCGAGACCTTCAGGAATCGTGACAAGTCCGGTTTCCAGGGCCTCTGTGCGGTCGGAGATGATCGGTGCGACAGTGACGAGATTGGCCAGGACCGCTCCGAAAGTGTTGTGGTACTTGTCGAACAACTGTTGAGCGCTGTTCAGGGCGGCGGGCGAATGATCGGTGAGGTAGATCAGCACCGGCGCATTGGATTCGAGTTGTTCGGTGAAGTTCTTGGCAGCTGCCATTCCCCGGACGAACGAATCCGATTGTGTCGCCATGGAGTCCACCAACGTGGAGGTTCGCGACAGCAGCGCAGCGAGTTCGGCCGACTGGTCGTTCAACTGCGCCGACATGGTCCCACCGTTGTCGATCATCGTCGCCAAGCTCGGGCCGAGCCCGTTGAACGAATTCCCCAGCTCGGTCCCGATGTCGCTGATCGCTTGTGGATCAATCCCTTCCAAGACACCGGACGCCTGAAGCATCAACTGGCTCATCTGGACCGGTTGCTGATCCGCGGGCATGGCGATCTCGTCGCCGTCCCTAAGATACGGGCCGTGGTCTGTGTTGGGGTAGATGTCGACATTCTGAATTCCGGCTGCGGTCCCCATCGTCACCTTGGCGACGCTGTCGGTAGGTATCTCGGTGTTGTCGTTGAGTGAGAGTTCCACCCGAGCCGTGCGGGTGCCTGCGTCGAGTTCGACTTCACTCACTTTCCCCACCTGTACGCCGCGATACGTGACGACCGTGCCCTTGGTCAGTCCGAAGGCGTCGGACATGTTGGCGTGCAGCCGGATTTGACCCCCGAAACCCTGAGGGCCGACCACGTAGACGATCCCGAAAGGGATGACCACAGCAGCGATCAGAGCGAACAGGACAAGTTGAACAAGCGCAAGGCGACTCAACGCAGACCTCCCTGAAGTAGATCGGTGAGAGTTCCCGCTGGTGCGATCGATTGACCGGCCATACCGCCGCTCCAGAGCTTGTCGATCGTTCCCGGAATATCCAGGGCGCCGTCGAAAACGAGGTAGTCGCCCTGCACTGCACCGGTGAAGTTTTCGAGCAACCCGTTCATGTTCGTCAGCGTCTGGCCGATCTCCGAGTTGAACGAATCCAGAGTCCCGACAACGGTCGACGCATCGTGCAGCATCGCGTCGAGGCCGTTGGGAGACGAGTCGAGAATGGTGTTTGCGTTGGTGGCGAGCTGAACGGTCGAGTTCAACAGGCTCGCAATCTGATCCTTCTGTCCCACGAGAATCGACACCACCTGTGGAACGGAATCGAGGTAGTTGTCGACAACTACGCGTTGGCCGGCCAGTTGGGAGGAGACCCGGGCAGCGAGGTCGACGGCCTCGTCGAACTCGCTGCGGTGACTGCTTGCCTCTGCCATGAGCGAGGTGAGGGTCTCGGTCAGAGAACGAACTTCACCGGAGCGCCCGGAAAACGCGGTGTTCAGCTCGCGCACCACGGTATCGAGTTGGTCGATGCCGCTTCCGGTCAGAACCGTGCCGAGGGTGGCAAGCGCACTTTCGACCTGCGGACCGATCTCGGTGCGAGACTCCGGAATTGTGTCTCCGTCGCTGAGCGTGGAGCCGGACGGAACTTCCGGCACCAAGAGTCTGATGAACGGATTGCCAAGTGCGGACGGGAGTTCGACGGAAGCTTCGACGTTGTCGGGCAATGGCGTCGCGGCGTCCAGACTCAGAGTCACATCGGCTCCGACGACATCGGCTGACAGCGCGGATACTCGACCGATGACTTTCTGGCCGCTGCGGACGTCTGCTCCCAACACCAGGCCGTCGGCGCCGGCCAGCTGCAGCGCCACGTTGTACGCGTCACCGTCGGCCGAACGACCCAGGGGTAGGTCTTGAATGCCTGCGCTACAGCCGCCGAAGGCGAGCACGGCCGCAGAACCCACACCGATGATCACGATACCGGCGATTATTCGAACCGATTGCCGCGTCAATTGCCACCTCCGGGGACGGCTCCGCCGGAAATCGCGGAGGCGATGCCGAGCGGATCAGAAGTGCTGAGGGGGAAGGAAATCGGATTCGTGAACCCGGCTCCGGTGCAGATCGGCAACTTGTAGGTGTCGCACAGCGGTTTCGCCACCGCGAACTGAGTCAATGCAGTCGAGACGTTGAGCCGAATGCGCCCGCGCTGATCAGGACCGATTGTCTGGGAGAGGTTCTGCATCATCAACGGCACCAGGTCCATGAACTCGGCGAGGCCGGGTTCTTTGGCAGCCAGAGTGTCACCGAGAACTCGCACGTTGTCGGCTATGGCACCGACATCATCGCCGTGAGTTGTCATGAAACTGTTCAACTGGTCGAAGACCACCTGCAGATCCTGCAGAGGCTGTGAGATGTCCATGTTCTGGCTCGCCCATTGATCACCCAGGACGCCGAGGTCGCCGACAAGTTCGTCGAGGCTGACCTGCCGTGCGTCCAGAGCATTCATCAAAGTGTTGAGATTGTCGACAAGGGCACCGATGTCTTCCGACCGAGCGCCGACAACTCCGGTTGCTGTGCTGAGGTTGCGAATTGCGGTGTTGAATTGATCGCCCTGGCCCTGCCACCCGGCGGCGCCGCGGCTCACGAGATCGCCGAGATTGCCCCCATCCCCGGCAAATGCGTCGGCCAAAGTGCTGACGCTTCCCATCAAGCCGTCGAAATCTATGGGGGAGTGGGCACGTTCGATCGGAATCTGGTCGCCGTCTTTCAGTGTCTCTCCGCCGGTGTACGCCGGGCCGAGTTCGATGTGTCGATCGCTGATCACCGATGGATTGAGGACATAGGCCGAGGCGTCGGCGGGCAGGTCCACGGAGTCGGGCATCGACATCGCTACTCGAACAGAAGTTCCGCGAGGTTCCACCGACGTGACCGTCCCGACGCCGACTCCGAGGACGGTGACCTTGCTTCCCTCGTAGATTCCGCCGACGTAGCTGAAATCGGCGTAGACGGTCTTGGACTGATCTGTTCGTCCGAATATGTACCAACCGGGCAGGGCGATCGCCAAGGTCACTACCAGCATGGCCGTGACGGCTTTTCGTGTATTCACTTGCAGCCCTCCATGATGCCGAGCGCGCAGAGCAGATTGTCCGGGATCACGGCCGCCGGCGCGTTGACGTCGGTCCAATTGCCGGTGCCGGTTGAATCGGTGACCGAACGCAGCGCGGAAGGAAGACGAGTCAACAGCAGGTCGATCTGATCTGCGTTGTTCTTCAGCGTGGTGGTGACCGCGACGAGGTTGTCGGTCATGGCTCCGAACTCGTCCTGACGATCGACGAAAGTGGTGGAGAGCTTCGAGATGATGATTGTCAGGTTGTCGACCAGCTGAGTCAGTGCGTCCTTGCGCATCGCAAGAGTTCGAACGATCGTCTGAGCATTGGCCGCAGTACCGACGATCGAATCGGTTTGTGCCGCAGCCATGTCCGACAGCTCACGAGACATGATGAGAATCTGGTCGATCTGTTCACTGTTCTGCGCGAAAGCCGCCGAGGCGCCGCTGATTCCGGCCAGAGCCCGGCCCACCTGATCGGAATCAGTGGGAATCACCTGCGAAAGGGTGTTCATCATGGACTCCATCGCCTGTAGGTCGACGCCTGTTGCCGCAGTGGTGGCATCACTGCTGACGTCGTCGAGGCTGTACGGCACGGTTGTGCGGGAGAGCGGGATGACCCGCGCCTCGGAGTCGTCGACCACTCCGGCCGGCACGATCTCCAGGTAGCGCTTGCCGAGGACCGTCTTGAGCCTGACCGTCGCCGTGCTCTGGTTTCCCAAAGGCTGGTCCTTGTCCAAGCGGAAGTTGACGACGACGTGGTCGCCGGCAAGGTCGATCGAATCCACTCGGCCCGCGGGAACCCCGGCCACGTAAACCGGATCGGTGTCGGAAAGCCCGCTGGCATTGGCTAACTCGGCTGTGTATGCCGACGTGCGTACGTTGTACCAGAGCTTCGGAATGCCCAAGGCGGCGCCGAGTCCCACCACCAGAACGAAGATTCCGAGACTGCCCAGGGCGAGAGCGGTGCCGCTACCGCTGCGACGGCGATCCCCTTTGAACAGGAAGAGCATGATGCCGACGAACACGTCGATCAGCTTGACCAGGAACATCATGAGCACACCGGCGAGTGTGTCGGACCGAAGATGTTGGCTTCCATGTCGCCTGCCTTCAGAGTGAAATTGCACAGATACAGGCTGATGAAACTTCCGTAACTTCCGATCCGGTTGGCGGCGTCGGCGAACTGGGGAAGGTTGACGAGAAGTCTGTTGAACTCGTCGGTGCTCGCAATCCAACTCCCGGTGACACTTTCGAGTTGTTGCACGGTCTGACCGAATGCACCGTTCGACCCGGCCATGATCTGAGCCAACGACGAGACAGTGCGGTTTCCCTGATCCAAGAGCGAGACCAGTTGATCGTTCTGCCCGACGACGGAAGTACTCAGATCGTTCAAACCGTCCAACAGACCGACCAATTCGGGTTGACGCTCGTCGACGGAGGTGAGAAGAGTGTTCATGTTCGTGAGTAGTTGCGCGAAGACGTCCTGACGGTCGACCAGGCCGGAACTCATGGTCGCGATCTGGTCGAGCAGGGTGGTCATTGCCTGGCCCTGGCCGTTGAAGGTTTCGACAAAACTTCGCGTGAGCGTGTTGACCTGCTCGGGCTGCAGCGCGGCGAACAACGGTTTGAACCCGTTCATCAGGGCCGTCAAGTTGATCGGCGGTGTTGTCTGCGCCAGCGGTATCGTGTCACCTGGTTCGAGCTGTCGTGCGGATACCGTTGTTGCGCTGTCGTCCTGCGTCAGTGCCAGATATCGAGCACCGAGCATGTCGCCGTAGCGCACGGCGGCACGGACATCCGACTCGAGGGAATATCGCGACTCGATTTCGACGTCGACGATCGCCTTGCTCGTCCCGCCTCCGTTGTCGGCGAACGCAACCGAGTCCACGCGGCCGATACGCACACCCGACATGGTGACCGGGTTGCCCGGGTTGAGTCCTTCGACGTCGGTGAACTCGAACGAGTACGAATCGGTGCTTCCGCGAACCGGGACCGACAACGTGTTCGCCACGAACGACGCGCAGGCGACGCCGGTGAGACAGAAGAGTGACAACCGAATTACCTGGCCAGGACGGACCTTCACGGGACGGTCACCTCGTTACCTCTGACCATCGGCCCCAACATCAGTGTTGTTGCCGGGTTGGGGGTATCCGAGGGTTCCGGCGATCCGCCCAGTAGTTGATCTTCGAGGTACCGCAGGGGGGCCGCTTCGGCTACGCCGCCCACGACCGGGGCACTGACGGGTTGTTCAGGCGTCAGGTTGGAGCCCGAACACTGTGCTCCGCGCGAGTCACCGTACTGCGGGCAATCATCACCCGTGTATGGGAGCGGTTCGGCGAACGTGGCAACTGCTGTGATGTCGAACTTTCCGGTGGCGAAGACCCGAGCGCCCGCGGCGCCGAACGTACTGGCATTCGCGAGGGTGGAACGCAGTCCTCCGGGATTGGCCGCGGTGGTTGCGAGTATCTTTCCGGCGGAATCGATCACAGTGATGATGTTTCGGTTGTTCGCCCCGACAAAATCGTCGACGGTAGCGGCGAAGACTGCGGCCGCGCCGATCGAGGACTCGAGATTCGCTCTGTTGGCGACCATGTCGTTCGAGACAGTTGTGGCGGCTGCCAAGGTATCGAGAATGTCGGGGGTCGCACGGTCCAACGCGTCGACGACCGACTTGAATTCGGGTGTCGATTCGAGGAATTGGTGTGCGGCGGGTGTCAGTACGCCGGACGCGGCACTGAGATTGTCTATCGTGGTACCGATCTCGGCTCCGTTTCCGTCGAGCGCCTGGCCCAGCGCAGTCAGGGCTGTCTGCAACTTCTCGGGCTGCATCGCAGTGAGGACGCCCACCAACTTGGTGTACACGTCGTAGAGCGCAACGGCTTCGGGACCGTCGTCCATGTGGATCTCGTCTCCGTCCGCCAGAGTCGTCTGGCCCTGCTCATTCGGACTGTCCACGAGCTGCATGTAGATGTCGCCGAAGAACGTGCGTGGAACAACGCGAGCCACCACGTCAGCGGGAATCTTCGACGCGTCATCGGTCTGAATCTGCAACTGCACAACGGATTCGGCGGTTCCTGATTCGATTTCGCCGATTCGGCCGACGTTGACGCCGTGGTACCGAACCGGAGCTTCACCGCTGATGAGACCGGCTGTGGCTGGAACAGCGACGAAGATGTCGGTGCTCTGCTCGAGATTTCCCGAACCGCGTAGAACCATTGTCACGGCGGCGGCGACGGCTACGACTATGGCGATCGCGCCGCGAAGGGCGTACACGATCTTCGTGCGTGTAGTGAGTCTGTCCACGGCTCAGACCCCCATTCCCGGGATCTGGGGCACGAGGCCCCACAGCGCGAAAGTCATCAGTACGTCGAGGATTCCGATCGCGAGGATCGCAGTTCGGAGCGCGCGCCCGGCCGCTTGCCCGACGCCGGCCGGACCACCGGAGGCATAGTAGCCGTACGCGCAGTGAACCAGCGCGACAACAGCGGCGAACACCACGGCCTTGAGACCCGAGTACAGGAGATCCTGCGGAGAGATCGCCAGATGGAAGAAGTAGTCGTAAGTACCGGCCGATGCGCCGTTGAAGAACACGACGACCAGTCGGGTCGAGAGGTAACTGGCCAGGAGTCCGATCATGTAGATCGGGATGACACAGATCATGGCAGCGATCACCCGGGTACCCGCGAGGAAGGGGATCGATCGGATCGCCATCGAGTCCAGCGCGTCGATTTCGTCGGAGATACGCATGGCCCCGATCTGGGCGGTGAAACCCGTTCCGACCTTGGCGGCCAACGCGATCGCGACGACAACAGGGGCCAGTTCACGGGTGTTGGCAACCGCGGACAGCATGCCGGAGAGCGAGGTCATCCCGACAAGCTCCAGGCCCCGGTGGGTCTCGACGCCCAACATCATCGCCGCGGCCAGCGACATCGCGAAGACGATCCCGATGGTGCCGCCGCCGGACAACAAGGAATTCGTGCCGAAGCTGACCTCGCTGATCTGACCGAGTACATGCTTGCGGTACTTGGTGAGCGCAAAGGGGATCGATGCGATAGTGCGGACGTAGAAAGTGACGTGCTGACCGAGGGAGACGAGGCCGTCGCCCGCGGTTCGCAGGGGTCTGCTCGCTTGACGTGCTCGAACACGGAGATCGACGAGCGACATCAGAATTCACCGACTGCCGGGACGATTACGGTGTAGAGCGCGGACAACACTGTGTTCACGATGAAGACGAGCGCGAACGCGATGACCACGGCTTCGTTGACTGCGTCGGCAACGCCGCGTGGGCCACCTTTTGCATGTAGACCTTTGAAGGTGGCGACCAAAGTCGAAGCGATGCCGAAGACCGCAGCCTTCACCAAAGCCATGACGAAGTCGGAAGATCGCCCGTACTGACTGAACGTTGCCATGAACGTTCCGGCCGGAAGATGCTGGACGTAGATGTGGTACAGGAAGCACGCGATCACACCGCCGAAGGTGACCATCGAACACAGTGCAAGGGAGACGATCACTGCCGCAACCAATCTCGGTGCGACGAGGCGCTCGATCACGTCGATGCCCATCACTTCCATCGCGTCGATCTCTTCCCGGATCTTTCGTGAACCCAAATCCGTGCAGATCGCCGATCCTGCGACACCGGCCATCATCAACGCGCACACCAGCGCCGCGGCCTGACCGACGATGATGAAAGCTACGACAGCTCCGGAATATCCACCGGCTCCGATCCGGCCGGCCAGTTCACCGACCGAGACGGCGATGAATACACCGATCGGAATCATGAGAAACAGCGACGGGCCGGTGCTGACGCGACCGATGAACAGGGTCTGAGTAACCGTCTCGTGCAATGAGAGTCGTCTGCGCAGGATTGCCGTGAACAGGCCGAAGAGTGCCTGAACCGAGAATCCGATCAGATAGCCCCCCTGTAACGCTACGTCTCGCACCGGGCCCTTCGCGGCTGGCAGCTCGTACGTCATCTAATTGAATTCCTTTGCAGATCAACAGTGTTCGGCACGGAGTTCGAACTGTTCGAGCGCTGGCGGTCGAGCGAACTGCCTGTGAAGCATCTCACACATATATGTGTCCAAGCAAGCATTATGTGAACCGAAATTCTCGTCGAACTGTCAGCCCTGTTGACCGAGTTTCCTTCATTGACGTGGAGATATCGGAACTGTTCATATCGACATCCTGTGTATGTTTACGAATATTCCGAATCTGTCAGTCGGATTGCTTCGTGGATGCGGGCTGGATGCTTCGAGCGGTGACCCTACCCACTGCTGGTGGCCACAGGCAACGTTTTGTTAACGAAGATTCTCGGTGGAAGCAACGGGGGAGGTGGCGAAGGGCGAGTGGTGTGTTCTGATCAAAGGCAGCGTTACCTGCATGTATGAAACTCTAGACGCGCGATGTGCTGAAATCGGTGTACGAGATTTCAGAATCATGCTTATGCTGATTCTCGTCTGATGAGCAGGCGGATCGAAGTGCTTTGTGCGTGAGGGCTGGAGAGTGGGGTACACGGTGAGCCTGAACGATCAGTTCGTCGACGCGCAGACGTCGAATGGGATTGTTCGGCAGCCGAGGTCCGACTCCGTCAAGAGGCGACCGAAGGACCGCAAGGCGCAGATCGCGGCTGCAGCGGCAATCGCGTTCAGTGAGCGCGGATATCCTGCTGTCAGTGTCGACGACATCGCGTCGGCGGTCGGTATTTCGGGTTCGGCGCTCTATCGGCACTTTCCGAACAAGTACGCGATGTTCCGCCACGCGGCACTGGAGTTGACCGGAGCGCTCGCCAGTGCCCTCGATGCCGTTTCGGTTGCGCCTGCGGCAACCGATGCGCAGCGGTTGCGCGAAGATCTGATTGCAGTGATACGAACGACGATCCGCAATCGGCGTACGGCCGGAATCTATCGTTGGGAGAGCCGGTTTCTCGACACCGATGATCGGAAATCCGTTCGAGCGCAAGCCAGTACGGTCAATCGCCGAGTAGCCCGGCATCTTTCGCGCTCCGAACCCGCGATGACGGCGAGGGACGAGACCCTTGTCGTGGCAGCGATGTTCAGCGTCATCGGCAGTATCACCGTCCATAACCTGTTGCTGCCCCAGCGAGCGATGGAGAAGGTTCTGCTCGACGCGTGTCTGGCGATAGATCAAGGTGAGGGTGCAATCACCGCTAGCCGCTTGGAGCAGTCCTCGTTACCTCGAACCGTGACCACGAACAAACGTGAACGTCTCTTGCAGGAAGCCGTGCGCCTTTTCGACTCTCGCGGGTATCACGACGTCAGCATCGAAGAGATCGCCGCGGCCGCCGGCTTGAACGCGTCCGGTATGTACCGCTACTTTCCCAGCAAGGCAGAGCTTCTCGGCGCCGTGTTCTATCGAGCTGCAGATCGCTTGGACTTGGCGACGGCAGCGGTCTTCGACTCCGCGACTTCGCACGAACAAGTGCTCCGGTCACTGTCGGCGATGTACGTGGAGTTGTCGTTTGCACAGCACGAATTGATGTCGGTCTACTTCTCCGAGATGAACAACCTTCTGCCGAGTCATCGAAGCGATCTGAAGAATCGCCAGAAGCTTTACGTGGTCGAATGGGCGCGAGTGCTCGGCGAGATTCGTCCTGAGCTGTCGGCAGTAGAGGCGAAGTTCGTAGTTCACGCTGCGCTCAATCTGGTCCCGGATGTCGGCCGCATGATGAAGTTCGACGCTGCCGCAGAGAACGCGGCCATGTTGCAGGTGTTCATGTCGGCAGTACTGTTCGGCCGTCGGGCTTCGGCCGCCTGAAGCGTGTCGGTGGGTGTGCGTAGTCTGGCCCACTATGAGCGAAGTCGTGTCACTGGCAGCTGCCCGTCGCATAGCGCTTGCCGCTCAGGGATTCGGCAAATCGCATCCCACGACGGTGACGCGTCGCAATCTGGTCGGCGTGATGGACCGGCTGCAGGTGCTGCAGATCGACTCGGTCAATGTCTTCGAACGCAGTCACTACCTACCCGTTTATGCGCGATTGGGCGCATACGACAAATCCAGACTCGATCAGCTTGCCTTCACCCCCGGTTCGGGATACCTCGAATACTGGGGTCACGAAGCAACGTTCTTGCCGGTGGACATGTGGCCGTTGTTCCGCTGGCGGATGGACCAGTTTCGCGCCAAAGCGTTGAGTGACAAGGACGGGTGGGCTTCCGATCGGCGCGTCTTCCTCGATTGGTTGCGGCAGGAGTTGCGCGACAACGGTCCGATGGCGGCGAGCGAGATCGAACACGAGGCGAACACGCGGCGCGGTCCGTGGTGGGGGTGGTCCGACGTGAAGGTCGGGCTCGAGACGCTGTTCCGTTGGGGCGAGGTGGTCTCGGCGGGGCGCGCCGGTTTCGAGCGTCGTTACGGCCTGGCCGAGCAGATGCTTGCACCCGAGATACTCGACGCACACGTCGAGCGGTCGGAGGCGATACGCGAACTGGTGCTGCGGGGTGTGAAGGCACACGGTCTCGGCACCCTCGACGACATCGCCGACTACTTTCGTCTGCCCAGCGCAGAAGCACGAACGGCCTTGCAGGAACTCGAAGACGCCGGCAGCGTGCGCCGGGTGTCCGTCGACGGCTGGGAGCGTCGAGGCAAGGCAAGGGAGGTGTGGATCGATCCGCGAGCGAAGCGTCCCAGGTCCATCCGTGCGGATGCGCTGTTGTCACCCTTCGACCCGGTAGTGTGGGCACGCGATCGAGCGTTGCGGCTCTTCGACTTTCACTACCGGATCGAGATCTACACTCCGGCGCACAAGCGAGTTCACGGATACTACGTGCTCCCGGTGTTGATCGACGACAAGATCTGCGCCCGAGTCGATCTGAAGAACGACCGTCAGAACCGTCGACTGCTTGTCCGCGCGGCGTGGGCCGAACCCACCGCGGACGCCGACACTGCGCCGCGGTTGGCGGAACTCCTTCGGAGAACTGCGCGTTGGCAGGGCTGCGACACCGTCGAGGTGGAGAACAAAGGTACGTTGTCTCAGCAGTTGGCCGCCGCTATGACGTGAGCCTTCAGGTCGCGAGGACGATTGTCATTCGGGAACTGTTATGCGTCCGTCGGTAGCTGCCTGATTGATGGAATTTCTCAATGCGGAACAACTTCCGGATCGAATTCTCGGCGGTTCAGCATCGTCGCGGTACTCCAAACATGCGGTACGCGAATCTGATCGCCACTGGGTCGACGTGTGATGCCAGCTGTTCTTCTCCACGAGGACGTATGTTCCGCACCGCTCGCAGTCCAGCGGTTCCATGGTCATTGCCCTACTCCTGCGGCGGCCCTGCGTGCGATGTTGTCAGCGACTTCCTGCTTCCACACTTCGATGGGTTTGCTTGTGTCCATCTCGAATTCGAAACGGTCGACCATCTCGGGCGTGACGTCGGCGACGTCCACGTAGAACTGTTCATACCACCGCCTCAGTTGGTATACCGGACCGTCCTCGGTGCAGAGCAGCGGATTGTCGATGCGGGTCTTGTTCTTCCAGATCTCGATGTCCTGCTCGAACCCGACACCGATGTACCCGATCATCGCGTCGACAAGTTGATCGGCGAACTCGGCGGGCATCTCTGCGGACTTCTGGACGGTAATGCCGTACATGAGTACGAATTTGTTCGGGCTCACCGGGTAGTGGCAGTTGATCAGCACCGAATCGGTCGTGAAGTTCTCGTAGACGTAGCGCAAGTCGTCGATCATGAACGACGGTCCGTGGTAGGCCGCTGTCGAAAGATTCGACACCAACTTCGGTACGTCGGGGTCGGTCCAGGTCACGATGTCGTCGCGGTTGATGCCGCTCTGCTCCTGGATGGCGACGTGTCCTTCGAAGACGTTCTTGAAATAGGTGGGGAACGAGAAGTGCACGTAGAAGAAGTGCGCCATGTCAACGACGTTGTCGACGATTTCTCGGCAGTTCGTATCGATGACTATCGACTTCCAGACCCAATCGGTCCACTCGTGCTCCGCAGACTTGATGATCGGTATAGCGACTTCGGCAAGAGGCGGATTGCCTTCGGGGTCGTGCCAGACGAAGAGCAGCCCGTCTTGTTCGAGCGCAGTCCAAGCGCGGGTCTTGGCAAGCGGGGGGACACGTCGAGCATAGGGAATCGCGGTGCACTTACCGTTGCCTCCCCACCTCCAGTCGTGGAAGGGGCACGCGATCGAATCGCCCTTGACCGTGCCCTGACTCAGGTCGCCGCCCATGTGACGGCAGTACGCGTCGAGGATCTTCAGTTCGCCATGCGAGTCGGAGAAGACGACCAGTTTGGTACCGAAAGCTTCGACGGAATGCGGGTTCCCGTCGCTGTAGTCCTTGGCGAGGCCGAGGCAGTGCCATCCGCGGGCAAATCGAGTGGGAGGTTCTCCCTGGTCGATGATGCGAACCTCTTCCGATTCATTGACATCCGCAATTGTCATGTTCTTCCTTTCGTGAGTGCACCCGGTGGGCTGGACCGAGCGACGTTGTACGACAGTCGAAGGGGTGTAAATCTCTGGGCAAGTCACATACGCTGCGACGAGACGTTGCCGCCGTCGACAACCAATTCCGTTGCGGTGATGTAACTTGCTTCGTCGGACAGCAGGAAGCGGACAGCGTGTGCGATTTCCTCCGGGCGACCGAGCCTGCCGAGGAGGATGCGTCGTTCGAATGCCCCGTCACCCAATGCGTCTACGGTCGGCTGAAGCAGAGGGGTCAGAATCTGTCCGGGAGAGACGCAGTTGATCCGAATGCCGTCCGGGCCCAGTCGGTCCGCCAGCGATCGGACCATCGACAACATCCCACCCTTTGCAGCGGAGTAGACAGGGTTGATTGCATTGCCCAAAGTTGCGTTGATCGAAGCGATTCCGACTATTGCCGAACCGGGATTGGCCGTGAAATCAGGCATCAACTGTTGAACCAACAGGATGAGCGGACGTAGATGGGTGTTGATACCCGTCTCCCACACGTCGAGCGTCACTCCTTCGAGGGATCCGATATCGACGACCCCGGCGGAGTGAACAAGTCCGCCGATGGAGGGAAGTGAGGAACGGGTTGTGGCCAATGCGGCCGCGTAGTCGTCCGCTCTCGTGAGATCGATTCCCACTCCGATGGCGTCGATGCCGAATTCGGAGGAGATCACTGCTGCCTGATCGACCGCTTTTGCCTCGTCGATATCCCAGAGAGCGACTGGTCGTCGGATCGCCGCGAGCGCGCGGGCGGAGGCCAATCCGATTCCGGATGCGCCGCCGGTGATGATCACGCCTGTCGACGGGGATGAAGCATTCATGTGTCCTCCTGATTTTGAAGCGTTCTGCTCGGCGCCGCATGATCTGATGGGCTCGGGTCATCACTGTGACGAGGGATGGATTCGGGCTCAACGAACATGACCGATCATCGGTATAGGTGCTGGTGAGAGCCCATGCAGATGCATCTCCCGCTGCGTGGGAAACGTACTGGCGTCGTGTGTCCACGGAAGCTCAGATGGGCGGAACGAATGTTGGCTGCCGAAGCGGCGGGCCACCGGAACGGAGACATCGATGTTGGTCGGACCGATCACCGAAGAGTCCATCCCCATGTCAACTCTCGACAGACTGTCGGTGGTGGTGGACTGCTTTCGTGACGCGCCTCGGCTGACATTGGGGGAGGTGGCGCGCCGAACCGGGATTCCGCGATCGTCCGTGCACCGGATGCTACTGAAACTCGTGAGGATGAACTGGCTACGCCGCGAAGGACTCGAGTACGAGATAGGCGACAAGCTAGGAGATCTGGGCGCGCTCTCGCTGTATCGAAACAAAGTGGATCGAGTGGTTACGCCCCTACTTCAGCAATTACATTTCGTGACTGGACACGCCGTGCACCTCGGGGTGTTGGAAGGAAACCATGTGCGCTACATCCAGAAGATCGGGAGCCTGATGGTCCCCGACCTTCAGACTCGCGTCGGCTCACGTATCCCAGCGCAAGCGTCGACCATCGGGAAGTCACTGTTGAGCGCCGGCAACAGATCGGTGGCATCGTCGCACAACGCCAATGGCGTTCGCCAACACTCAGTTGCGTTCGGAATCTGCAATTCCGGGATGGGCTGTATCGGTGCGCGAATCGGGGTGCTCGACCACATGCCAGTAGGTCTCTCGATTTGTGGGCCCTTGATTCGCGGCACGATAGACAAGCGGAACGCCGCTCCCGTACAGATGGCGGCAGCAGCGATCTCGCAGTATTTCGGAATGATCGACGGGTTCGAGCAGGAGAAGACGGGATAGTCCGACAAACGCAAAGAGTGCGCCTCCCCCCACTACGCGTAAAGCGCAGTGGGGGAGACGCACTCGGATAGAGCTGTGTCAGCGAAGAGCCGCAAGCGCGTCGATACGCCCCGCGGCACCTTCCATGATGCTTTCGATCAGTTCCTTGCAGCTGGGCAGATCGTTGATCATGCCGACAACCTGACCCGAAGCAAGAACACCGGCTTCCGTATTGCCCTCGACCAGTCCGGCCTTGAGCAACATCGGGGTGTTGGCTGCCATGATGATCTGCATCAGCGTGCGGTCACCCGACCGCTTCATCGCGAGACCGTCCTTGGCGAGGGTCGACCACTTCATGCCCGTCATGGCCTTGAACTTTGTGGCATTCTTGGCCGCGGCGATCAAACCGGTTGCATAGCTGGAACCTTCGAGGCTGTTGACCAGGTCGGTGTTGAGCACACGATGAGGCATGCCATCGACCTTGCGGGAGACAGTCGTATCCGTCAGTCCGCGCTTGAGATACTCCTGTTTGACGGAATCGGGCACCGAAGAGTCGCTGGTGAGAAGGAATCGCGTTCCCATCGCGACACCGGCAGCGCCGTACGCCAGTGCGGCAGCCAGCCCGCGGCCGTCGAAGAATCCGCCACCGGCGATGACCGGAATATCGACCGCGTCGAGAACCGAGGGGAGAAGCAATGTCGTGGCCACACCGCCGGTATGGCCACCACCTTCGCCGCCTTGGACGATGACGGCGTCCGCGCCCCAGGATGCAACCTTGACCGCGTGCTTCGCGGCACCGATCGAGGGCACGACGACGATGCCGTGGTCCTTGAGCTTGGCGATCAGTTCCTTCTTGGGAGCCAACGCAAACGACGCGACCTTGACGCCTTCACGGATCAGCAGATCCGCGCGTTGCGGGGCGTCAGTGGCGTCGGCACGCATGTTGACGCCGAACGGCTTGTTCGTGAGCTGCTTCGTCTTCTTGATCGCGTGCTCGAGCTCGTCGTACGTCATCGTGGCCGAAGCCAGGATGCCGAGACCACCGGCGTTAGCCGTTGCCGACGTGAGAGCGGGACCGGAAACCCAGCCCATACCCGTCTGCACGATCGGGTACTCGACACCGACCAGTTCGGTCAGCGCGGTCTTCAGGGTGGGGGTCATGCCGAGACCTCACGGTCCCGGAGGTTGCGCGGATCGAGGGTTTCGCGGATGAGGTGAAGTTCTTCGACGGTGGGGTCACGGGTGATACCGGCCTCGGCGAGTCCGGCAACCTCGAACGAGGTGTTCTCGGCTACCTCTTCGGCGGTGACGCCGGGGTGAAGGCTCAACGCGCGGAAGGTGTTTCCTGGTCCGCCGAAGTCGAAGACACCGAGGTTGGTGACGACGCGGGGGATGTTCAGGTACTTGTAAGCCGGATTCTCGGGATCGATCTGGTCGTAGCCGACACCGCACACCACGTCGACCTTGTCGACGAACACTCGCTTGGAGTGCTTGGGGACGAAGTAGCTCGTCGCGTGGTTGATGGTGTTACCCGGGGCGCCGCGCACACCGAACATCTGACGCGTCGGCTGCTGAAGCGGGCCGAAGGCGGAGAGGTTCTGGTTGCCGTGGCGATCGAGCTGATTGGCGCCCATGACTACGTGACGGCGGCCGGAAGCGACGACGTCGAACACCTTGCGGAAAGGCATCCATCCTTCGACGGGGCCCTTTGTTCCGACGGCCGGAGTGTCCTCGAGAATGAGGGCTTCACCATCGGTGATCAGCAGGTCGGGTTCGGTGGTGAGTCGAGCCAGGCGAGCGCCGATGGTGGACGACGTCGACATCGGGCTGGCCATGATTTCGCCTGCACCGGAGAAGATTTCAGCGCAAGCGAGAACAACGTACTCTGCGCGGGTGACGGTGGATTCGCTCATTTTGCCTGCTCCCCTGCCTTTGATGAATCGGCAAACTTCTTTACTGCGGCTTGGTAGTCCTCTTCGCTGCCGGAGAGGAAGGTGTCGACGAACGCCTGCCACGACTCGGGGGTCTTGGCGGACTCGGCGTAGTGACGCTGGAACTTCTCGTCGCGGCCGTAGCTTTCGCCGGCCAACGTGAAGTGCGCACCATTGGGTGCCTCGACGACGGCGTCAACCATCATGCGGTTGAGCAGAAGGTTCTGCAGTGGAACGGATTTGACCAGTTCCTCGGTCTCGACAATGCGTTCGACGGAGACGTATCGCTTTTCGGCGGCCATGCAGTACAGGTCGTCGAAGTACGGGTCGACGCCGTTGTACGCGGCATTGCCGTGCTTGTCACCGAGATTGAGATGAACGAACGACGCATCGAGGTTGAGCGCAGGCATCGCGATCAAGGTCTCGGAGCGGCCGTCGGCCTCGGGGTACGGGGAGGTGACGGTCTTGAGTTCGTCGCCCCAGAAGTTGCGGACATCCGAACCCAGGCCGGCGCGGATCGGGAGGAAGGGAAGGCGAGCGGCAGCTGCTTCGAGGCCACACTTGACCATGCCCTCGTCCATCTCGCGGACTTCGATCTCACCGGCGGTGCGTGCCTTGGCAAACCACGGGTCGTAGAACGGCGCGGAGTCGAGGGACACGAAACCGTAGTATGCCTTCTTGACCTTGCCGGCCGAGCACAGCAGTCCGAGATCCGGTCCGCCGTAGGTGACCACGGTCAGGTCTTTGACGTCCGAACGCAGAATCGCACGCACGAAGGCCATCGGCTTGCGGCGAGATCCCCAGCCGCCCAAGCCGATCGTCATTCCGCTGCGGAGTTCGCCGACTACCTCGTCGAGCGACTTCGTCTTGTCACGCTTGCTAGCCATGTTTGTCTCAGCCTTCCTTCTGGGTTGCGTTCTCGCGCGGCTTGCCGGTGGCGACGAACTCGTCGCGGTGTTCGTCGGACACGCCGAGGAGGTTGAGTTCGAAGGTGTAGCCCTGCTCGAGGCGGTAGCTGCCCTTGACGTCCACCGGGTCGATGCCGTTGATGGCTTCCTTGGCGCACCGGATGATGCGGGTGTCCTTGGCGGCGATCTTCGCGGCGATCTCGCGAGCGCACTCGTCGAGCTTCTCGCGCGGGACCACGTCGTAGACGCTGCCGAACTGCTTGAGTGTGTGCGCGTCGACGCTCTGTGCGGTGTAGTAGAGCGTGCGCATCATGTGCTGTGGCACCAGCCTCGAGAGGTGTGTGGCAGCGCCGAGTGCGCCGCGGTCGACCTCGGGGAGGGAGAAGATCGCGTCGTCGGAAGCGACGATCACGTCCGCGTTGCCGACGAGTCCGATGCCGCCGCCGACACAGAATCCGTTGACGGCCACGACGACGGGTACAGCACAGTCGTAGACGGCCGCGAAGGCCGCGGCGCAACCGCGGTTGGCGGCGACCAGCGCGTCGAATCCCTCGGTGGCCTGCATCTCCTTGATGTCGACGCCGGCGTTGAATCCGCGTCCCTCGGCTCGCAGGATCACTACGTGAGTGTTGAGATCCTTGCCCGCGTCGAGGATGGCGTCGGCAAGCTCGAACCATCCCTTGGACGGGATTGCATTGACCGGCGCGTAGTCGATGGTGACCGTGGTGATGCCGGTTCCGTCGGAGGAGGTGCTGATGCCCATATCGGGATTCCTTACGTCTGTGTACCAAACCAAGCGATTGCTTGGTAAGTTAGCACACAAGCGGAGCCGACAAGCCCGAGCAGAGTGCATTAGGAGACAAATATGAGTGGATTGGTCGACGGACGCGTAGTCATCATCACCGGGGCTGGCCGCGGTATCGGACGTGCGCATGCATTGGCATTTGCTGCCGAGGGCGCCAAGGTCGTCGTCAACGACATCGGTGCGGGTGCCGACGGTTCCGCGACCGGTGAGAGTCCGGCCGAGCAGGTTGTCGCGGAGATCATCGCCGCCGGTGGTCAAGCAGTGGTCAACGGAGACGACGTCGCCGACTGGGCGGGCGCCGAGAATCTGATCAAGACCGCGATCGACACCTTCGGTGGCCTGGACGTACTCGTGAACAACGCAGGCTTCCTGCGGGACCGCATGCTGGTCGGCATGAGCGAAGGCGAGTGGGACGCGGTGATTCGCGTGCACCTCAAGGGGCACTTCGCGCCGCTCCGTCACGCAGCTGCCTACTGGCGCGCCGAGGCCAAGGCAGGCAAGACCGTCGACGCACGCATCATCAACACCAGTTCGGGTGCAGGACTGCAAGGTTCGATCGGCCAGGGTAACTACGCTGCGGCGAAGGCCGGTATCGCCGAGATGACCATCCAGGCCGCCGCCGAGCTCAAGAATTACGGAGTCAGTGTCAACGCGATCGCGCCTGCTGCGCGCACACGCATGACTGTCGGCGCGGGCGGGGCGATGGCAGAAGCGATGGCAGCTCCGGAAGAGGGCTTCGACGCCATGGCGCCCGAGAACATCTCGCCGCTGGTCGTCTGGCTCGGTAGCGCCGAGTCCAAGGACGTCACGGGCCGGGTGTTCGAGGTAGAGGGCGGAAAGATCACCGTCGCGGAGGGCTGGCGTCACGGCCCGAGCGAGGACAAGGGAGATCGCTGGGACCCGAAGGAGATCGGGCCCGTCGTGGCAACGCTGTTGGAGAAGGCGGAGATTCCGACGCCGGTGTACGGGGCGTAGGGCCTCCGGCCCCGTGAGTGGTTAAGGAGTGCAGGAACTCCTCAACCACTCACAGGCGGCGTGCCGCCTACGCGGGCGCCCGAACCACCAACACGGTGCCGGGGAACTCAGCTGCGAGTTCGCGCCGCGAATGCTTCACGCAGGCTGTGCCGTAGCCCTTCTTGCGAGATTCCGGCGCGATCCAGATCGCCACGTTCACCTCTTGGCCGTCGAGTTCGCCGAATACCAGGCCGACGCTCTTCGGGCCGTCACCGGAGACGTCCTCGGCGACGAACCAGGCAGCGCTCTCGTCGTCGATCCGACCGAGACCGCCGACGCGCTCGGCTTCGATCCGATCCTCGCTCCACGGCTTGCCGTCTTCGCCGAGCTGCTCGGCCGAGCGAATCGTGAACAGTGCCTTGTCTTCTGCGCTGTCGCTGAACGGACGCAGGGTGAAGTTCTGCCCGCTGCTCGCGGGACGATCGAGCGTCGTCCATTCGAGAGTGGCGTCGAGATTCTCCAGCTCGCCCTGGATGCGATCGCGCGCTGCCTTGGTCAGTGCGCTGAACTTGAGGCTCAGAACTGCTTCGGCATTTGCTTCCGACGTGCCGAGGAGTTCCGCGACGGTGGTCAGTGCCTCCTGGTGGTCCTTGCTGTCGACCACTGCGTCCAGCACCTCGTGGCGACGCTCCAGCGCACGCACGAGGGCTGAGGTGATCTCGCGTCGGTCCAGGATTTGATCTTGAATATGCGTCGTCATA
This sequence comes from Rhodococcus sp. BH5, assembly GCF_027583855.1. Classification (NCBI taxonomy): domain Bacteria; kingdom Bacillati; phylum Actinomycetota; class Actinomycetes; order Mycobacteriales; family Nocardiaceae; genus Rhodococcus; species Rhodococcus sp. BH5. Next base: position 183,301 of record NZ_JAJHVW010000004.1, read on the forward strand.
TATGCGACTCCTTGCTGTGTTCGAGGCTCTGTCGAAACGCCGTGCGGACCGTACGAGTCAATAGTGCTCCAACTCGCCGGTTATGGCACGCGTTCAGCCTCCGGTGCGGCGAACGAGCCGTTCGTAGCGCTGGCGGGCGGCTTGAGTGCTTCCGAGTCCCAGCCCGAAAGCGATGTCCTGCCAGGTCATGCCCCGTTCGCGGGCAATCCCGAGGAACAGTGCTTCCAGCTGTTCCATTTCGGCTCGGGCCTTGGGGATCAGAGTCAACGCGGCCATGACGTCGGCATCGTCGACCTCGGGTTCGTTCGGCTGCGGTGTGTCGGTGCCACCCGCAAGACGAGCCACGACGCGCACCGCGCCGTAGGGCTCGAGCATCTCCGGATGAGATTGCCGCGCGCGCTGGCTTGGGGTCGCGCCGTGGCGCTCGCTGATTCGAAAGAGTCCGGCGTACTCGCGATGTGCGCGTTCGCGGCCGGAATCGATCGGTCTGAACTGGTCATCGGTCATGAACCCAGGGTGGCACGAACCCGGGTCAATGTAAACGTTTTGTTGTAAACAGTTCGTTTAACTCTCCAGTGGCTCGCACACGATGACGGGAATGACCCGGTCGGTCCAGGCCTGATAGTTGTCGAAATCCGGATACATCGCCCTCAACATCGGCCACAGCCGAGCGCGCTCGTCCTCGGCCGCGACGCGGGCTTTCATCGAGCGGATCCGAGACTTGATCTGCACCGTCACCACCGGGTCTGCCTTGATGTTGAGGTACCACATCGGGTTCTTCGGAAGACCGCCTTGCGACGCCACCAGAATCACGTTCTCGCCGTCCTCGAGGAACAGCAGCGGGCTGATCCGCTCCTCGCCGGATTTGCGACCGGTGGTGGTCAGCAGGCAGATCGGCAGCCCGCGAGGGAACGCGCTGCCGACCCGCCACTTGCTACCCAGCCGCCCGTCGGTGGCGCGATACATCGCGACGTTCGCCTTCGACATCCACTTGATGATCTTGACCGTCGCCGGAGCGTCGAGTCCCTTGGGTTTGGCTGGGGGAGTAGTCATCTCAGATACGCTCGATGATGGTTCCGGTGGCCAGTGCGCCGCCGGCGCACATCGTGATCAGAGCCGTCGAGCCGTTGCGACGCTCGAGTTCGTGCAGTGCGGTGGTGATCAGGCGAGATCCCGTGCTGCCGACCGGATGGCCGAGAGCGAGCGCGCCGCCGTTGACATTGACGTTGTCGAAGTCAGGTTCGTGAACCTGAGCCCAGGACAGTGCGACGGATGCGAATGCTTCGTTGATCTCGAACAGATCGAGATCGCCGATCTTCATTCCGCTCTTCTCCAGGACACGGCTGGTTGCCTGCACCGGTCCGTCGAGGTGGAATTCCGGTTCCGAGCCGACCAGCGCCTGGGCGATGATGCGGGCTCGCGGCTTCAATCCGAGCGCGCGAGCCTTGTCCTCGTCCATGAGCAGGACTGCGGCCGCTCCGTCGGAGATCTGGGAAGACGTTCCGGCCGTGTGAATCCCGCCTTCGAGGACGGGCTTCAGTCGGGCAAGGGACTCCGCCGTCGTATCGCGCAGGCCCTGATCGCGATTGACGACCTTGGTCTCGCCCGTGAGGTTTCCTTCCTTGTCGACCTGGGGTGCCGAGAGTTCGAGAACCTCGCGGTCGAAACGTCCTTCCTCCCAAGCCTGCTTGGCCAGCGCCTGCGAGCGGACGCCGAGGGCTTCGACGTCGTCGCGGGTCAGTCCGCGTCGACGCGCGATGCGTTCTGCAGCTTCGAACTGGTTGGGCATGTCGATGTCCCACGTCGCGGGTCGGCGCGGTCCGGCCTGATCGCCGACGTTGGCGCCGAGGGGAACCTGGCTCATGGCTTCGATGCCGCAGGCGATACCGGCGTCGATGGCGCCGGTGGCGATCAGACCGGCGATCAGATGGTTCGCCTGCTGGGCCGAACCGCACTGGCAGTCCACGGTGGTTGCGCCGGTCTGCCACGGAAGTCCGGCGTGCAGCCAGGCCGTGCGCGTGATGTTGTTGGACTGAGCGCCGGCCTGGGTGACGCAGCCGCCGATCACCTGCTCGATCAGCAACGGGTCGATTCCCGACCGGTCGAGAACTCCCTTTTGTGCAGCTCCGAGGATCTCGGCGGCGTGCAGACCGGCGAGCCAACCTCCGCGCTTGCCGATCGGTGTACGGACAGCCTCGACGATTACTGGTGTGCCCACAGCGGGCTCCTTTCCTTGTAATGAAAAAGTAGAACAGGTTCTCTGCGGGAAGCAAGACCTGCCGACGTTTCCTTTCCTAGTAAGCAGGCTTGTGTTTCAATGAGAGTAGAACGTGTTACACATCACGGATCCCCATCACCCCTGTGATGAAAAGGCTTAGGGCAGGAGACATCAGTGGCACAGCCCGCATTCCCCGAGGGAATCGACTTCACGGACCCCGACATCTACGCGGAACGCATGCCGTTCGAGGAGTTCGCCGAACTCCGGAAGACGGCCCCCGTGTGGTGGAATCCGCAGCCCCCGGAAATCGGTGGATTCCAGGACGAGGGCTTCTGGGTGGTCACCCGTCATGAAGAGGTCAAGGAAGTTTCGCAGCGAAGCGACATCTTCTCGACCCACGAGAACACTGCGATTCCTCGCTTCGCCGACGACATCCCGCGTGAGAACGTCGAGATGCAGCGATTCATTCTCATCAACAAGGACGCTCCGGAGCACACCAAGCTGCGCAAGCTGGTATCTCGTGGATTCACCCCGCGCGCCATCAACAGCCTGCGCGAGGAACTGACCGAGCGTGCCGAAAAGATCGTCACGACCGCGGCTGCCGGCGGTGCCGGTGACTTCGTGGTTCAGGTCGCGTCCGAACTTCCGCTGCAGGCAATCGCCGAGCTTCTCGGTGTGCCGCAGGAAGATCGAATGAAGCTCTTCGACTGGTCCAACCAGATGACGTCGTACGACGATCCCGAGTTCGACATCGACCCGCAGGCAGCGTCGATGGAGATTCTGGGATACGCGTACCAGATGGCGGATCAGCGCAAGAAGTGTCCCGCCGATGACATCGTCACCAAGCTCATCGAAGCTGACATCGACGGAAATGAGCTCTCCCCAGAGGAATTCGGCTTCTTCGTGATCCTGCTTGCGGTCGCGGGTAACGAGACCACTCGCAATGCCATCACACACGGCATGGTTGCCTTCCTCGACAATCCCGACCAGTGGGAGCTGTACAAGAAGGAACGCCCCAAGACGGCGGCCGACGAGATCGTTCGTTGGGCGACCCCGGTGACTTCCTTCCAGCGCACCGCGCTCGAAGACACCGAACTCGGCGGACAGAAGATAAAGAAGGGCGATCGCGTCGTGATGATGTACGCGTCGGCCAACTTCGACGAGGACGTCTTCGAGAACCCGACGAAGTTCGACATCATGCGTGACCCCAATCCGCACCTCGGATTCGGCGGCACCGGTGCGCACTACTGCATCGGCGCCAACTTGGCCCGTCTGGAAATCGATCTGATCTTCAATGCGATCGCCGATCACCTACCCGACATCACCAGGCTCGGGGATCCCCGACGCCTTCGCTCGGGCTGGCTCAACGGCATCAAAGAGTTTCAGGTTGATTACAAGACATCGGGCTGCCCGGTCAAACACTGATCCGGACATATACTGACCTGGTAACCGGCGAGTAGGTTCTGTGTAGGTTTTCGGGAGTTGCCTCTGCACTCTCGAACACGCAGAACTACAGTAGACGTTCCGGGAAGCCACTTGTTGGCAACCTGGAACTGCGGCGGCGTCTGCGGGATCCCTCATCTCCCGTAGGCGCCGCCGTTTGTAGTTCAATCTCCAATTCAGCCGCCGTACGGTTTGGTGATGGCTTCCAGGAAATGTCCCGACGGGTCGAGGAAGTAGACCCCACGCCCACCGTCGTTGGTGTTGAAGCCGGTACTCGACTGGCGCGGATCGGCCCAGTGATCCAGTTTCAACGCCTGTATCCGCTGGTAGATGCCGTCGAAGTCATCCTCGGAGACGAGGAAGGCATAGTGCTGAGACGCAACCTCGGCGCCTTCTTCCACCTGTGCGAAGTCCAACGTCACGCCGTGCTCGAGTTCAACGCCGAGAAAGTAGCCGGCTTCGACTGGGCCTGGAAGACCGAACATGTGAGTGAAGAACCACGCAGACTCTTGTCGGTCTTTTGCGGCGATGATGGTGTGATTGAACGAAATGGTCATGAGTGACCCCTTGCGGTACGACGCCTCCATGCCTGACGCAGTCCGTCATCGACACGCGACGTTGGGAACCAGGAAACCATTTCGAGGTTCTCGGTGCAAGTACGACAGGCTGATTCGAATACGACGAGCGCGGCCCCGGTCGATGACCGGGGCCGCGCTCGTACTGTGGGTTCTCAGGCTTTGCGTGCCGTCTTCATCGCACGGTCCACTTCCCAGAATGCTCGAAGCGACGCGATCTTGCCGTCGTCGTTCACCCGGTAGACGAACACGCCCTCGGCGTCGATGATCGAGCCGCCGATGGTGGTTCGGATCTTGCCGATGTTGACGTTCTCGTTGCCGCACACCAGGGAATCGTCGATCAGAAATTCGAGCTTGTCCGCGTTCGCGATCGTCATGTCGTAGAACTTGGAGATCGCTTCGCGCCCGTGATGGCCTTTGCCTTCGGGATCGAAGCCCGAAGGCCCGACCGGATCTTCCACCCAACCGTCCTCGGCGAAGAGGTCCAGCCAGGCTTCCTTGTTCTTGCCACTTGCTGCGGCGCGCGAAGCGTTACCCGCGACGCGGGCGGGGTGTTCGTCGGTCATCGCGGCTCCTCAGTTGATGTACTGCTCGGCGAATTTGCGCATCGAATCCCGCTTTGCCTCCAGCGGGGCATCGAATCCGATTCCGTCGAAAACCCAAGGCACGGTGATGATGTCCGTGACGCCGGCATCTTCGAGCTCTGCGTAACCGTCCTTGCCGAAACGGTCGATGCACACCGTCTGGATTTCGAACGGCTCGTTCTCGCGGCCGTACTCGGAGCGCAGTTCGCGTAGTCGTGCGATCACACCCACCAGGTCGTCGAACTTGATCATCGCCGAGGTCCAACCGTCGCCGACTCGCGCAGCACGCTTGAGTGCGACCTCGGTGTGGCCGCCGACGTAGAACGGAACCGGCTTGGTGGGGGCCGGGCTCATCTGCAGGCGATCGAAATCGAAGAACTCACCGTGATACTCGACCATGCCGCCGCCGAGGATCAGTTTGAGGACGTCGATCATCTCGTCCACACGTGCGCCCCGACGCTTGTACGGAGCGCCGCACCACTCGAACTCTTCCGGAGCCCAACCGATTCCGACGCCGAAGCCGAAACGGTTGTTCGTCAATGCGGCCACGGAACCGACCTGCCGCGCGAGCAGGACGGGATTGCGGCTACCCAGCTTGAGCACCTGGGTGTAGAACTCGATCTTCTCGGTCACCGCGCCCATTGCAGCCGCGGCGATGAGCGGATCGACCCAGGGGGTCTCGGCATTCCACATCCGAGACCCGTCCGGGGTGTACGGGTAATCCGCCGCCTGCGTTTCCATGAAAAACAGTGAATCGGGGAGAGCGATCGACGAAAAGCCGCATTCCTCGGCAGTTTTGGCGATACCGGCTAACTGGTCCAAGGGGTTCATGGCAACCCCGACGGTGTACTTCATCTTCGGCCTCTTCCTGATCGGCGTGTGTGCTGCTGCTTACGTGGTGGGACGTTCGGAGCCGACGACCCACATCGAGAAGTACTGCGAGCCACCGCCGTAGGCATGGCCGAGAGCCTTGCGAGCATCGGCTACCTGGTGATCGCCGGCGCGGTGCATGACCTGCATCGCCGACTCGGCAAAACGGATCATGCCCGAGGCGCCGATCGGGTTGGAGGAGAGAACACCGCCCGAGGCATTGACCGGGAGCTTGCCGCCGATCGCGGTTTCACCCGCCTCGGTGAGCTTCCAGCCCTGGCCTTCCTCCGCGAAGCCGAGGTTCTCGAGCCACATCGGCTCGAACCACGAGAACGGGACATAGATTTCGGCGCAGTCGATCTCGTTGAGCGGATCGGTGATTCCCGCTGACTTCCACAGTGCTGCTGCAGCGTCACGGCCGGCCTGCGGATTGACCTGATCGCGTCCGGCATAGAAGGTCGGCTCGGTGCGCATGGCCGTCGCGTGGATCCACGCGACCGAACGACCCTCGGCCTCGACCTTTGCGGCCGCTTCCTCGTTGCCGATCACCAGAGCGCACGCGCCGTCAGAGGACGGGCAGGTCTCGTCGTATCGGATCGGATCCCAGAGCATCTGAGATGCCTGTACCGATTCGAGAGTGATGTCCGGCTGCCGCAAGTGCGCATACGGATTGAGGCTGCCGTTGAGCCGATCCTTCACCGCGACGAGGTAGCCGATGTGCTCCGGTGCGCCCGATCGACGAATGTACGAACGGACGTGCGGGGCGAAGTATCCACCGGCACCGGCGCCGACAGGCATGTTGAACGGAACCGGTACGGACAGCGCCCACATGGCGTTCGACTCGGACTGCTTCTCCCAGGAAACCGTCAGAACCCGCTTGTGGACACCGGATTTGACCAGGCTGGAGGCGACGATAGCTGTCGAACCGCCCACCGATCCGGCAGTGTGAACACGCAGCAACGGCTTTCCGTTTGCGCCCAGAGCATCCGACATGGCGAGTTCGGGCATCATCGAACCCTCGAACAGGTCGGGGGCCTTTCCGATGACGACGGCGTCGATGTCGTCCCAGCCGACGTTGGCGTCGAGCATCGCGGCGTCGATGGCTTCACGAACCAAGCCCGCCATCGAGACATCGTGACGCTTTGCGACGTAGTGAGTTTGGCCGGTGCCGAGCACGGCCGCGAGTTGAGGCGTTCCGGCCATCAGTTCCGTCCCTCCAAGACTGCTACCAGGTTCTGCTGCAGCACAGGGCCGCTTGTTGCATGGGCCAGAGCGCGATTCGCCTGGCCGTCGAAGATTGCCTTGGCGGCGTGGCCGATTCGTTCCAGACCACCGGCGAACAGTGGGTTGCCGCTGAGCGGACCGCCGGACGGATTGATCGTGGTGGCGTCGGTCAGGCCGATCGCTTCCTTCAAGATCAATTCCTGGTGAGTGAACGGTGCGTGCAGTTCGGCGACGTCGATGTTGCCGACCTCGCCGCCCGTTGCCGCCTTGGCTGCCGACGTAGTGGACGGTGAGGTGGTCAGGTCACGTGCACCCAGGTTGGGGGAGTCGATGCGATGCTCGAGTCCGGTGATCCACGCCGGCCGCTCGCAGAGATCGCGGGCGCGGTTACCCGAGGCCAGGACGATTGCTGCCGCGCCGTCGGTGATGGGCGCACAATCGTGTGCGCGCAACGGATCTGCGAGGAAGGGGCTGGCGAGAAGGGCCTCGATGTCGACCTCGCCTGCGAGCTGAGCCTTCGGATTGCTCAGCGCGTGACGACGGCTACGAGCGGCAACCTCCGCCATGTCCTCGTGCGTCCACTTACCCGCGTCGAGTCCGAGTCGGGCTTGAAGTCCGGCGATCGAGACGGAGTCCGGCCACAGCGGAGTGACGAGGTACGGATCGAGCTGCATGGACAGGATCTTGCGCAGGTGCCCGGCGGAGGACTTGCCGAATCCGTACACCAGCGCGGTCTCGACCTCACCGGTCAAGATCTTGATCCACGCTTCGTAGAAGGCCCACGCAGCGTCCATCTCGACGTGAGATTCGTTGATCGGCGGGACCGCTCCGATGGAGTCGATGGCCGAGATGAAGGAGAACGCTCGTCCGGCCAGGTAGTCGGAAGATCCGGAGCACCAGAAGCCGATGTCTGACTTGGTGATTCCCAGATCGCTGTAGAGCTGCTGGAAGCACGGGACGAGCATCTCGACGCCGTTGGTGGTGCCGTTGGTTTCGCGGACGTGGGGTGCCTGAGCAAAGCCCACGACTGCGATGTCTGCAGAAGTCATTTCAGGAGCCTCACAGGTGGTGTTGGAAGGTGGAGTACTCGGCGTCGGGTTCACCTGTCGGCCGGAAGTATTCGATGTTCTCGAGGGTGTAACCCCACTCTTCGCGAGGCTTCCACTTGGCTTCGACGCGCATGCCCATCCGTACGTCCGCGGCATCACATTCGAGAATCAAGTGCAGGAACGGAATGTCGGCCCCGTCGAGAAGCACGTAGGCGGCCACGTAGGGCGGTTTGATTCGCTGCCCGAGGAACGGGACGTTGACGATGCAGAAGGTGGTGACAATTCCCTTGTCCGGCAGTTCGATCTGCTCGCTCGTCGGCTTCCCGTTGGTGGGATTGGCGCCGCGCGGTGGGATGTAGATCTTGTCTTCGGGTCCGCTGCGACCACCGATGAGCTTGCCTTCTGCGAGACCGCGGAGGTAGAAACTCTCCTCGGCCGAAGCGGAATGCATGAAGTGCAGGTCGACAGGCGTCGTGATCATGGTGACAGGATCGGCGGTGGAATCGACTGTCGCGATTCCATTTTCGCTCTCACCTGGTTCGAAGCACTCGATGTCCTTGATCTGCCCGATCCGCTCCGACGCCCAGCGAGCACGGACCCGCAGGCCGGTGCTGATGTCGTCGGGGGAGTCGACGTCGACTGCGTGGAGCATGGACGTGTCCGCGCCGTCGAGCTTGATCAGGGCCCACGCGAAAGGCTTCGTCAGTGGTTGACCCTCGATGGGTTCGGGCATCCACGTCCAACTCACGACCGTTCCGCCGTCGGAGACTCCGACGAAGTCGGTCAGTGGTTCGGCCGTGTCCGGATCGAATTCCGGTGGCGGCACGAAGACACGACCGTTCGACCCGCGTGCGCCGATCACCTTGCGATCACGCAGGGCAGTCACGAACGCGCCGATGGTCGGTCCCGTCGATCTGGTGTAGTCGAAATGGAGATTCAATGGTGCGCTCAGGGGCTTGTCGGCCACCCCGCTCTTTCCGATGGTCACAAGATCGAGTAGAACAGGTTCTAGAGATTGTGGCAAGAGTCACTTCTGATCACCGGCAATGTGGAGGCCTGCGATGAAGCTTGGGTTGCAACTCGGATACTGGGGCGCACAGCCGCCGGCAAACGCCCCGGAACTGATCGAGGCCGCGGAAGGCGCGGGATTCGACGCGGTCTTCGCAGCGGAGTCGTGGGGCTCGGACGCTTTCACCCCGCTCGCCTGGTGGGGATCGCGCACCGAGAACGTCCGTCTCGGCACCTCCGTCGTACAGATTTCGGCGCGAACACCGACCAGCTGTGCCATGCACGCGCTCACTCTCGATCACCTCAACGGTGGGCGAACGATCCTCGGGCTCGGCGTATCCGGACCGCAGGTCGTCGAAGGTTGGTACGGCCAGCCGTTCGAGAAGCCGCTCGCGCGCACCCGCGAATACGTCTCGATCGTGCGCCAGGTCCTCGCCCGTGAAGCGCCCGTCACCAGTCCCGGCCCCCACTACCCTCTGCCGTATGCGGGACCGGGTAGTTCGGGACTTGGCAAGCCGCTCAAGCCCATTACGCACCCGCTGCGTGCGGACATCCCGATCTGGCTCGGCGCCGAAGGGCCGAAGAACGTCGCGCTCGCCGGTGAAATCGCCGACGGCTGGCTGGCGATCTACTACACCCCGCGCCTGGCCCCGATGTACAACAAGTGGCTCGACGAAGGGTTCGCGCGCGCCGGGGCCCGTCGCAGTCGCGAAGATTTCGAGGTGGCCGCCACGTGCCAGGTCATCGTGACTGACGATCGCGCCGCTGCCATCGCCGCTCTCAAGCCGATGACCGCCCTCTACGTGGGCGGAATGGGCGCCCCGGAGTTGAACTTTCACGCGCAGGTCTACAAGCGGATGGGCTACGAGAAGGAGGTCGACGAGATCGGTCGCCTCTTCATGTCGGGCCGCAAGGACGAAGCTGCTGCCGTCGTCCCCGACGAGATGGTCACCGAGACCATGATCATCGGCAACGTCGACGAGGTGCGCGCAGACGTGAAGCGTTGGGAGGAAGCCGGAGTCACGATGCTGCTGGTGACCTGCCGCGACGCCGACCATGTGCGAGAGCTCGCGGCCGCGGTGAGTGGTTGAGCGGGGCACCCCCCATTTTCGAGCGGTACCCCCCTTTTTCTTCGAGCGAACGGCACGTTCAGCGCATCTGAGGCGCTGAACGTACCTTTCGCTCGCCCAAAGTTATCCACAGGCGCACCGAAACCCCAGTTCGCCGCCGGGGCCCGCGCTGATGCTCGAGTCATGCTGCAACCATGCGGCGAGGAACGTGGGGCGATGATCTGGACGCGATTTACCGCGTCAGTCGAAGCGGAGTGATCCGAACGGCGGAGTTGGCGCGATTGGGCGTGTCCAACTCCGCAGTGCACACCCGGTGTCGGGTAGGTGGACCGTGGCAGCGCATATTGCCGGGGGTCATTCTGCTCAGAAACGGTCAACCGACGCCACGTCAACGCTCGATCGCTGCGCTCATGTTGAGCGGTGACGATTCCCTGCTGACCGGGCGATCAGCCATGTCGGAGTACGGATATCGAACGCACTCGGGGGATGTGCAGGTGCTCATCCCCATCGACCGTCGAGTTCAATCGGTTGGGTTCGTCACGGTGGAGCGCACTGTTCGACTGCCCGAGCCGGAGATTCGGAACGGTCTGCGCTGTGCTCCGCTGCCGCGAGCGTTACTCGACGCTGCGAGGCGGTACAAGGCGCTCGATCCCACACGGGCACTCATCGCTGAGGCTGTTCAGCGCGGCGATGTCTCGGTGCGCGAACTTGCGAAGGAACTCGAAGCGGGTAGCAGTCGGGGTTCCGCGCTACCTCGGGTCGTGTTGCGCGAAGTGAACGCGAACGTCCACTCGGTTCCGGAGGTTCACGCGCGAAAATTGTGGCAGCGGAGCGGGCTGCCGGAAATGTTGTTCAACCATGAGATCCGGGATGCCAACGGGGACTTCATCGCAGTTCCGGACGGATGGATCGATTCGGTTGCCTTCGCGTGGGACATCGACTCCTTGGAATGGCATGCCGCGCCGACGGACTACAAGCGCACGGTGGAGCGTCGGACGCGTATGCAGAATGCGGGAATCATCGTGTTGCCGACGGTGCCCAGTGCACTGCGAACGGACCCTGATCGCGTGATCGAGGACCTGCGTGCGCACTACAGATTGGCGCAGTCACGTCCCCGGCCGCAGGTGTTCGCGAGGTCGAGATGGGTGAAATTGGACGAAACCGGCTGAGCGAAAGTGCCTTTCGGCGCACTGAAGGCGCCGAAAGGTACGTTCGCTCGAAAAGGGGGTGGGTGGGACCGAGAGCGGACAGGAAAGGGGGCTCAGCCGGGGGTCGGTCAGACGGGGGTGGCTCAGACAGGGGTGGGTCAGACACCCTTGAACTGGGGCGCCCGCTTCTCACCGAAAGCCCGCGGGCCCTCCTTGGCGTCGGCGCTCATGAACACCTTCATGCCCAGCTGTGCGTCGATCTGGAAGGCCTCTTCCTCGTGCATGCCCTCGGTGTCGCGGATGGTCTTGAGAATCGCCTGCACGGCGAGAGGGCCGTTTGCACTGATCAGGTCCGCGAGCTCCAGCGCCTTGTCGAGGGCCTGGCCGTCCGGGACCACGTGGCCGATGAGCCCGATCTCCTTGGCCTCCGGAGCCTTGATGTGACGACCGGTGAGCAGGATGTCCGCCGCGATCGTGTACGGAATCTGTCGCACCAGGCGCACTGCGGAACCGCCGAGCGGGAAGAGCCCCCACTTGGCTTCGGAGACGCCGAACTTGGCGCTCTCACCCGCGACGCGGATGTCGGTGCCCTGCAGGATTTCGGTTCCGCCGGCGATAGCTGCACCCTCGACGGCGGCGATCAGTGGCTTGGTCAACCGACGACCCTTGAGGAGGCCTTCGATCTTGGACATGTCGACGCCACCGCCCGCGAAGGAATCTCCCGGCGGCTTGGCGGACATGTTCTTGAGGTCGGCGCCGGCGCAGAAGTCGCCGCCCGCACCGGTGAGGATGGCGACACGAATTTCGGGGTCGTTGTCGACCTGATCCCAGGCGTCGACCATGATCGCCATCATCTCGCCGGTGATGGCGTTCTTACGCTCGGGGCGATTCATGGTCACGATGAGAACGTGGCCACGCTTCTCCACGAGGCAATGCGGCGCGGTTTCCGAAATGTCTGATTTTTCGGTCGTCGAAGTGGACACTGATGGCTCCTGGCGGGTCTGTGAGCTGGCTCTCAAATTGGGTCTTGCCAGAAACGGTAACACGTTCTACTTTGAACTCGTGGCCCTTAACATCGCAGACTTCGTAGAGCACGCAATCGACCTCGTTCCGGACCGCGTTGCGCTGGTCTCGGACAACCGCGAGATGACTTATGCACAGTTGGAGGACCGAGCAAACCGCCTCGGTCACTACCTGCGTGAACATGGCGTTCAGCCGGGTGACAAGGTCGGCATCTACTGCCGGAACGTCATCGAGGCGATCGAGGCCATGGTCGCGGTTTTCAAGATCCGGGCCGTGATGGTCAACATCAACTACCGGTACGTCGAGAACGAGTTGCAGTACATCTTCGACAACTCCGACATGGTTGCGCTCATTCACGAGCGCCGCTACTCGGACAAGGTCGCGAACGTCCTGCCGAACACTCCCAAGGTCAAGTCCGTCATCGTGGTCGAGGACGGCACCGATCTGGACTTCAGTGCTTTCGGCATCGGCTACGAGGACGCACTCGCGCAGAGTTCGGGTGAGCGTGATTTCGAAGAGCGCAGCAACGACGACATCTTCATGCTCTACACCGGCGGCACCACCGGAAGTCCCAAGGGCGTCATGTGGCGTCACGAGGACTGGTGGCGTGTTCTCGGCGGAGGCATCAACTTCGTCACCGGAGTTCCGGTCGAGGACGAGTACGAGATGGCGAAGGTCGGCGCCGCCAACCCGAGCATGATCCGCTACCCGATCCCCCCGATGATTCACGGCGGTTCGCAGTCGGCGGTATTCCACAGCCTCTTCGGCGGCGGAACCTGTTTGATGCACCCGGAATTCGACGCCCACGAGGTGTGGCAGAACATCGACAAGCACAAGGTCAACCTGATCTTCATCACGGGTGACGCGATGGGCCGCCCGATGCTCGACGCACTCATCGCCGGAAACCCGGAGACCGGTGAGCCGTACGATCTTTCGACGCTCTACGTGATGGCCAGCAGTGCTGCACTCTTCTCGCCGAGTATCCAGGAGCAGTTCCTCGAACTGCTGCCTAACCGACTGTTGACGGACTCCATCGGAGCATCCGAGACCGGCTTCGGCGGACTGGCCGTGCTGAGCAAGGGGCAGAAGCACACTGGCGGTCCGACGGTCAAGATCGACGCCTCCACAACGGTTCTCGACGACGACGGCAACGAGGTCGAACCCGGATCGGGCAAGCGCGGCATGCTCGCTCGCAAGGGCAACATCCCGCTCGGCTACTACAAGGACGAGGTCAAGACCGCCGAAACCTTCCGCACCATCAACGGCGTTCGCTACTCGATCCCCGGCGACTATGCGCAGGTCGAAGCCGACGGCACGGTCACGATGCTCGGCCGCGGTTCGGTGTCGATCAACAGCGGCGGCGAGAAGGTGTACCCGGAAGAGGTCGAAGGCGCTTTGAAGGCGCACCCGGACATCTTCGACGTCCTGGTGGTCGGTATCCCCGACGAGCGCTTCGGTCAGCGCGTTGCCGCAGTGGTCCAGGTACGCGAAGGCACGTCGCCGACGCTGCACGACATCGCCACCGCAGCACGCAAAGAGATTGCCGGATACAAGGTTCCGCGCAGCGTGTGGTTCGTGGACCAGATCAAGCGCAACCCGGCAGGCAAGCCCGACTACCGCTGGGCGAAGGCCGAAACGGAATCGCGCGAGGCCGATGATCACAACGGAAACGGCGCTCCTGTGGCGTCCGCAAACGAAAGCGTGGAAGCCTGATGCGTTCGGATCTCGCCGACAAGTTCGGCATCGAATACCCGATTTTCGGATTCACTCCTTCCGAGCACGTCGCGGCCGCGATCAGCCGCGCGGGAGGTCTGGGCGTGCTCGGTTGCGTCCGGTTCAACGACCCGGAAGAGCTCGAAGCCGCACTGACGTGGATGGACGAGAACACCGACGGTAAGCCGTACGGCGTCGACATCGTCATGCCGGCCAAGGTGCCGACAGAGGGCGGCGCCGTCGATCTCGACAAGCTGATTCCGGAGGAGCACCGCGCCTTCGTCAACCGCACGCTCGACGAGCTCGGTGTGCCGCCGCTTTCCGACGACGTCGAGCATGCGACCGGCGTATTGGGATGGCTTCACTCGGTGGCGCGGTCTCACGTCGATGTTGCTCTGGGACACCGGATCGCGTTGATTGCGAATGCATTGGGATCACCGCCGAAGGACGTCATCGATCAGGCGCACGAGAAGGGCGTACCGGTAGCAGCGCTGGCCGGCGCCGTCGAGCATGCACGTCGTCACGTCGAGAACGGTGTCGACATCGTGATCGCGCAGGGCTACGAGGCAGGCGGTCACACCGGCGAAATTGCGTCGATGGTTCTCGTTCCGGAAATCGTTGATGCACTGGGTGATTCAGCTGCCGTACTGGCTGCCGGGGGTATCGGCAGCGGCCGTCAGGTGGCTGCCGCACTTGCACTCGGTGCGTCCGGAGTGTGGATGGGCTCGTACTGGCTCACCACGTCCGAATACAAACTCGGCAGTGCATCGGGCGATGGCCCGTCCGCTATTCAGCGTGCACTGTTGGGCGCGACGTCGGCCGACACCGTTCGTTCGCGCATCTACTCGGGTAAGCCCGCTCGGTTGCTCAAGACCAAGTGGACGGAAGCCTGGTCGAACCCGGGAGCACCGGCGCCATTGCCGATGCCGCTGCAGAACCTTCTGGTCAGCGACGCTCATCAGAGAATCGCTGCATCGGAGAACCCGGAAGTTGTGGCAATGCCCGTCGGTCAGATCGTGGGACGGATGAACGAGATCCGCCCGGTCGCCGAGGTCATGGCAGAGCTGGTGTCCGGGTTCGAAGACGCGCGAACCCGACTGGATTCGATGAAGTAGTAGATGACACGTGCGTGTGCCCTCGGCCGAGTTTCGGCCGAGGGCACACGTCGTTTCAGCCGGCGAGGTCGTCCGGTCCGACGGTGTCCGACAACCATTCTCCGCGACTGAGGGCGCCGTCGTCGCGGCGGCGTGCGATCACGAAAATGACCAGGGCGGCAGCGAGGACAACTGCGAGAACGCGCGAAGGCGTCAGGTTCGGGTTCTTCATACCTGTAATTTTGCCGGAAGAACGGGCGCGATGGTGAGCCAGCGGAGCAAAATCACGTGTTTCGAAATTACTGCGCTTCGGACGCATGGAGACTCGCGATCCGCTCGCGCAGGCCACCGAAGTGCACATCGAGAGTGTGCGCCGCCTCGACTGCATCACCCGTACGGATCGCGTCGAGAATCGCACGGTGCTTCGACGCGATGTCGATCAGTGGCGTATCCGAATGCCCGATGGCCTGCTGGATCTCGCTGTACACCTGCCAGAAGACGTCCATCAATTGAGCGAGGACCTGGTTGTCCAGCGGGGAGTACAGGCGGGAGTGGAAGGTCGCGTCGATGTCGGAGAAGTTCTTCCCGGCTGCGGCACGGACCTCCATGCCGGTGACGAGTTCGTCGAGGTCGGCGTGGTCGGCCGACGTCATCTCGGCCATCGCCGCACCGATCAGTCCGGTCTCGAGTGCCTGACGAATGTCGACCAGTTCCATCGCCTCGTGCCCGGTGCCCTGCAAGGACAACCGGCCACGGAAGGTCAGGCCGTCGGCGAGAGCGTCGAAGTTGCTAGGGGCGACGAACATTCCGAAGCCGTGACGGATCTCGACGACACCCAAGGCCTGCAGAACCTTGAGCGCCTCCCGGAGCGTGTTTCGGCCGATACCCAATTCCTCGGACAGTTCGGCCTCGGTGGGCATCGGGTCGCCGGGGGAGAGCCTGCGTTCGAGGATCAAGTTCATGATGTCCGTCTGAAGTGCGCGCATGCGGTTTTGCGCGCTGAAACGAGCGCCCTGTGTGCCACTCCGGACAGACATCGATTCCCCTTTTCTGATACGAACGTCCTTCATCCTATGTCCGGTCATCCGCTCCATTGGTCAACCCACGTCAACGGTGCGTTGCAGGAGGCTGGGCGCCGCACCCAGCAGTTTGGCCGTGTACGCATCCGACGGGTTGTCGAATACTTCCTGGGCCGTCCCCTGCTCGACGATCCGCCCGGCGTTCATGACGACGATGGTGTCGGAGACGTACCGCACCGTCTGTATGTCGTGCGAGATGAATACCATGCCGAGCCCCAACCGAGCCTTGATGTCGCTGAGCAGATTCAGGATCTGCGCTCGCACCGAGACGTCGAGCGCCGACGTCGGCTCGTCGGCCACGATGACGTCAGGTTCGAGCGCGAGTGCACGCGCGATCGCGACACGTTGCCGCTGACCGCCGGAGATCTGGCTCGGGATGACTTCGAGCGCAGATTGGGGGAGTCCGACCAAACCGACCAGCTCGCGAACTCGGGCGGTTCGGCTCGCGCGGTTGCCGATGCCGTGGACGTCGAGTGGATCGGTGAGGATGTCGGCCACCGTCATTCGGGGATTGAGCGCGGTAGCCGGATCCTGGAAGACGATCGAAATCGCCCGGCCGAACTCCTTGCGCACGCCGGCCGACCGGGTCAGAGCGCTTCGGCCGCGAAAGACCACGTCGCCCGACGTCGGTTTCTGCAGTCCGACCATGACTTTGGCCAGAGTGGACTTGCCACAACCCGACTCGCCCACGATGCCGATCGTCGTCCCTCGTCGTACGTCGATACTGACATCGTTGACCGCGTGAACCGTGCCCGGTTTGAACAGTGATCCCGAACGGGTCTTGTGGACGACGTGAATGTTCTTCAGTTCCAGGATGGGTGCTTCAGCTGTAGTCATCGCACGCTCTCCAATTCCGATTCTGTACGTACGGGAGTCGCGGACTGGTCGGCGAACCAATGCTCGGTCCCGTCGATTCGGACCATCTCCGGCTTACGGAGGGGGTCGGAGTCCGGGCGAGTGGAACGCTCGGCGAAACGGTCACCCGCCGCGAAGTTTCCGGGCGAGGGAACAGTTCCCTGAATCTGATGCAGTCGCGGCGCTTCGTCCTCGATAGAGAGAACGGCACCGAGAAGGCCCTGGGTGTATTCGTGGCGGGGATCGACGAGCAGATCACTCGTGGGCGCCGACTCGACGACCTGACCGGCGTACATCACCGTGATCTTGTGGGCCAGGGAGGCTACCAGAGCCAGGTCGTGGCTGACGAAGACCATTGCAAACCCCAGCTTTTCCCGAAGATCGTTGAGCAAGTCCACGACCTGGGCCTGGACGGTGACGTCGAGGGCGGTGGTGGGCTCGTCGGCGACGATCAACCGTGGACTGCGGGTGAGCGACATGGCGATCAGAACGCGCTGACGCTGACCACCGGAAAGCTCGTGTGGGTAGCTGGCGAGAGTGCGCACCGGATCGAGTCCGACGAGTTCGAGCAGTTCCTCGGCTGTGCGGGTACCGCCGCGCTTCGTTAGCTGCTTGAACTGCGCGCGGATCAGCATCGCCGGGTTCAGTGAACTCAGCGCATCCTGGTAGATCATGGCCATGTCGTGTCCGCGTAGCTTGTTTCGCTCCCGGTTGTTCAGCTCGAGGACGTTGACTCCGTCGAACAGGATCTCGCCGGTCACCACTGCCGTCTTGGGTAGCAGACCCATGATCGCCAGCGACGTGAGCGACTTTCCGCAACCGGACTCGCCGACGAGCGCCATCGTCTCGTTCGGGCGGACGGTGAAGCTCACGTTGTCGACGATCGCCGTGTCTCCGTAGCGTTCCGGGAACCGGATCGTGAGATTGCGGACCTCGAGGAGTGGTGCGGCATCGCCCTCGTACACAAGACGATCGGACCGAGATCGCTCGGTTTCCGCCAGGATCTTCAGGTGAGTTTCGAGAGGAGTCGGCTCGGCGGCCGGTTTCAGGGCATCTTTCACGACGCTCGGGTCGGCGAAGTCGTCGATCAACTCCGGAGTGTTGGCGACCGATGCGGCTTCGTCCTCCAGAATGAGTTCGTTGGAGGTCTCCTCCGCTGCGGCGGTCTGCGCTGCTTGGAGTGCGGAGGGCGTCTTCTTGGTCTTCTTCAGACTCGGATCGGCCATCGCGTCCGTCAGGCCCTCGGCGAGCACGTTGAGGGATAGCACCGTCAGAAGAATCAGCAGACCGGGGAACACCGTTGCCCACCAACCACCGAGAAGGACCATGTTCTTGCCGTCGGCGATCACCGATCCCCACGACGGGTCCGGGGGACGCACACCTGCTCCGATGAACGACAGGCTGGCCTCGAGCACGATGGCGTCGGCGACCATGACAGTGCAGAAGACGAGAACGGGCGCAGCACAGTTGGCTACGACGTGCTTGACGACGATGTGTGAAGTTCTTGCGCCGATGACCTTTTCGGCCGCGACGTAGTCCTCACCGTACTGAGCGAGAACGTTCGCGCGAACGACGCGAGCCACCATCGGTGTGTAGAGGAACGCGATAGTGACGATCAGAACCGGGATCGAACCACCGAAGGCCGCGACGAGTACGGCAGCGAGCGCAATGCCCGGGAACGCCATGACCACGTCGAGCACTCGCATGATGGTCTCGTCGACGCCTTTTCGGCTCGTTGCGGCCACCGATCCGATGAGAGCGCCGGCGCACAGTGCGAGGAAGGTGGAACCGAGACCGATGGTCAGCGACCAGCGTCCGCCGTAGAGCAAGCGGCTGAACAGATCTCGACCGAGACTGTCCTGCCCGAACCAGTGCTCGGCGCTGGGGCCCGCGGTACCCACCGCCTGTTCGAGCGGGGTGTACTGCGTGATCAGCGGCGCGAAGAGGCAGGCGAGCACGATGATCGCGAGAACCGCCATCGACAGCCAGGCCGAGAGGGGGAAGCGAGAAAAGGTGATGCCGGGTCGCGAAAGCTTCTCGGTGAGTTTTCTTCTCATCATGCTGCGCTCCGAAGTCGTGGATTGACGAGCAGGTAGAGGATGTCGACGGCGAGGTTGACGACGACGAAGCCGACCGCGATGACGATGACAACACCCTGAACGACTGCGGGGTCACCGTTGGTGACGCCGTTGATCATGAGCTGACCCATGCCGGGCAGGCCGAAGATCTGCTCGATGACCACAGCGCCACCGAGGAGGTAACCGACACGGAGGCCCAGGACGGTGAGCGGGTTGATCAGCGCGTTACGCAACACATTCCGTCCGATCACCACGTGATAGGGCAGGCCGCTGCCGATCGCGGTCCGGACGTAGTCCTTGTCCAACTCCTCGACCATCGACGTGCGGATGATGCGCGTGAGTTGTGCTGCGACGGGCAGTGACAGGGACAGCGCCGGGAGCGCCATGTACCAGAGCCAGTCGCTGACGGAGTCGCTCGGATTGACGTAGCCACCGGTGGGGAACCATCCGAGTTGAACAGCCAGATACTGAATCATCAGCAGTGCCAACCAGAATGACGGTGCCGCCACACCACCGAGGGAGATCACTCGGATGACCTGATCCGGCCAACGATCGCGGAACAGTGCGCTGGTGACGCCGAAGATCAGCGAGAGCACGATGGCGATCACCAGTCCGAGAACCGTGAGCTGAATGGTCAGTGGCAGAGCGGTGGAGATCGAATCCAACACCGGGGTACCGGAAATCAGACTGTCACCCATGTTGCCGCTGACCAGATCGGTCACGAAGTGAACGTATTGCAGCGGAAGCGGATCGAGCAGTCCGTTCTCTTCCTTGAACTGCTGCAACTGTTCCGCAGTCGGGTTGCCACCGTTGAACGCCGCGGTTGCGGGATCGGTGGGCGCGAACTGCATCACGATGAAGACGAACGCGATGATGCCGAGGATCAGGGGGATCAGTATCAGTAATCGCCTGATCAGCATGGGGAGGACTCTTGCCATCGGGGGATCTCTCAGTTGTGGGAAACGGCCGAGCGGGCGGGTATCAGGCCGGCTTCGCCTGAAGCAGGTTGACGCCGGGGTACGGCAGCGGAGTGACGTCGGCGATCTTCTTCGGATCCCACGCAGTCAGGAGTTCCTGATGGAGAACCGGGTAGTAGACAGCATTTTCGGCGATCTGGTTCAGGTACGACTGCACGAGGGTGCTGCGCTTTGCCGGGTCGGTCTCGCGGGTGGCTTCGTCCATGGTGGCGTAGATCCTCTGCGCTTCGGGGGTGTCGTCCCACTTGGCGTAGGTCTTCGTCCACAAGCCGCCCTTGCTGTACGTGTAGCGGACGAGAAGGTCGACGTCGCTGCCGAATGCCTGCGGGTTGGACGTACCGGCGGCGATCTGGAACTTCTGGCCGCTGTTGAGCTTGCTCACCATGGCGCTGGTGTCCTGCGGTTCGAGCGTCGTGTTGAATCCGACTGCGTCCCAAGACTCTTTGATGGTCGGCAAGCAGTCGGCCAGCCAGCTGACGTTGGTGGAGAGCAGTGTCAGGTCGAGGCCACTGACGCCGGCGGCAGCGAGGAGTGAGCGGGCCTTGTCCGGATCGTACGAGTAGACGGTGGACGCTCGCGCGTAGTCGGGGTTGCGCTCGTACAGGTAGCTCGTGGCCGGTGCTGCCTTGCCGCCGAGGGCGATCTCGATCATCTTCGGGGTGTTGATCGCGTAGAACATCGCCTGGCGAACACGAACGTCGTCGAACGGTGCCTGAGTGGTGTCGAAGAGCAGGTACATGAGGTTCATGCCCGGGTTGCCCTCGACGGTGCGCCCACCGGAGGTCAGAGTGGGGACGTTGGCGACGGGGATGTTGTCGGCGAGTTGTGCACCGGCATTGTTGCCCGAGACGCGCGCGATGCGTGAGGAGGTGTCGACGATGGAGAGCCAGTTCATGGTCGCGAAGTTGGCCGGACGCGGCCCGTTGTACGCCTCGAAGGCCTCGAAAGCTGTGTTGCTCTTGGGGGTGTGGCTCTTGAGCTTGTACGGACCGGAACCGACGACCAGCGCTCCGGACTTGGCCTCGTCCCAGTGGCCGTCGAAGACGTGCTTGGGCATGATCTTGGCGATCGAGAGACGCTGTGCGGCAGCGCTGAACGGGTAGTTGAAGTTCAGGGTCACCGTTTGGTCGTCGACCTTGGTGACGGACTGCAGCCAGGAGGAGAAGAAGGAGCGGATCAGTACGTTCTGCTGTGGATCGAGGATGCGATCGAAGGTGAAGACGACGTCGTCCGAGGTGACCGGAGTGCCGTCGTGCCAGGTTGCTCCCTCGCGGATTTTCATGGTCCAGCTCGAGGCGGTGGCGTCGGTCGGGACGGCCTGTGCGAGCGCCGCATACGTCTCACCGGTGCCTGGATCGTTTTCGAGCAGTCCCTCGTAGACGTGGTTGACCGCTGCCATGAGGAAACCGGATGCAGTCTGCATCGGGTCGAAGCTCTGGTCGTTGCCGTATCCGATGGCGGTGGTCAGATCGCCGGTGCTCGCGGAACCGCCGACAACCGAGGTCGACGACGGCCCGCCGCCACAGGCCGCGAGAGTCGCGGTGATACCTGCTGCAGCTCCCAGTAGCCCGGTGTACCGGAACAGGTCTCGGCGGGTGAACGCGGAGCTCAGCGGTCGTTCGTTCTTCAAGGCGGCCTCCAAGGCGGGGAGCGGGACATCAAGGGAGTGGATAGGGGATGTCCTATGTTCGACGTCCGATGTTGCGTAACTTACATTGTGGATCAGAAAGCGTCTAGAGAATCTTCGGAACTGGCGGCGCCGAACTTCGACGTTTCGCCGGTTTCGAGCCAAAAATAGTGCGCTCACCTGCATAGATGAAGACTGTGTTACCGACGTCGAATTGACGAGCGATGACGCTGGCCGTATAACATAGGACATCCCTCATCCAATCTTTGGAGACTTCATGACCCGATACAAAGTCGGTGTGGTCGGTTGCGGATTCTTCGGTAGTTCCCTCGCTCGCGAGCTGGCTGCCCATCCACGTTTCGAACTGACGATGCTGTGCGACCGTGACTTCGAGCGGGCCAAGGACGTCGCCGCAGAGTTCTCGGCAACCCCGACAGACGATCACGACGCGGTGGCCGCTCACCCGGAGTTGGCCCTCGTTGTCGTCGCGACGCCCAATCACGCGCACGCCGAACCTGCCATCGCGGCGCTCGAACACGGCAAGGCAGTTTTTGTCGAGAAGCCACTCGCCGTCGAACTGGTCGATGCGCAGAACATGATCGCGAGCGCCGACGCGAGCGGTTCGCCGTTGATGGTCGGGCACATCATGCGGATGATGCCGGGTGTACGACGTCTGGCGGACCTGCTGGCGTCGGGGGAGCTCGGCGAGGTCGCTGCGATCGAAACGTCTCGCTCACGCTGGATCGACACCGACGGCGCAGATCCACAGTGGTGGAAGCTCGACAAGAGCCGAACGGGTGGAGAACTGACTCACGAGATTCACGAACTGGACCTGATGTGCTGGCTCGGCGGCGAGGTGACTGCCGTGTCGAGCATCGCCACCGCGGACGACGGCTTCCGCAATACAGTGGTGTCGTTCGCCGGCGGCGCGATCGGCAGACACACCATTTCGACGCGGTCACACACTTCGTCGTGGCAGCTGACCGTCGATGCCACCGAAGGTTCGGTCCACGCGGACTTCCACACCGGCCGGGTCAGCCGACTGCGCGGGGGACAGGTCGTAGAGTCGTGGCCGATCTTCGACGTCGACGCCGAGAACCAATCGTTGATCGACGCTGCGAGCAGGACGCAGAAGTACAACTCGGGCAACGGAGGATCCTCGCTGTGGATGCAGGCTGCGATTCGTCACGAAATCGACGAGATGGCAGCAGTTCTCGACGGCAAGGCTGATCCCGACTCGCCGTTGACGTACGCACGTGAACGCGCACTCGTCGTCGCCGAACAGGTGCGACTCGGTGGCGGCGAACCGGCAGCGCTCTCGGGAAGTGCCAAGTGACGGTGCGTGTAGCCGTCATCGGTAGTGGCGGAATCGCGCGGGACCACGTCAGCGCCTTGGCGCGCATCCCGTCGGTCGAAGTCGCCTACGTATTCGGCAGTGACTTGGACCGGGCCGCATCGGTTGCGGCGTTGGCGCCGGGCGCGAAGGCCAGTACCGATCTGGCGAAGATTCTCGCCGACCCGAGCGTGCAGGCGGTCAACGTCGTCGGGGCCACTCCCGACCACGCACCCGTGACGATAGCCGCGGGCCGCGCGGGAAAGCATGTGCACGTGGAGAAGCCGGCCGCGCTGACAGTCGCGGACTTCGACGCCATGGTCGAGGCCACCGAAGGTGGCGGCACCTCACTGATGGTCGGACAGACCGTACGATTCCAGCCGTCGATCACCTCGATCGGAAACTCGGTTGCACAAGGTGCCATCGGCGACCCCCGGTTGATCCATCTCAGTTGGTACACCGGCCATGTCTGGCCAGGGGGCTGGCGAGGCTGGCAACACGACAAGGAACGTTCGGGTGGTCACCCCGTTCACAACGGAACCCACGCACTCGATCTGGTGACGTGGCTGATCGGTCGTCGTCCGACCCGTGTGTTCGCTCGTAGTTTCCCCACCTTCGCGGCGGGGATGCCCGTGCACGACAGCTTCCATCTGACCGTTCGCTTCGAGGACGGATCGCTGGCTCTCATCGAATTGGCCTACGCGCTACCACAATCGGGAAAGATGGTACGCCGGATCGTGGTGTCGGGGACTTCCGGCACGCTCGCGCACGACACCGGCGACGACCCGGGACTGATGACGGACACGACCAACGCGCCGCCGTCGTCGATCGAGGACGCGATGTCGCATCAGATGCGTCACTGGATCGCCACTCTCGACGGTTCCGCGAGCCCGATAGTCGAGAACTGGCAGGTGCGTGCAGCTCTCGCGACTGCCATCGCTGCCCAGCAATCGCTCGACACCGGCCGCGCTGTCTCGATCGGAGAAAACCAATGACCGGCACCGGTTCGATCCGCGTCGGATTTGTCAGCGGCGTCAGGCATGCCGGCTCCTATGCGGACCTGTTGCGATCCGATCCTCGAGTGAGCCTGGTCGGGGCCTCCGACGAATCCTCGGTCCCCGATTGGATTCGTGAGGACGGGATCGCGATGGCAAAGGCCGCAGACATCGAGTGGATCGACGAACTCGGCGAGTTGCTCGACCCCGAACGGATTGACCTGGCGATCATCTGCAGTGAGCCGACCAGGCATGCGCGGCTTGCGATTGCCGCATTGAACGCCGGACTCGACGTCCTGGTGGACAAGCCGGTGGGCGTCGACGAGGCGGAGGCCGCGGCGGTTCAGCAAGCCGCACGGTCGAACGGGCGAATCTGCACGGTGGTGAACCGCACTCATTCACCTGCGCTCCGGCGACTGCGCCGATGGATCGACGCCGGAAATCTCGGACTGCCGCGCCACGTCGACATCGAGTTCCTCGCAAGCGGAACACATTTCGCGACGTCTGTCGAGCGTCCCGAACTGGTGGTGGATCCCGCGCTTTCCGGCGGGGGAGAAGTAGTGAACTTCGCCGGTTACGCCGCCGACTACCTCCGATACCTCACCGGCCTGGACGTCACCGAGGTGTACGCCGAGACGAGCACACTCTACGGCGGGGCCCACCAGCAGTTCGGAGTCGAAGACACGGCGTTGATCTCGCTCGCCCTGGAAAACGGCGTCACCGCGACGGTGACCGTCGGAAGAATCCCCGCAGCACCGGGTTTCGGCGCGAATACCGCGACGGTTCGCGTCCTCGGATCCCACGGATACGCGAGTTCCGACGACGACAAACCCGCGGTGACCCACTTCGCGGCCTCGGGAGACGTGACCGCACTACCCATCGGCGGCTTCGGTTCGGACAACGCGGTGTCGAGCTTTCTCTCTCACGGGCTCGATCGACTTCCCACACGGACCGAACCCGACTACACCGTGGCAGACGCCCGCGCGTCGATGCGCGTGATCGATGCTGCCTATCTGTCCGCCTCGAGCGGTCAGCCGGTCTCCGTTTCTCCCTGACAGCCGCACCCACAACTCAATCCGACAACCAACATATGGAGACCCCATGAGCACGGAAACCACCACCTTCAGCGGAATCGTCCCGCCGATCGTCACACCCCTGACGCTCGAGGGCGAGGTCGACACCACGTCGCTCGAACGCCTGCTCTCACTGCAGATCGAAGCCGGAGTCGACGGCTTGTTCGTCCTCGGTTCCTCGGGTGAGGTCGGTTACCTCACCGACGCTCAGCGCGCCCAGGTGGTGCAGACGGCCATCGGTCACGTCGGCGGCCAGGTACCGGTCCTCGTCGGAGTGAACGACATGACCACCAACCGGGTCATCGCCGTCGCCGAGCAGGCGCGTGAAGCGGGCGCGGATGCCATCGTCGCGACGGCGCCGTTCTACGCGATCACCGATGCAGCCGAGACGGCAACGCATTTCCGCTCCATCCACGCCGCAGTGGATCTTCCGTTGTTCGCCTACGACGTCCCGGTTCGTGTCCACAGCAAGCTCAGCCCGGCAATGCTGGTCGAGCTCGGTCGCGAGGGAGTCATCGCCGGCGTGAAGGATTCGAGCGGCGACGACGTCAGTTTCCGTATGTTGCTCCGTCAGTCGGCCGGGCTCGAAAACTTCGCCGTCTTCACCGGGCACGAGGTAGTCGTCGACGGATGCCTGCTGATGGGTGCTTCGGGCGCAGTGCCCGGCCTGGCCAACGTGGACCCGCACGGCTACGTACGACTGTGGCGCGCTGCGCAGGCAGGAGACTGGGCCGCAGCGAAGGCCGAGCAGGATCGACTCGCCGATCTGTTCTCCATCGTCGAGGCGCCGACACCGGGTCGCGTCAGTGCCGGTGCCGCGGGTCTGGGCGCGTTCAAGACGGCTCTGGCCCTGCGCGGCGTCATCACCGGCAACACGATGTGCGCGCCGATGCTCTCGCTCGACGAGTCCGAGACCGCAACGATCAAGGTCGTTCTGGAACAGGCCGGGCTCCTCTGACATGACATCTGGGCAGAAGCGATGGATCGGTATCGACATCGGCGGCACCAAAGTGGCTGCCGCGGTGGTGACGTCCGACGGAGACGTGATCGACACCGTTCGTGCGGCAACACCGACGGCGGGTAGGGAAGCCGTTCTCGGGACCGCTACCGCGTTGATCGACCGTCTGAGGGCGAATCACACGGTAGCCGGAATCGGAGTCGGTGCACCGGGAATCATCGATCGGGTGCGTGGCCGCGTCGTCTTCGCCTCCGACATTCTGTCTGGATGGAGTGGCGCCGAGGTTCGCGGAGAACTCGAGGCACACTCAGGCCTACCGGTGACGGTGGACAACGACGTGCGCGCGATGGCTCACGGCGAGAACATGATCGGCGCCGGTCGCGGTCGAACCTCTGCACTGTTCGTCTCGATCGGTACCGGAATCGGTGGCGCGTTGACCGTGGGCGGTCAGCTGTACCACGGTGCCCACGGAACAGCCGGCGAACTCGCGCATCTGTTGGTTCCGGTTTCCGGGGCGATAGGTTGCGGTTGCGGCAGAACCGATCACCTCGAGGCAGTCGCGTCTGGCCCGGCGATGGCAGCCGAGTACGCAGCGCGGGCGGGTGTGCCCACTCAACCGTTACAGGCAGTGGTGGCGCTCATGCACTCGGGCGATCCGATCGCCCGTGCCGTGGTCTCCGACGCCGGTACTCTGCTGGGCCGCGTCCTGGCCGGCGTCGCCACCGCATTCGATCCCGAGGTGATCGTCATCGGCGGCGGTGCAGCCCAGATCGGAGCCGACCTCCTGTCGCCGCTGACCTCCGCTTTCCGGGTGGAAGCGATGGGCCCCATTGCCGAAACCGCCATTCTTCCTGCTCGTTTGGGCACCGATGCGCCGCTCGTCGGCGCTGCGCTCCTGGCCGCCGCAACACGAATCGAGGTAGCACCGTGACTGTCGAAGAACTGCTCACGATCATCAGCGGGAAGCTGATCGTGTCCTGTCAGGCCGGACACGGCCATGCCCTGCGCGACACCGGGACCATCGAGAGGATGGCCCGCGCCGCGGTCGACGGAGGAGCGGTGGCGATCCGCTGCGGCGGCGTGGGCGGTACCCCGGATGTCGCAGCAGTCGTGTCGGCAGTGAAGGTACCGGTGATCGGATTGACGAAGATCGGCTCCGAAGGCGTCTTCATCACGCCGACAAGGGAATCAGCCCTCGAAGTCGTGGACTCGGGTGCGCAGATCGTGGCTGCCGATGCCACACTGCGGCCACGTCCGGATGGGCTGACGTTTGCCGACACCGTCGAAGCGGTCCATGATCGCGGCGGCCTCGTCATGGCCGACTGTGGAACACTCGAGGACGGCGTCGCTGCCGCCGCGGCGGGCGCCGACATCATCTCCAGCACACTGGCGGGATATACCGAGAACAGCCGACGGCTGGCCGGCCCGGACCTGGAGCTGATCTCGGAACTGCGGCAGGCACTTCCAGATGCAGTCCTCATCGCCGAGGGGCGGTACCACAGCCCGGAGGATGCGGCACGCGCCATCGCCCTGGGTGCAGACTCGGTGGTTGTCGGAACCGCAATCACGGATCCGGCGTTCATCACGTCGAAATTTGCAGCCGCAGTATCGGGCGCCGGAAGGCAGAGGGTGTGACCCCGACGTCGAAGGCTTTGAAGTGCAGGACTGCTGAACGGATTCGACTGGAAACTTTGCTCGTAGACTCCTCGACGCCGATACGGTGGGTCTTCACCGGCGACAGCATCACTCAGGGATTGACGCACACCGACGGTCATCGAAGTTACGTCGAACACTGCGCCGAGCGCATCCGTGGTGAGCTTTCCTTGTTCAACCACGTCCTTGTCAACACCGGGGTGAGCGGCAATCGATCCTCCGATGTGCGTGCGGGTTTCGCACACCGCATCGAGGTGTTCGAACCCTCGGTGGTGTTGATCATGCTCGGTACGAATGACGCATTGGATGGCGAAGAAGGACTGGAGCGGTTTCGAGACGACCTCTTGGACACGATCTTCCGGACACGAGCGATCGGTGCGGTGCCGATCCTGCAGACGCCGCCACCGATCGACGTCGAGAATGCGCCCACCAGAGCGGGATTGGTTCAGTACGTCGAGGTCGTGCGGCAGGTTGCCGCCTCGACGCGCGTGGTGTTCGTCGACCACTACGCGCAGTGGACGGCCCATTCTCCCGAGGGCCCACCGCCGGCTCTCCTGGCTGACGCATTCCATCCGAACGAACAAGGGCACTACGTGCTCGCGGACGCCGTGCTCCGTGAGTTGTCGATCGCGGATACCGAAGTTCCCGTTGTACCGCAGGTGATGTCGTGATGCATCGTGGACAAATTCTTCGTGGACAACTGGTGACCGGTGGGCAACTGCTTCCGGACGGTGTCGTCGAGATTTCCGGTGATCGTGTGGTGTGGGCCGGGCCCGCGTCGCAGCGAACCGACCCGTTACCCGAACGGGCAGCTGCGGGGACAACGATCATCCCGGGGTTGGTGGACGTTCACTGCCACGGCGCCGGCGGATTCGGTTTCCCCGAGGCAGACGAGTTCGGATCCACCGTGGCTGCCGATCACCACCGGACGAACGGCACGACCTCGGTGATCGGCTCGCTCGTCTCCGCGCCGCCGCAGATCCTGCGCAGTCGCATCGAGCTCCTGGCAGGACTGGTGGACGAGGGCACGCTGGCCGGAATTCACCTGGAAGGTCCATTCCTGTCGGTACTCCGTTGTGGCGCCCAGGATCCCGACAGCATTCTCGACGGCGACCCGGCTCTGCTCGAGTCGCTGCTCGAAGCCGGCCGCGGGCACATCCGCTCGATGACGATCGCTCCGGAGACAGCACACTTCGGCGAACTTGCCTCATTGCTGGAGCGTCACCGGGCCGTCGTGAGTATCGGACACACCGATGCGTCCAACCCGATTGCGACACGTTCGATCGCACACTCGGCGCATGCACCGCTCAGTGCCACTCACCTGTTCAACGGTATGGCTCCGATGCATCATCGCGCTCCCGGCGCAGTGGCGGCGTGTCTTGCCGCGGCCGCGAAAGGACAGATGGTGGTCGAGTTGATCGGGGACGGAGTACATCTCGCCGACGAGACGGTGGCGACGGTGTTCGATCTGGTCGGTCCGCATCAGATCGCGTTGGTCTCCGACGCGATGGCTGCCGCCGGAATGCCCGACGGCCGTTACCCACTCGGGCCTCTCGACGTCGACGTGATCGATGGCGTGGCGCGATTGGCCGGCCAGGGGGAAACGGCCATTGCCGGCGGGACGAGTCGGTTGATGGACATAGTCCGCCGGGCTGTTAATCACGCCGGCGTCGATCTGCTTTCGGCTGTCATCGCAGCGACGGCAACGCCTGCTTCGCTGATGGGGCTGGCCGGAATGGTCGGCGATCTCGTGCCGGGTTGCCGCGCCGATCTGATCGTCACCGGTCCAGAACTCGAAACCCGCGCCGTCATGGCCGCTGGGAACTGGCTCATGAACTACACCGAAAGCTGAGGAATCAACCGATGGAAATTGTCATTGTCGACAGTGCGGAGGCGGCCGGCACCGTTGTTGCCGACATCTTCGAACACGCGGTGCATTCAGGTGCACGGACTTTGGGCCTGGCGACAGGATCTTCACCGCTCTCGGTGTACCGCGAACTCGCGCGCCGTCACCGCGAGGAAGGGTTGAGTTTTGCCGGCGTGCAGGCGTTCCTGTTGGACGAATACGTCGGCCTGCCGGAAGGCCACCCTGAGTCGTATGCCCAGGTGATCCGCACCGAGCTGGTGAATCACCTGGACCTGGACGCGGCAAGGGTATTCAGCCCCGACGGAACCGCGCCGGATCCATTTGCCGCCGCGGCAGCCTACGACCGGGCGATTGCGTCGAATGGTCCGGTGGACGTACAACTTCTGGGCATCGGCGGCAACGGTCACATCGGTTTCAACGAACCGACGTCCTCACTGAATTCGAGGACCAGGGTCAAGACGCTGACGGAACAGACTCGAACCGACAACGCCCGATTCTTCGAGAGTCCGGACGACGTACCACGGCACGTGATCACCCAGGGCCTCGGAACTATCTGCGAAGCAAAGCATCTGGTGATGATCGCGACCGGCGAGCACAAGGCCGCTGCGATTGCCGCTGCCGTCGAGGGGCCGCTGGCCGCGGTGTGCCCGGCATCGGTCCTCCAACTGCATCCACACGCGACAGTGGTGATCGACGAGGCAGCGGCATCACAGCTTCGGCTCACCGAGTTCTACAAAACGGTGTCGGCGCACAAACCGCTTGCTCAGCACTACTGAGACATCGGACTAGACGGGCTCTCGCGTTTTCTCGAGTCCGAGTGCCATTTCGGGAGTGAGTAATTGGAAGTCGGATTCCCCACGCCGACGGATCCACACCGGATCGGAGGTGTTCCAGCGTTCGGCGCTCTGCGTTCGAGTGACCACCTTGAACGTCGCCGTTCTCGGGAACTCACTACACACTCGGATCAAGGTCGGCTTCTGCTTCGGCCCGAGTTCCGGCCGGGAATCGATGTATTCGGCTACGGCTGCCGGGTCGAAGTTGTCGACATCGCCGACCGGAATCACCGACGCCATGACGCGGTCGCCGACGTCGCTGTCGGGGACTGCGTACACGGACACCTGCGCGAAGCCCGGGTAACCGACCAGGGAGCGTTCGATGGGTGCGGCACCGATGTTCTCGCCGTCCACTCGCAGCCAACCGGAACTGCGTCCCGCGAAGTAGACGTAACCGTCGACGTCGGTGTACGCCAGATCGCCACTCCAGTACTGGCCGTTGCGCATTCGCTCGGCGTCGGCTTCCGGGTTCTTGTAGTACCCGGCGAATGTGCCTGGGCCGGTGACATTGACCAGTTCACCAGTTGCCTCGTCGGCGTTGGTGATCCGGCCGTCGGCATCGAAGACTGCAGGCGGGCATGGCGCTCCGGTCTCGGGATCGAGGATCTTGACGCCGTCCGGGAGCAGTCCGAGGGCGCCTGGCCGGGGAACCGGTGCCGCGGAGATCGAAATGCCGCCCTCGGTGGAACCGAACCCGTCGATGACGCGAGCGTCGAAGCGCCGGACGAAGGTGGCGACGGCGGGCGCCGAACCCTCGTTGCCGTACATGATCTTCAAGGTGTTGTCCCGCTCGTTCGGCACCTCGGGGGTGGAAGCGATGAAGGACAACGGCTTTCCGACGTAGTTGGAGTACGTGATTCCGTACTTGTGAACGTCGGGTAGAAAACCCGAAGCGGAGAACTTGCGTCGCATGGCAATTCCCGCACGAGCGTGCAGCGCGACCGTCCACGCCGCCATCATCGCGTTGGAATGGAACATGGGCATCGCCATGTAGACGACGTCGTCGGCGCCGAGCCCGAAACGATCGGCAAGCATGACCCCGGGAGAGGCCAACTTGTGGTGCGTGCACCGAACCGCTTTGGGATCACCGCTGGTTCCGGAAGTGAAGATGAGCATCAACAGATCGTCGGGCTGCGCCGTCGATGCGTAGGCCGGCGTATCGGAGAAGGGCGCCAACAATTCCGCCCAGGCCGGAGAATCCACGTTGATCACCCGGACGTCGCCGAGATCGACGTCGTCGAGTAGATGTGCCTGGTTGTTCTCGGTGAAGATGACCTGGCAGTCGGAGAGCGCAATGTCTCGCGCCAATGCCGGGCCGCGCCTGGTCGTGTTCAGCCCGGCGGCGACCGAACCCGAGAACGATGCCGCTCCGAGCAGCAGCGAGAACTCGGGGACGTTCTCCATCAGAAGTCCGAAATGCCTGGGGCGCGTTCGATCGAGCAGCGTGTCCAGCAGCGCTGCTCGATCGAACGAGCCTTGAACGTGCTCGCGCCAGGTGATGACCTGGTCCTCGAAACGGATACCGCGGTCGTCGATCTCGCTGACTCCGAGGAGTAGATCGGAAACAGTGGGGCTCTGACTCATAGCTGCATCATCATCGATTCGTCTCGGACCAGGTCATGGATTTCCACTCGGTGGGACGCACTCAGGCAGGGACTGCGGCGAGTTCCTTGCCCAGTGCGCGAAGCTGATCTGTTGCGTTGCCGAGCAGGAACTCGTGATGCTTGGCCGCGAGGAAGTAGCGGTGAACCGGATGGTCCTCGTCCAGACCGACACCGCCGTGAACGTGAACAGCGGTGTGCCCGACGCGGTGTCCCGCATCTGCAGCCCAGAACTTGGCCGTCTGTACAGCGCCGTCGGAAGGAAGTCCTTCGCTCAGACGCCACGCGGCAGCCCACAGAGTCAGACGAACACCCTTGACGTCGATGTATCCGTCTGCGAGGCGCTGGGCCACTGCCTGGAAACTACCGATCGGTCGACCGAACTGCACACGCTCGGTGGCATATTCGGCGGTCAGCTTCAACGCTTGATCGAGCACTCCGTACTGGTAGGCGGTCGAACCGAGCTGAATTCGCTCGACGATCCACGCCGCGATGTCCGATCCCTGGGCAACCGAGCCGAGAACACGATCGGCCGGGATCTGCACCGAATCGAATTCGACGAGACCCGCGCTCGAGAAATCTGTGGTCGATTGCCTGGTAATGCTCACGCCCGCGTCCGACGGTTCGACGAGGAAGACCGCGACGCCGTCCTCGGTGATGGCGGGGACGAGGAACAGATCTGCGAGCGGTGCACTGTCGACGGTGATCTTGGCTCCGTCGATGCGCCAACCTTCGGCGGTCTTCTCGGCACGCGTGACGGGGTGGGCCGGGTCGTCGTTGTATTCCTCGGCGAGGGCCGCGGTGAGTACCTTCTCGCCGGCGGCGGCAGCGCTCGCCCATTCGTCTCGCTGCTTGTCCGAGCCGAATTCCGCTATCGCTGCGGCGGACCCGACGATGGACGTCAGGAACGGAACGGCTGCAACACCGCGTCCGAGTTCGGCCAGGATGCTGCACTGCTCGAGGACCCCGAATCCGTCTCCGCCGACCGACTCCGGAAGGGCCGCACCGAGGACGCCGGCCGAAGCCAGCGCATTCCACAAGATGGCGTCGAAGCGGTCTTCCGCGGCGTCGAGTTCACGAAGGCGATCGTTGGTGACCAGTTCGGTGACTACGGATCGTGTCAGGCCGGACAGGTCCTGCTGGGCCTCGGTAAGGGTGAATTCCATGATCGTGGGTCCTTATCGCTTCGATGCGGGAAGCCGCAGAGCTGTCATTCCGATGATGTCGCGTTGCACTTCGTTGGTACCGCCGCCGAACGTCAGGATCAGCGAAGAACGATGCATACGTTCGATGCGGCCGCGCAGAAGAGCGCCGGGGGAGTTCTGCCTGATCGTGGCGGAGGATCCGAGGATTTCCATCAGCAAGCGGTAAGCCTCGGTGGCGAATTCGGTACCGAACACCTTGTTGGCGGACGCAGCTTCGGGGCCGGGAGCGTGATCGGTTGCGGAGGCGATTTCCCAGTTCATCAACTTCAGGTACTCGGCTTTGGCATGCACGCGAGCCAGATTGATCTGCACCCATTCCTGGTCGATCATGCGTCGGCCGTCGGGCAGCTTGGTGTTCTGTGCCCACTCGCGGACCTCACGCTGCGCGGTCAGAATCGGTCCGGCCGAGGTGAGGGCAACGCGCTCGTGGTTGAGCTGATTGGTGATCAGTGCCCAGCCGCCGTGTTCCTGACCCACGATCGACGACGCCGGGACCCGTACGTCCTGGTAGTAGGTGGCGCTGGTGTCGGGGCCGGCCATGGTGTGAACCGGTGTGTAGGAGAAGCCTTCTGCCGTGGTGGGGACGATCAGCATGCTGATTCCCTTGTGCTTCTTGGCTTCCGGATCGGTGCGGCACGCCAACCATACGTAATCGGCGTACTGGATCAGGCTGGTCCACATCTTCTGCCCGTTGATGACGTAATCGTCACCGTCACGGACCGCCGACGTGCGCAGAGAGGCCAGGTCGGTGCCGGCCTCGGGCTCGGAGTAGCCGATCGCGAAGTGGAGCTCACCGCGAGAGATCTTGGGCAGGAAGAAGGCCTTCTGCTCGTCCGTACCGAAATGCATGATTGTCGGCGCTACCGAATTGATCGTCAGGAACGGCACCGGCGCACCGGCGATGGCGGCTTCGTCGGTGAAGATCAGCTGGTCCATCGCGGAGCGTTCCTGTCCGCCGTACTCTTTCGGCCAACCCAGGGTGAGCCAGCCGTCCTGGCCCATCTGCGCGACGACTTCGCGGTACACATTGCCTTCGCCGTACTCACCCGTCGTGGCGGCGAGCGCTTCACGCCGCTCGGGAGTCATCAGTTGTGCGAAGTAGGCACGCAACTCCTCCTGGAGCTGTTGCTGCTCAGGGGTGTAGGTGATGTGCATGGTTACCTCTCCATAGAGATACGAATCAAAGCGTCAACCATTCGATTGACACAGGTTCTATCGATGCGTTCATCGGCGACAAGGGGCGCCCTCGCCGTCTCCGGCGGATCGTTCGACGTCCGTTCTCGGTACTTTTTCGAATCATTGCACACGACTGAAACAGGTTCTAGTGTTATCGCCAGGAACGGTGTGCGGCACAGCCCTGCGGCACTCGTTTCGTATCCGTGTTCGTGTGAGCAGTTGTGAGTAGAGAAGAGGAATCGCCATGGAGGTCAGGGTTGATCTGGACCGTTGCGAGGCAAACGGTGTGTGCGTCGGGATCGCGCCCGATATTTTCGACCTCGACGACAACGAGGAGCTCGTGATCAGTTCTGTGCGCCCACCGGAGGATCGCTGGGAGGATGTCCGTTCCGCGATCGCTCAGTGCCCGCGCGCGGCACTGACCGAACATCCGTGACGATGGTTGCCCAAAACAAGAACACGTTCTAAAGTTGCGAACTCGTGGGTCACGGCAATCGAGCCGGCTAACTCGACACACGACCGCAGAGAACCGGGAGAGCGCTTCGATGAATGCTGTGAACAGCCCAGAAACCAGTCTCGAAGGCAAGGTCGCCATCGTGACCGGTGCCGGATCGGGGCTCGGAAAGTTCGAGGCCATCGGTCTGGCGAAGGCCGGTGCTTCGTTGGTCGTCAACGATCTGGCCCCGAACGAGGCCGTCGAAGCGACGCTCGAGGAAATCCGTGGTCTCGGTGCCAAGGTCGAATTCGTGGCAGGCAACGTCGGTGAGCGTTCTACTGCCGACGCACTGATGGAAGCAGCGCAGGGTCAGTTCGGCAGTGTCGACATCGTCGTCAACAATGCAGGGGTCGTACGCGACCGGATGCTGTTCAACATGTCCGACGAAGACTGGGATCTCGTACTCGAAGTGCACCTTCGCGGCCATTTCCTCTTGTGCCGCAACGCCGCTGCCTACTGGCGGGCGAAATCCAAGGAAGCCGGGGCGCCGGTGTACGGGCGCATCGTCAACACTTCTTCGGAGGCGGGTCTCCTCGGACCGGAAGGGCAGCCCAACTACGGCGCTGCAAAAGCCGGAATCACGGCGCTGACGTTGTCGGCCGCACGTGGGCTATCGCGCTATGGCGTACGGGCCAACGCGATCTGCCCGCGGGCACGGACGTCGATGACCGAAGGCGTGTTCGGCGACGCGCCGGCCGACGGCATGGATCCACTCTCGCCCGAGCACGTGGCTTCGCTCGTCTCGTACCTGGCATCACCAGCGGCCGACGCCGTCAACGGTCAGGTATTCGTGGTGTACGGACCGATGGTTGCGCTGATGGCGGCGCCCGTCGTCGAGCGGCGGTTCGACGCCGAGGGAGATTCCTGGTCGCCGGAAACGCTGTCCGCGGTGATGGGTGACTACTTCGCTGACCGTGACCCGGCAAAGATGTTCTCGGCATCGGCGGCCCTGCGCGCGTTGGGCTGATCGACGGCGCTGATTCTCGGGTGCGCGACACGTAGAACCGTTGTTCACACTCAGACGGTCTACGTGTCCACTTCCTGGTAGAAATAGCGTGTTCACGAGTCGGTGGGCGCGGCAGTTTGCCTGCGTTCTGTAACGAGACCAACGGTCTCGAAAAAACTGGACTGTGTTCCAATTTTGCATTCCTGCGAACGATGCGATATTCGATCGGCGTGCCCAGTCAAGGCTCTCGCATGGCTGAATTGCGAACCTGGTGCCGAAAGGCGCCGATCATTCAAAAGTATTAATTTCCAGGATATTTCGGCGAAAATCACATCGAAAAGGGATGCTTCCCATGTCTCCGATCTTCCGGTTTCGGATCGGCGCCGTGAGGCTACTCCTTAGAGTTGGACACTTGTTTTTGACAGGTGAACACGTTCTAGTTAATATGACCTGAGTCACAAGCTGTCGGGGGCTGGACTATGAGAACAGACAGTACTGCGGCAACCAAGGACGAGGAGGGCGAATGGTAGACCTCGTCGAGGTGCCATTACGAGCGGTCGGTGGCTTCTTTCAGATGTCCGCCCAAACCTTGAGGGCAGTCTTCTCCCGCCCTTTCCAGCGGCAAGAGTTCATCGATCAGGCCTGGTTCGTGGCCCGAGTCTCGAT
Source organism: Rhodococcus sp. BH5 (assembly GCF_027583855.1). Lineage (NCBI taxonomy): Bacteria > Bacillati > Actinomycetota > Actinomycetes > Mycobacteriales > Nocardiaceae > Rhodococcus > Rhodococcus sp. BH5. The sequence goes on from NZ_JAJHVW010000004.1 coordinate 219,738, forward strand.
GGTGCCGACGGTGCTGGTCGCAATCCCGTTCACGGTGCTGGTCAGCTTCACCATCAACATTCTCTTGCGCGAGATCGGTGCAGCCGACCTCAGTGGTGCCGGAGCTGCCCTCGGCACCGTCACACAGGTCGGCCCCATCGTCACAGTGCTGATCGTCGCCGGCGCCGGCGCAACCGCCATCTGCGCGGATCTTTCGGCCCGAACCATCCGCGAAGAGATCGACGCCATGAAGGTGCTCGGGATCAATCCCATCCACCGGTTGGTCGTTCCCCGAGTGCTCGCGTCGACAGGTGTGGCGCTGCTTCTCAACGGACTGGTCTGCACCATCGGCATCCTCGGCGGTTTCGTCTTCTCAGTGTTCATCCAGGACGTGAACCCCGGCGCGTTCGTCAACGGCATCACACTGCTCACCGGATTCGGTGAGCTCATGCTCTCCATGGTCAAAGCAGGGCTGTTCGGCATGATCGCCGGCCTGGTTGCGGCCTACCTCGGACTCAACGTCAAAGGCGGCGCCAAGAGCGTCGGTGACGCGGTCAACCAGACCGTCGTGTTCGCGTTCATGGCGCTCTTCGTCGTCAACGTGCTCATCACGACCATCGGTATCAAGTTGACGGCCGGATGAGGCCCACGGCAGTCGGAGAGATCGAAGTGGACAGAACGACAAACGACAGACGGGAGGAGATCTGATGGCGTTGGCCGCAGCGGGACGCTTCCCGCGCACACGTCGACAGATCGGTTCGCTCTCTCGCAGTATCGACAGCATCGGTGATCAAGCGCTGTTCTTCGCGAAGGCTCTCGGTCACGCTCCCAAGGCGCTGATGCGCTATCCACGTGAAACTCTGCGACTGATCGCCGAGATCAGCATGGGCACCGGTGCGCTCGCCGTCATCGGTGGCACCGTCGTGATCGTCGGATTCCTGACACTGTTCACCGGTGGCACCATCGCCGTTCAGGGCTACAGCTCGCTGGGCAACATCGGCGTCGAAGCACTGACGGGCTTCTTCGCCGCCTTCATCAACGTTCGCATCGCAGCGCCGGTCATCGCCGGAATCGGCCTCGCCGCAACCATCGGCGCCGGCTCCACCGCGCAGCTCGGTGCGATGCGCGTCTCCGAAGAGATCGACGCGCTGGAGACGATGGCGATCCCGTCGATTCCGTATCTGGTCAGCACCCGCGTCATGGCCGGCATGATCGCGATCATCCCGCTGTACTCACTGGCGGTCATCGCGTCGTTCGTCGCCAGCCGCTTTGCGACGGTGTTCCTCTACAACCAGTCCGGCGGCGTGTACGACCACTACTTCACGACCTTCCTGATACCCACGGACATACTGTGGTCGTTCGCCCAGGCGATAGTCATGGCGCTGGCCGTCATGCTCATCCACACCTACTACGGCTTCAACGCAACCGGTGGCCCGGTCGGCGTCGGTGTCGCGGTGGGTAACGCAGTGCGCGCCTCGTTGATCGCGGTCGTCACGGTCACCCTGCTCATCTCACTCGCCATCTACGGCGGGTCCGGCAACTTCAACCTGTCGGGATAGGCGGGCAAGCGATGACCGTACCCAGATGGCACAAGAAGTTGGCCGCAGCCGGCCTGGTCCTCGGACTCGTGGCGATCGTCGCCGTTGCTCTCACCATGTTCTCGGGTGGGTTCACCAAGAGCACGCCCATCACCGTGACGTCCACGCGTGCCGGCCTGGTCATGGAACCCAATGCCAAGGTGAAGTTGCGCGGAGTGCAGGTCGGCCGCGTCGAGTCGATCTCACTCGTCGGGGACCAGGCAAACCTGAAGTTGGCGATGGACCCGGGCCAGATGTCGAAGATTCCGTCGAATGCCCGGGTGGAGATCAAGACCACCACGGTGTTCGGTGCGAAGTACGTCAACATCGTGATCCCCGACGATCCGTCGACCCAGCCGATCCAGGAGGGTGCTGTCATCGCTTCGGACAGCGTCACCGTCGAGTTCAACAGTGTCTTCGAACATCTTTCGGACGTACTCGCGAAGATCGAACCGGAAAAGCTCAACGCCACACTCGGCGCGATCTCCACCGCACTCAACGGGCGCGGCGAGTCGCTGGGTGAGGTTCTCGAGCTCGGTGACACCTATCTGAAGAAGATGAATCCGGTTCTACCGCAGCTCCAGGAAGACTTGGTCGGCGCCGCCGATGTCACCAATCTGTACGCCGACGTGGCACCGGATCTGATGCGCATCCTCGACAATGCCACCGCGACAAGCGGATCGATCGTGGCCGAGCAGGCAAACCTCGACTTGCTGTTGCTCAACGTCACCGGCCTCGCGGACACCGGCAACGCGTTGTTGACCGACAACGAGCAGAACCTGACCACCGCCCTCGACACTCTGACCGCGACGACGACCCTGCTCGACAAGTACTCGTCGGGTCTGACGTGCTTCATCGTCGGATTGAACGACGGTCGGATCAAGTTCGAGCCACTGGCAGGCACCGGGGACAAAGCGGCGCTGATGCTGAGTGCGAGCTTCATGTACGGCGCCGAGGCGTACCAGAATCCGCAATCTCTCCCCAAGGTCGCGGCCTCCGGCGGACCCAATTGTTATGGTCTGCCCGAATTCGATCCGAAGGTCGACGGGCATGCACCGTTCGCAGTCACCAACACCGGCAACGTGCCCTTCGTTCCCAACACCGAACTGCGCGTTACCGTGCCGACCATTTTCCAGTATCTCTTCGGTGACTCCTACGAGCAGGAAGACGGGAAGTGATGAGACCGACCACGGTCAAGCTGCTGATTTTCACCGTCGTCATGGCGGTCATCTTCGCCGGACTGGCGATCGTCTTCAGTCAGGTGCGCTTCAGCAGCAGCAACGGATTTCACGCCACCTTCTCGGACGTCTCGGGACTCAAGTCCGGCGACAAGGTCCGCATCGCCGGTGTTCCGGTCGGGTCGGTCACCGGAGTGTCCATCGGTGACTCCAACCAGGCCGAGGTCGAGTTCGACGTCGACACCAAGTACTCGCTGATGAAGAGCACCAAAGCGACTGTGCGCTACGAGAACCTGGTGGGCGATCGCTACATGGAACTGCTCGAGGGCGCCGGTTCCACCGAGACGCTTCCGTCGGGAGGATCCATTCCGGTCGATCAGACGTCGCCCGCTCTCGATCTGGATCTGCTGCTCGGCGGATTCAAGCCGCTGCTTCGTTCGCTCGACCCGCAGCAGGTCAACGACCTCTCCGGGGCCCTGCTGCAGGTACTCCAGGGCCAGGGCGGAACGCTGGTTTCGTTGCTGGGAAACACCAGTTCGTTCACCAGCACGTTGGCGGACCGAGACCAGCTGATCGGGGACGTCATCACCAATCTCAACGACGTACTCGGCACCATCAACGACAAGGGCGATCAGTTCTCCACCACGATCGATCAGCTCCAGCAGTTGGTCAGTGGATTGGCGAAGGACAGTGGCCCGATCGGCAGCTCGATCACCGAGATCGCCGGTGCCACGGGAGATCTCGCGTCGTTGCTGCAGGCGACACGTCCGGACATCCAGACGCTGATCGGGGAGACCAACCGAACGATGACGCAGCTGGACCTGGGCAAGGACGACATCAACACCGCTCTCGATCGTCTGCCGTCCGACTACCGGAAGCTGATCCGAGTGGGCACGTACGGAGCATTCTTCCAGTTCTATCTGTGCGCCAACACTTTCAAGTTCTCCGGACCCGACGGGACGACGATCATCTTGCCCACGGCAGTTCAGGACACGGGAAGGTGCGCAAAAGTCTCATGACCCCAACCCGTGAACGTAATCCGGTACAGATCGGTGTCATCGGTCTCGTCCTGGCGGTGGCAACCGTCGGTGCCGCGCTTCAATACGATCAACTCCAGTTCATCAACGGTGGCATTCGCTACTCGGCGTACTTCCAAGATGCCGGCGGCCTGGTCACCGGCGACGACGTGACCATGGCCGGCGTGAAGGTCGGCAAGGTCAGCGACGTCGAACTCGACGACCAGAAGGTGTTGGTCACCTTCACCGTTCAGGACGGTGTCGCCCTGGGCGAGCAGACAGCGGCTGATATCAAGACCAACACGGTTCTCGGGCGAAAGTCGTTGGCGGTACGGCCGGAAGGATCCGGACTGTTGCGGACGGACACGCCGATTCCGGTCGAACGCACCAACTCCCCGTACTCGCTCAACGACGCTCTGGGTGACCTCGGGACAACGGTGTCCGAACTCGACACGGAACAGATCAACGATTCGCTCAACGCGATCTCGGACACCCTGGCCGATACTCCGCCAGAACTTCGCACCGCATTGGACGGAATGACGCGGCTTTCGCAGAGCATCAACTCACGCGACGAGAGCCTGCTCCAATTGCTCTCGCGGGCCGAAGATGTCACCAAGATCCTTTCCGACAGAAGCGGTCAGATCGATTCGTTGCTGGTCGACGGCAACAAGTTGTTTGCCGAACTGAGCTTGCGGCGTGACGCGATCAGCGAACTGATCGTCAACACCGGCGCAGTCTCACGTCAACTGTCAGCGCTCGTGCAGGAGAACGAGGCCCAGATGGGGCCGACCCTCGAGAAGCTGAATTCGGTCGCCGAGGTTCTCCAGCAGAACAAGGACAACATCGCGGGAGCGCTCGACGGACTCGGACCGTACATCACCGCGCTCGGTGAGACCGTGGCCAGCGGCCCGTTCTTCGACGCCTTCATCATCAACATTCTGCCGAGCAACTGGTGGAAGACCCTGGTGGACACCAGCGTCGCGCCCGAGCAGGTTCCGGGCGACCTGGAAGACTTCTTCCCCGGTATTCCACCGACGATCAGGGGGCCGGGAGAATGACCGAGACCATGACTTCACAGGATCCACAGGGCTCCACCAACCCACGCAAGAAGTGGGTGCTGATCGGAGCGGGTGTGCTGGTCGCGCTGCTCGTGGCGGGTGCGGCCTACCTCTTCATCCCGGGCCTGGGCAAGACCAAGATCTCCGCGCACTTCGTCTCGACCACCGGTCTCTACGAGGGCGATGTCGTGCGAGTGCTCGGTGTCAACGTCGGCAAGGTGACCAAGATCGAACCGCGTGATCGGGACACGTACGTCGAGATGAAGATCGACTCGAGCGTCGACGTTCCGGCAGATGCCAAGGCGCTCATCGTTGCTCAAAGCCTCGTGTCCGCACGCTTCGTGCAATTGACCCCCGTGTACTCCGGCGGGGAACAGATGCCCAACGGCGGCGAGATCCCGATCGAGCGCACCGCCGTTCCGGTGGAGTGGGACGAGATCAAGACCGAACTGACCAAACTGTCGGACGCCCTCGGACCGGAGGGTCTGGACGATCAGGGTTCCCTCGGTCGATTCATCGACACCGTGGGAACGAACCTCGACGGTAACGGTGAGTCGATTCGGTCGACGCTGCGCGAACTCTCGGCCACGATGCACACGCTGTCCGAAGGCCGGACCGATTTGTTCTCCACCATTCGGAACCTGCAGGCATTTGTCACTGCGTTGTCCTCGAGCAACGAGCAGATCGTGCAGTTCAGCGGTCACCTCGCTTCGGTGACAAGCGTTCTCGCAAGCAGCTCCGACGAGTTGGGTACCGCCCTCAGTGATCTCGACCTGGCCGTCGGCGACGTCCAGCGGTTCGTCAAGGACAACAGCGAGGGACTGAGCGAATCGGTTGCGCGTCTCGCCGATGCCACTCAGGTACTGACTGACAAGCGCCCGGAGATCGAGCAGGTTCTGCACTCCGGACCGACGTCGCTTGCCAACTTCTATCAGATCTACAAGCCGGCTCAGGGCAGTATGACCGGCGCAATTGCACTGAGTAACTTCAAGAATCCGATCCAGTGGATCTGTGGTTCCATCGAAGGTATCGAGAGTGGTAACTCCCAGAACAGTGCCGACCTGTGTAAGCAGTACCTCGGGCCGGTGCTCAGCACGATGATCGGCAACTACCCCGGATTCCTGTTCAACCCGGTCGCGGGTGTGCAGGCTTTCCCGGATCAGATCGTCTACACCGAGCCGGGATTGGAAGCGGCAAGTCAGAATCAGCCGGAAACCGTCGCAGGACCGATGTCAGGTGCTCCCATGACGAGTGTTCCCAAGGATCTCGCCGAACTCTTCAACATGGGCGGAGGGAACTGATGCGGGTAGCTCGCAAGACCACGGTTGCCGTGTTGGCCACGGCAGTGGCTCTCGGCGCCAGCGGTTGTGAATGGAACGGTCTCAACTCGGTGCCGATGCCAGGCACTCAAGGCCGGGGCGAAGGCGCATACGAGGTTCAGATCGAGATGCCGAACGTGACTACGCTGTCGCAGAATTCGCCCGTCCGGGTGGATGACGTGGCAGTGGGAAGCGTTTCGAACATCGAGGTTCAAGGCTGGCACGCTCTGGTGACGGTGTCGCTGAATCCCGAGGTTCAGTTGCCGGCCAACGCGACGGCAAAAATCGGTCAGACCAGCTTGCTCGGCTCTCAGCACATCGAGTTGGCGCCGCCGGTAGGGGAGGAGCCCGAGGGCCGACTCGAAGCCGGTGACCTGATTCCGATCGAGCGGGCGGGCGCTTACCCGACGACGGAACAGACGCTGTCGTCGCTGTCGGTTGTTCTCAACGGCGGCGGTCTCGCTCAGGTTCAGGACATCACGAAGGAACTCAACGCCGCTCTCGGTGGGCGTGAAGATTCGGTTCGCGACCTCCTGCCTCAGCTCGATCAGCTGGTCGGCAGTCTGGACAAGCAACGGGGCGACATCGTTTCGGCGATGGAGGGACTCGATCGACTGTCCTCGACGGTCCAGGCCCAGCACGACACCCTGAACAAAGCGCTCGAAGGTATTCCGCCGGCACTCGAGGTTCTTGTCGCTCAGCGTCAGGACATCACCAACGCCTTGACCTCCCTCGGTGGTCTCAGCGAGGTGGCCAGTCGCGTCATCCATGAGAGCGGTGACGATTTCGCGACCAACGTTCGCGCGCTGTCGCCGACTCTGAAAGCGTTGGCGGATTCGGGCAACGCTCTCACGCAGGTTCTCGGAGTCCTCTTGACGTTCCCGTTCCCACAGAACGGAATCGACAACGTCATTCGCGGTGACTACGCCAACTTGGCGATGACCATCGACATCTCGCTGCCCCGACTGGACGCGAACTTCCTCACCGGAACTCCGTTGGCCGGAACGCTCTCCGGACCGGAAGGCGTGTTGGGTAAGCAGGCCGGGCTGGCCGGACAGACAGGCAACCCGTTGAGCGATCCGCTCAAGCCTGCCGCACCGCCCGCACAGGCCCCTGCCGGACAGGCTCCCGCAGGACAGGCTCCGGCAGCGGATCCGAATACCATTCAGATTCCGGGACTTCCGCCGATCAACATTCCAGGACTTCCTCAGGGGGCACCGGCACCATGATGCTCACAAAGTTCGTCCGCATCCAGCTCATCATCTTCGCCGTCTTGACGGTCGTCGGTTTGATAGTGATGGCCACTCAGTACGTGCGTGTTCCCGCTATGGTCGGTATCGGCCGATACGACGTCACCGTCGAATTGCCTGCCACCGGTGGGCTGTACAAGAACTCGAACGTCACCTACCGCGGTCAGACCATCGGCGTCGTGAACGCGGTGGAGTTGTCGGAAACGGGCGTGAATGCGCGTCTGTCTCTCGAGAGCGGCGTCAAGGTGCCCTCGGACGTCGACGCTGCGGTCAAGAGTGTGTCGGCGATCGGCGAGCAGTTCGTCGATCTGATTCCGCACACCGACAGCTCCGGAGCGATCGTGGTCGACGGGCATCTGGAAAACGGATCGGTGATTCCCGAAGACCGAACCAGCATTCCGCAGGATGTCGGCGCGATGCTCGATCAGGCAGATGTGTTGCTGCAGAGCATTTCCGACACCAAGCTCAAGACTGTCATCGACGAATCCTTCAAGGCGTTCAACGGTGCCGGCCCGGATCTGCAGAAGCTGATCGACTCGGCTCGGCTGTTCGTCGAGGAGGCGAACAACAACTCCGACGCGACCAAGACCCTGATCGAGCAGGCCGGTCCACTCCTGGACACCCAGGTGGTCAGCAGCGACGCCATCCGTTCCTGGACAAGCAATCTGGTGACGTTCACCGATCAGCTCCGAGCCAGCGACCCTGATCTGCGTGCCGTCATCCAGAAGGGGCCGGCGGCAGCGGCGGAGGCGAATGCTCTTCTGCAAGACATGCAGCCGACATTGCCGATTCTTCTGGCGAACCTCGTGTCCGTCGGACAGGTCGGCGTGATCTACAACAACGCGATCGAGCAGATTCTGGTCATCTACCCGCCGCTGGCCGCAGCGCTGGTCACGGTGGCAGGCTCCGGCCCGGCTGCGGATGGTGCACTGGTGGACTTCCACATGGAGGTCAACGACCCGCCGCCGTGCACTACAGGATTCCTGCCCGCAGAGCAGTGGCGCAGTCCGAAGGACGAATCACCGATCGAGACGCCGTCGGATCTCTTCTGTCAGGTTGCCCAGGATTCGCCGATCGCCGTGCGCGGCGCGAGAAACCTTCCCTGCGAGGAGTATCCGGGACGTCGTGCGCCGACGGTCGAACAGTGCCGTTCCGGCTACGTACCGATGGGCACGAACCCGCAATCCGGGCCTCCGGAACCGATTACCGCGACCCCGAGCTCGTACACGTCGACGCCTTCGGTCTCGGCTCGTCGGTACGATCCGATTACAGGCACGTACATCGGGCCGGACGGAAGGACGTACTCGCAACCGAACCTCGGTGGCGGCGACGTCAGTCTCGAACAGTTCATGAAGGGTCAGCAGGGTTGATGACAGACGAAGATCCACAGGCCGGGCAGCGGGTGCGCCGTCGCGCGTCTCGCAGCGCCGGACCCACGGGTGCGGATGCAGACGCTGCCGCGGTAGTAGTGCCCACCGAAAAGAAGTCGGCCGAACAGAAGCCAGCCGAGCAGAAGCCGGCTGAGCAGAAGCCGGCTGAGCAGAAGGTGGCTGAGCAGAAGGTGGCGGCGCCAGTTGCTTTGGGCAAGCCCGATACTCCACCTGAGAAGGTCGTCAGCGGTGATCAGGTCGCGACCAAGGCTGAGCCGACCGGTACCGCCGAAACCCCCGCAGAAACTGCTGTGGACACCCCTGTTCGTTCGAAGCCCAAGGCCGGGTTGGTAGTCGGGATCGCCATTGCTTCGGTGATCGCTGTTGCTCTTGCGGCCCTGACGGTGTTTCTTCTCGTCGACCGGAACAAGGCGTCCAATGCCGACGAGGACCGAGCCCGCTACGTGGCCGGTGCCCGGACCACCGCACTGAATCTGACGACACTGCACGCGGATACAGCGGCTGCCGACCTCGACAAGTTCCTCGCCGGCACCACCGACGAGTTCAAGTCGCAGTTCGACGGACGCAAGGATTCGTTTGTCAACGTCCTCGGGCAGGCCGGAGTTCAGACCGACGGCGAGGTGCTCGAAGCCGGGTTCGAGAAATCCGACGGCGATTGCGGGACTTCATTGGTCGCGGTGCGTGCGATGCAGAAGAACGGCGACGAAGCGCCCGCTGAACGCAACTACCGACTCCGAATCACCATGTGCGACGTCGACGGGCAGTTGCTTGCCTCGAATGTGGAGTTTGTGCCATGACCCCAGAAGTGAACCCCGAGACGTCCAAGCAAGTTTCGCCGAAGCCGAAGCGCGCCTCACCGCTCGCCATCATCCTGTGCGTCATCAGTGCAGTGGCCATCGCGTTGGCGGCAGTGTCGGCGTATCTCTACTTCGGTCCGGACGGAACGCGTGACACCGCAGCGATCGATCAGACCAGAGACGAAGTGGCACAGGCCTCTTCCGATCAGGCGGTAGCGATGTTCCAGTATGACTACAACAACGTCGACCAGCAGTTGCATGCAGCCACAGACGGTTTGACGGGCGATTTTCAAGGCACGTTCACCAACCTGATCGAATCGGTGATCATTCCGGGAGCCAAGGAAAAGTCGCTGACCGTTCAGGTCGTCGTCCAGGGCGCCGCGGTTCTCGACGCCGAGGCAGACAGCGCGACGACGATGCTGTTCCTCAATCAGATCACGACGTCTTCGGAATCGCCCGAAGCCGTTGCCAGTGGCAGTCGCGTGAAGATGAGTCTGGAGAAGCAGGACGGGCGTTGGCTCGTGAACAACGTCCAACCCTTCTGATCAAACACACGAAGGCTGGAGTCGGGTACGAAAGAGGCTGGGGCCGCGGAGATTCACTCTCCGCGGCCTCAGCCTTTGTGCACTGTCCTCAGTGGTCTTGTGCTTCGGCCGGGGCGATCAGCGCCGGGCCTGCGGCACCGCCGTGTGCGAGCGCGTCGAGGAACGAGCGCGCCCAGCGGTCGACGTCGTGCGTCAGGACCTGACGACGTAGCGCACGCATGTGGCGCCGGCCGTCCTCGCGCGGTTGATTGAGGGCCTTCTCCATCGAATCCTTGACGTCGTCGAGGTCGTGGGGATTGCACAGAAATGCCTGGCGGAGTTCTGCTGCGGCACCGGTGAATTCGCTGAGCAGCAATGCACCACCCAGATCGCTTCGGCAGGCGACGTACTCCTTGGCGACGAGGTTCATGCCGTCACGCAGCGGCGTGACGAGCATGAGATCGGCGGCGACGAAGAACGCGACCAGTTCGTCGCGTGGGATCGGCCGATGGATGTAATGGACGACGGGGCGGCCGACTTCGCTGAACTCGCCGTTGATTCGGGAGACCTTCTGCTCGATGTCTCCGCGCATCTGTACGTAGCTTTCGACGCGTTCGCGGCTCGGGGTCGCCAACTGCACCATGACGGTGTCGGCGGGGTCGATGCGCTTCTCCATGAGAAGTTCGTGGAGCGCAGCGAGCCTGACGTCGATGCCTTTGGTGTAGTCGAGGCGGTCGACGCCCAGCATGATGTGCTTGGGGTTTCCGAGTTCTTTGCGAATCTGCTTGGCGCGGTCTCGGATTGCCTTGGTGCGCGAGAGCTCGTCGAGCTTGCCGGAGTCGATGGAGATAGGGAAGGCGCCGACGCGGACGCTACGGAAACCTACTTGCACCACACCGAGTTTGGAGCGGACGCCGACGGTTCCACGTGAAGTCTGTTGCCCGGCAAGGCGTCTGGCCAGGTACAGGAAGTTCTGTGCGCCACCCGGAAGGTGGAAGCCGATGAGGTCGGCGCCGAGGAGGCCTTCGACGATCTCGGTGCGCCACGGCATCTGCATGAACAGCTCGACCGGGGGAAACGGAATGTGCAGGAAGAAGCCGATGGTCAGGTCGGGGCGCAGCATCCGCAGCATCTTCGGTACCAACTGCAGCTGGTAGTCCTGGATCCAGACTGTCGCGCCCTGTGCCGCTGCCTTGGAGGTGGCTTCGGCGAATCGCCGGTTCACCTCGACGTAGGCGTTCCACCATTCGCGGTGGTACTCGGGTTTGACGATGACGTCGTGATAGAGCGGCCAGAGGGTGGCGTTGGAGAATCCCTCGTAGTACTCGTTGATCTCCTCGGCGCTCAGCGGCACGGGGTAGAGCTCGAGTCCGTCTTCGACGATGGGGTCGAGCTCGGCGTCCGCCACCCCCGCCCAGCCCACCCACGCGCCTTGATTGCTGCGCAGGATCGGCTCGAGAGCGGTGACCAGTCCGCCGGGGCTTCGCTTCCAGCGGGTGGTGCCGTCGGGAAGCCGTTCCAAGTCGACGGGCAGGCGGTTCGCTACGACAACGAACTCAGCCTGCCCGGACACGGCTTCACCGGTCGAAGAAGCAGGTGCGCTGTCAGAAAGGGTTGAACTGGTCGAATCCGGACTGACAGGCACGTGGTTCCTTCTCGGTCGGTGAGGGAAAGATTCAGTCGAGCTTGGCGGCGGGGGAGATACCGAGCATCGAGAGCAGCATCCTGCACTCGTCGGCATCTTCCGCGTAGGCAGCGACGACGCGCTGTGCCTGACGAGCAGTTTCGTCCGCTACGGGCTCGAGGTCCTCGTCCGCGATCTCGGTTTCGACGGTCGTGTTCTCAGCCATCATGTTCCTCTCGTGCTTGCCTGCACGGCGCAAGCAATGGTTCTTACTCGCGACTCTATGAGAACTGGGCGTGTCGACGCTAGTTGCTCATGTATTAGGGTCGACTTACTTATCTCTGTACTCAACTTTATCGCTTCCATCGATGCTTGGAGTTCCATGAGTTCGACCCCCTCGAGTGTGACCGTCGACTCGGACGAGCCGGATAGTGGCAATCACAGCGGTGCTGCGATTTTGCGACGTGTCCTCGTCCGTAACCGTGGCCCGCTCGCCATCGGCACGGTTCTGGTCTGTCTGCACCAACTGACCGAGACGGCGGTGCCGATCTCCATCGGTGTGATCATCGACCGTGCGGTGGAGACTTCGGACACCACGGCCCTGATCGTCTCCATCGTCGGTCTCGCGGCTCTGTTTCTCGTTCTGACGGCCGCGTGGCGCTTCGGCGCACGCTTCATCGTCACCGCGATGCAGCAGGAGGCTCATCGCCTCCGGCTCGAGGTGGCGCACCGCGTCCTCGATCCGCGTGGGGTGCGCACCGATCTGCGTTCGGGTGAATTGCTGACAGTCTCGACATCCGATGCCGAGCAGACTTCGTGGATCGCGGACATCGTCCCGCGCGCCGCTGCGGCCCTGACAGCTGCGGTGGCGTCGGCGGTGGCGTTGGTGTGGATCGACCTCTGGCTGGGGCTGGCCGTTCTGATCGGAACGCCGGTCATTCTCGGTCTGCTGCAATTGGCGGCGCCTCTCATCACGTCGAGGGCCACCGGTCAGCAGGCGTCGATCGCTCGGGCGTCGGCGATGGCTACGGATCTGGTCAGCGGATTGCGTCCGCTGCGCGGTATCGGCGGTGAGAAGACCGCGTCGGCGCGCTACCGCACGGTCAGCCGTCAAGCGCTCGCATCGACGATCGGCACGGCCAAGGCGACCGGTATCTACACCGGCGTTGCCGCGACCATCAGTGCGTTGCTCGCGGTCGGTGTTGCGGGGTTCGCGGGATACTTCGCGTTGCAGGGCCGGATCACGGTCGGTGAACTGATCACCGTGGTGGGGCTTGCGCAGTTCATCATCGAACCGCTCGGATTGCTTGCGTCCATTCCCGGATACTTCGCGGTGGCGCGAGCGTCGTCGGATCGACTGGCACTGGTCTTGGACGCGGAGCCACTGCGTGGCGCGGGTTCGCAGACCGAACTCGAAGGCACCGACCTGACTCTCGACAGAGTCGAGTACAAGTCACTCAAGGGCATCGACCTGCATCTGCCTGCCGGAGAACTGCTGGGCGTCGTGGCTTACCAGCCGCAGGACGCCGACGCTCTTGTCGCGGTCCTGTCCGGTCAGCTGGCGCAGGACGCGTATCGCGGGGTGGTGAGGGTTGGCGGAATCAGCCTGTCCGACATGGACTTGCGATTGGCACGTCGGACGGTGCTGGTGGAGCCGCACATCACCGATCTGTTCTCCGGGTCGCTTGCGTCGAACGTCACCGCGGGCGCCGGTGATGGCGCTGCTCTCGACATCCAGAGTGCTCTCGTGGCGTCGGCAGCGGCGGATGTCGTCGACGCACATCCGGACGGTCTCGACCTCGAAGTGACCGATAGAGGCGCCAGTTTGTCGGGAGGCCAGCGGCAACGCGTCGCCCTCGCGCGCGCCTTGGTGGCACAGGCACCCGTGATGGTCCTGCACGATCCGACGACGGCGGTGGACGCGGTTACCGAGGCGTCGATCGCCGAAGGAATCGCAGAACTGCGGCACGAGGGTGCCGGTGGCATCCACACGACGGTATTGATCACCAGCAGCCCCGCCTTGCTGGCCGTGACGGATCGGGTGATCGTGTTGAACGCCGGAGTGATCGCCTCGACGGGCACACATTCCGAACTCTCTCGCGGCGACGCGAACTACCGAGGAGCGGTGCTGCGGTGACGGCCACGGACACGACAACCGAAATGCCGGCCGGGGCGAACGCGGAGAAGGTGACAGCGCGCGAGCTGTTGCCGATCGCGAGTGGTCGCCAGACCTGGAGGTGGTTGCGGGCAGCGCTGGCCGAACACCGGATGCAGAGCCTGCTGGTCCTGATCGTCGCGGCTTCGGCGTCGGCGATGGCCCTGGTGCCGATTTACGTCTTCGGTGTCCTGGTCGACCGGGTCCGGGACAACGCGCCCACGTCGACGATCGTCGGGGTGGTCGTGATCATCGCCGCTGCCGCAATCGTGGGCGGTGTGTTCACCGGTGTGGCTGCCTATCTGATCAAGCGGCTCGGTGAGACGATCCTGGCGGATCTGCGAGAGCGGACCGTGGACCGGGCACTGCGCCTGCCGATCCAGACCGTCGAGAAGGTCGGTAAGGGCGATCTGCTCTCACGAGTCGGTGACGACGTGTCGGTGATCGCCAAGGCCGTGTCCGACGTGGTTCCCGGCATGATCGCGGCGGTTCTGCTCGTGGCTCTGAGCATGGTGACCATGCTCGGACTCGACTGGCGACTCGGTCTGGCCGGAATGGTCGCGCTGCCGATGTACGCGCTGGCGCTCAAGTGGTACCTGCCACGCTCGGCTCCTGTTTACGCAGCCGAGCGGGTAGCGATGGGCGCTCGTTCACAAGCGCTGATCAGCAGTCTCCAGGGTGCGAAGACGGTCCGCGCGTACAGCCTCGAGAAGGAACACCTCGGGCAGATCGATGCGGCGTCGGCAAAAGCGCGCGATCTGGCAGTCGGAGTGTTCGGCCTGTTCACGAGGTTCGCCGGTCGAGGTAACCGCGCCGAATTCGTGGGCCTGTCCATGATTCTCGTCGTCGGATTCCTGCTGGTCCGTGAGGACGTCGTGACAGTCGGCCAGACGACGACTGCTGCCCTGCTGTTCCACCGCCTGTTCAACCCGATCGGCTCGCTGCTCTACACCTTCGACGAAGTGCAGTCGGCCGGCGCCAGCCTCGCGCGACTGGTCGGCGTCGTCGAGATCGAGGAAACGGAGCCTTCGACGGATGCAGGTTCCGTTCCGGCCGACGGTTCGCTGCGTCTGGATGACATTCGGCACAGCTACGACGGTGGTCATGAGGTTCTCCACGGAGTGAGCCTCACACTGCGAGCGGGGGAGCGCGTGGCGCTCGTCGGTTCGACCGGAGCCGGAAAGACGACGCTCGCGGCGATCGCTGCCGGTTCGATCACTCCGACGTCGGGCCGGGTGTCGATCGGCGGTGTCCCGCTTGCCGACCTCGACGACCTACGACGCCACATCGCGATCGTGAGTCAGGAGGTTCATGTCTTTGCCGGACCTCTGATCGAGGATCTGAGATTGGCGGCTCCCGAATCCTCGGACGAGGACGTTGCCGCGGCACTGCGGACGGTCGGCGCGTACGAGTGGGTGGAGGCTCTCGACGAGGGAATGCTGACCGTCGTCGGCGAAGGCGGGCACGAGATGACAGCGGCGCAGGCGCAGCAGTTGGCTTTGGCGAGACTGGTGTTGGCCGATCCCGCCGTCGCCGTACTGGACGAGGCAACAGCGGAGGCGGGCAGCGCCGGAGCGCGGGAACTGGAAGCGACTGCCGACGCCGCTACGGAGGGCCGCACCACTCTGGTTGTCGCACACCGGCTTACGCAGGCTGCGGGCGCCGACCGAGTGATCGTGCTCGAACACGGACAGATCGTAGAAGAAGGCCCGCACCGCGAACTGGTGTCCGCGGGCGGGCGTTACGCACAACTGTGGGCGGCCTGGGAAGGTCGCGACTGAGGGGTTTGTACTGGGTTTTGTACTGAGGGGGTCTGATCCGGCGATCAGGTGAGGTACCCGCCGCCGTGGGGGAAGAACTCGGCGGCGGTGTACTCGCTGCCGTCGTCGAGTCGGACGCGCTCGATCCGCAGTCCCTTGTTCTTGCCCGACCACGCGTCGGGGCCCGCGACGATCACCATGCCGTCGTCTTCCTGGATGAACACTCGGCCGGGGGTTCCGCCGTAGTGCCCGCGTGAGACGGACGACTTCAGGATGCGGATGCGCTGGCCCTTGAACTCGGCGAAAGCGTTGGGGTACGGATCGGACTGTGCCCGGACGAAACGCTCGATGACCTCGGCGGGCCAGGACCAGTCGACGTGGCTGTCCTGCGGTGCGCGCTTGTGGAAGAACGTGGCCTGCGATCGGTCCTGCGGCGTCCAGTCGGTACGGCCGGACGCGATCAGATCCAGGGCGTCGAGTGTGATGGGGCCGATCATGTCGATCGTGCGGTGGAACAGATCGGTGACGGTGTCGGTCGGGCCGACCGTCGTCGAACGCTGCAGCACGATGTCGCCCGCATCGAGTTCCTCGTCCATCAGGTGCGCCGTGAGCCCGACTTCTTCTTCGCCGTTGATCAGAGCCCAGATGAGCGGGGAGAATCCCGTGTACTTGGGCAGCAGCGAATCGTGGATGTTGAGGGTGCCGTACTTGGGTGCGTCGAAGACCTCCGCCGGCAACCAGGTACGCCAGTTGTTGGCGACGATGATGTCGGGAGCTGCTTCGGCCAGCGCGGCTTTGAAGGCGTCGTCAGGCTTGTTCGCCACGTGAACGGGTACACCGTTCTCGGCCGCCAGATCTGCAACCGAGTCCGCCCACATCTGTTCGTAGACGTGTTCGCTCTTCGGGTGTGTGATTGCCAGCACGACCTCGTGATCGGAGTCGATCAAGGCCTGCAGGGTACGGTGGCCCCAGGTTTGGTATCCGAGCGTAGCGACTCTCAACGGGGGTCCTCCTGGACGAGCATGGGCTGGGGTTGCGGTCACACGACCGCCCATCAGCTTAGGCTATCCAACCAAAATTGTTGATCACACGTACGAGGAGGAAGGCTGACATGACGGTCGCCACAATCAACGGAATCCCCATCAATTACCAGGTCAAGGGTGATGGAGATCTGGTGGTGCTCATCATGGGGACCGGCAGCCCCGGCCGCGTCTGGGATCTGCACCAGACTCCGGCACTGGTGGCCGCAGGCTACCGAGTCTGCACCTTCGACAACCGCGGAATCGCACCGTCCGGCGAGAGCCTCGGCGGCATCACGATGCCCGACATGGTCGCAGACACCGCCGGACTGATCGAGCACCTCGGTGGCGGTCCGGCCCATGTCATCGGAACCTCGATGGGCGCCCGGGTGGCGCAGGAACTGACGCTCGCCAGGCCCGATCTGGTTCGCAAAGCAGTGTTCCTCGCCGGTCACGCCCGGATGGATCATTTCCAGCAGGTCCTGACCGAGGGTGAGCGCCAGTTGTTCGACAGTGGAGTCGCTCTGCCGGCCAAGTACCGTGCCGCAGTGACCGCGGTGATGAACCTTTCGCCGGCCACGCTGGCAGACGATCACTCGGCGCGCGACTGGATGGATATCTTCGAGTTCACCGGCGGCGCAACGTCACCGGGTGTTCGCGCACAGCTCGGTATGGACCGCGCCTTCGATCGACGGGGTGCGTACAAGTCGATCATGCGCCCGTGCCTGTCCGTCGCTTTCGCCGACGACCGCATGATCCCGCCCTACCTCTCCCGCGAGGTGGCGGACTGCATCGCTACGGCGTCGTACGAAGAGATTCCCGACGCCGGGCACTACGGTTACCTCGAGCGTCCGGAGGCCGTGAACAAGGTGCTGATCGACTTCCTGGCGAAGTAGTTCTTTCGCACGCGAGAAAGGGCCTGACCTGCTAACTGCAGGTCAGGCCCTTCTCATGTTTCAGGCCAGTGCCAGGAACAGCTTCTCGAGTTCGGCCTCGGTCATCGGTTCCTGACCTTCCGCGCTGTCACCGCTCAGGCATTCACGCAGCCCGGAAGCGACGATCTTGAACCCTGCTCGGTCCAGCGCCTTGGACACGGCGGCGAGTTGCGTGACGACGTCCTTGCAGTCGCGGCCGTTCTCGATCATCGAGATGACCCCGGCAAGTTGGCCGTGGGCACGACGCAGTCTGTTCAATACGAGCGCAATGCTCTCTTCGTCGCCGGTCATGGTGGCCCCTTCTCGAGTGTTCGTGCTGCGGTCAAGGGTACCCCTGGGGGCATGTCACTGCTTGATTCAGTGTTTGATCCGACTGCGGTGTCAGATCAGCGAGTCGACGGCCGCGCGCAACTTGACGGCTGCGTCGGCTGCCACGGACTCGAGGCCGGGTTCGCCGGAAACCTGAACCATGAGAGCAGGGTTCATCGCTTCGACGAAGAACGAATTCTCGGTAGTCGTATCTTCGCGGACGACGACGTTGCACGGCAGCAGGAGGCCGATCTGACGATCCACCGAAACTGCCCGATGGGCCAACGGCGGGTTACAGGCACCCAGGATCAGGTACTTTTCCATGTCCTCGTCCAGCTTCGCCTTGAGTGTTGCCTGCATGTCGATCTCGGTCAGGATGCCGAAGCCCTGCTCGGCGAGAGCGCCACGCGTGCGGGTGACGACGTCGTCGAAGGTTCCGGTGACCTTGGTTGCGATCGCTATCGGTTCTGTGGGTGTTGTCATTGCGCACTCCTCGTCGTGGGCTGTCACTGTCGCCGGCTTTGATTTCTCTTGTCCCCATCATACCCCTGGGGGTATCAGTAGGACAGTGATGTCGGGTACACGATCAGCCATGCGAGAAGCTGATGTTCGGCAGGACGCGACGCAGCCATGCCGGCGCCCACCAGGCTGCCCGGCCGGTGAGGCGTAGGAGAACGGGCAGCAGCACCAAGCGGACGAGCACTGCGTCCAGGAGGACAGCTACGCCGAGAATGATGCCCATTTCCTTGGGTGGCAAGGGATCTGCGAGCGCAAAAGTGAAGAAGACCGCAACCATCACCGCTGCTGCCGCCGCAATGACCCGACCCGAATGCGCGAGGCCGTCGATGTGTGCGATCGCGGGGTCGCCTGTGCGTTCGTAGTGCTCCTTGGCACTCGAAAGCAGGAATACGGTGTAGTCCATCGCGATCGCAAAGATCATGGCGAAGAAGAAGACCGGACCCCACCCGTTGAGGAAACCCTGGGGGGTGAAGCCGAGTAGGCCTGCTCCGTGACCGTCCTGGAAGATCAGCTTCGCGATTCCGAATGCGGCCCCAGTGGACAGCAGGCTGACCAGCGTGCCGATCAAGGCGATCAAAGGCGCCTGGAGGGCGATCAGCAGCAACAGGAATCCGAGCGTCAGAATCACGACCACGACGATGGGAAGGTAGTCGTCGAGTGCCTGCTGAAGGTCGAGATTTTCGGCCGGAGCGCCGCCGACGAGCGCCGATTCCGGCAGTTGCGACCGAAGGTCGGCAAGGATGGTTTCCATCGCAGGATCTGACGGGTCGACGGTGGGAACTGCTTGCAGCATAACAAGATCGGACCCGTCGGCAGCTTGTTGCGCTGGGGTGACCATGGCCACGCCGTCAACGCTCATGGCAATTCGTGAGGTGTTGGCTGCATCGTCGGCGGACGTGACGATCTGCAACATCCCCGGGGCGCCGTCCCCGAATTGCTGCTGCACCAGTTCATAGCCCTGGCGAACCGGGGCGTCCTCGGGAACCACGGCGATGGAGGGCATTGCCACCTTCAGTCCGAAGACCGGAACAACGAGTGCGATCAGGATGAGTAAGGCGCCGAAGCCGAATGGCCACGGGTGCTTGTGCAGCAATGATGCCCAACCTGCGAACATCGGGGAGCGGTGCTGCTGGCGCTTTGCATACGGTAGAGAACCGCCGTTGACCTTCGCGCCGATCCTGCCGAGCACGGCAGGCAACAGGGTGAGTGTTGCGGCGAGAACGAAGATCACAGCGAGCATGATTCCGACAGCCATCGTGCGTACGGCCGGGGCTGGAACGATGAGAACCGCAGACAAACTGACCAGAACTGTGAGGCCGGAAAGGACCACAGCCTTGCCGGCGGTGTCCATGGTTTGAGCCACGGCGGCCCTTGGATCCGGATCGGCTCGCAATGCATCCCGGAACCTGGCGACGAGGAAGAGTGCGTAGTCGATGCCCAGCGCGAGAGCGAACATCATCGCGAAGTTCATGGCCCACACGGAAATCGGCGTGATCTCGTTGAGGATTACAAGCCCGCCCGCCGAAGCGACCAGGCCCGCAAGCGTCAGCAGTAGTGGTAGACCCGCGGCAACCAGGGAGCCGAAGGCCAACACCATGATCGCGAGAGTGACGGGCCACGACATCATTTCGGCTTTGATCATGGCTTCGTGATTGGCCTTGTTGAAATCGCTCCACAACGCCGACGCACCCGTCGGGTACACCTCGATCGTGTCGGTGGACAAGCCCGTGAGCTTCTTGCCGAGTTCGTCTACCGCGCTGACCATCTCGTCGGTACTCGCGTTGGCGCCCGCGACCATGATGCCGGTATGTCCGTCCGGGCTGATGGTCATACCGGGCTGCGGGGCGATCACTTCGCCGAAGCGAGGGTCCGCGGAAAAGATTTCCGTTGCCGCGGCCAGGGTTTGCTGCATCGACGGATCCGTGATGGGTAGAGAATCCGAGTGAACGACCACCTGTACTGCGGCGGAGGAATTTCCACCGAAATGCTGCTCGGCCAACTCGCGAACTTGCACGGATTCGGATCCGTTTGCCTGCCAACCCGCGCCGGCCAGGGAGGTGAAGACGCTGGGTGCTGCGGCGCCGAGTGCGATCAACGCGATCAACCAGACGCCGACGACGAGGTGGGTGTGAGTCGCCATCGATCGACCGAGACGCGCAAGTATGCCGTCGGCTCGGGTGGGTGGGTCCGCGGTGACTGTTCTGGTCGCTGACATCTTCACTCCTGATACGGGTGGGGGTATTCCTGTCCGTCACCTGTATACCCCCAGGGGTATCGATCTGTCACATTCGAGGGTTCTCTATGCTGCTGGGGGCACCGTCCGATCTGAAACGGTGAAACGGATATGGGAGAGCAATCATGGACGCACGCGACTGGGACGAGCGATACCGAGCGGTGACGGAGCCATGGGGAGTCGACCCGGCGGGAACCGTCGCAACAAGAATTTCCGATCTGAGACCGGGCACCGCGATCGATCTGGCCTGCGGCGACGGCCGTCACGCGCGGTGGATGGCTGGGCAAGGTTGGTCGGTGACTGCGGTCGACTACTCGTCGGTGGCGATCGATCTGGCACGGGCGAGTGACGGGGACAAGGCTGTCGACTGGCAGGTCGGCGACGCGACCGAGTGGCAGCCGGAAGGGCTGGTCGACCTGGTGTTGGTCAGCTTTCTTCACCTCGAGGTCGACCATCTGGCCGCAACCTTGAAGCGCGTCGGGGAGTGGCTGACGCCCGGCGGACGGGTCCTCTATTTGGGGCATTCCATCGAGAACTTCCATCGTGGTGTGGGCGGTCCACCCGAACCGACCATTCTGCCCGGTATTTCCGATCTCGCTCGCGCTGCGGAGGGATCGAGGGTCTATGCCCTCGAACATGTCGTTCGGCCGCAGGACGGTAAGACAGCAATTGACGTTTTGCTCGAATTCGGTCCGTGGGAACAGGTCTGACCAGGGCGGGAGCGCACCTTCACGTTCCTGGGTAGCCTACCCTAAACTTGCGAGGGTGTTCGTCGTTCGATGAGCATGAACGACGATGATCGGATTCTTGATGTCTGACCACTCTCAGGTAGCTCACCCGGCGGTATCGGGCGGTGCCGATCTGGACGCAGCGCTCCCGGCGACGGCCGCTCAGCGTGAGGTGTGGGTTGCTCAGAACGTCGATCCGAGCAGTCCGGTCTACAACATCGGACTTGTCGTCGAGGTCGACGGCACGATCGACGTCGAGCGCGCGGCAGCGGCGATCGAGGCCAGCGTCGGACGCGTCGAAGCGCTGTTCGTGCACTTCGAGGTCGATGCCGACAACCAGCTGATCCAGGTGCCGATTCCGGATGCGCGCTGGGACGTGGAAATTCTCGACCTTCGGGCCGAGGCGGATCCCGATTCGACTGCGCAGTCGTGGATGGACACCGACATGGCTCGGGTCTTCGGTCCGGACGATCTGCTGTTCCGCCAGGTGCTTCTGCTGACCGCTGACGACCGAGTCATCTGGTATCAGCGCTATCACCACAGCGTGATCGACGGGTACGGCATCTCGCTCATCGTCGCCGACGTCGCCGAGCGATACGACGATCCGAATCTCGGGACTGCCGCGCCGCAGTGGTCACTCGACGCCGTGGTTGCAGCCGATCTGGATTACCGGAACTCTCCGCGATTCCAGACCGACCGTCAGTACTGGGTCGAACGCGTTGAATCGGGACCGGAAGCGACGCGGATTCTGCATGGGCAGGTGGATGATTCGCTGCCGCCGATCTCGGCGATACTCACGCTCGACGCTGATCGCGCGGCACAGCTCTACCGCTATGCGGCCGACGCCGGGATTCGACGAACTCGCCTGCCCATGGCCGCGCTGATCGCGTACATCGCACGAACCACCGGAAAGCACGACGTTGTCGTCTCGGTACCGATGGCCGCTCGGGTGGGGCGCGACATGCGTCGCACTCCTTCGATGGCGTCGACGATTTTGCCGCTGAGTATTCGGGTAGAACGCTCGGAAACCATCGGCCAGTTGGCAACTCGTCTCGACACCGCCCTGGTCTCGATTCTCAAGCACGGGCGGTACCGAGGTGAGGATCTTGCTCGCGACATTCGGGCGATCGATCCCGACCGTCAGGTCTTCGGCCCCGGCATCAACTCGATGATGTTCGAACACACACTCACCTTCGGCGGATGCCCGGTGCGCGTGCGTAATTCGGTAACCGGTCGAGTCAGTGACCTGGATCTGAGTGTGCGCGGTGGTCAGGACGGGGAGCCGATCGAGATCGACGTCCGCGCCCCGGCCGGATTCGACAGGGAGTTGGCCGATCACACCGCGAGAATCGAACAGTTCCTCGATCGATTCGTAGCCGAGCCGCAGCTTCCGATCTCGGCACTCGACCCCATGTCGCTCGCGGAGAGAGAACTCGTGCTCCACGGGTGGAACGACACCGCAGAGCCGCAGCCAATCACGACGGTGCCGGATTTGTTGCGCAGCAGCTTCTCTGCCGATCGGGGCGCTGTCGCCGTGGTCGACGGCGACGTCCGGCTGACCTACGGCGAACTCGAAAGTCGGGTATCACAGCTCGCCGCGCACTTGATCTCTCGCGGTGTCGCGACCGAAACCGTTGTGGCGATCGGGCTTCCGAGATCCGCCGAGATGGTGGTGGGGTTGTTGGCCGTCATGTGTGCCGGTGGTGCCTTCGTTCCGCTGGATCCGTCATGGCCTGCCGAACGCCGCGAATCGGTACTTGCCGACGCGGGCGCCACACTGGTGCTCACCTCGGACGGTGTAGACGACTCCGTTCCGGTCGATCTCTCCGCGTGGGCGTACGAGGACGGGCCCTCGGACCTGTCCGAGACAATGACCTCCGACATTCGTATTCACGGTGCCCAACTCGCATACGTCATCTTCACGTCCGGTTCGACCGGACGTCCGAAGGGCGCCATGATCCGCCACGAGGCAATCTGCGCAAGGTTGCTGTGGCAGCGGGAGCGGATTCTCGGGTTCGGGTCCGGCGATGCCTCCTTGTTCAAAGCCCCACTCTCGTTCGACATCTCGATCAACGAGATCCTGCTCCCGCTCGTCTCCGGCGGTCGATTGGTGATCGCGAAGCCCGAGGGGGAACGCGACCCGCAATACCTGCTCGACCTGATCGCCGGAGAATCGGTCACTTTCGTCTACCTGGTCTCGTCGATGCTCGACATCCTTCTGGATCTGGCGAACGGGACCGATCAGCTCGATACGTTGAAGCACGTGTGGTGCGGCGGTGAGGTTCTCACGCCTGAACTCTTCGATCGGTTCCGCGATCAACTGTCCACGACGCTGTATCACGGCTACGGCCCGGCCGAAGCGACCATCGGTGTCTCCCATGTGATCTACCGCGAGGACGCGGAACGAATCGCCACATCCATCGGTCGCCCGAACCCCAACACTCGCCTCTACGTGTTGGACGGCGACCTGCAGCCGGTTCCGATCGGCACCGGCGGCGAACTCTACGCCGCGGGCTTCCTGCTGGGACGCGGATACGTGGGTGCTTCGGCACTGACCGCATCTCGTTTTGTCGCGGATCCCTTCGTCTCAGGTGATCTGGCCGGATCCCGCATGTATCGCACCGGTGACTTGGCCAGATGGACCGACGACGGCACCCTCGACTTCCTCGGACGCACGGACAATCAGGTGAAGATCCGCGGCATGCGCCTGGAACTCGAGGATGTCGAAGCCGCCGTGATTTCGCACCCCGCAGTGCGTCACGTGGCAGTTCTGGTGCGCCAAGCACCAACAGGTGCAAAGTATCTCGCCGCCTACGTGAGCGCAGCGTCGGGGACGAACCTCGCGATCGACTCACGTGAGCTTCGCGAGTGGGCTGCGAGCAAGCTGCCCGACTACATGGTCCCGACCACCGTCACCGTCCTCGACAAGTTTCCGCTCACGGCAAACGGCAAACTCGACCGTCGCGCGCTACCCGAGCCCGATCTCGCCGAACTGAGTGCACATGTCGCTGCGAGAAACGAAGTCGAACAACAGTTCTGCACGTTGATCGCGTCGGCAGTCGGCCTCGATTCGGTCGGCGTTACCGACGACTTCTTTGCACTGGGCGGCGACAGCATCGTCGCGATCTCACTCGTGACCGCGGCTCGTGCTGCCGGTTTGTCGATCAGTCCTCGCGAGGTGTTCCAACTGCGCACCGCCGAGGCTATGGCGCGTGCCCAGTCCTCCCGAGTGGCTGAGATCGTCGACCACGCGGACCAACCGATCGGCCACGTAGCCACGACGCCGATTGCCGCCAGGGTTCTCGGAGTGTCGGACGCAGTACGAACCTTCCACCAGCGTGCGCTGATTCAGACGCCGTCAGCCTTGACGTCCGAGCATGTCCAGGCGGCGCTCGACGCCCTGGTGGCGCGCCACGATGCACTTCGTGCGACGTTGACGCCCGAAGGAAGACTGCTCGTCCCGGAGACAAACGAAGTGGCTGTGGTCTTCGAGACCCGTGCACTACCGGCACCGCTCGAAGAATGCGGACCGCTGATCGTCGCCGAGACCGAGCGAGCTGTCGGCCGTCTGAATCCGGCCGACGGCACGATGGTCAGCGCTGTTCTGTTCCGCCCTGTGACCGGTCCCGGACGGCTGTTGCTGGTCATCCACCACGCGGTGGTCGACGGCGTCTCGTGGCGCATCATCCTCGAGGACCTCGCGCGCGCCGGCATCGCAGCGATGAATGGCGACGAACCCGCACTCGCTCCGGTCGGCACGTCGGTGCGAAGGTACGCCGAACTCGTCTCGGATGCGGTCGGAGCCGGGCGACTGGACTCGGAAATCGAGTTCTGGGACTCGGTGACGTCCGCACAACGGGCATCTCTCGGCCGTCGGGCACTCGACCCGGCAGTTGACCTCGCGCGCACCGCTGCAGCGCGGTCGATCACCCTACCTCCAGAACTTGCAGATCAGCTGTTGGGCAGTGTCCCACGGGCGTTCGGAGCCGATGTGAGCGAAGTGCTGGTCACCGCACTTGCCGTGGCGCTGACCCGTTGGAGCGGTGCCGGATCGGTGACGATCGACCTGGAGGGGCACGGACGCGACGAGGACATCGTTCGCGGTGACGGCGCTGCGCACGTCGACCTGACTCGTACCGTCGGATGGTTCACCACAGTGTTCCCGGTGGCGCTCGAGATCGGTACAGCCGCTCCGGATCTCGAAGCGAGCGGCGAGTTGGCGGGGGTTCTCAAGAGCGTCAAGGAGCAACTTCGACGCGTCCCCAACGCCGGCTTCGGGTACGGAGCATTGCGATACCTGGGTAGCTCGGATCAGTTGGGTAGCGTCGCAGCGCCGGAGGTGGTGCTCAACTACCTGGGACGTACTGCCGCAGCGGAGGGGGACTGGTTCCCGGTGTCGATGGACGGTGCTGCCGATCCGTCCATGCCGCTGGGACACGCGTTGTCTGTCGACGTCGTAGCCGAGGACGCCGCCGGTGGACCACGACTGCGAGCCACCCTGACCTGGGCGTCGAACATCTTCCTGCGTAGCGACATCGACAGGTTTGCGCGGTTGTGGCTGGACTCGCTCGAGGCCGTGTCCGGGCTCGCAGCCTTCGGCGGAGCCACACCCTCGGACTACCCTCTGGTGGCGCTCGCTCAGGCAGACGTGGACGGGTTACCGAAGGCTGAAGAGATTCTCCCACTCACTCCGCTGCAGGAAGGGATCTACTTCCATTCGGCGTTTGCCGATCCGGGGGCCGATCAGTATGTCGTGCAACAGGTTGTGGAACTGACCGGAGCCGTGGACAGTGCGGCGTTGCGCCGCGCGCTGCAATCCGTCGTCGATCGGCATGAGGCGCTGCGCACCGGATTCTCGGTCCTGGGTGACGGCCGGGTCGTGCAGGTGGTGCACCCGAGCGCTGTCGTGGAGATGGCGGTAGTCGAGGTGGCCGGCGCCGATGTCGATGAACTGCTTTCCGCCGACCGCGCGCGCGGGTTCGACCTGGCGCAACCGCCGCTCGTCCGTTACACGCTTGTCCGTGCCTCTTCGGAGAAGTACCTTCTGCTGCAGTCGATTCACCATGCGGTCGCAGACGGATGGTCGGTTCCGGTGATGCTGCGGGAGCTGATGGCGTCGTACAGCGTTGGCGACTCCGGCGTGGTGCTCCCGAGTCCGGCGCCGTACCGCAGCTATCTCGAATGGTTGGCCCGCCACGATCACGAGGCCTCGGCAGCGGTGTGGAGGGAAGCGCTGAACTCTCCCGGGCCCGCGGTCGAACTTCCCGCGCCGAGCGCGGGCAGCAGCGGCGTCTGTGCCACCCGAGTCGAGCTGTCCGACAGTGATACTCGCGCACTGGCGATCAACGGACGCTCCCATGGCCTGACGCTGAGTACGCTCGTGCACGGCGCCTGGGGGCTGGTGCTCGGCCGAATGACCGGCCGAACAGACGTGCTGTTCGGATCGACCGTATCGGGACGCGGTGGAGACCTGCCCGGCATCGAGTCCATGGTGGGCTTGTTCATCAACACCGTGCCGGCTCGGTTGCGGTTCGATCCGGCAGAGACAGCCGCGCAAGCGCTTTCCCGTTGGCAGAGGGAACAATCGGAACTACTCGACCATCAGTACCTGGGGTTACCCGAACTGCGACGGACCGGCGGACTGGAGCAGGACTTCGAATCACTCGTCGTGTTCGAGAACTATCCACTCGGTGACACGGCAATCGCTGATCGGACGAACTCGGTGCGACTGACGGGAATTCGATTCGACGAGCGACCGGCCTACCCGCTGACCCTGATCGTGGTCCCCGGCGATCGATTGGCGTTGGAGCTCAAGTACGACGCTGCTCGGGTGGACGGCGACGCCGCTGCGTCGCTGGCCGAAACTCTCGCAGTCGTACTCACCGAGCTCTCGCGCGATCTCGATCAGGTCATCGGCCGGATCGCGCTGGCACCCGCACAGCCGGGGAGCGTCGGCACGGCCTTGGATCGGCCGCGCGCAACGCTGACCGAGCTGCTGAAGGATCAAGCCGGGCGTACGCCCGAAGCCACCGCAGTGATCTTCCGTGAAGAGTCGTTGACCTACGCCGAACTTCACTCTCGCGCTGATCGTTTTGCGCATCTGCTGCGCGAACGTGGCGTCGGA
This sequence comes from Rhodococcus sp. BH5, assembly GCF_027583855.1. Lineage (NCBI taxonomy): Bacteria > Bacillati > Actinomycetota > Actinomycetes > Mycobacteriales > Nocardiaceae > Rhodococcus > Rhodococcus sp. BH5. The sequence goes on from NZ_JAJHVW010000004.1 coordinate 247,233, forward strand.
CGCGAATCGTTGGTAGCGGTGGCCTTGCCTCGATCTCTTGATCTGATGGTCGCGATACTCGGCATCGGAAAGGCCGGGGGAGCATACGTTCCCCTCGACACCGGCTACCCGGCGGAGCGGCTGACGTACATGCTGGGTGACGCCGATCCTGTGTGCGTCGTGGTGTCGGAAGACTCTTCACTCGATTCGGGTTCGGTTCCGCGGGTGACGGTATCGGAGTCGGCGCAGTTCCCCGCCGATCCGCTGAGTGTCCCAGGATCGCCCGCGGATGCCGCGTACATGATCTACACTTCGGGTTCGACCGGTCGCCCCAAAGGCGTTGTGGTCAACCACGAGGGTGTGGTCAACCGATTGCTCTGGGCACAGCAGATACGTCCGATGGACGTCTCCGACCGGATGCTGCAGAAGACCCCGTCGAGCTTCGACGTCTCCGTTCCCGAATTCTTCTGGCCGTTCCTGGTGGGGGCAACTCTCGTGATGGCCGAGCCGGACGGGCACAAGGACCCTGGCTATCTGGCCGACGTCATCGTCGAACATTCCGTGACCCGAGTGCATTTTGTTCCGTCGATGCTCGACGTGTTTCTCGCGGAGCCGAAAGCAGCACTGTGCTCTTCGCTCGAGATCGTCAACTGCAGCGGTGAGGCACTGCCCGTTCACGTTGCACGCAAGGTCGCCGAGATCCTGCCGAATACTCTGGTGGACAACCTCTACGGCCCCACCGAGGCCGCCGTCGACGTCAGTTGGCAACCGTCGGTGCAGGAAACTCCGGCAGACGCCGTCAGCGTCCCGATCGGCGCACCTGCCGCCAACACCGGCCTGTTGGTTCTCGATCCCTACCTGCAGAACGTCCCGGCCGGTGCCACCGGTGAGCTCTATCTGGCAGGGCCACAACTGGCGCGTGGTTACCACGGACGTGGGGGATTGACCTCCGAACGATTCGTGGCGAATCCGTACAGCGACGGCGGCTCGCGGATGTACCGGACCGGTGACATCGTGCGGTGGAATGCCGACGGCGTTCTCGAGTACCTCGGCCGTGCCGACGAGCAGGTGAAGGTTCGTGGATTCCGAATCGAACTCGGCGAAATCGAAGCGCAATTGGCGCTGTGCCCCGGAGTCACGGCAAGTGCCGTGATCGTCCGAACCGACGGTCCGAGCAACCGCGCACAGGTGGTCGCCTACCTGGTCGGAGATGCTGATGATGTTGCGGTTCGAGCTCAGTTGTTGTCAGTGCTACCGGAGTTCATGGTGCCAAGTGCCTTCGTGCGGCTCGAGTCGCTGCCGCTGAGCCCGAGTGGCAAGCTCGACCGAAAAGCACTACCTGCACCGGATTTTGCGGCACTGGTGGGCGACTTGACGGGAGTGGTTTCCTCGGGCGTTGCAGACCTCCTCGCCGGGCATTTCGCGACGGTTCTCGGACTGCCCCGTGTCGGGGTGCGCGACGATTTCTTCACTCTCGGCGGCGACAGTATCCTGGCGATCCGACTGGTCAACCTGGCTCGTCGTGATTCGGTAGTGCTGACCCCGCGTCAGATCTTCGAATTGCGCACTCCCGCTGCGATCGCTGCAGCGGTGGGTGATGTCGCCACCTCGGATGCCACCGTCACGGCCGACATCGGCGTGGGTGAGCTGGTTCCGCTGCCGGTGGTTCACCGCTTGTCCGAATGGACGGGTGGTACCGACCGCTTCAACCAGGCAGTTCTGATCCACTCTCCGGCAACATCTCTCGGTTCGATCACCGGCGCTTTGCAGGCCGTGCTCGATCACCACGACGGACTTCGCCAAACCTTGATCCGACATGACCGCGGGATGTGGTCGGCGCGGATCGAGGAACCCGGTAGTGTCCGGGCAGCGAACCTGGTCGAACGCGTTGATGCTCGGGGACTGGATGACTCCGAGTTGCGAAGACTCGTCACTGAGCACTCTGAAACTGCGACCAGTCGATTGGATCCGTCTGCAGGGCGGATGGTCTCGGTGGTCTGGTTCGATTGCGGCGCTGAGAGTCTGGGCCGACTCGCGATAGTCGCGCACCACCTGGTCGTGGACGGGGTTTCCTGGGGAACCCTGCTCGAGGATCTCGCGATGGCCTGGGTGGCAGTCGAAGCCGGAGAGCCCGCCGCACTGGATGCCGTCGGAACTTCGCTGCGTACCTTCTCCCGTACGGTGGCCGAACACGCATACAGTGCTCATCGATTCGCCGAACTCGATCACTGGCTGACCGTGACCGCTCCGGGCGCGCAGTTGATCCCCGACGCCGCGGGCGATGCCGTCGTATCCGGAGGCTCGAGGCGCACGGTCACGGTGGACGGAGCAATCTCCGAGGCAGCACTTGGATCGGTTGCGGCAATGGTGGGTGCCGAGGGAACGGATGTTCTGTTGGCAGCGCTGACGATGTCCGTCGATCGCTGGCGCCGCTCCACCGGCCGCAGTGAGCACGAATTGCTGGTCGATCTCGAACGGCACGGCCGGGAGGAGTTGGTGGCGGGCATCGATCTGTCGCGAACAGTAGGCTGGTTCACCACGATTGCCCCGATGCGACTGCACGGCGGAATCGACCCGGTGGACACGCTACGCGAGGTGAAGGAGAGCCTGCGGGCGGCTCCGGACGGCGGTATCGGCTACGGGATGCTGCGATACGTGAATGCCCGCACGGCATCGATATTGGCGGGGCGCTCCGAATCTCAGATCCTGTTCAACTATCTCGGACGTACGACGACAGCAGGATCGACAGCATGGTCCTTGGCAGCGGAATCCGAAGCCTTGTCCACCGATCCCGACGCAGACATGGGAGGCCCGTACCGACTGATCGTGAATGTCGTCAGCGTGGATTCGGGGCTCCGCGCCGAGTTTGCCTGGGCAAGTGAAGATTTGTCCGAGGAGGACGCGCAGTCACTCTCCGACGGCTGGGTTTCGGCCCTCGGCGATCTGGCGGCTGCGGCCGCGCGTCACGCCGGGCCTCCCATTCTGACCCCGTCCGATGTGACGTTGCTCGACCTGAGTCAGACCGAGATCGACGCGATAGCCGATGCGAGTCCGGCAGGTGTCAGCAGCATCCTCCCACTCTCACCGTTGCAGGAAGGCCTGTACTTCCAAGCCGGCTACGCGGGCAGCAGCGACAGCAGCAGTGGTGGGGACATCTACACGGCACAGTTCTCGATGGACTTCGGGCACACCCTCGATGTCGACAGGTTGGCTGCGGCCGCCCGGACACTTCAACGACGAAATCCCACGTTGCGAGCGGGTTTCGTGAGCGAAGGGCTGAACGAGCCGGTGCAGTTCTTCAGCGCTGGACTCGATGTTCCGGTCGTCGTCCACGATCTCCGTGAACTCGACGACTCGGTTGCTCGTGAGCGTGCCGAGGCCGTCGCCGCCCAAGACCGAGTGACGCCATTCGACCTGACCGCGCCGCCGCTGTGGCGTATGAGTGTGCTGCATCTGCCCGGCGGCCAGGATCGTCTGGTGATCAACAGGCAGTTCCTGCTGTGGGACGGCTGGTCCAACGGCCTTGTCGTCAGTCAGCTTCTGGCGCTTTACGATACCGGCGGCGACGACAGCGCATTCGGCGAACCCGAGGGGTCGTTCGAGACATACCTCGCCTGGTTGGCCGATCGCGACGGTGCAGCCGCCGACGAGGGGTGGCGCGGAGCGCTCGCAGGACTCGAGGAGCCGACGCTTGTTGCCGAGCCGATGCCCGGCGTCGAAGTTCAGCTTCCGGATCGCCGCGATGCGGTTCTGTCGGAAACGCTTTCGCGTGCGTTGCGTGAGCGCGCTGCCGCGTCCGGCGTCACGTTCAACACGGTACTGAATGCAGCGCTGGCCCTCGTGCTGGCGTCGGCCACCGGTCGACAGGACGTCGTCTTCGGCTCCACGGTTGCCGGACGGCCACCGGAGGTACCGGGAATCGACACCGTGGTGGGAATGTTCCTCAACACCGTTCCCGTTCGGCTGCAACTGGATCCGAACGAGAGCGTCGAGGAACTTCTTCGTCGGACACAGGCGGATCGACTTTCGCTGATGCCTTTCGACTACCTCGGTTTGGCATCGATCCAGCGTGTTTCCGAGCATCGTCAACTCTTCGACGTGCTGATGGTCCTGCAGAACTTCGTGGACGAGAGGCAAGTCCACGCGCTCAACGCCGCTCACGACGTGAGTGGAAGCGACAGTATCGATCACACGCACTATCCGCTGACCGTCGTGGTCACACCGGGTGCCACCGTCAACGTCAAGTTCGAGTTCCATCCGCATCTGGTGACCGCGCGCCGGGCCGAGGACCTACTGCGTCACTTCGTCGACCTGCTGCAGAGTTGGTCGCAGGACATGGCGGGATCGGTTGTTGCGTCTCCGGTTCCCGCAGTAGCGCAGCAGACGCAGATCCGGGAGTTGCCGGAGCGCACCATTGCCGACCTGTTCGAAGAAGTCGCGTCGGCGCAACCGAACGACACGGCACTCGTGTTCGGGAAGCGCCGGATGACCTACGCCGATCTCGACGGCGAGATCAACCGGATGGCGCGGTTGCTGATCAATTACGGCGCCGGCCCGGAAAAGATTGTCGCTCTTGGCCTACCACGTTCGGTGGACATGGTCGTCGCGCTCTTCGCGGTATTGCGCACGGGTGCTGCCTACCTACCCCTCGAACTCGACCATCCGGCCGAACGGTTGGCCGTGATGATCGACGACGCGGATCCTGTCGTGTTGCTGACAACCGTTTCGGCCTCACCGAGGTTCGAAGGTGCGGACGTCCGCACTATCGTGATCGACGAACCCGATACAGCAGCAAGGAGACTGACGATCTCGGCGCGGGCACTCTCCGCGTCGGAACTCGGAGCATTCGCCCCGGGGGCACCGCATCGACTCGACCACCCCGCGTACGTCATCTACACCTCCGGTTCGACCGGCAAGCCCAAGGGCGTGGTCACCGGTTACCGCGGCTTGACGAACATGCAGTTCAACCACCGCGAGGCGATTTTCGAACCCGTGATCGCCGCGGCGGGCCGGCGCCTGCGGATCGCGCACACCGTGTCCTTCGCCTTCGACATGTCGTGGGAGGAACTTCTGTGGCTCGTGGAAGGCCACGAGGTGCACATTTGCGACGAGGATCTGCGTCGTGATGCCGAGGCACTCGTTGCATACTGCGACGCACTGGACATCGACGTCGTCAACGTGACACCGACCTACGCGACGCACCTGATCGACAGCGGGCTTCTCGACGACGGTGTGGGACACCACCGCCCGCCGTTGGTCCTGCTCGGCGGTGAAGCCGTTCCGGATTCGGTGTGGAACAGGCTGCGCGACACCGAGGGAACCGTGGGCTACAACCTCTACGGTCCGACGGAATACACGATCAACACGCTCGGTGGCGGAACGTTCGACAGCGACACCCCGACCGTCGGCAAACCGATCTGGAACACCGCCGCGCATATTCTCGACGGCTGGCTGCGTCCGGTCCCCGATGGAGTTGCCGGCGAACTGTACATTGCCGGAGCCGGTTTGGCTCGCGGCTACCTCGGACGCTTCGCGCTCACGTCCGAGCGCTTCGTCGCAGATCCGGCTGGGACCGGAGGACGTATGTACCGCACCGGGGATCTCGTGCGGCGACGCGGTGACGGCAACCTGGACTTCCTCGGCCGCACCGACGATCAGGTGAAGATCAGAGGTCACCGCATCGAGCCGAGCGAAATCGTCTCCGTTCTCGAATCCGACGAACATGTGCGGCAAGCGGCAGTGGTGGTCGACGTCGGGGCAGGTGGAGTCAAGAGGCTCGTCGGCTACGTGACACCCGTGCGACTCGGCGCCGGGCACGACTACCGCGCGCAGGCGCGAGTTCTCCTACCCGACTACATGGTTCCGGCCGTGGTGATCGAGGTGGAGACACTACCGATGACCGTCAACGGCAAGCTCGACGTCAAGGCACTGCCAACCGCTGATTCGGTGCTGGGGGAGCGGAGTGGGGAGTCGATCGCACCGCGTAACCACACGGAAGAGGTCCTCTGCGACCTCTTCTCCGACGTACTCGATGTGGGCGATATCGGGGTCGACGACAACTTCTTCGACCTCGGTGGGCACTCGCTTCTGGCCACCAAGCTGATCAGTCGAGCTCGGATCGCCATTCCGAACAGTCTGACCATGCGTGATCTCTTCGAAGCGCCGACGGTGGCGGAACTTGCGGAACGTATTGTGGCCGAGCAGGGATCGACGCGACCGGTGCTGGTAGCGAAGCCGCGGCCGGACCACCTTCCTCTTTCTGCCGCTCAACAGCGATTGTGGCTGATCGGACAGATGGAGGAGAACTCCGCGGCCTACAATTTCCCGATCGTGCTCCGTTTGGACGGCGCACTGGACGCGGACGTCTTCGCCGCGGCGCTCGGCGACGTCGTGGAACGACACGAATCCCTGCGTACGGTGTTCCGGTTGGTGGACGGATCGCCGGAGCAGATAATTCTCGAATCGGCGACGATTCCGGTCGAGACAGTTCATCGAGACGAATCCGGTGTCGCCGGTGAAATTGCCGTGGCAGTGGGTCGTCCGTTCGACCTGTCTGACGAGATTCCAATCCGCGCACGTCTGATCCGGGTGGACGGTGCCGAGGTGGACGGTGCCGTAGTGGTCGTGATCGTCCTGCATCACATCACGACGGACGAATGGTCCGATCGGCCATTCCTGCGCGATCTGATGTCTGCATACTCCTCTCGGATCCAGGGCGAAGATCCAATTTTCGAACCGCTTCCGGTTCAGTACGCGGATTACACTCTGTGGCAACGGGAATTGTTGGGCAGCCCCGACGATCCGTCGAGCATCCTGAGCACGCAGTTGGACTTCTGGGCGAAGAGTTTGGACGGAGCCCCCGAAGAACTGCTGCTTCCCGCCGACCGGAGTCGACCGGCCAGACCGAGTTTCTCCGGTGGTGCAGTGGTGACACGGTTGGGCGTGGAGACAACTGCTGCACTGCGAGATCTGGCGCGCGAGAGCCAGAGTTCGATGTTCATGGTTCTGCACGCGGCGTCGGCGGCGTTGCTGACTGCGCTCGGAGCGGGTGAGGACCTTCCCCTCGGCGCTCCCGTCGCCGGACGTAGTGAGCAGGGACTCGACGAACTGGTCGGCTTCTTCGTCAATACGATTGTGCTGCGCACGGATACGTCGGGTAACCCGACGTTCCGGGAGTTGGTGGATCGCGTTCGCGAGGGAGATCTCGAGGCCTTCGCCAACGCTGACGTTCCCTTCGAAACGGTGGTGGAGCGCCTCAATCCGTCGCGTACTTTGGCACGTAATCCGCTGTTCCAGGTCATGGTCGGCTATCACAGCCGCGAGGAGATGGGAGGGGATCCGTTCGAACTCGAGGAGTACACAGCCAAGTTCGATCTGGTGTTCAACTTCACCGAGTACCTAGGCGACGAAGGCTGCATCGACGTCCGACTCGAATACGGCAGCGACCTCTTCGATCGCGAAACAGCACAGCGAATTTCGAACCGATTGGAATCGGTGATCGCGGCAGTCGTGGAATCGGCCGACATCGAGATCGGCGACATCGACATCTTCTTGCCAGGCGAACTCGAGCAAGTTGTCACCTCGTTCAACGACACCGCCGTCGACGTGCCGGAAGAGACGTTCTACGACGCTTTCGCGCGTGGGGTCGCTGCTACGCCCGAGGCGATTGCGGTGCGCGACGAGGCGGGGCAGGCCACGTACCGCGAACTCTCCGAGCAGTGTGATCGGATCGCCGGCGTGCTGTATCGCCGCGGAGTGTCGGTCGAAGACGTGGTGGGGCTTGCCGTCCCGCGCTCGGTGGAAATGGTCGCGTCGGTCCTCGCCGTGCTCAAGCTGGGGGCCGCGTATCTACCCCTGGATTTGAGTCACCCGAGCGAGCGCATCACATACATGCTCACCGATTCCCGCGCCTCGGTACTTCTGTCCACTGCGGAGGAAAGCTCGCGGATCGAGGATGTGGTCGGCGTCGAGCGAATCCTCCTGGACGATCCGCTGATCCGTGCGGAACTGGACGAGGCAGTGATCGTCGAAACTCCCCGGCCACCAGTTGGCGTCAGCCACGCTGCCTATGTCATCTACACCTCGGGATCGACCGGCAAGCCGAAGGGAGCCGTCCTCTCCCATGACGGTATTCCGAGTCTTGTTGCCACAGCCGAGGTTCGGATGCGACTGGTACCGGGTTCGGTGGTGATGCAGTTCGCTTCGGTCGGCTTCGACGTCGCGGTATTCGAGCTGGCGATGGCACTGTGCACGAGCAGCACCCTGGTGATCGTGCCGCAGAATGCACGAGTTGCCGGTCCGGCGCTGACCGATTTCATGACGAGCAATCGTGTCACCCACGCGATCATCCCTCCCTCGTTGCTGGCCGCTCTGCCGGCAGGATGTGAAGTGCCGCAGGGCTGCACCGTGTTGGTCGGAACCGAGACGGTGCCACCGGAGCTGATCGGGCGATGGGCGGAGCGGCTGAATTTGCTTGCCGCGTACGGACTCACCGAAGCCACGGTGAACAACACACTGTGGCAGGCGGAACCCGGTTGGAACGGTCCCGTGCCCATCGGAATCCCTGACCCCAACGAACAGGCGTACGTGCTCGACGATCAACTGCGTCCGGTTCCGCCGGGAGTATCCGGCGAGCTGTACATCGCGGGACGCGGCCTGGCGAGAGGCTATCTGGGCCGATTCGATCTGACGGCACAGAGATTCATCGCCGATCCCTTCACCGCGGGCGATCGCATGTATCGCACCGGGGACCGCGCGCGGTGGCGCTCTGACGGGAACATCGACTTCCTCGGCCGCGTCGACGATCAGGTCAAGATCCGCGGTTTCCGAATCGAGTTGGGCGAAATCATCGGAGCTCTCAGTGCTCATCCTTCGGTGAAGCAGGCAACGGTCGTCGCGGATCGGCAGGGCGAAATCACGCGCCTGGTCGGTTACGTGTCACCGGAACCCGGTGTCGTCGTCGACACGACGGCAGTGCGGAACCTCGCGGCACTGTCGTTGCCCGACTACATGGTTCCGACCATGGTTGTCGCCCTTGACGGTCCGCTGCCGTTGACGCCCAACGGAAAGCTCGACCGCAAGTCGTTGCCCACTCCGGACTGGTCGGAGCTGGCGGGTGATGTTGCTCCTCGCACGGCAGTGGAGTCCACGGTTGCGGCTGCGTTCGCGGAAATCCTGCAGCTACCGAGCGTCGGAGTCCACGACAGTTTCTTCGAACTCGGCGGCCATTCGATGGCTTCGATGAAACTGGTCGGTCGCATTCGGGAAGCGTTCGGCGTGGACGTCAGTATTCGAGACGTATTCGACGCGCCGAGTGTTGCGGAGTTGGCGGCCGTCGTCGCGCGTTCGGAAGGTAGGCGGCCGATCCTGGCGCCGGCGGTGAAACGTCCCGAGACGATGGGTCTGTCTGCGCCGCAACGTCGTCAATGGGAGTTGTTCCGCGCGTCCGGCGCGCAACCGCAAGCAAGCCACGCTCTGGCGCTGACCCTGAAATCGAAGATCGATCCGGAGATTCTCGGGCACGCCTTGGACGATGTCACTTCGCGGCACGAACCCCTGCGGACCACCTTCGTCGAGGTCGACGGCATCGTCGTGGCAAGAGAATCGGTGCGTCCGACTGTCGATGTGGTCGATGTCGGCGCCGGCGATGTGGGTCGAGTGGTGTTCGAACTGGCTCAACTTCCGATGGATCTGCGTGAGCAATCACCGTTGCGGGTTCATCTGGTGCTCGGTGAAGACGGCTCTAGGACACTGCTTCTCGTCATGCACTACATCGCCGTCGACGAGTGGTCAGTAGTGCCGCTGTTGGGAGATCTGGTCTCTGCTTATGCAGCCCGGTCGCAGGGAGATCAACCGGTTTGGGACGAGCTTGCATTGACGTACGCCGATTACACCGTGTGGTCGGACGAGCTGTTGGGAGACCCCCGAGACGTCGACAGCCGAGCGTCGAAGCAACTTGCATATTGGCGGGATGCGCTCGACGGAATACCGACCAGTGTGAATCTTCCGTTGCCGGAAGGTGACTCGGAGCCTCGAGGTGACGTGATCGCCGTCGACATCGACGCGGGTCTGCACGCCGGAATCGACGCCCTGGCTGCGCGCACCGGCACGAGTATGTTCATGGTCCTGCAGGCCGCACTGGCCAGCGTTCTCACGAAGGCCGGCGCGGGTACTGATCTTCCCATCGGTTCATTGGTTGCGGGCAGGTCGGATCCCCGTCTCGAACCGATGATCGGATCGTTCTTCAATGTTGTTCTCCTGCGCACGGATACGTCCGGTAGTCCGACGTTTGCAGAATTGCTGGCTCGCATCCGGGAAAACAATCTGGAAGCGCTGAGCAATCAGGACGTCTCATATGTGTATGTCGAGCAGGCGCTGGGTAATCCGGCGTCCATGAGGCCTCAGGTGATGGTGATCCATCATCAAGAGGCCGATTTGGACGGGCTCGGCGACTTCGGTTCTCTCGTACCGATTCCGGTGGGAGTGCCCGATGCGGATGTGACGTTGAGTTTTTACGAGCCGGTGGGCGATGGGCCTGTCTTTGCAACTCTCGGGTTCCGTGCCGACCGCGTCGATGCGGGTGCAGTCCGCGTATGGGCAGGTCAATTGGTCGACGTGATCGAGGCTGCAGTCGCCGCCGAAGGGGATGACGCGAGCGAGGGGGCGAAACTATGACATACGTCGCATCGCTCCGTGGGGTCGACCGCTATACGGGGGCTCACAGTGTTGATACCCTCACCTCATTAAGGGTAGCCTTTGCTACTTACTTCGGGACATCGATTGGCGGCCGTACCAGGTCGTTCCGTCGGGGATGGACTACCTGTAATGAGTGAATCACCAAGAGACTCCAGCGCCGAACCTGCCATTGTCGACATCGTCGGCGTCGGGTTCGGTCCGGCCAACCTCGCGTTGGCCATTGCTGTCGAAGAACACAATGCAAATTGTGCGGCCGTTGATCGGGTGAACGCGCGGTTCTTCGAAAAGCAGTCTCAGTTCGCGTGGCATCCCGGGATGCTGCTCGACGGTGCCACCATGCAGATCGCGTTTCCGAAGGACCTGGTGACGTTCCGGAATCCACAGAGCGGATACAGCTTCTTCTCATATCTGTTCGAGCAGGGTCGACTGGTCGACTTCGTCAACCACCAGACCTTCTTCCCCACGCGCCACGAATTCAACGACTACCTGTGCTGGGCAGCTCGACGAGTCGACGCGGACGTGCAGTTCGGTACAACCGTCGACGGGGTCGAGGGCATCAAGAACTCCGACGGCGTTGTCGATCGCTTTGCGGTTCGCACCGCCGACGGTGAAACGGTGATCGCGCGCAACATCGTTGTCGGAGCCGGACTGAAAGAGCGGATCCCGGAGTGGGCGACGCCTTCGTCGCGGTGCTTCCACAATCACCAGTTCCTCTTCCATCTCGAAGCAATGCCGGAGCCCGTACACAACCGGTTCGTCGTTCTCGGCGCCGGCCAGAGTGCCGCGGAGATCGTGGACTACCTGCACGCGAACTACCCGAACGCCGAAGTTCACAGTGTTTTTGCCCGCTACGGCTACAGCCCGGCAGACGACAGCCCGTACGCGAACCGCATCTTCGATCCCGAAGCCGTCGATCAGCTGCACGGTGCAGACGCCGCGGAACGACGCCGACTGCTCGATCTGCACCGCAGTACCAATTACTCGGTCGTCGACATCGAACTGATCAACAAGCTGTATGCCACCGAATATCAGGAGATGGTTCGTGGGCCGCGGCGACTGTTCATGCGTCGGGCCTCGGAGATCACGAGTGCCGTGGAGACCGAATCCGGCATCGAACTGGCTGTCCGTAGCAATCTCGACGGCTTGACCGACACGCTGGCGTGCGACGCACTCATTCTGGCCACGGGTTTCACCCCGGCACCTCTGGACGATTTGTTGGGTGAACTCGTGCCGGATTCGTCCGTTCCGCGTAACGTCAGTCGGGATTATCGACTGGCTGTAACGGAGGACGTGACAGGCGGTATCTATCTGCAGGGTGGGACAGAACAGACTCACGGATTGACGTCGTCGCTGCTGTCGAACGTGGCAGTGCGGGCGGGGGAGATTCTGGCGTCGGTGCTGAGCCACCAGAACCGAACTGGTGCGCTTGCTAGTCTGGGCGCACAAGACACGTACGTAACGAGTGAGGCGAGATGAGCACTAACCCTTTCGATGACGAAGACGGCCGCTTCTACGTGCTGGTGAACGACGAGGACCAGCACTCGCTGTGGCCCACGTTTTCCGAGGTCCCCGCCGGCTGGCGAGTGGTGTTCGGTGAAGACAGCCGCAAGGCGTGCCTCGAATACGTCGAGGCCAACTGGACCGACATGCGTCCGAAGAGCCTGCGTGAGGCCATGGAAGCCGATCAGGCTGCCGGTGGAAAGCACGCAGTCGAGAGCTGATTCTCTCACCGCTCGGAACCCCCGAGTGAACAGAAAAGAGCTGGGCACCGTCAGGTGCCCAGCTCTTTCTGCTTGAACGACGCCTACTTCTCGGTGACGGGAACTCGACGCCTGCGCTTGCGGACCATCGGGCGACGTAGCGAGTCCACGCGCATCAGAATCCGTGGACGACGCAGCGTGCGCGCTCCCCATTCGCCGAGCGTGACGCCCGCGGCCAGGGCACAGCCGATACCGAACGCCGACAGCAAGGCAGTCAACCCGATCAGTACCTGGTCGTTGAGCAGCGCGTACAGGCCTCGGTACAGCGACAGACCGGGGAGCAGCGGAGTGATGCCTGCGACCGCGACAACCAGCGGAGGCGTCAGTGCGCGGCGAGCCATCAGACCACCGGCAAGACCGACCACGGTTGCGGCGATTGCGGCGGCGATCACGGGACCGACGTCGAGTGTCTGCACGAAGATCGACACACCACTGCCTGCCGCACCGCCCAGGAACGCCGCGGTGAGTGCACGCCGCTCGGCGTAGCAGGCGAGCGCGTAGAACACCGACGCACACGCACCGGAGAGCATGAGGATCGGCAACTGCGTGATGGTGGAGACTTCCACATTGATCGGTGGAAGCGTCGAACCCAACATCCCGGTCATTCGCAACGAGATTGCGACGCCCGCGATGATGCCGCCCGTCATCATCACCACTTCGAAGAATCGCGCGACAGCTGTAATGGGTGCACCCATGATCGCGTCCTGGACCGAGCCCACCAACGACAGCCCGGACAGTAGAACGACCACTCCGGCCGCGATGACCAACGACGGCCGGATACTGATCCCCAGCTGGTCCTGAAATGTATAGAGCGTGGCGGCAGGCGCAGCCGCGATGAGACCACCGACAACCTGCTGGAAGAAGAACGGCAACCCGAACCGGTTCAGTACGCGGTTGACTCGATCGATGACCATCGTCGTCAGAAACGCGACTGTGGCAACGAGGAACCCGCCGCCGAGCAGGACGGAGACCGAAGCCGCCATCGCAGCCCAGGCCATGGTCGCGGTCCATCGGTTGTACGGGTGCGGCGCCGTCGTGATGGCTGTGAGCGCGTCGTGCGCTTGGTCCGGTGTGATCGCCTCACGGCGGATACGACGTGTCAGACGTTCGACGGCCGCCAGCCGCGTGAAGTCCATCGAGCGGTAGTGGACGATGCGCATCGTGCTCGCCGGCGGTCGCGTCGGGCCGCGATAGGCAGAGAGCACAATCGAGTTGTAAGTGACGTCGACGTCACACTGGGCAAGGCCGTACGTGGCGGCGATGAACTGCACCTGCTCAGCGGTGTCCATGGCCGCGGTTCCGGATGCGAGGAGGACTTCGCCCACCCGAACCGCGAGGTCCAGGACCTCTGCGACGACGGCGTCGTCTGTCAGGTCGATCGGTTGAAGCGGTGCGGGAGCCGACGTGACCGTGTCGACGGTGGCTTGCCGGTTTCCCGTCAGGCGTGTGAGTACTTCGGTGAATTTCGCCATCAGGGGGCGGAGTGGGAGTTGCGCATGGGGCCCACGCTATCTAACGTGACCCGCGCGCGGCCACCGTGACGGCTTGGATATGATGGCTCCGCAAAGTCAGTCGCGGCAACGCGTCGGTCTTCGCCTCCTTAGCTCAGTGGTAGAGCACTCGCCTTGTAAGCGAAAGGTCGTCGGTTCAATCCCGACAGGAGGCTCCGAAAGAAGAGGCACTCACCAATGTGGTGGGTGCCTCTGTATTTGCTGAGGTGCCGATAGGCGCCCGGTTCAGTTGGTCTCGGGCTTGTTCGTAGCCTGGCGCGGGTCGATCGCGCCGTCGATGTACTGCTGGGCGATCACTCGCAGTTTGACGTTGCTGCGCTGCGAGTCCTGGATGAGAATGCGGAAGGCTCGGTCGGCGTCGACGTGGTGGGTGCCCATGATGATGCCCTTGGCTTGTTCGATGACGCCTCGCGATTCGAGTGCTCGCTCGAGGTCCATTGCGTGCTTTCTGGCGATGTCGAGGCGCTGCGAGCTGTGCAGCGCGTAGGCCGAGGTCACGGCGAACAGTTGGAGCAATGCCACGTCGGCGCCGGTGAAACCTCGGAGGTCGTGGCTGTAGAGATTGAGGGTTCCGAGCGGGCGTTCCCGGCCAGGCAGTGGCATGGACAAGAAGCTGACGGCGCCGACTGCCTTTGCCGCGCTTGCGAATTGAGGCCACCGGCTGTGGGCTTCGCTGGCATGTGCGCGGACAACGGTTCCCGTGCGTGACGACGTCACACTCGGTCCGTAGTCCAGTCGGAATTGGATCGAGTCGACGGTGCGAACAAGTTGGTGGGTGGCGGCGACGGTTCGGAATGTCGTGTCCGAACCGCCGATGGTAATTCCGGCCATGTCGGCGTCGGCGATGAGATCGACGGCATGCCTGCAGACTTGTTCGAGAAATTGCTCGGCCTGGGCATGTGGATCGAGGTGCGCGTACAGCGATTGCAGGGCGTCCGAGGCGGCGTCCAGGCTGTCCTGCGACGCGGAATTTCGGCCCCCGGTGGGGCCGCGGTGTCCTCTGGCGATGCGCGGCGCCGTCATTGTCTCAACCACCCTTCCCCATCACGTCGCAGGCATGTCCGATTCGTCTCATTGTTGCACCGGACTAACTGTTGTGCACTCTGTTTCGGTGGACAAGTGTCTGATGGGGCGGACGGTTATGTGAAGTGGTCTGCGTATGCCCAATCGTGATGTTTGATTCGGCCGTTAGCGGGTAGTGCGCCGATCTTGGAATTATGTTGTCCTGCAACAGTTAACGTGGAAACTGCGACCGGGGTACAAGTTTTCTCCGCAATGGCGCGCAGGTCACGAACTTGGCCTATTGTCAGCGCCAGCGCACAATCTTGTACGCGTAACCCGTAGACAGTGAAGGGGATACGACGATGAACGGACTGATCGCGGCTCTGAACAGTGGAATGACCGTTGGCTTGGCCAACACGATCCTGACTTTCGGCGGAATCATCATCAACCTCAACATCGTGATCAACAACTGACCGCGTAATCGGCGAGTAACCGTTTGTTATGCCGATTCGATCGGAAGGTCCGGCCCTGGGCGGTCGCTCTTGCTCTTGAGCCACCGATTGGGAAGTTTGCCGGCAAGTTCTCCGAGTGGACCGACTGCAGCGCTGAGGATTCCGACGGTTTCCTGAAGGACCTCGATGCTCGCGCTCATCCGCTCGAGGTTGGGGGCGAGGGAAGTCAAGGTGTCGGACAGTGCAACGATCTGGTCAAGCGGGCCGCCTTCGGCGATGAGCCGTTCGAAGGCGCCGTTCTCTGCCAGGAGTGTTTCGAGGATGCCGTTTTCGGCCAGTGCGCGATCGATGACACCGTCCTTGGCAGTCAGGCGTTCGACGGCACCGTCTTGCGCTGTCAGGCGTTCAAGCGGACCGTCCTCCGCCATCATTCGGTCGAGGAGACCGTCCGGCGCGAGCAAGCGTTCCAATGCGCCGTTCTCGGCGAGCACCCTATCCAGCGGTCCGCCGGGGGCAAGAAGTCTTTCGAGTGGTCCGCCGGGAGCGAGCAGTCGTTCGAGAGTGCCGTCGGGTGCAGTCAGTTTGTCGACCGGGCCGCCGGGAGAGAGAAGTCGATCGAGTGGCCCACCGGGGGCCAAGGCCTGCCCGATGGGCCGATCGTCAGCGGTGAGCGATGACAACTGCTGGATCATCTGCATGGGTCCGCGGGGGCTTGCCAAGCCGGCAGCACCCGCCGTCACGGCGCCGGTATTACCGACGGCGATACGAACTGTCGTGACCGTCAGCTCGGCGATTCCCAAACTGATCTCTGCGGCTGCAATGCCCGCGCGTAGGGGAAGCGTGAGCATCTCCAGCAGTTTCATGCGTTAACTGTAACCGGTAACACACAAACACTCACCAGGATCGCCGGTCAGTGAAGGACCTTCAGACCGACGACACAGCCGACGATGCCCAGGATCAGCAGTATCTTGACGATCGACGTGGACTCCGCGCCGGTGATCATCGCATATCCCACGGTCAGGGCGGCGCCGATGCCGACCCAGATCGCGTAGGACGTCCCGATGGGAAGGGTACGCATTGCATACGCGAGGCCGGCCATACTGACGATCAGGCCGAGGACGAAGACGATGGTGGGCGACATCTTGCTGAATCCGTCGGACTTACCGAGTGCGGTAGCCCAGACAGCTTCGAAAAGTCCGGAAATGACGAGCACGATCCATGCCATGGTGAACAACTCCCAAGGCACCGTCTTTTCGCTGGCCGGGTACGGTGCGCTCGTCCGGATGTCGTCGTTGACCACCCAACCATAGCAACAGAATTCTGCGTTCCGACCCGATCAGCTGGCGATTTAGGTCACCACCGCCGTTCGAACTCTCTTCAGATGGATGGTCGACACGGACACCACGATCGTCGCCGTCGCAGCGAGAACAGTCAGAGGAATCGGCGTGTTCACGGCGGCCGGTCCGTGTTCGACGAGCACACCGGTAGACCACCCGAATTCCCGCGAGCCCGGGTCCAAGAAGGTCGGTGAAACCGAGAACAACGTGAAAGCGACGGGCAGCATCGCCCCGCTCGAGACTGCTTCGACGGCAACAGGCATGCATGACGTGACGGCCAGTCCCAGCGCAAGCGGGAGGATGAGGACGTAGGCAACCGTGGTCGGGGCGGCATCCAGCAATCCCGAGAGTGCAGTCACGGCAAGGAGTCCCAGCCCGAGTTGCGGCATCGGTCTTCTCCAGCCGACGACGACGCCCAACGCCAGGGCAGCAGCTCCCGCGGGCATCGCCCAGGTCCAGTCGGATGGAAAGGAAATCGAGCTGACCGAAACCGCGCTGACTGCCAGTCCGACGAGTACGAAACGACCGTCGTGTGGCGGCAACCGCCAAGCCAGTGCGACGGTAACGGCAACCGCCGATACCACCGCGATCACCCATGACCCAGGTGATGTCGTCGAGCCCAACCACACATAGAGAGCCGTGAATACCAGGGGCAGAACAACTCCCAGCTTCACCAGGCGTGCGTCGATGTCGCCCGGCTCCTGATTCGGTCGTGCGAGTGCGGCGACTCCACCCACGAGAAGAGTTGCGGCGAGCAGAATCCAGACGGGAACCGTGGACGGCACGGGGTAGGAATCGCCCGGAAGTGTGAGCGACCACCTGGGGACGCGATCGCGCCATAAGTCCGCTGCGCCGAAGTACAGGGTCGTCGTGGTTACGCCGAGTCCGAGAGCGGTTTGTGCTCCGCGGTGACCCTTCGTCGGAAATGCCGCTGCCGCGAGGAAAGCGCCTGCTCCGATTGCGTTCAGAGTCACCGAAATCTGGGCGGAGACGGGGACGAATGCAGGTAGCGCGATGGCGAGGGCGCCGACTACAGCGAAGACACTCGCGAGACCGCCACGTCCCCAGCGATGCAGTAGCGCTACGCCGACGGCCGCAACCACCGCGGCAGTTGCTCCCGCCCACTGCGGCGTGATCACCACCGAGATAACGCCGGCGTCGGAGAAGGAGAAGTCGTCAACTCGGGACTCGGACACTGCGTACGCGGCTACCACACCGCCGACCAGCGCGGACGCCACAGGACCGTAGAGCTGAGCGATTTGAACTGGGCTACGTTGCTGCATAATTCGTCGAATTTTTGCACAACGCGCCGATACGACTTATCGTCACATCGCCGTGCGGATCAATCCACACCGGTTCCCCGTCTCGAAGTCGAGGAACCAGCAGATGGCGTCCTCGACTCGGCCACTGAACGATGTCGTCGCCGGCCAAATTTGTCTGAACTGCGTCGGCGACCCACACCGCAGCGTCCGCGAATACAGTCTCCATCGACAGTGCGTTGAAGTAGCTGAATCCGCTGATGTCACGTGTGCCTTGCCAGCCGATCGAAGCCTGGATCCTTGCCGGGATCCTGCTGTCAGCTTTTCACCTGCACCCGGCCGTTCACAGGAAGCTCCCAGGGAACATACAGCGGGAATCCAGTGGCAGGGGAGAGGATGGTTCTCGTGACCGACAAGACCCCCGAAGCCCGCATCCTCGTTGTCGACGACGAACCCACCATCGTGGAGTTGCTCTCCGTGAGCCTCCGATTCCAGGGTTTCGAGGTGGCAACTGCTTCGAGCGGCGCCCAAGGCCTGGACGTCGCACGGACATTCCGTCCCGACGCGATCGTTC
Source organism: Rhodococcus sp. BH5 (assembly GCF_027583855.1). Classification (NCBI taxonomy): domain Bacteria; kingdom Bacillati; phylum Actinomycetota; class Actinomycetes; order Mycobacteriales; family Nocardiaceae; genus Rhodococcus; species Rhodococcus sp. BH5. The sequence continues at coordinate 265,802 of NZ_JAJHVW010000004.1, forward strand.
TCGACGTCATGATGCCCGGGATGGACGGCTTCGGTCTGCTTCGACGCCTGCGCGCCGACGGCGTGGACGCGCCGGTCCTGTTTCTGACGGCGAAGGATTCGCTCGACGACAAGATCAGCGGCCTGACCCTCGGCGCGGACGACTACGTGACCAAGCCGTTCAGCCTCGAAGAAGTCGTGACGCGGTTGCGGGTCATCCTGCGCCGCGCCGGTCGCGGTGTCGCGCCGGAGCAGTCGCCGCGGGTGAAGTTCGCCGACATCGAACTCGACGACGACACCCGCGAGGTCTGGAAGAAGGGCGAGTTGGTTGCACTCTCGCCCACCGAGTTCACACTGCTCCGATACTTCATGGTCAACGCCGGGACGGTTCTCAGCAAACCGCGGATTCTCGACCACGTCTGGAATTACGACTTCGGTGGAGAGGTCGGAGTTGTCGAGTCCTACGTTTCCTACCTGCGGCGCAAGGTGGACACGGGGGAGACACCGCTGATTCACACATTGCGTGGGGTCGGCTACGTGATGCGTGAACCGCGGCAATGATCGCCGCCGCGGAAAACGATCAGCTTCCGAAGCGGGGTCGTTTCCGTCTCCATTCACTGCCGCTGCGCTTCACCCTGGTTGCGGCCTTGCTGGTGTTGGCCGCGCTGGGTCTGTTGGCGTCGGGTGTAGCGGTCACTTCTGCTCTCGAGAATTCACTGACCCAGCGAACCGACAAAACGCTGTACGAAGCGGTCGACGGTTGGGCAAAGCCGCACAGCAGAGATCTGCAGCCGCCCAGTGACGTCGGCCCGGGCACCCGCCCACCCAGCCCCTTCTTCGTTCGGACCGTGACCCCGGACGGACGGGTGATCATCCTGAACGACAAGTCGACGACGACCGAACCCGACCTGTCGAAAGATTCCACCAACGGCCCGATCACCGTCGGATCGAGCGACGGTTCGGACGTGAACTGGCGGGTTCTCACGACGGTCCGCGACGGCACGACCACGACTATCGGTGTGCGACTGACGGATAACGAGCAGACCGTCGACGACTTGGTCGGCCTGCAACTCGGCATCGGCCTGGTTGTCCTGCTGATCCTCGGCGGCGCAGCGTATTTCGTGGTTCGTCGGAGCCTCCGTCCGCTGGTCGAGGTGGAGGAAACTGCCGCTGCCATTGCCGCCGGCGACCTTCATCGACGTGTTCCGGAGCGCGATGACCGCACCGAGGTCGGTCGACTGTCCGTGGCGCTCAACGGAATGCTCGCGCAGATTCAGCACGCATTTGCCGCGACCGAGGCTTCGGAGGAATCGGCCCGGCGTTCCGAGGAGAAGATGCGTAGGTTTGTCGGCGACGCGAGCCACGAGTTGCGCACACCCTTGACGACTATTCGTGGGTTCGCCGAGTTGTATCGCCAAGGCGCCATGACTGATACGGAAACGCTGATGAACCGGATCGAGGGCGAGGCGTCGAGGATGGGACTTCTGGTCGAAGATCTGCTCATGCTGGCAAGACTCGACGAACAGCGTCCACTCGAGAACAAGCCTGTGGATCTGCTTGCAGTTGCGGCGGATTCGGTACAGGCGGCACGAGCGATCGCACCGGATCGAACTGTCGAACTTCAGATGGCCGGCGGCCCAGGCCTGCCCGAAGTGCATGGTGACGAGGCCAGGCTGCGTCAGGTAGTTGCCAATCTGGTGGGCAACGCGATCAAACACACTCCGCCGGATGCGCAGGTCACCGTTCGTGTCGGTACGACCGAGAACTCCGCGGTGGTCGAGGTTTCGGATACCGGTCAGGGTTTGAGTGACGAGGATGCCGCGCGGATCTTCGAGCGTTTCTACCGCGCCGACACCTCTCGCACCCGTGAGACCGGGGGCGCCGGTCTCGGCCTGTCCATCGTTTCGGCTTTGGTTGCAGCGCACGACGGAACCGTCAGCGTCGAGACCTCCCTCGGGCAGGGGACGACGTTCCGCGTCGAATTGCCGCGTGACCCGAAGGACGACTGACGCCGGATTGCCGCAACCGGTCCCCTCAGAAGTAGGTGTGCACCGTACCGACGACGCGGTAATCCGAATCGACCTCGGGAATCAGTGACCACTTGTCGAATGTGGTGCAGGGATGCGAGATTCCGCAACCGAGCAGATCGCCGACCTTCACGTCGAAGTCAGCCGGAACGTCGACGTACGCGTGCTGGTCGTTGAGTGCGGTGATCGTCAGCTCTCGCGCTGATCGGTTGGATCCGTCGCGTCGGCGCCACAGGACTATGGGAAAGCCTGCGTCGGAACCGACATCGCGGCGGCCGAAGCCCAGGATCACCCGTCCGGGTTCAGGTATGGAAAGCACTACACCCCAGACCTCTGCGGCTCCCTGCAGAGTTCGCGGACCGTCAGCCCACGGCGAAGTTTCGGCATAGAGACCGTGATCATGGGTGATATAGCAACCGCTGCGCAGCACGATGCGTACACCGTTGTCGAGTGCCCACCGGCCGGCCAGCTCGCGTACAACCAGATCGTGAAACGCACTGCCGCCGAAAGTGACCAGTGGCTGGGGAGCCTTCGCGGAGTTGTTCTCGAACAGGTTCTCGGCCACACAGATTTCCGTGAAAACCCGCGCGGATTTGAGATACGAATCGACGGAGATACGGCGGGCTGCTACCGAGGCTCCGGGCATCATGCCCTCGAACCCCTCGACTCCGGTGAGAATCAACGAAGGTGCCTGCGATGCTGCGCGTGCGACGTCGAGTGCTTGCTCGACAGTGCGAGCGCCCGCGCGTCCGCTGTCGTAGCCGAGTTCGACGAGAACCCGGATACGGCTGGCCGGTGAGACTTTCGCGATCAACTGTTCCATCAGGCGGACGCTCTCGACCGAGTCCACGAGGGTGGCGACGAAGAAATCGGGGTCGGTGGCCTGGGCGTCGCAGATCCACCGAATACCGGCGGGATCGAGAACCTGGCTGGCGATGATGATGGTGTCCACACCGAACTCACGCAGAATGCGTGCCTGCGCAACGGTTGCCGCCGTCATCGCCCAAGCCCCGGCGTCGAGTTGCCGTCGAACCAGTTCGGGGCTCATCGTGGTCTTCGCGTGAGGCGCCAGATCCACATCGTGGTCGGAGCAGAACTGCGCCATGAGGTCGACATTGTGCGCGATCGCTGCACGGTTGAGTGTCATCACGGGTAGCAGGAGGTTGCCGTCGAGTGCCGAGATCCCCAGCGGCTCGAGGTCGGAACCGTCGCGACCTTCGAGGTCGGTGCCGAAGGCCTTGTGCTGCCAACCGATCGGGGGGTTCGCGAAATCCGTCATGGCATCGATTGTGCCGTTGATTGCAGACGATGTGTTCATGTGTGGTGACTTTCTGTCAGAACTATGCAGGTCAGAATGAGATCCGGCTACGAGCGGCGTACCGGGCGACCAGGCAACGCGTCCTGGACCACGACACCGTCTTCGACGACGGGTACTCCGCCGACCAGCACGCGGCTGATACCGGTGGAGGGGCGGGTGCCGTCGATGTACGTGGCGTTGTCGGTGATTCGCTCGGGGTCGAAAACGAGGATGTCCGCGTCGCTACCGGGGCTGACCCGACCTTTCGTCGCCATCGAGGGAACCGACTCCTCCAGAATCTGCGCAGGGATCAACGAGCAGCGCGCGATTATCTCCGACAGCGACAGCAGCCGACGCTCGCGGTACAGCGTACGAATCGCACGTGCATAGGTGCCGGCGCCGCGGGGGTGGCCGAGTGCCTTCTCCGGCAGTGGCCACCGCAATGCGTCGGCAGGCGAACGGCCGGGCCAGGTCAGTGGCATCGCGTCGCTCGCGATGGCGGCGCGATCGAAAGTCATCGCCCGTTCGAGGAATTCGCGCTGCACGGTGTCGTTCTCGTCGAGGAACTCCACCAGCACCAACCCACCGGGGTCGGTGGCCCGAAGATGTTCCAGCTGCTTGCGGTCCGCGATACGTTCACCGGTGGGTACGAATGTCAGCGACCGTGGTGTCAGATTCATCAGGTGCAGCTTGTCGGGATCGAGAAATGCAGCTCCGACGGCCGTCGACCCGGAACCGTACGGATACGCCTCCGTCGTGACGCGCGATCCGGCTGCCTGAACCTGTGCCACCACCGACAGCGCGTGGTCGACGTGCATTCCCGAGGTGCTGTTGACGTGGCAGTAGTGCATGTGTGCGCCGGTTTCGGCTGCTGCACGGGCGATTTCGACGGCACCATCCACCGGGCTCGACGGATCGGCCGAGATGAGAGGGCGCGCATGGGTATAGGTGGGAACACCGGCTCGCGCCGCGAGATCCGCCACCTGTAGGTACTCCACCGGATCGGATTTCGGCGCGTACCCGACCACCACGCCGATGCCGAGAGCGCCTGCGGCCAGATCGTTTTCGAGGAGTTCGAGAATGTGGGCGCGCTGAGAGGCGGTGGGCTCGCCCTGCCAGCTCGGGGAACCGAGATGGTGCAGGAGCGTTCTGATGTCGCCGTCGGGATCGGCCCCTGAGAGTTCGATCATTCGGGCGTGCGCCCACGACGTCGCGTAGCCGTAGTTGATCGGGCGGCCCTCGGCGCCGGCCCGGGCATATGCCTTTGCAACAGGAATGACGCCGGCTTCCAGTTCGAGGGCCGTCGTGACTCCGTCCAATGCCTGAAGTCGCTGCTCGGCGATTTCCTGTCCGTGGCTGTGCAGGTCGATGAATCCGGGGCAGATGACCTGACCGGTCACGTCGATCGTCTGCCGGGCTTCGATCGCGTCGCGACCCCACGCCGAGACCTTGCCGTCGGTGATCGCGATGCCCCGAACCTCGTCGGTCCCCGATGCGGGATCGACGACACGGCCGCCGGTGAACACGATGTCGTGGACCTGCATCAGCGCTGCACTCCTGTCGTTGGTCGAACCGCCTGGCCCGGCGAATGTCCCGATGGTTTCACGGCTCGGGTATCGGATTCTGGTGTGAACGTCCCAAATGGAGGCCGACTCACCGTTCGAGCGGACAAGAAACGGATGCGCTCGAGTGTGAAGGTGAAAGCGAAGTTATCAATTCAGCCGATTGAGATCGATGGAGGACAGGAATGCACGTCTATATTTCGGTGGACATGGAGGGTATCGCGGGTATCGCGACGCTCGATCAGACGATCCGCGGCGGTGGCGGCTACCACCGTGCGCAGATGCTCATGACCGCCGAGACCAATGCCGCGATCGCCGGTGCGTTCGACGCCGGTGCGACGAGCGTCCTGGTCAACGACAGCCACGGAACGATGGACAATCTGCTTCACGCCGACCTGGATCCACGGGCGCGTCTGATCTTCGGAACACCGAAGATGCAGTGCATGGCGGAGGGACTGACGTCCGATCACGACGTCGCGCTGTTTGTCGGCTATCACGCACCCGCCGGTGGGCCCGGCGTCCTGGCGCACACGTTCTCGAGCTTGTTCGCCGACGTCCGCCTCGACGGCAAGTCCGTCTCGGAGACCGACGTCAACACCCTCTACGCTGCCACCCAGGGCGTTCCCGTCGGCCTGGTGACGGGTGACGACATCATCTGCGGCTTGGTCGACGCGGCCTCGCCGACAACCGAGACCGTCGAGGTCAAGAAGGCACATGGATGGTCGGCAACCAATTCGCTGCCGCCGTCGCTGGCGTGCGAGCAGATCCGAGCAGGAGCCGAGCGCGCAGTGCGTAAGGCCGACACACTGAAGCCGGTCGAGCTGCGTGACGAATGGACCCTCGAGATCGTTCACCCCACCACCACGGGAGCTGAACTCGCCGAGGCTGTTCCCGGCTCGCGACGGATTTCGGATCGTACGATTTCGCACACACTCGGCAGCGTCGACGACATTCTCGGTCTGATCACTGTCAATGCCCGGCTTGCAGCCGCAGGCGTCTCGACGATCGTGGCAGTCGCCAATCGCACGTAGTGAAGTAGCGACTCCATCGCGAAATGCCGCCGACGCCGTGTGCGCCGGCGGCATTTGTCATCTCTTGGGGCAGAACATGTTCCGACCGACCAAACGTTGCTTCGGCTATTGGTGAAACGGACCAATGCGGTAGACGTGTTCGCTGTCACACTTCATCAGTCTTTTCAATGTTCCAGTCCATGCGGCACAAGACAATTCGGGAGGCTTGATGAAGGCGGAACGCGTCACAGTGGAAGGACCGTCGCGGGCGAGCGACGGTCCGGTTCGAAATATGATGGACAACAAATCGATTCGTCGTACGACCACCGTTACGGTGGGGCTGCTCAGTACCATCTGGTTGATCGACATGGTGGATCGCGTCATGATCGGGCTTGCGCTTCCGATGATCGGCGACGAATTCTCGCTCAGCAGTACGCAGTTGGGTGGCGTGGTCTCGGTATTCGCGATCTTCTACATGCTCGGGCAGGTCCCCGGCGGAATGTTGGCCGACCGCTTCGGACCCAGGCCCCTGTTGATCGTTGCTTTGATCCTGTGGTCGGTGTTCACAGCGTTGACAGGGTTCGCGTGGGGTCTCGTCTCGCTGATGGTCATGCGTGCGATGTTCGGCATCAGCCAGGGGCTCTTTCCAGCGGCGTCGTTCAAGGCTTTGGCTGAGCGGACGCGTCCGAAAACCAGGGCGACCGCGATGGGTTTCATGCTCGGCGCCAACAACCTCGGCCCCGGCATCGCACCGCTGATCATCGCGCCGGTCCTCATGGCCGTGGGGTGGCGTGACGCGTTCTGGCTGGTGGCGATCGTCGGCGCAGTGATCGGCACGGTGGTGTGGTTGGTGCTGCCCGCACCGCTGGACACGGAAATCTCGGAAGATCCCGAGGCAGCCTTGCAACCTCTGGCGAGCGAGCACTCTCGCGCCGCCGTGTTCAAGTCCGCGTCGGTGTGGAAGTTCGCGATTCTGTTCTGCCTGGCCAACATGTCCGCGTACGGGCTGATGACCTGGGTGCCGAGTTATCTGCTCAACGACAAGGGACTCTCGCTGATCGACACGGGAATCTTTGCCGCAATCCCCTTCATCGTCACGGCGCTGGCCACGATTGTGGGCGGGCGGTTGGTGGACAAGTACTTCCACGACCGGGCCAGGATCCTTCTGGTTCCGTGTATGGCCACGTCGGCAGTCCTTTTGTTCCTGATGACCACCGCTGACACCGTCGCGATGTTCACGTTCTACGAGACGTTGGCTCTAGGCATCAGCGGTCTGTGTTCGATGTCGATCTTCGCGATGCCGTTGCGGGCACTTCCGGCCGAATTCCTCGGTTCCGGAATGGGTTTGATCAACGGTTGTGGTCAGTTCGCCGGTTTCATCACCCCGCTCGTGATGGGATGGATGGTGGACCAGTTCTCGTACATGGCTGCATTCGGAGTCCTGGTCGGAGCGACGAGCGCTGCCGCATTGGTGGCCATGATCGTTCCGCAGACCCCGGCGAAATTCTGACAAGGAGACCGAAGATGTCGGCAACGGACGGCACACGAAAGATCGAAGACGACGTCGTCACCGATTTTTCCGAGAAGATGAGTTACGGGGCCTACCTCGGACTCGATACCCTCCTGGATTCGCAGCACCCGGTGAGCGAGCCGGAACACCACGACGAACTCTTGTTCATCATTCAGCACCAGACCAGCGAGTTGTGGCTCAAGCTGTTTCTCCACGAGATACGGGCGGCCAGAGCAGCGATCGCTGCCGACGACATTCGGGTTGCGTTCAAGCGGATCGCACGTGTCAAACACATTCAGGCCACCTTGACCGAGCAGTGGTCGGTGCTGGCGACACTGACGCCGGCGGAGTATGCGGAGTTCAGGGGCGTTCTCGGCAACTCGTCGGGGTTCCAGTCGTACCAGTACCGCGCCGTGGAATTCGTGCTCGGAAACAAGAACGCGGGCATGCTGAAGGTGTTCGAATCGGATCCGTCCGCCCATCGATTGTTGGAGACCCTGCTCGGGGAGCCGACACTGTACGACGAGTTCTGGCGGTACCTGTCCAGGCAGGGGTACGACGTTCCGGCGTCGGCTCTCGAACGAGACGTCAGCGCGCCCTACGTGCGAAACGACGAGCTGATTCCGCTGGTCAAAGCAATCTACGAGAACGTCGAACAGCACTGGACGGCGTACGAGGCGTTCGAGGAGTTGGTCGACCTCGAGGAGAGCTTTCAGCTGTGGCGGTTCCGGCACCTTCGGACCGTGCTGCGGGTGATCGGCATGAAGAAGGGGACCGGCGGTTCGAGTGGTGGTGCCGGCTTCCTGCAACGTGCGCTGGAGTTGAGCTTCTTTCCCGAGCTGTTTGCCGCCCGAACAGAGATCGGTACCTGACACACCTGCTTGATGGCACCCAGCTATTCGTGACACACGACGAATCCGAGCCCGAAGGACAGGAGTCTTGGACAAGATCCGACAGGGTCGCTTCGACCAAGCTTGACTGCGAAGTTGCAAGTCGGTGACAGGAGAGCGTCGGAGTGGACAAGAAATCAATGGTGGCAGACCTGGCGGCGTTGGTAACCGCCGAGTCGCCCAGTTCCGATCTCGGCGCAGTCGATGCATGTGCGGACGTGGTGGCCGAAATCGGCGAACGCCACCTCGGAAGCACCCCCGAACGTATCCGCATCGACGGGCGCCAGCACTTGCGTTGGTCGTTCGGCGCGGAGCCGAAGGTGATGCTCCTGGGCCATTTCGACACCGTCTGGCCGCTCGGAACGCTCGCGGAGTTGCCCTGGTCTGTCACCGACAACATCGCCACCGGACCCGGAGTCTTCGACATGAAGGCCGGCATCGTCCAGCTCTTCCACGCGCTCGCATCGCTTCCGTCGCTCGACGGGGTGGTCGTGCTCCTCAATTCCGACGAGGAAATCGGCTCCCCGACCTCGCGCGCACTGATCGAGGAGCAAGCACGTCAGGTCGACGCGGTGCTGGTCCTCGAAGCCGCAGCCGACGGCGCAGTGAAGACCGCGCGCAAGGGTATGTCGCTGTACTGCGTCGACATCGAGGGACGCGCTGCACACGCCGGACTGGAACCGGAACGAGGTGTGAACGCTGTAGTGGAGCTCGCACACCAGATTCAGGCCGTGGTGGAGCTCGCGGACCCGGCGGCGGGAACGTCGGTGGTTCCGTCCGTGATCAGTGGCGGCACGACCACCAATACTGTTGCAGCGCAAGCGCAACTGTGGTGTGACGTTCGCATGTGGTCGGCGAAGGAACAGGAACGCATCGACCGTTCGATCCGTGCACTGACACCGGCGCTGGCCGAAAGTCGAATTTCGGTGTCCGGAGGCCCCAACCGTGGACCACTGGAATCAGTGTCTTCGGAGAAGCTGTACTTTCTCGCTCACCAGGTCAGCAGTGAGAGCGGTTTGGGGATGCTGCGCGACTGCGCCGTCGGCGGTGCATCGGACGGAAATTTCACTGCCGCAGTAGGAACTCCCACGTTGGACGGCCTCGGTGCCGTCGGCGGTGGCGCCCACGCAGCGACAGAACACGTAGAGATAGATCAGATGATCCCGCGCGCCACCTTGTTGGCCGGTCTGGTGACTCGAATCCTGGAGGGAGGACTGTGACTATGACGTCGCCGAACAATGTCCAACGCAAGACCGTTCAACCATTCGGAGGTGTATCGCCTTCACGGATGCGGCAAGCAATCAGCCAGGCCGAGCAGGCCGCCCTGCTTGCATGTGTGACTATCGAAACCGTCACCGGGCATGCCGAGTTGGAACAGGTATTCGGTCTGTTCGAGAAGGTATGGCAGCCGGAGAGCGGTAACCCTCCCGTCCATCGGGACATGATGAAAGCGCTCGCACACTCCGGTAACTACGTCGCCGGCGCGTTTCGTGGTGGAGACTTGATCGGCGGCTCGGTTGCATTCTTCGAGGAACCGCAACATCGTTCTTTGCATTCACACATCACGGGGATCCTCCCGAACGTGCAGAACGGGCACATCGGCCTCGCGTTGAAACTGTTCCAGCGAGCGTGGGCACTGGAACGGGGAATTCTCCATGTGCGGTGGACTTTCGACCCGCTCGTCGCACGCAATGCCTACTTCAACGTCTCGAAACTCGGTGCGTTCCCGATCCAGTATCTGCCGCGTTTCTACGCGCCGATGAACGACAGTCTCAACGGCGGCGCAGACAGCGACCGATTGCTGATCGACTGGGAAATCGGTAGCAGCAAGGTTTCCGACGTCGTCGCCGGTTCGGGAGAGGTCCCGACTCCCGAGTCGTTGGGAGCGAGCGAACTGTTGTCGATCTCCGAAGCCGGCCTGCCCGTGTTGAAGTCGACCAAGAATCGATTCGTCACTGTGGCTACACCGAATGACGTGTACACACTGCGTAAGTCGGACCCGGCGGCGGCGAACGACTGGCGCCTGGCAGTCCGCGAGACTCTCGGTGGTGTGCTCGCCGAGAACGGAGTGGTTCTCGCAGTTACCAGAACCGGAAAGTACGTGCTGGACCGTGCGCCGGGAACACAGGCAGGCAGGACAACAGCGGAGGTTACATCGTGAAGATCGACGGAGTTGAATTACGCCGGGCGGCAATGCCGTTGAAGGCGCCGTTCCGTACCTCGTTCGGCACCGAGACCACCAAGGACGTGTTGTTCGTCAAGGTGGTCACCTCGGAATCGGAGGGCTGGGGCGAGTGCGTGGCGATGTCCGAGCCTCGCTACTGCTCCGAATACACGGACGGCGCCGCCGAAGTCCTTCGTAAGTTCCTGATTCCGTCTCTGGGTGAACTCACCGATCCCGACGTGCACGCACTGAGCGCGACGATGGAACAGTTCGCCGGGCACCCCATGGCCAAAGCGGCACTGGAAACCGCATTTCTCGACGCCGAGTTACGGGCTGCCGGGACGAGCATGTCTTCGTACCTGGGTGCAGTAGTCGATCGCGTACCCGCGGGTGTCTCGGTGGGTATCAAGAATTCGATCGATGAGCTGCTAGAGGAGGTAGGCGGGTTCCTCGATGCCGGATACCTGCGCATCAAACTGAAGATCGAACCGGGCTGGGACATCGAGCCGGTTCGCGCAGTCCGCGAGAGGTTCGGCGACGACGTACTCCTCCAGGTCGACGCGAACACCGCGTACACCCTGGCTGACGCCCGCCATCTCCAGCGGCTCGACGACTTCGACCTCCTGCTGATCGAGCAGCCGCTTCCCGAAGAGGAACTGCGTGGCCACGCCAGGCTGGCCGAGATGATGCGGACGCCGGTCTGCCTCGACGAGTCGATCACCTCCGCGAAGGTCACCGCCGACGCGCTGGCAATCGGTGCGTGCAGCGTGGTGAACATCAAACCGGGACGTGTGGGCGGTTATCTGGAATCGCGTCGTATCCACGACGTCTGCAAGGCCAACGGAATTGCCGTGTGGTGCGGCGGAATGCTCGAGACCGGAATCGGCAGGGCCGCCAACGTCGCGCTTGCCGCGCTCCCCGGATTTGTCCTACCAAGCGATACATCGGCTTCCGACCGGTACTTCGCCGAAGACATCACCGAGCCGTTCGTACTCGACAACGGTTACGTGAAGGTTCCGGAAGGACCGGGTATCGGCGTCGAACCGATCCCCGACCTGCTCGAAGCAATTACCACGTCGGTCGAATGGATCGGCATGGATCGGCTTTGACGAATCACTATGACACACTTCGTTCACCGGACGAAGGAGTGATAGACGTGGGCACCGTACGACCTCGCATCAGTTTGGTGCGGCTTCTCGAAGACGTGGGAACTACGGTGCTGAATCCGGTTGTCGGCGACCCGGAGGCGGTCCAGGAGATCGCCTCGGTGGTCATTCACGACCCCGACGACGACTCACCCTCGACACCGGACTCCATGGTGCTGCTCGTCGGCGTCACCGGAGGCGAACGTATCGCGGAGTCCGTGGCCGGCCTGGCCGAGCGCGGAGTACGCGTGGTGGTCGCGCGAGTGACCGCCGAGGTCAGCGATGCGGACCGCGAATCCGTCATCGCCTCGGGCGTCGTGCTGTTGGCCTTGGCGCGTGGAGTCTCGTGGGTTCAGCTGACAAGCCTGCTTCATTCGGTGCTCTCGGCCCGAAACGAAGTCGGGCACATCCACTCACGCGGAGGTGGCCCGGCCGGCGATCTGTTCGCCTTCGCCAACGCTGTCAGCGCACTTCTCGATGCGCCGATCACGATCGAGGACCGAAGCTCACGGGTCATCGCCTTCTCCGGCCGCCAGGAAGAAGGAGACGGTCCACGTATCGCGACCGTTCTGGAGCGGCAAGTTCCTGACCAGTACATTCGAGTGCTCGAAGAGGCCGGGGTCTTCGACCGGCTCTATCGCAGCGACGATCCGGTGTGGGTCTCGGCCGAGACCCTCGGTACCAAAATGGGTCGTATCGCCGTGTCCATCAGAGCCGGCGACGAGTTCCTCGGCTCCATGTGGGTGGCAACCGGTGAGCCGATGTCCGACGACCGGATGCGTGCTCTGCGCGATTCAGCCGGGTTGATCGCGCTGCAGATGTTGCGGTTGCGCGGCGGCGCCGACGCCGAGCGCCGACTGCGCGCAGACCTGATCGCAACCCTTCTCGACGGTGGGTCAGGTGCGGTCGACGCGATGAATCGCCTCGGCCTCGGGACCGGCCCCGCACTCGTGATGGCTTTGGGTCGTAGGTCTTTCGAAGGATCGTCGAAGCCGGACGATGCCGCCCACGTGGTGCGACTGACCGACGCTCTGGCCATGCACCTCGGCGCCGTCCACTCGCAGTCGGCGGCAGCCTTGGTCAACGGAACCGGCTACGCGGTGCTGTCTGTACGAGGGCATTCCCCGGCCGAAGCCGAGTTGCAGGCGTTCCGTGTGGCCTCGGACTTCCTGGACCGCACCGGAGCGTCCGGCGACACGATCATCGGGATCGGCCGGGTCGTGACCAGACCGGCGCAGCTGAGCCGATCGAAGCGCGACGCCGAACATGCCCTCGAAGTGTTGTTGGCGGGACGAGCGTCGGGCAGCGTCGCCACCTTCAGTAGCGTCCACGTCGATGCCATCCTGTTGGAGATCGCGTCGGAAGCTGCAGCCGAAGGGTTCTCGGACCTCGGACCGATCGAGGCGATCGCCAGCCACGACGCCGCTCATGCGACCTCGTTCGTGGACACTCTCGATGCGTGGCTCAACGCGTTCGGTGATGTCGGTGACGCCGCGGCGTCATTGCACGTGCACCCCAACACCTTTCGATATCGCCTCAGCAAGTTGAAGGGTATGGCCGCGTTGGATCTCGACGACCCCAACGTCCGCTTCCGGTTGATGGTGCATCTTCGTCTGCGCGGTCCACGCTAGCTCGAAAGCCGAAAAATGCGGGTCGCACTGATTTCTCAGCGCGACCCGCATTCTTTGTCAGTGGGTTCGGATCAGCTGTTGTTGCGAAGTGCTTCGACAGCGATGCGGCCGACGGTTCCGATGGAGGCGTCGATCTTCGGGGCGCGGTGGGTGAGCTCGTGGGACTTGGTGAAGACACCGACGGCGTAACGCTTGCCGTCCGGGTACGCCACGACGCCGGCCTCGTTTCGTACCAGTCCCAGCGTTCCGGTCTTGGCGGCGACAGTGACCTCGTCGGGGAAACCGGACGAAAGGCGGTGCGGCCAGACCTGCTTGCTCATGATGGTTCGGACCTCTTCACAAGCCGATGCGGGGCCGGCTTCATCCCTCCAGATTGCAGCCAGCAACATTGTGATCTCACGAGGAGTACTGGAATTGGAGCGGGCGGGATCCATGACGGAAATTGTCCGAAGAATTTCGATGGGGGGCATTTCCAGCAAGGTGCCCTTGTCGACGCCGAGGTCGTCGTAGACCGTCTTGAAGAGGCCTCGGCAGTCACGGACCAAGTTGGTCTTCTCCAAACCGAGCCCGCGCAGCGTTGCGACGATGTTGTCGAGTCCGAGACGCTCGTACAAGAAATCCGTGGCGGCGTTGTCGCTGAAGCTCATCATGAGCAGAGCGAGGTCTCGCCAGCTTGCAGTCACGTCGTCGGCGCAGCCGCCGATACCGATGCCGCCGGAGCGGAACTCGGCGGTCACCGTGGCGTGCTCGGTCGGATCAAGGGTGCCTGCCGCTACTTCACGGGCGTACTGAAGCACAACAGGAATCTTGAAAACGGAGGCGAGGATGACACCTTCGTCCGCGCCGTAGCCGAACTCTTCGCCGGAATCGATGTCGCGTGCGTGGACGTAGGCATCGGTCTTCGCTTCGGCAAGTACAGCAGCGATCTCCTGCTGTGCGCTCTCAACGTACGTGGCGGTTTCGGTCATTCGAGAAGCCCTTTCGTCGGTATCCATGTATCTGGGTTATTCGTGGATCTGACGATAGTGAGTCGACGACGGGGGGTCTTGTACGAATCGACGAAGGTTGGCGCACGGTTCGGTGCTGATGCGCCGAATCATCCGGGCGTCGGGGTGTTCTCCGGATCAGGACGCATAAGTTTCGAGGCGACATCCGACCAGTTCGGCGACGGCGCTGCGTCGCTTGTCGGAGACCACGCCTGCCAACAGGAGGGTGAACAATTCGTCGATACGGTCGTTCAAATCGCTTCGTCTGGTGAGAACGTTCGAAACCAGTTGAACGCCGGTGAATGCCGAGATCACCACGCGACCCACCGATTCCGGCTCCACATCGTCGCGGATGTCGCCTTCGAGCTTCGCGGCCTCGGCCAGTTTTCGAAGCTCGCGGATCCACGCGACGTACGGGCCTTGCGAACCGTCGGCAGAGGCCAACTCGAGGGTAAGTCGGATTCCCGCACGAACAATAGGTTCTGCGACGAGTTGGCGGCCCATCTCGTGGCACACCATGACGAGCTGTTCCAGTGCCGGTGCGCCTGTGGCTGCAACTGCGGTGAAGGCACTGATCGAGATCTGGTGCTGTTCTTCGATCACCGCCTGAGCCAGTTCGTCTTTGGACGAGAAGTGAAAATAGACCGCGCCCTTGGTCATCTGCGCCGCGGACACGATGTCATTCATGCTCGTGCTGCCGTACCCCGTGACTTCGAACCGATCAGCAGCACCTTGAAGAATCTGTCGGCGACTGATCTTGGCACGTTCCTGCATTGCTCCCTTGTCCTCCGACTGTTAACACGTGAACCAGTTTTAGGGCCCTAGGTCCCGGACCAGCGACCCACGGTAGCAGCGAATCTCGTGCTCGCGCGACAGCGCGAAACGGACTGTTCGGTGTGCAATCGCAGGTCACGGTCGGTAGGAGCGACAAATGCGACCGCCGCAACCTCCGTTGGAGGCTGCGGCGGGGAGTCCAGTTATCGGCCAGCGAAATTCGGTCGAAGGTATGCGATCAACGAGTCGAGACAGTTGCCTCGAAGCCGAGGTCGCGTAGCGCCGACTTGAGTTTGGTCTGTGCCTCGTCGAGAGATTCGGGTGACGGCGAGGTGTCGGCGCCACTGATGTCGAAGTTCCCCATGTCGTATGCGGGGAAAACATGAACGTGAAGATGCGGAACTTCCAGACCTGCGATGAGGAGACCCGACCGAGGCGCGTCGAACGCCTTACGCACGGCTTGGCCGAGGTTGCGGGCAACAGCGGTGACCTTGGCAAAGAGTTCAGGATCCACGTCCTGCCACTGATCGACCTCGGCTCGCGGAACCACAAGCACGTGGCCCTGCGTTACCGGCGCGATGGTCAAGAACGCGACGACGTCCTCGTCCTCCCACACGAAACGTCCTGGTAGATCCCCGTTGATGATGGCACTGAAGACTGAAGGCATACCCCGAGATTAGCCCGCGTCCGGTTGCCAGGAAACTCCCAGGCTGGACGCAGGTTCGTCGGAGCCGGCCCGACAAATCTAGGACGCATGACGACAGAAGCCATGCAGACCGCGGGCAGCACGGACGCAGAGGAGGTCTCCGCGACGACTGTAGTGCTGGACGTGGTCGTCCCGGTATACAACGAAGAGGCAGGCCTCGAGACGTGCGTGCGGCGCCTGCGCCGGCATTTACGCACGCAGGTGCCATTCTCTGCACGAATTACCATCGCGGACAACGCCAGTGTCGACGGCACGTTGGCACTCGCCCGTTCCCTCGCCGAAGAATTCGACGACGTCCGGGTCGTCCACCTGGATGCGAAGGGTCGTGGTCGAGCACTGCGGCAGGTATGGAGCGACTCCGATGCCGACGTGGTCGCGTACATGGACGTCGACCTCTCGACCGACCTCAACGCCCTGATGCCGTTGATTGCTCCGTTGCTCTCCGGACACTCGGACATCGCCATCGGTTCCCGGCTGGCACGATCGTCCCGCGTGGTGCGCGGCCCCAAGCGTGAGTTCATCTCACGTAGCTACAACCTCATCCTCCGAAGCGCACTGCATGCTCGCTTCTCCGACGCCCAGTGTGGATTCAAAGCCATGCGCGTCGATGTTGCACGGCAACTACTTCCGCTGGTGGAGGACACCGGGTGGTTCTTCGATACCGAATTGCTGGTGCTGGCCGAGCGAGCGGGCATGCGGATTCACGAGGTCCCTGTCGACTGGGTGGACGACCCGGACAGTCGGGTAGACATCATTGCCACGGCAGTTGCCGACCTCAAAGGTGTGGTCCGTGTCGGGCGAGCACTGTCTACCGGTTCCCTTCCATTGGCCGAGCTCAGGGCAAGTTTCGGACGTGAACCGTTGGTTCCCGGAGTTCCACGAGGAATGGTCGGGCAGCTCTCACGCTTTGCCGTGGTGGGAGTCATTTCGACGCTCGCGTACGCGCTGCTCTACCTCGCTCTGCACTCGATCATGGGTGCGCAGTGGGCCAACGCCGTCGCATTGCTGGTGACCGCGGTATTCAACACCGCCGCCAACCGGGCCTTCACCTTCGGGATCCGAGGGTCGGAAGGATCCGCTCGTCACCAGATGCAGGGCCTGCTCGTGTTCGGGTTCGGTCTACTGCTCACCAGCGGATCGTTGTTCGTGCTCGACGTCATGGCGCCCGACGCTTCCAAGCACGTGGAGCTTGCCGTACTCGTCATCGCCAATCTTGTTGCCACAGTCAGTCGATTCATCGCACTGCGCTGGGTGTTTCGCACCGCACAATCCGTAGGAGCCAATCGATGACCGCCACTGCAGAGACACTCGCCGCGCCGCTGCCAGCGCCGGAACCGCAACGTCAGGTGCGCTGGGAACCGTGGGCGCTGGGAGTGTTGTTAGTGGGCACCGGAGTTGCCTACATCTGGGGCCTGGGCGCGTCCGGATGGGCCAACTCGTTCTATGCCGCTGCGGTACAGGCAGGTTCGGTGTCGTGGAAGGCTTTCTTCTTCGGCTCCTCGGACGCTGCAAACTCGATCACCGTCGACAAGCCGCCCATGTCCCTGTGGTTGATGTCGCTGTCGGTTCGCATCTTCGGACTCAATTCCTGGGCGATGTTGGTGCCGCAGGCACTCCTCGGGGTCGGATCGGTTGCACTGTTGTGGGGAACGGTTCGACGGTATTTCGGTGCGGCCGCCGGCCTCCTCGCGGGCCTGGTACTTGCGCTCACACCCGTAGCGGCGCTGATGTTCCGGTTCAACAACCCGGATGCTCTGCTGGTGCTCCTGATGATCGCAGCAGTGTGGGCGATGATGCGCGCCGTGCAGGACGGCCGCACCCGCTGGCTCGTGTTGGTCGGTATCTTCTGCGGATTCGGTTTCCTGACAAAGCAATTACAGGTCATGTTGGTAGTTCCACCGCTGGCGCTCACCTATCTGATCGCCGGACCGCCGAAACTGGGTAAGCGCGTACTCCAACTGTTCGCGGCACTGGGCGGACTGATCGTCTCCGCCGGATGGTGGTTGGCAATCGTCGAACTGTGGCCGGCCGACTCGCGTCCGTGGATCGGTGGTTCACAGAACAATTCGATTCTCGAACTGACGCTCGGCTACAACGGGCTCGGGCGCTTGAGCGGCAACGAGACCGGAAGCGTCGGCGGCGGCGGAATGCGCGGTGCTGGTGATGCTGCGGCCGGCGCTGCTGCGGGCGGTTTCCCCGGCATGGGCGAGGCCGCAGGTGGTATGGCCGGGGGAGGTATGGCACCAGGTGGTGGGGCCGGCGGTGGTATGTGGGGGAGTACCGGCATTACCCGACTGTTCGAATCGGCCCAGGGCGGACAGATCGCCTGGTTGATTCCTGCTGCACTGATACTTCTGGTGGCTGGAATCGTGCTGCGAGGCAAGGCACCCCGCGCTGACACACAGCGTGCGTCATTCATCGTCTGGGGGCTCTGGCTGTTGGTGACCGGACTGACCTTCAGTTTCATGGCGGGAATCTTCCACGCCTACTACACCGTTGCGCTGGCGCCGGCGATCGCCGCGCTGATCGGTTCAGGATCGGTAGTGGCGTGGCGTCATCGTGACGTCCTCTGGGTTCGCATCATTCTGGCGGTGTCCTTGGCCGCAACCGTCGCGATGGCGTGGGTACTGCTCGGACGCTCGCCCTCCTTCGTACCGTGGCTTCGCTGGACCATTCTGGTGGTCGGCATCGTCAGTGCCGTGGCAGTGCTGATTCCGGCAGTGACGCGAGGTCGATTGGCTGTGGCAGTGATTCTCGCAGCGATCTTCACCGGTCTGGCGGGTCCGACTGCATACGCGATCGACACGATCAATACTCCGCATACCGGTTCCATAGTTTCGGCCGGACCGAGCGTCGAAGGTGGAATGGGCGGGCCCGGCGGTGGCCGCGGAGGCTTCGGTGGATTCGGTGGCACGGCTGATGGCGGTAACCGTCGGACCGACGGGGCTGGGACCGGAATGCCGGGCACGCCCCCTGCAGGAATGGGTCAGATGCCCGGTGGTGCAACAGTTCCGGGTGGTACCACGCCGACCACCGACGGGACGCGAGGCGCAATGGGAGGCGGTGCCGGTGGTCTACTGCAGGGCAGCACGCCGGGAGCCGCTGTTGTGTCCACTCTCGAAGAGAACTCCGACCAGTTCACGTGGGTAGCCGCGGCAATCGGGTCCAACAGCGCCTCGGGTTATCAGCTTGCGACGCAGTCACCGGTCATGGCTATCGGAGGGTTCAACGGGAGCGATCCGTCGCCGACGCTCGCGCAGTTCCAGCAGTACGTGGCAGAGGGCAAGATTCACTTCTTCATCGCCGGCGGTGGGATGGGTGGAGGTATGAACGCCGAAGGCACCGCTACCGCCATCTCGACGTGGGTGACCGAAAACTTCACCGCCACAACGGTGGACGGAGTAACCCTCTACGACTTGACGGTTGCAGGCTGACCAACAGGAACGCACGCCAGGTCCGCATCGGAGGTGCTTCCTCCGATGCGGACCTGGCGTGAAGTTGTATGCCTGAGGTTCGTCCTCAGGTTTTGAAGGTGGTGTTCGCCGGCCTGGGTTGCTGCCCGGGGTCGATCGAGGGCGGCGGAATGAACCACGGTTTGTTGTCGACTCCTATGCGGATTTCCCATTTCCCGACGAATCCGGCTTTGCGGTGCATCAGCCGGTGATGTGAACGGCACAGCAGGACCAGGTTGTTCATCTCCGTCGGGCCACCGTTGGCCCAGTGCTTAATGTGGTGCGCATCGGTCCAGGCGGGTACGCATGTGCAGCCGGGGAAGGCGCAGCCCTTGTCCCGGGCGATCAACGCCACTCGCTGTTCGGCGGTGACCAGCCTCTTCCCTGGTTGCGCATCCAAGGGCGCGCCGTGATCGTCGAGCAGAACGGTCGAGAGGAAACAATCACACCCGAGAAGCCTTGTCTGCGACACGGACAGCGGTCCGAGCCAGGGCATGTGCCCGACATCAAGATCAGACACAGCCACTCCACCATCAGCCATGGAGGGTGTTGCGGCGCAGTCCCGATGCTCAGCTAAATCCCGAGCATTGATGTGCACATTCACGTGCGGACGCTGACCACCATCGATTCCGGTCTTGGCGCAATCGAGATAGCGGCGGATCAGTTCGGTGAACCCGTCGGCAGTCCGTTTCGCCGCCGACCGAGCATCGGGCGTCCCATCCGGTGCCGGGGTCGGCATCGTCAGATTCGACAACGCCGACAACAACATTTCACCGGTGAGGGCGTCGAAATCCCCACGCACCACCACCCGACCGTTCAATGTCGACGCGATCCGCAACTCGTTCCGGTCGACGTCTTCGGCGGGTGGAATCTCATCCGATTCGAACAACCGCTCCAAGGTCGCGATCACGTTCCGCACTTTTGTCGTCGTCGCCTCAACTCCGGAAGCAGCCGCAAGCAGTAGGTCGATACAGCGAGGGAGCGCGGCGTCTGGCATGCCCTTCGGTGGTGATTCACAGAACGCCACGATCAACACGGCATGCTCGAAGGAGCAGTCCCCGCCATCGAACCGAGCAGCCACCGCCGGAAACGGCCGCAAAGCTGCACCCAACGCGGCGATCTTCTTCCCGTCCCGAACCTGCAGCGTCGTGTTGGCCGCCAACCAGGACCCCACTCCGCGGCTGGCGATCACCTGATCATCCGGGCGCAACGACAACTCGTCCACCACCGCCACTCGAACGGCTTCGAGGCGCAGAATCTCCGCACTCGCCGACACCGCAGCAGCACGCAACTCAGCAGCAGACAACTGCCACAGGCGTCCGCGTAACCCCACCGCAGAACCAGACACCACGTCCGACAACAAGACGCTCATTGAATCCCCCGATCCCCTGCCCAAATCATACTCGAACATACGTTCGGGTCAAGGGTCGATTTCGCAGGGGCTAAGCGCTGATACTGTCGAGGTCGTGGACCACGTCGCAGCAGGCGCCGAGTAATTCGCGATCATGGCTGATGAGTAATACACCGACGCCGGTTTCGGCGGCGCGACTCTCGATCAACCGAATGAGCGCGGCCGTCGTGGCGGCGTCGAGCATCGCCGTCGCCTCGTCACAGATGAGGTATTTCGGTTGTTGCGCCAGCGATCTCGCCAGGCAGGCGCGCTGTAGTTGGCCGTCGCTCACCTGGTGTGGTCTGCGCGACAAGAGATCGGGAGTGAGGCCCACTTCTGCTGCCAGCGCGGCCACATCGATTGACCTACTGGCAATGTCACCGGGTTGGCCGATGATCGAGGCGAGCGTCTGCCGAGGGTCGGTCGATGCGCGAGGTGACTGAAACAGCATGGACACCGTGCCGCGTAGTGCCGCGGGTACCGAGAATTTGGTACCCACAACGGGTGATCCGTCGATCCGCACTTCGCCTGACCACGGTGCATCCAGCGAAGCGAGAATCCTTGCAAGTGTTGATTTTCCGGTGCCCGAAGGCCCGGTCAGGCCGATCAGCTTTCCCGACGGAATCTCGAGCGAGACGTTCTCGAGAACTGGCCGGTTGCGACGGTAACCGCTGGTGATTCCCAGAGCTTGCAGACTCATGTCAGCCCACCTTCCGCAGCGTTCGGTACGTGCGGTCACCCAATGTGACCAGTTCGGTCGGGCCACCGGATTGTTTCGACTCCGGGCGTCGTAGGTGATAGACGCACTCCTCGGGGAGATCGGTGAGTTGCGGTGGCGATCCCGGCATGGGAGTCAAACCTCTGGAAGGTAAGGCGCCGAGAAGGTCTCGGGTGTAATCGTGAAGCGGATCTTGGAACACCAGCGCGGCCGGACCGGTCTCCATGATGCGTGATGCGTACATGACGGCAAGTCGATCCGCGGCACCGCTGCGGGTAAGGGATGCCAGGTCATGGGTGATGAGCAGGACCGCCGCTCCGGCGTCCGCGCACTCTCGAAGTAATCCCATGACGTGGTCGGTGAGTTCGCGGTCGAGGTTGGCGGTGGGTTCGTCTGCGACGATCACCGACGGATTCCCGGCCAGCGCACCGGCAATGGCCACGCGTTGCGCCATGCCGCCCGACAGTTCGTGCGGGTAGCAGTCCAGGGCCGACGGTTCGAGTCCGACGCGAAGTGCCAAGGCATCGCAAGTGTGATCGCTGCCGAGTGCGTCGATCGTCTCCTGTAGTTGCGATCGCGCAGTCCGGACGGGGGTGAGATGTGTTGCGGCGGATTGTGGGACGAGAGCCACGTGCCGCCCACGGAACGCGGTGCCGGAGAAGACGTCGATCTCGAGGTCCGGTGTTGCGACGGTGACCGTTCCGGTTCGAGAAGCATTCGGCGGCAACATGTTCATGACCGAGGTGGCGATGATCGACTTGCCACACCCCGATTCCCCGACAAGTGCGGTCACCGTGCCGGCTGGAACGTCGAGGTCGATGTCGCTCGCAGCGTGAACTACCGATCCTCCGAGTAGAGGGATCCTGACGGTGAGAGATTCGATGCGCAGGCCGTGGTTCACAGTCGCAACTCCGAAGGTCGAGGGGGCGTGAGCATCGACCGCAGGGCCGAACCGGCGACGGCAACTGCGACGGTGGCGATCACGAGAACTGCGGCGGGGAATGCCAGCGTCCACCAACCGCCGAGGAGCAGAGAACTGCGTGCCTCTTCGAGAAGCGTCCCGAGACTGGGCTTGTGCGGGGGAAGGCCGAATCCCAGGAAGGACAACGTCGATTCGTGCCAGACGGCGTGGGGCAGCAGGAGAACGACTGCGATCAAAGCCTGTGGCGCCGTCGCCGGCACGAGGTGGCGCATGATCACGTGACGTCGACTGGCTCCCGCGAGAATGGCGGCGTCGATGTAGGGACGCTCGCGCAGACTCAAGATCTCGGAGCGGATGATCCGGGCCACTTGGGTCCAGTGGGTCAGTGCGATCGAAAGCACGATGGCGGCAATGCTTCCACGGAACATCGCGACGATGACGATGCCGAGCAACAGGTGGGGGAGTGCGTTGACGGCATCGGTGCCGCGCATGACGAACCTGTCCACCCAGCCGCCGACCAGTCCGGCCGTAGTGCCGACGGCGACGCCGATCACCGTGGCGAGCAGCGCGCAGGCGAGTGCGATCAGAAGTGAGGTTCTGATGCCTGCAGCTATGCGCACGAACAGATCTCGGCCCGCCGAGTCAGTTCCGAACGGGTGATCGAACGACGGAGCCAGGCGAGTCGCCGAGAAGTCTGTGACTCGGTCGTCGACGTCGGCCAACCATGGGACCAACGCCGCGTACAGCGCCACGAGGATCAGCACGCCGACGGCGATCTTGAAGCGTCGTTCAGCCATCGGTACTCACTCTCGGGTCGAGTACTGCAACGAGGACGTCGGCAATCAGTGAGCCGAGCATGACCGTCAATGTCGTACCGACGGTGAGGAACGCGAGCAGTGCCATGTCGAGGTCACGGGCTGACGAGACGATGGCGCCGGCGATCCCTGGCCAACTGAAGACCTCTTCCACCAGCACTGCCCCGACTATCAGCTCGGGCAGTCGCACGCCGACGATGTTCACGAAAGGCGCCAGTGAGGTCGGCAGTATGTGGCGTTTCGTGATGGTCGGCGTCGGGATTCCGCGTGCTACGGCGCCCGCGACAAATCCCTCACATTTCGAACCCACGACGGATTCTCGGACCGCGAGTAGGAGCCACGGCATCTGCGAGATGGAGAGGACCGTCACCGGTAGGACCAAGTGCCGGATCACCTGTCCCGGTGTGGGATCGGCACCCCCGTCGGTCAACCCGGCGACCGGGAGCCAGCCGAGAGTCAACGCGAAGAGCGCGATGGCACCCAGCGACAAGACAAACGGCGGAAGTCCTTGGACCACGACGCTCAGCCCGGACACGGTCTTGTCCAAGAATCCTCCACTGCGGATTCCGGCGAGAACACCGAGTGTCAGCGAGGCGAGAATCGCGATGAGGAGTGAGATACCGACCAGCAGCAGGGTCCATGGCAGACGCTCGGAGATAACTTGGGAAACAGGCTGATTGAACGATCTGGAGATCCCGAGATCACCGGTGAACACGCCCTGGAGCCAATTCCAGTACGTGCTGTACCAGGGGTTGTCGAAACCCATCTGATCGGCGATCAACGCTTTGTCCGCGTCGCTGGTCGTCATGTATCGCGTGCCCAGGTAGCCGACAAGTGGATCGAACGGTGAGATCGCGGCGGCGGCAAAGAGTCCCGCGGACACCACGGCGATCACCGGCACGATGAACAACACCCGCCGACCGACCATCGTGAGGATGGCCTTTCGGCGGGAGTTGCCACGGTGGCCGAGCGATTGCCGCGCGTCTACCCGAACGTCGACCGCTGTCATTGCCCTCTGGCCCACGTCTGCAGTGACCACCACGGGCCCCAGGTCACACCGTGTGAGTGTGGCTCGAGTACAGGTCCGGACATCTGCCAGTCCGAATCCTTCGAAACGTACGTATGGTCGAGGAATACGAGGATGACAAATCCGGGATCCTCGACGTACGCCTGCTGCACGTCGCGATACGCGGCGTCACGCGTTGCCTGATCCAGGCTGCGGCGTCCTACTTCCAGGCCTGCGTCGACTGCTGGATTGGAGTAGTCGCTGGCGTTGTCGTAGATGCTGCCGACCCCGGGCGCTATGTACTTCGAGTTCAGCGCGTCGTACGCCTGCGTGTCTGGATCGAAAGGTTCGTCTCCACCACCGAGAAGCGTCGAATCCTGGTTGATTCGAGGGTCTATGCGGTCCCAGGAGAGCGCTTCGAGATCCACCTCGATGCCGACAGCGAGAGCATCGGAGGCAAATGCCTGAGCGAGATCACGTCGAACGGTGTCGACGGAGTTGTACATGATCGTGAACTGCGCCCGCTGACCGTCTTTCGAACGGATTCCGTCGGCACCTTCGATCCAGCCCGCTTCGGTGAGAATTCGCTCGGCCTCGGCCGGGTCGTAGGCGAAGGTTGCGTTCGGGTTGTACGAATCGCCGTAGACCTCGGGGATCGGAGTGGCGGCGACGCGGCCGTGTCCGCCCAGGACGTTGTCGATCATCGACTGGCGATCGGCGGCGAGGTTGAGCGCCATCCGTACGGCTTTGTCGCCTGCCACGGGATTGTTCGTCGGAAGTGAGAGACCGCGCCAGTCCGCTGACTGATGGGCAGTCACCGACATGTTGTCTTTGCCCGAGAACGTATTGGCAAGCAGTGGAGGGAGATTGGTTCCGTCGATCTCGCCGGACACCATACGTTGGGCGCGGGTGTTGTCGTCCGGAACGTAGAGGAGAGTGAGCTTCTTGATCTCCGGTGCACCGTCCCAGTAGTTCTCGTTCGCCTCGAAGACCGCTCGATCCGGTGAGAGATCGACGAGTGTGTACGGACCCGTACCGACAGGCGCGGTGTTCAACGGCGATTCGGCGGCAAGTCCGGGTGTCGCGAGGGATTCCGACGGGACCATGCCGATCAGCATTTTCGTCAGCAGGGGCGCATACGAGTACGCGAGGCGGAACTCGACTGTGTTGTCGTCGACGGCCACGACATCGCTGATCATGTCGTACGACGAACGCGCTTCGGAGGCGGAAGCGGGATCGAGGATCGCCTTGTACGTGGCAACCACGTCGGCGGCGTCGAAGGTCGATCCGTCGGAGAAGGTGACCCCGTCGCGGAGTTTGACCGTCCAGACTGTCGCGTCGGCGTTGGCAGTGGGCATCTCCGCGGCCAGAGACGGCTCGAATCCCGGCATGCCGGTCCCTCCGGTGAGTCGGACGAGACCGTCGTACATCTTGGCCTCGCCGGCAGCGCCGAAGCCTGCGACCGGGTTGTAGCCGCCCAGCTCGTAGCCGTCGGCCAAGACCAGGCCGTCGTTGTTGCCCGAGGAGTCGGTGCCAGTCGGGCTACTGCACGACGTGATCAGAAGTGCGCCGATTGCGGCGGTTGCGGTGAGCGTCAGAACGCCTGGTTTGTGGAGTTTCACGGGTGTCCTTTCCTTGGTGGACAGGTGTCCGAAAACATCTGTTCACCTATTCAGGTATTCATATGATCTCATCTCGAAACGGATATTTCGCACAAAGGCCGAACGCTGGGACCTTGGCCCCGTGAGTGGCACTCCGAGAGCGCTGTTATCGCAGGCCGTAGTCTGTTCCCCGTGCGCGTACTAGTAATCGGCTCCGGAGCCCGTGAACATGCCCTCCTTCTCTCTCTTGCTCGCGATCCAGGTGTCACGGCCCTGATCTGCGCGCCTGGCAATGCCGGGATCGCAAAAATCGCCGAGCAGCACCCCATCGACGTCGCTTCGGGTGACGCGGTTACCGCGCTGGCCCAGAAGGTCGAAGCCGACCTCGTCGTCATCGGACCCGAGGTTCCGCTGGTCCTCGGTGTCGCAGACGCGGTGCGGGCAGCAGGTATCGCCTGCTTCGGGCCTTCGGCCGACGCCGCCCGCATCGAGGGATCGAAGGCTTTCGCCAAGGACGTGATGGCTGTCGCCGGCGTCAAGACCGCTCACAGTGAGATCGTCGACAATCCGGCCAAGCTCGACGAAGCACTCGACCGCTTCGGTCCCAACTGGGTGGTCAAGGACGACGGATTGGCCGCGGGTAAGGGCGTAGTCGTCACGACGGATCGTCTCGCCGCGCGCGATCATGCCGCAGAACTGCTCGAGACCGGACACCCGGTTCTCCTCGAGTCCTTCCTCGACGGTCCGGAAGTTTCGCTCTTCTGCCTCGTCGACGGCGAAACTGTGATCCCGCTGCTCCCGGCTCAGGACCACAAGCGTGTCGGCGACGGAGACTCCGGACCCAACACCGGCGGTATGGGCGCGTACACCCCATTGCCGTGGCTGCCCGACGAGATGGTCACGCAGATCGTCGATGACGTCGTCAAGCCCGTCGCTGCCGAGTTGGTCGCGCGCGGTAGCAGTTTCTCCGGCCTTCTCTACGCCGGTCTGGCGATCGGTGTCGACGGCCCGGCCGTCGTCGAATTCAACTGCCGGTTCGGTGACCCCGAAACTCAGGCCGTGCTTGCTCTCCTCGAAACGCCGCTGGGCGGTCTACTCAATGCGGCCTCGACCGGAACACTCGATTCGGTCGGTCCGTTGCAGTGGCGCGACGGTTCCGCTGTCACGGTCGTGATTGCCGCGGAGAACTACCCGGCAACCCCACGCACCGGCGACGTGATCACCGGAGCGGACGCCGACGGAGTCCTGCACGCCGGTACCAAGAAGCGTGAAGACGGTGCCGTCGTCTCGGCCGGCGGGCGTGTGCTGAGTGTTGTCGGAGTTGGCAAGGATCTGACCGAAGCTCGCGACGACGCCTACGCAAAGATCGCCGACGTCAAGCTTCCCGGCGGTCATTTCCGCAAGGACATCGGACTCGGCGCCGTCGAAGGTCGCATCTCAATTCCCTGACTCGTTCTTTCGGAGGGCCGGTGAACTTTCTGTTCATCGGCCCTTTTCATGGAAAATCAACGGTTCCTCGAAGTTACCCACGAGTATGGACTTCTCGTTCGGTTTCTCCCGGTATATCTCAGCGCGGGGGTCACGGAAAGAGAAGGGCACACTTGAGCATTCGCGCTGGATTCAACGAACGGCACGCACGTACCAATTCCACGCTCTCGCGTAGAAACTTCTTGGCAGCAACAGGATTAGCTGTGGGGGCCGCCGCACTCTCGTCCTCGTGGACCACGGCGGCCGCTGCGCCCAGACGAGCATTGAACGACGGAGACCGTGTCCCCGCGCTCGTGATCGGCAGTGGATACGGCGGTGCCGTTGCAGCACTTCGCCTGACGCAGGCCGGTATCGACACGCACATGGTCGAGATGGGGAAGTCGTGGACCACACCAGGGTCCGACGGCAAGATCTTCTGCCCGATGCTCTCGCCCGACGGTCGGTCCTTCTGGCTCAGAGACCGTACAGTTCAACCGGTTTCACACTTTTCCGGCGGCTCGGTGGACAAGAACATCAGCCGCTACGTCGGCGTTCTCGACGCCGAGGACTTCGGCGGGATCAAGGTCTACCAAGGCCGAGGGGTCGGCGGCGGGTCACTGGTCAACGGCGGTATGGCCGTCACACCCAAGCGCAACTACTTCGAAGAGATCCTGCCCGGGGTCGATTCCAACGAGATGTACTCGACGTACTTCCCGCGGGCCAACGCTGCGCTCGGAGTCAACAACATCGACCCGGCCTGGTTCGAATCGACCGAGTACTACAAGTTCGCGCGGACGGGGCGAAAGACCGCTGAGAGATCCGGTTACACAACAACGTTCGTTCCGAATGTCTACGACTTCAACTACATGAAGCAGGAAGCTGCCGGCCAGGTCACCAAGTCCGCTCTGGTCAGTGAGGTCATCTACGGCAACAATGCCGGAAAGAAGTCACTGGACAAAACGTACCTCGCTGCGGCATCCGCCACCGGCAAGCTCACCATTTCAGCTCTGCACGTCGTGACCTCGGTTGCCCCGGCCGCGACCGGCGGTGGCTATCAAGTGGTGATGAACCAGATCAACGAGCAGGGCAATACCGTCGGCACCAAGACAGTGACGGCGGACAAGGTCTTCTTCGCGGCCGGCAGTATCGGGACCAGCAAGCTCCTGGTCGCGATGAAAGCGCAAGGGCAGCTGGCGAATTTGCCGGGTGCAGTTGGACAGGAATGGGGTCACAACGGCAACGTGATGGTGGGCCGCGCCAATCACATGTGGGACGCCACCGGTGCGAAGCAGTCGGCGATCCCCGTGATGGGTATCGACAACTGGGCCGACACATCCGCTCCCGTCTTTGCGGAAATCGCACCCTTCCCGGCCGGTACCGAACTGTGGGTCAGCCTGTACTTGGCGATTGCCAAGAATCCGCAACGTGCTCAGTTCCAATTCAACTCGGCAACAGGCAAAGTCGGATTGAACTGGCAGCGCTCGCAGAACCAGCCGTCGATCGACATGGCGAAGAAGCTCTTCGACAAGATCAACAAGAAGGAAGGCACGATCTACCGGACCGACCTCTTCGGCCCGACGCAGACGTGGGGCGATCAGTTGACGTACCACCCCCTCGGCGGTTGTGTGCTCGGCAAGGCGACCGACGGCTACGGTCGTCTGCCGGAGTACCCGGGTCTGTACGTCATGGATGGATCCCTCGTACCGGGCAATGTGGGAGTCAATCCGTTCGTCACCATCACCGCTCTGGCCGAACGGAATATCGAGAACATCATTGCGAACGACATGAACTAGGGCGGTGACTCGTCAGCAGGTGCGGTGCGGTGCGGCAGGTGCTGCACCGCACCGCTTCTGTATGTCCCGGAGTGTCATCGCGGCGCGTGATCTCGCAATGATCGATTGACTCGGTCGAGGATGCCGACGGCAGTGGTCAATGTGTCGAGGTCGCCCTCGTCGAGGGACGCCAATTCTTCGGCGAGAACGCCGATGCGTAGTTCGGATCGACGGTCTCGTCGCGCGCTTCGTTCGTCCTTCACGAAAAGTGTGCTCACTCGGCCGTCCGTGGGATCGGGTCGCCGTTCGATCAGGTCTTTGTCGGAGAGTGTGCGCACCAGCGTGCTGACGGTGTTCGGGCGTCTGGAGAGACGATCGGCGACCGCCCCGATGCGAGTGCCCGGATGGTGTGCGACATCGTGAAGTACTTCGGATTGTGCCTCTGGCAGAGTCGCGTCGGTACCCGACGTATCCATGTATTCCCGCAGCGCTCGACGCAATTCGAACGCCGCAGCGATGAGTGATCTCGATGCTTCTTCCGCGGTGGGCATGCGATCGGAGTAGCGATCGACCCCGTGTGATCCACGCCCTGGAACTGTATCTGACACAGATATAGTTTACAGTTCTTCAAAGGGTAGGGTCACCTAACCATGACGGAAGATGAAGCTGTCATGCTTCACGACGTACGGGACACGATCATGAATTTTCGAAAGAAGTCACGCAGTGTAATGCTGATCGGCGCACTGACATTGGTGGCAGCTCTCAGTGGCTGCTCGAGCGAGGACGCGTCGCCCACAGATGCCGAGATCAGTGCGTCGGCTCCGGCGGACTCTGCGTTTGTCGCTCCGCGAGAAGTCCCGGTTGGAATGGGGAGCGGAAAGTCGGACGGCGAGTTCCCTCGTACCGTCTCACACTTCAAAGGGGACACCACGATCGAATCGCAGCCCGAAAAGGTTGTCGTCATCTCGACCGGGCAAGCAGATGCACTCCTGTCGCTCGGTGTCGTGCCCGCAGGTTCGACGCGTGGTGACGGTGCGGACCTGGTGCCTCCGTACTTGTTGTCTGCGTACCCCGAATTCCGTACTCAGCTAAGTGATGTCGTTGACGCAGGTGGACGCTTCACACCGAATTTCGAAGCGATCGTCACGCTCGATCCTGACCTGATCTTGATGAATGTTGCAGGAAAGGACGCTGATTCGCTGTACGACCAGCTTTCCGCCATCGCACCCACGGTGGCAACACAGGGGACCGGCGTCTACTGGAAGCAGGACTTCCTGCTGGTTGCCGACGGGGTAGGTAGGACGCAGCAGGCGACGGCACTGCTGGATACCTTCAATACCGATGCCGCGGCCCTCGGTGCTTCCCTCTCGTCGCCGCCGACGGTGTCGTTCACGCGCCAGAACGGAAATCGTCTGCGCATCTTCGGTATTCCTTCGTTCACCGGCAGTATCGCCGAGGATGCCGGCTTGACCCGTCCGCAGTCGCAGCAGTTCGACGACACTTCCCGAGACATCAGTGAAGAAGAGTTGAACGTGGCGGACGCCGACTGGATCTTCTACGGCGTGCAGGGCGGGGACCCGGCGACATTGACGAACGCGCCGTTGTGGGCGCAGTTACGTGGTGTGGTCGCCAACCACGCCGTCGCTGTTGACGATGACGTCTTCTACCTCAATACCGGGCCGACTGCGGCTCGTGAAGTGCTGAAGGTTCTGCAGAGCGCATTGCAGCAGTAGTCGATTCAGCTTGGTTGTGAGTGCCGACGAATCGGAAGAGGGCTCCACCCACCGTGACGGCAAGCGTCGCGAGAATGGCTCCGGCGATGACGTCGGTGAGCCAGTGCGCACCCAAGTAGAGGCGAGTCAGCGCGACGACGACGGTGACCGTCACGGCGAGGAGCATCAGAAGGCGTTTGACGGCCGCTGTTCGGTCGACGCTCACAACGAGAACGGCAATGCCGAACAGCGCTGCTGTGCCCGTCACGTGACCGGAGGGGAACGAGTGGCCGGTCTCGAGAAGAACCTGGATGTTGGTCGGCGGACGTTCGCGACCGACGAGCGCTTTGATTACCGTGCTGGCGACCGCCGCCCCGCCAACGGTTCCGATCACGATCAAGCCCGGAACGACCGAACGCGCTCGCCATGAGATGAGCACTCCGCAGGTGATCCCGAGCAGCGCGGTGGCGACAGGGCTACCGAGATCTGTGACGGCGACCGCGATCTGGTTCAGGGCGCCGCTCCGATGATCGACCATCCAGTCGGTCACCGGCCCGTCGAAGCTCGTCAACCACCCGCTTCCATACACCTGGATCGACAGCGTCACCAGTGCAAGCACGAGTCCGCACGTGCGAAGGGCTGTAGACCGAACGCTGGAAGCTCGGTAGATCGAACCGAACGCGAACAGAGCTGCGGCCACCACGATTGCGGCAACCGCGATCTCTGCGGTGGTGCTCTCGGTCAGGACTTCGGTGACCACGTTTCGCACGGTCGACACAGTTGCAGGCATGAATGCAGTGTGACGATCCGAAGCTGAAGAAACGCTGAACGGAACTCGGCCCTGGGTCTACCGTCTGCTCTACTGGGTGCATCCGAACAACTGCGTGGCGACGAAACGGGGCCGGTGGTGCGAGTACTGGTGGTCGAAGACGAAGTGCGCCTGGCCGAGACGATCCGGCGGGGATTGGTGGCCGAGGGATTCGTGACCGCCGTCGAACTCAACGGTGACGACGGATTCGCGACTGCGTGCAGTGACGAATTCGACGTGATCGTTCTCGACATCATGTTGCCGGGCAAACACGGGTACGACATCGTGCGGGATCTACGCGCCCGGGAGATCTGGACGCCGATCCTCATGCTCTCGGCAAAGGACGGCGAATACGACCTGGCCGATGCATTCGATCTCGGCGCCGACGACTACCTGGTCAAGCCATTCTCGTTTGTCGTGCTTCTCGCTCGGCTGCGCGCACTGGTGCGTCGCGGCGCTCCACAACGTCCGGCGATACTCTCCGTTGGAGACCTGTCCCTCGACCCGGCCAAACATCAGGTGAGCAGAGCGGGAATCGAATTGACCCTGACGCCACGGGAGTACAGCGTTCTCGAATTCTTGATGCGCAACAATGGTGTGGTGGTCACGAAGACCGAGATCGTTCGCTCCGTCTGGGACACCAACTACGAAGGTGACGAGAACATCGTCGAGGTGTATATCGGTTACCTTCGTAAGAAGCTCGACCTCCCGTTCGGAACTCAGAGCATCGAAACGGTCCGAGGCGTCGGGTACCGCTTTGTCGGCACTGCCTGATCTTCAGTCGTTCGGTACCGGAATCGTCACCTCGAATCGACTTCCACCGCCCACTCTCTCATTGACGGAAATGGTTCCGTGGTGCGCCGCAACTATTTCCGACGCGATGGCGAGTCCGAGTCCGGACCCGCCTCCCTGCCTCGACCGCGGCTGGTCCAGGCGGACGAAGCGTCCGAAGATTCGTTCGCGTTCTGCTGCAGGGATTCCGGGCCCGTCGTCCTCGATCACGATGTGGGCTTCGTTTCCGGCTTCGGAGCACTCGAGATACACGAGGGTCTCCGCATGCCGCACTGCATTGTCCACGAGGTTTCGCACCATCCGCGTCAATGCTCTCGGGTCTCCGGAGACCCGAACCGGAGCCACGGCAGCGGCGACCGTAACTGCGGAGATACCGTCGATCCTTTTCTGCTCGGCGAACAAGATGTCATCGAGGTCGACGTCGACGACGATGCCGAACTTTTCGAGTTCGCTTTCGTCAGAGCGCGCGAGAATCAACAGGTCTTCGATCAACTGCCGCATCCGGCGCGCCTCGGGAAGTAGTGCGTCTTCGATCAGCGCGTCGTCGAGGAGATCCGGGCGTCGGTGTGCCAGTTCGAGGGCCGTCGTGATCGTGGACAGCGGACTGCGTAACTCGTGTGAGGCATCGCTGACAAATCGTTGCTGGGCCAGCGCACCTTCGTCGAGGCGCGCCAGCATGTCGTTCATTGTTGTTGCCAGTCGGGCTATCTCGTCGTTCCCTGACGGGACAGGCACTCGTTCACCTTGACGCCCACTCGAAATCGATGCTACCCGAGCGCGGATGCGTTCGACGGGAGCGAGGGCCGAACCGACGAGGCGGTAGGTGGCAAACGCTGCCAGCCCCAGGACCAGAGGTCCGACGATGGCCAGCAGAACGGCAACGGTCGTCACCACGGTTTCAACCGGTTCGCGGTCGGCGCCGACGAAGACGGTGACTGGTCCGGTCGCCGTCTGAGCGCCTCGCCCGATCAGCCAGTAGTCCTCGTCGTCGGACTTCTTGACCCTTCCGAGAGCGTCCGACTCGTCAGGGCCGAGAAAACGTTCGGACAGGAGGTCGCTGTCGGTTCCAGGTGATTGGGCGACTATTCGGTGATCGGCGTCGACGATCTGCACGATTCCGATCTGACTGTCTGTGGACAGAAGCGAAGGGTCGAGATCGGCCGGGTTTTTTCCGTTGAGCTGCTGGACCAATTGCGTGGCGCGAGCGTCGGAGCTGTTCAGCGCGGACAGATGCAGGGAGTTTGCCAGCACGAAAACCAGTGCAAGCCCGGCGATCACCAGGCAGAAGGCGATCACGAGTGTCGAAGCCACGGTCGAACGGGCACGCACGCTCCACCGGGAGGGGTGCAGAATCGACTCGCCGATGAAGTTCATGGCGTCCAGTCTGTACCTTCTCGGCTGTGCATTTACGAAGACGGGTGACGCGGTCCCGTAATCGGACCGCGTCACCCGTCTAGAGGATCAGGCCACTCGCTTGGCGGTGCGGCCGCCGAATTCGAGCATCACGGCGCGACCGGTGTCGTCGGTGACGAAGCGGCCCAACGCCCGGGTGGTGTCGGCGCGAGCAGCGAAGTCACGGTCGTTGAGGAAGGCGATCGGGATTGCCGGCGGCCAGACGATGTCCTCGTATTCACCGAGATCCTGCGCGCTGCCCATCCGGATGCCGATTCCCTCGTCACCGGGGGCGACGGTCATCGTCAGTGAGCCGGCCTGATACTTGCCCAGGACTGCGTCGACGGCAGCGGGTTCGGGCTCGACCACGTCCAGGGATGCCGGCGTGGGTAGTTCAGTGAGGTTGGCCATGCACCAGTCGACGATCTTCTTGCCGATTCCGCCGCCGAGTGCGTTGGTCAGCACGGTGACGGCGAAGTTCTTCTCGGGCACTGTCATGAACTCGGAGACCTGGAGGTTGCTCACGTTTCCGCCGTGCCGCACTACCTGAGTGGTTCCGTATCGAGTCAACAGCCATCCCAGGCCGACTTCTTCGAACATCATCGCGGCGGGACGCTGCGGCTTCTGCATCAACAACCGGGTGGACTCGTCGAGTGGCTGTCCTTCGCCGGGGTGTTCGCCCGACAGTGCGTAACGTGCCCAGACGAGTTGGTCTCGCACCGAGGACCACATTCCGCCGCAAGGGATCATGCCGCGGTCCAGTCCGGTTTCGTTGGACACGAACGGCACACCGTCGCGGATGTAGTGACCGAGTGCGAACCGGTGGGTCATCACGTCCCAGGGCAGGAAGGCCGAGTTCTTCATTTCGAGGGGGTCGAGCACGCGCTGCTTGACCAGCTCTTCGAAGGTCAGCCCGCTGATCTTGGCCACGACATGTCCGGCGAGAACGAATCCGGAGTTGCTGTAGGAGAAGACTTCTCCGACGGGAAATTCTTGTCGCAGTTCGTTCAGCCGTGAAACCGAGCGTCCCAGGGCGTCTTCGCCCCAGCCTGCCGAGAGGCCCGCGTCGCCGGTGAATCCGCCGGTGTGGGTGAGGAGATGACGCATCGTGACTGTGCGCGTGGCTGTTTCGTCGGCGAAGGTCAGTTCGGGGACGTACTCGACCAACGGGGTGTCGAGATCGAGTAGGCCGTCCTCGACGAGTGCCATCGCGGCTGTTGCGGCGAACACCTTTGTGGTGGAGCCGATCATG
This sequence comes from Rhodococcus sp. BH5, assembly GCF_027583855.1. Classification (NCBI taxonomy): domain Bacteria; kingdom Bacillati; phylum Actinomycetota; class Actinomycetes; order Mycobacteriales; family Nocardiaceae; genus Rhodococcus; species Rhodococcus sp. BH5. The sequence goes on from NZ_JAJHVW010000004.1 coordinate 300,581, forward strand.
AACATCGTCTTGTCGGTGACCGGGAGTTGGGTTTCGACGCTCTCGATGCCACTGGTGACGACGATGTCCTTGTCGCCGTGAACGATGCCGACCGAGACGCCGGGGATGTTTGCCTCGACCCTCCACTGATCGACGAGTTCTTGAAGCTGTTCTTGCATCTTTGATTCCTCGAGTTCGCTGGCGTTCTGTGATTCGGCGTTCTGTGTTTCCGTCATCGTATGTGTATCGGTCATCGTCACGCGTTAACCCGTGGTAGGAAGCGGAATCCGACGTACACTCCGTTTCGGTGCGGCCGTACCGTCGTCCAACCGGCGGCCCCGGGTTGACGGGTGGTCCAGGTCCCCGGGATCTGCGACGGTACGAGAGTGGCTACCGTTGCAGGCTTCTTCGGAGCTGTCTCGTCTTCCTCGGGATTCGGGATTACGTCGCCGATGACGGTGATCACGGCCTCGTCAGCGGACTCTCCACGACGGAACTCGATTGCTATCCCGCCCGAGCTGTACTTTCCCAGAACCGAATCCGGAATCGACTCCACACTCGCGGGGTTCGGGGCGAGGGCTTGCGGAGGTTCGAGTCCGACCAACGCGGCCGCGGCTTCGGTGAAGAGATCACGGTAGAGGCCGTCGGCCTTGCCGCCGCTGGTCAGCAGTGCGATCGCGACATTGTGGCGGGGGAAGATACGCAGATATGCGTGCTGCCCGATGGTGCTGCCGTCGTGCCCGAAAATCTCTTCGCCCGACCAGGTTTCGTGGAACCAGCCCAAGCCCCAACCCGACTTGTCCGGGAACAGTTCGCTGATGTCGATTTCGGGTGTGCGCATCGCGGCGGCCGATTTTTCCGACACGATCCGTACGCCGTCGACGCTCTGTCCTTCGAGAAGACCGAGTTCCGCGAACGTGAGTAGATCTCCGATGCTGGCAGTGATGCAGCCGGCGGGCCCCATCGAGCGGGTGATCGGCCAGACGGGCATCACGACGGAGTTCCCCGTATGACCCGCTGCCACAGAGTATCTCGGTGTATCTCCGGTCAACGTGAGTGTGTGCGCGAGGCCGAGCGGATCGATGATCCGCTCCTTGAGGATGTCGTCCCAGATGCCGCCGCGAAGAACCTCGACGATACGAGCTGCAAGGACGTACGCGGAGTTCGAGTACGCGAAGCCGTCCTCGAGTGGATGAACCTGACGGAAGTCACGCAGGCCCTCGACGTAGCGTTCGACGACGTCGTCGCCGCGACCCTTGTCGATGAACAGGTCACCGTCGATTCCGTTGCGATGGTTCAGAAGTGCACGAACCGTGATGCGGGCAGCTGTTTCCTCGTCCTGCAGTGCGAAGTCGGGCAGGATCGACCGGACGGTTGCGTCCAGGTCGAGCAAGCCCTCGTCGACCAGCTGCATGACCAGCATCGCGGTCCACACCTTGGTGATGGATCCGATCTGGAACAGGGAGTCGGTGGAGACCTCGACCCCGGTGTCTGCATTGATCACGCCGGAAGCAACCGTCGTGCGGGTGATTTCCTTCCCGCTGGAATCGAGTGTGAGAATACCGAATTGAGCACCGGTGACGCCGTAACGCTCACACAGTACGTCCAGCGAACGCTTCCACGCGTCGGCTCCGGCAGACGCGTTGGCCAGGCCGGCCTTGGGTAGCTTCGCGGAGGTGTATCGCTTGACCCACTCGATGAGCCGTGTGCTGTAGTCGATTCGGTGCGAGATCGAGCCGTTGACGAGGAACCCGTGGCTTGCACCGGGATACGCCACCAGACGGGTGGGTACGTGCTGCTGGCGCAGTGCGGCGAACCAGGCCTCGGCTTGACCCAGCGGGCACCGCTCGTCCGACTTTCCGTGCAGGATCAGCGTCGGGGTCACCACGTTCTTCACGGCGGCGAGCGGTGAGGCTGCCAGGAGCCCCGCGGAGTTCTCGGGAACAGTCGTGCCGGTGGCGAGTGACGCGAGGTGCGGACCGAAATCGCAGACTCCGGCCATGGCGTTGAAATCGCAGATCAGCCCGCCGGCAACCGCAGCGGCAAAACGATCCGTCGCGGACGTCAGGTGACACGTACTGTATCCGCCGTAGCTGTACCCGGTGATCGCCAGACGGTCCCCGTCGACAAGTCCCTCGGCGACAAGCGCGTCGATCGGCTCGAGGAAGTCGGCTTGGTCGGAGGTACCCCAGGCGCCGTTGACGGCGTACATGAAGTCTGCGCCGTACCCGTCCGACCCACGTGGATTGAGGGTCAGGATGCGCCAACCCTGGGCGGCGAGAACCTGGTGGGCGGGGTGATAGGTATCTGCAACGCCGGTCCACGCGTTGTGCGGTCCGCCGTGAATGTCGAGCAGAAGGGGTGCGGCACCACTGGTTTCGGGAGCGGACAGCAACCAACCATGCACGGTGCGGCCGTCGGAGATGGTGAACTCGCGTTCCTCGGCGGCAAACAGTGTCACCTCGGGGAGTGCTTCTGCGGTGAATTTCGTCAGCGTGGTGACCGCGCCGCTGTCGAGATCGACGAGTGCGACCTCGCCGAAGGACTGCTGCGTGGTGACGATGACGGAGGCGACGCGGGCGTCACGGGCAACGGAGAGCGCCGAGACGACCTCGTTGGGATTGGCGACGAGGGATCGAGAGGTGCCGGTTTCGATGTCGGCCGCGTACAGATGCGTCCATCCACGATCGCGTAGGCAGAACACGATTTCGTCGCGAGTATTCGACAGTGCCGGTGTGCCGCCGGGGTAACCGGGTGCACCGGGCATCACGTTGCGATCGAGATGAGCTGTGAGGGTGACGTCGACCGGTGTCTCGGTTGGGCCGGGGACGGACAGCCGGATCAGGTCTGCAGTTCCGACACGGACCTCGGGAGTGCCGATGGCGACGACCGAATCTCCCTGCGGATGCCACAGTGTGGAGCCCTGCACTCCGGTGGCATGACCGAGTCGCTGCGGGGGAACCGACAGATCGTCGACGAGGATGCGGTAAGCGCTGAACGTGAGGTTCAGATCGCTGTCCGGTTCGAGATTCGCGGTGAAGGCAAGGGCCGTGCCGTCGGGCGACCAGGACGGAACGTCGGCATTCCAATCACCGTCGGTGAGCCGTCGAACTGCCTTCGTCTCCAGATCGACGGTGTGAAGGTGGCGACGGAAGGTGCCGAGCCAACCGGCACCGTCCACCTTGTATCCGAGTCGGTCGGTGACGATGGGAGCATTCGGATCGGCGGAGTCCGAGCGTGAGACCACAGCGGCGAACGCGATGGCATTTCCGTCCGGGCTCCAGGCTGCTGCACCGGCGCCGAGGGGGAGTGATGCTGATGTGGTGAGAGTTTCGGCCTCGCCACCGGCGAGCGGGATCAGGTGCAGCTGCGCGGAGTCGCCGACCTTACGCAGGAAGGCAATCGAGGTTCCGTCCGGAGAGAACCGAGGGGCAGAATCGGCGGGCCCTGCGGTGAGGCGGTGAGCCTGGGAATCGCGGGACACCGCCCAGAGCGATGTAGTTGCCTTTCCGGCAACAATTTCCGAGCGAACGAAGACGACCACGGTGCCGTCGGGAGAGATTGAGGTCTCAGTGGGTGTGACCACACGGTGGAGGTCGTCGAGAACAAATGGACGGTCAGTCATGTAGATCCTTCGAATCGGAGAAATAGATGCAGACGTAAAGCTTTGTCTTCCGGCTTATTTCAGAACGCGAATGCCAGGGCCGGCCAGGGTGCCGCCAACTGGTGCATACAGGGCCGTTGCGCCGTTGAAGAACATGAAGTTCGGCGACGTGGACACCGGAATGACGTCGGACGAGGTGAACAGTGCTTGTTCCGCTTCCTTCCACACCGAGCAGGATTCCTGCCCGGGCAGAACCGAGGCCTTCGCCGCCAGTTCGGCGTACTTTTGATTGTCGATCGATGCGAAGTTGACACCCGACGGTGGGGTGGGGCCGGCGAAGTACGGAACGAAGATGCTGGGGGTATCGCTCTGGACGGTCAGTCCGATCGAGATCGACCATGACGTAAGGTCTTTCGCTGCGAATGTGTTGGAAATGATGAAGTTGTTGTCACCACCACGAAGCTCCACCTTCGCGCCGAGCTCCTGCCACTGCTTCATCGCGTATTCTGCTGCTGCAGAGGTGGTGTCGCGGTAGTTGGCAAAGATGACCGTCAATTGCAGCGCTTGACCGTCCTTGGTCAGGACACCGTCGGATCCGGGTTTCCAACCGGCGTCCGCAAGAGTCTTTTTCGCAGCGGCCATGTCGAACTTCGGAACTACACCGGTGACGCTGTCGAAGTCACACGCCCGCGGATCGACTACTGCCAGTGCCGTAGCTCGTGAGCCTTTGCCACCGGTGTTGATGTCCGTGTAATCGTCGAGATCGATCGCTTGCACGAGTGCGGTGCGTACGGCTTCGTCCTTGGTGGGGAGAGCCGCATTGTGGTTGAAGATGAACTGTCCGCTCAGGGTGTTGGACGTCATCGACTCGAGGCCTGAAGCTTCCACACGTTCGATATCCGCGCCGGCAACCGGGGCCGCGTTGACCGTTCCGGTGAGGACGAGATTCGCCGTCGTCGCGGCGTCGGTCACGACCTTGATCGTGACCGTCTTGGGCACTCCGAGCGTGTCCGACGTGGTTTCGCCGTTCGGCCCCCAGTTGTATCCGTCGCGGCGTTCGAGCGTGACGTGATCGTTGGCCACTACTTCGGTGATCTTGAACAGTCCGGTTCCGTTGCTGCTGCCTCGAACACTGGCAGGGTCGTCGAGGGCTGCCTGGCACGCCATCTTGAGAGCGCCGATGCGCTCGAGGAGGAAGGGCGCGGGTTCCGTTGTCTTGATCGTGAGCTCGTCACCATCAGCGGTTGCTACCGCAGTTTCGGGTACGGATGCTCCCAACCACGGCGAGCCGTTGGTCGTGTCGACGACCCAGTTGATGTTGTTTGCCGCTGTCTGGGCAGTGAAGGTCGTGCCGTCTTCACACGTGATCCCCTTTTTGAGGGTGAAGTTCAGCGAAGTTCCGTTCTCGCTCCATTTTTCGGCCAGATACGAGCCCGCTGCGCGGGTTTTGGGGTCGATGGCCAACAACGAGTCGTTCGTATAGCTGTTGATCGCCTGCGTGGCAGTCAGATTGGTGATCAGGGGATGAAGGTTGCCGGGATCGGTGTTCACGATCGTGGTGAAACTGCCGTCCTTCGCGTAGTCGCCGGAAGAATTGCCGCCAGGATCAGAGGTGCTTCCGCACGAGGCAACCGTGAGAACGCCGATCGTGACCAGAGCCGCAGTGGGCACTGAGCGAGCTTTCATCTGATGCACCTTTTGATCGAAGGAAGTCGTTGATCAATGTTGCGCGAGGGACGTGGCCCAGGTCTCGTTGAATCGACTCATGCTGAGCGCCTGAATCTGTCGGATCGTCACAATGGGTGGCCGTCGTTTCTTGCCGCACCACGGTTCGACTACCGTCGGAGTGTGCGCTCAGAATCTCGTCGATCAGATATCCAGACGTTCCATGTCATGGATGTATGGAAGGCCGCGACCGAACGTCAGCGGACACATGGTGACGTCCTGACCTTGGCGGCAGGTCAACCGTCGACGCCCGCGCCGGCACCGGTGCTACGTGCGACGCGAGAGATTCTGGGCACCGAACTACTCGGGTATACCGAGACTTTCGGGATCCTGCAGCTACGCGAGGCTATTGCGCGCTACCACAGCGAGCGATCGGGAATCGCCGTCGACGCCGAAGACGTGGTGGTGACGACCGGTTCGTCCGGGGCGTTCACCTTGCTCTTCCTGGCCGCGTTCGACGAGGGCGACACCGTGGTGGTTGCTCGACCCGGATATCCCGCGTACCGCAATACCCTTGCCGCTCTCGGCTGCAACGTCGTCGAACTCGACTGCGGGCCGGCAACTCGATACCAGCCGACAGTGGAAATGCTCGAGGCTTTGCCGTCGCCGCCTGCCGGTCTGATCGTCGCGAGCCCGGCAAATCCCACGGGCACGGTGATCTCGCCCGAGGAGCTCGCTGCATTGGCGACGTGGTGCGAGCAGCACGGAACTCTTCTGATCTCGGACGAGATCTACCACGGCATCGGATACGGCGATCAGCACACGTCGAGCGCCTGGGAGACCTCACGCGAATCCGTCGTGATCGGCTCGGTGTCCAAGTACTTCTCGATGACGGGTTGGCGACTCGGGTGGATGTTGGTGCCGACCTATCTTCGGCGCCCGCTGCAGAGACTCGCGTCGAACATGACCGTGTGTCCGCCCGCGATCTCTCAGTACGCCGCCGTCGAGGCGTTCTCGGACGAGGCGAAGGTCGAGTTGGACGGGCACGTTCAGCGGTACGCCGTCAATCGTGAACTGTTGTTGACCGGGTTGCCGAAACTGGGCATCACCGAGTTGGCTCCCGCCGACGGTGCGTTCTACGTCTACGCGGACATCGGCCATCTGTGTGGCGACGAGGGCGCCACCGCGTGGTGTGCCCGGTTGCTGACAGATACCGGGGTCGCGCTGGCACCTGGAATCGATTTCGACACCGTCCACGGAAACCGGATGGTCAGACTCTCGTTCGCAGGTGCGACAGCCGACATCCAGGAGGCACTGGCCCGCCTCGAGAAGTGGCTCGGGTAACAAACAGCAGGGTCTTCGAGCTGTTTCGCCATGCGGAGGTGCCCTCTGCTGGCACGATGTCGTGGTGTCTTCTGCAGCTACGCCCAAGGGCGAACGACGTCGCCAAGCTCTGGTGGCGTCCGCTGCTGAACTTTTGCTGGAGGGCGGGTTCGACGCCGTTCGTCACCGAGCGGTGGCAACCAGAGCTGACCTTCCACTGGCTTCGACGACCTATTACTTCGACTCACTCGACGATCTGATCGCGTGTGCCGTCGAGCTCAACGGCAACGCCGACATGGAAGCGATGCGCGCCAGAGTGGCTGCGGTGACCCAACGTCGGCGGGGCGCGGAATCAACCGTCGAACTGTTGGTCGAGCTGCTGCTCGGAGACGAAGAGAAGCGGCCGGAGAGCCGCGAGCGTTTGATCTCGCGCTACGAACGATTCGTCGCGTGTGCCCGTCATCCCGCACTTCGTGACGTGCAGTTGCGCCTACGAGCCCAGCTCGACGACCTGTTGACCGATGCGCTTCGACGCTCGGGCCGGTCGGCTCCCGAGGGGCAATTGCGCCGTCTTGTCGCGATGGTCGACGGTGCGATGATCACGGCTCTGGGGGAGTACGACCCGGACCCACGGGGGTTGGCCAGGGGAATGCTCTTGGAATCGATCGACGTGATGGCGCCGCCGGTCTAGCTCGGTCTCTATCGGGGGTAACGGCACTGCTTGGCCCCCGTTAGACTGAGGCCTCGTGAGCCGCATCCCGAATGTCCTTGCCAACCGCTACGCCAGCCCGGAGCTCGTTGCTCTGTGGTCTCCCGAGTACAAGATCGTGCTCGAGCGTCAATTGTGGGTGGCGGTGTTGCGTGCGCAGGCAGAGCTGGGCATCGACATTCCGGCCGACGCCATCGACGACTACGAGCGTGTCATCGACAACGTCGACCTCGAGTCCATCGCGGACCGCGAGCGGGTCACCCGCCACGACGTGAAGGCACGCATCGAGGAATTCAACGCACTTGCCGGGCACGAGCAGGTCCACAAGGGCATGACCAGCCGCGACCTCACCGAGAACGTCGAGCAGCTGCAGATCGTGCGTTCTCTCGAACACGTCTACAACCACGGCATCGCCGTCGCCGCCCGTCTGGGTGAGCGCGCTGCCGAGTACTCGTCCATCGTTATGGCCGGCCGCTCGCACAACGTCGCAGCTCAGGCCACCACCTTGGGCAAGCGTTTCGCTTCGGCCGCCGACGAGCTGCTGGTTGCACTGACGCGTCTGCGCCAGCTGATCGACCGGTACCCGCTGCGCGGGATCAAGGGCCCGATGGGGACCGCTCAGGACATGCTCGACCTCCTCGACGGCGATGCGGCCAAGCTCGAGCAGCTCGAAGCGAAGGTTGCGGAGCACCTCGGATTCGCTCACGTGTTGACCAGCGTCGGCCAGGTGTACCCGCGTTCCCTCGACCACGACGTCATCTCCGCGCTCGTCCAGGTCGGCGCGGGCCCGTCGTCGTTTGCACACACGATCCGCCTGATGGCCGGCCACGAGTTGGTCACCGAAGGCTTCCAGCCCGGCCAGGTCGGCAGCTCGGCGATGCCGCACAAGATGAACACCCGCTCGTGCGAGCGAGTCAACGGACTTCAGGTGATCCTGCGCGGATACGGCTCCATGGCAGCCGAGCTTGCGGGTGCACAGTGGAACGAGGGCGACGTCTTCTGCTCCGTCGTGCGCCGCGTCGCGCTCCCAGACGCGTTCTTTGCGATCGACGGCATGTTCGAGACCTTCCTGACCGTGCTGATCGAGATGGGCGCGTACCCGGCCGTCATCGAGAAGGAACTGACCAGGTATCTGCCGTTCCTCGCCACGACGCGCGTGCTCATGGCCGCCGTCCGCGCCGGCGTCGGACGCGAGACCGCACACGAGGCGATCAAGGAGAATGCTGTCGCAGTTGCGCTGGCGATGCGTGAAGAGGGCAAGGAGCCCGACCTGCTCGATCGTCTTGCCGCCGACGACCGTTTGCCGCTCGACCGCGTTGCACTCGACGAGGCCCTGGCCGACAAGGCTGCTTTTGTCGGTGCTGCTTCGGCTCAGGTCGATGCCGTTGTCGCCGAGGTGCAGAAACTTGTTGACGCCAACCCCGAAGCTGCGGCGTACGCGCCGTCGCCGATTCTGTAAGGGCTACGCCCCGTGCGCCTTTTCGGTGGTCACCACTACCGAAAAGGCGCACAGGGGTCGAAGACCATGAACTGCATCTTCTGTTCCATCATCGCCGGTGAGGCCGAGGCCAGTGTCGTCTACGACGATGCGAACGTTCTTGCCTTCATGGATATTCGGCCGTTCACATCCGGCCATCTCCTGGTCGTGCCGAAGCGCCATGCCAGTGGATTGTCCACGCTCGATCCCGACGACGGTGCCAGGATCTTCGCCGTCGCGCAGAAGATCGCCGCGGCGATGCGTACCGGATCTCTCCCCGTCGACGGAGTGAATCTGCACCTCTCCGACGGAGCTGTTGCGGGGCAGGAAGTCTTCCATGTTCATCTGCATGTCATTCCGCGAAATCGCGGCGACGGCTTCGGCCTGCGCGCCCTACCTCGTACGCCCAATCGGACAATCCTCGACAGCACGGCTGCCGTCATTCGAGGCGCACTGAACTAGAGGTTCACCCGGTGTGGGTGATTCGCGCCGAGGTTTCTCCCAGCACCATCTGGGTATGGCCGACATCGAACTGACGTATTCCTCCGGACTTGTCCCGAGGGACGGAGAGCTTCCCGCTCGCGAAACCATCGCAACGGTCTTCGACGAGCTCGACTTCCAAACAGCAGTGCAGGCGTACTTGTGGGCCATACCCATCGTGTCCTGGGCTCAGTGGATGGACGTGCATACCAACATCTTCGGAGCAACTGCCTCCGATATCGTCGTCTACCGCTCATATCGTGACCGACTAGGCCTGATCACCGCCAACGCGACGACTCCGTACATCTTGAACTTTTTCGATCTCGGTGCAACGGGGCCGTTGGTGATCGAATTGCCGCCAGGGCCGACCGCCGGGGGCATCGCAGATTTCTGGCAACGAGAATTCGCGGTGCTCGGTGAGATGGGCCCCGATGCAGGCAAGGGTGGCAAGACCCTGGTAGTCGGCCCAGGCCAGAGTGCCGAGGACACAGGCGATTACACCGTTGTCCACTCCCCGATGATGCACATCATGTTCGGCTTCCGCACGCTCGATCCCGACCCGGCGCGCTCGGACGCGTTGGTCGACGCCGTCCGGGTGTACCCGTACTCCGATCGTGAGAATCCGACTCCGACGCGTCTGGTCTCACCGGACGGCAAGCCCTGGAGCGGAATTCAGCCGCGAGACCTTCGATACTGGGAACTCCTTCACGACATCGTGCAGGACGAACCTGTCGAAGAGCGCGACCGCTTCCCGATGGCGTGGCTTCGGCAGCTGGGGATTGAGAAGGGCAAGCCCTTCGCCCCGGATGATCGAGTGAGAAAGATCTTGCAACGGGCCGTCGAAGTGGGGGAGGTGTTCGCCCAGGCGAATGCGTTCGTCAAACGCTTCCCCGGTTCGCGCTACTGGCCGGATCGCCAGTGGGACTTGGCGATTGTCCTGGACAACTCAGCTCAGCGAGGGGACAACTACGACGAGTTCTACGAACGCGCGTCGTGGTTCTACGAGGCGGTCACCTTCTCCGAGGCGATGAAGAGTACGACGCCCGGACTCGGGCAGGCATATCTGGGTAGCTACGCCGACGCCGAGGGGCACTGGTTGGACGGAGGAAAGAGTTACACACTCCACGTACCCGCCGATGTCCCGGCAAAGTTGTTCTGGTCCGCGACGGTCTACTCGGTCGACACACGCTGCCTTGTCGACAACCAGCAGGGCCGAGGCGACCGTGGCTCGCGAGATCCCGATCTTGTTGTCAACGAGGACGGTTCGGTGGATCTCTACTACGGACCTACAGCTCCGGTAGGGAAGGAACCCAATTGGGTTCAGACCATTGCGGGTCAGCACTGGTTCTCGTACTTCCGCTTCTACGGACCGCTCGAACCGTATTTCGATCGGACTTGGAAGCTTGGTGACATCGAGCCGGCCTAGAGCGTGGTCTGTCTCACGGACTGCCGATCAGTTCGACAACGGAGTCCAGAAGGACACTGCGCCAGCACAACCAGTCGTGGCCGCCGTCGAAGATCCGACACGATACTTGCGCTCCTGCGGCCTTCAGTGCCTGTGCGACCGCTGCGCTGTGCCCGACCATGTCGGACTCGTGCTTACCTACTTCGAGGACAACGCGTAAACCGTCCGGTACGCCGTCGCGCTCGATCCGTGCGGCTATGTCTCCACCCGGCGGGCCGTCTTCCCCGCGCTTCAATCCGGTTGGCCACCAGAACGAACCGGACCCGCTGGCGACCAGCGCGAAGTGTTCGGGGAATTCGAGTGCTGCGAACATCGAAGCCAGGCCGCCGAAGCTCTGCCCCGAGACCACCGTTCGCGTTCGATCAGACGAGAAGGGTGTGACGGCGCGCACCTGCGGAAGCAGTTCGTCGACGACTGCACTCCAGTAGTCGCGGTTGCACGGCAATTCCTGCGAACGGCGTTGATTGTCAACGGAATCGATGGCCAGCAGAACGCAGGATTTCAGTTTGCCGGTCTGGACCGCACGATCGAACGCGGCGCCTGCCGGCATGACCTCGGCCCAGTGACGCCCGTCGAGAAGTATCACGAGCGGCCGTTCTTCGAGCGGTGTCAATCCGTCGTCCACGGTCTCGTAGATCCACACCGGCCGCTCGACGTCCAAAGTCGAACTAGCCCAGGTGAGCTGTATCGACTTCCTGAAAACTGGAGCATCCCAACCGAACTGGACCGGCGCCGAGGGCATCTCGGCGACGGAACGCCTTGTGTCCACACCTGCGGAAAGCGGATTGAGTGGGTCGGCAATTCGGTGCTCGAGCAACCCCAACCAGCGGGTGCGGCGGGTCGAGTCTTCCTTGCCTGCTCCCGGATAGTCGAACTCGTCGACTACGGACTTCGGTACCGGGATGATGCTGTAACTGCTACGCCAGGTGTTCGAGACTTCGGCGGTGTAGAACCACACCGGACTGTCGCCGAGTCGCTGCATCACGCTGAGTTGTTCTGCGTGATGGTCGGTCAGCGAATTTGCATCCAGGTAAACGCGCTCGACCTCGGTCTCCTCGGGCTGACGCCAGAGGAACGTAACTCGAACAGTCTGTGTATCAATGCTTTCGATGATCGGCGTTCCTTGTTGCACTATCCGATTCCAGGACGTCTCGATGTCGGGCGAGGCTGCGAGGGTAGCGGACAATTCGGTCACCGCCTGAGTTAGCATGAGCACAGCCTAACCTAATTTGATGGGCTTTTGAATTCGAGGAGTGGTCCGCCAGTGGGCGTCACAATGAAAAAATCACGCACCCTGAAGGTGCTCTCCGCAGTCTTGGTGGCAGGGTTCGCCCTCGTCGGTTGTAGTTCTGCGGATGCCGATTCCGATGCTGACTCAGCTGCATCGCAGGGTAATTGGCCGCGTACCGTGGAAACGCCGAAGGGGCCGGTGGAGATCACGTCGAAGCCGGAGAGGATCGTCTCGACCAGTGTGACGCTGACGGGCACGCTGTTGTCGATCGACGCTCCGGTGGTGGCTACCGCATCGACGGGACCGAACACCGACGTCTCGGATGCGCAGGGGTTGTTCACACAGTGGGGCGACATAGCAGAAGAACGCGGACTTGCAGTGTTGCCGATGGGCGGTGCGAACGCGGAATCCGTTCTGGCGCAGAACCCGGACCTGATCGTCGTCTCGGCAACTGGAGGTGACTCCGTCGTCGATCTGTACGAACAGTTCACGGCCATCGCGCCGACAATCGTGGTGGACTACGGCGGAAGTAGTTGGCAGGAAGTCGCCGCTGTGCTGGGTAAGGCGACAGGTCTCGAAGACAACGCGGCGGCCACGGTCGCGAAGTTCGACAGCGCAGTAGAGGCCGCGAAGGCCAAGATCACACTTCCCCCGCAGCCGACCACTGCGCTGGTCTATTACGAGGACGGCAGCGGTGCCAACATCTGGACGCACGAGTCGGGGCAGGCGAAGTTGCTCACGGCGATGGGTTTCACGGTCGCCGACATTCCCGAGTCCGCGAAGAGCAGTGAATCCATGGGTAAGCGCAAGGACATCATTCAGGTCTCGGCGGAGAACCTCTACGACGGTATCGCGGGCAACACCCTGATCTTGGTCAGTGCCGACGACGGTGCGGTGAAGGCGGTCGAGGCACTTCCACTGTTGGCCCAGCATCCGGCAATTCGTGATCTCCACGTCTATGCCGTGGGTCTGGACACCTTCCGTCTCGACTACTACAGCGCAACCAACATGGTGAACCGGTTGGTCGAGCAGTTCAGCTGAGCCATAAGTACTAGGCCTTTCACCTTCAACTAGTGCTTTGGTAGGAGTCGGGAATCGAACATTCCCTTCACGTTCGCCGAATGTGGGACCAAGTGGTGCGCGCATGCCACCATGAACGTCAATCATCGGAGGCGGAATGGGGAGTGGATGTTCGACTCGGCTGGTCAGAATGCCCCGGGGCAAGCCCTGGCATCGCGAGGGTGGGGACGTTTCAACCTGAACAACCCGGCCACGGCGGCCGTGATCGTCGGCCTGCTGAGTGTGCCGTGGGTGTTCGGTCTCGCCAGTCTCAAGACTGAACCCGAGACGAGCAATCGAGTGCTGAGCGATCCGGGAACCGTCGTCGGCATCATGGGTTTCCTGACGGTGTTGACCGTTGTGGCGTGTGCGCGCCGGCGGTACCCGATCGCGTACTACCTCCTGACGTTGGCAGGATCCGGCGGATTGATGCTCTTCCTCGGCAGTCGATCGCTGGGGGCCACGCCGCTTTTCTGGTTCGCGATCATGGCAGTGTCCATCCGAGTGACAGGCATGCGCCTGGTCGGACTGCTGGTCCTCGGAATGGCGATGGACGTGATCTTGGCGATGTATCTCACCGAACGGGACGGGCTGACGGTCGCCGAGGTTCAGGTGGGGGAGTTGCCTCACTTGTTCCTCGAACCGGCGGCAAACACCGTCACGAGTTTTCTGGTCGTCGCAGCCATGGGAAAGATCGTCGCGCGCCTGCGAAAACAAGCAGTGGAGAACAGTCAGGCAGTAGCGGATCTGCACCGGGACCGCGAACGCAAGATTGCGAATGCCGTTGTCGCCGAACGGCAGGACATGGCACGTGAACTGCACGATGTCGCTGCCCACCACATGACCGGCATGATCATCCAGGCTCGTGCCGCCGACAAGTTCTTCTCGAGCAATCCCGAACAAGCACAAGCCCTTCTGGGGGGCGTCATCGAGCAGGGTCAGCGGGCCCTCAACAGCTTGCGGCAGATCGTGGGGATACTTCGCCTGGGTGAGGAAGACCCCGATTTCCCGACGCCCATGGTCTCCGACATCGACGAGTTGGTGGACGACTGCAAGCGCACCATCTCGTCGATCTCGTTGGAGAAGGTCGGCCGCTTCGACGACCTGGACAGCGGAGTCCAGTTGACGTGTTACCGCATCGTGCAGGAGGCGTTGTCGAACGTCCTTCGCCATGCGCCGGGTAGCGAGTCCAAGGTGTGTCTGAGTCGAGAAGCCGGTGCGGTGAGGGTACGGGTGGTCAATACTCTCGGGAATGCTCGCCCGGCCTCCGACGGGCAAAACCTCGGAATTGTGGGAATGCGCGAACGCGCGACGCTCATGGGTGGTCAACTGGACGCCGGACCGAATTCGGAAGGTGAGTGGGCTGTGCAGGCACTGGTGCCGGTGAACGGGAGGATCAACGCATGATCGATGTCCTTATTGCAGACGACCAGCAGGTGGTACGGCAGGGGTTCGAGCTGTTTCTCTCCGGTCACCCCGAGATTCGCGTCGTCGGGCATGCCAGAACGGGAGTCGAGGCGTACGAGCAGGTGCGTGCACTGCGTCCGGACGTCGTGCTGATGGATATCCGAATGCCGCATGGCGACGGGTTGACTGCGACCCGGGAGGTCCTTGCCGAGTTTCCCGGGACCCGCGTCATCGTGATCACCACGTTCGATCTCGACGAGTACGTTTTCGAGGCGCTCGACAGCGGTGCCGCAGGGTTCTTGCTCAAAGACGCCGATCCCGAAGAGCTCTCGTCGGCAGTGTTGACCGTGGCCGAAGGTGGTTCGGTGCTCTCGCCGAGATTGACGTCGAGACTGATCGTGGAGTTCGCGAGGCGCAAGCCGGCACCGATGTCCACGGCGCGCTCCGGATCGGATCACGGTCTCAGTGCGCGTGAGATGGATGTGGTGCAGTTGCTGTCACAAGGCTTGGGAAACAACGACATCGCAGATTCCCTCAGCCTCGAACAGAGCACGGTGAAGTCGCACATCAGCAACATCTGCAAGAAGCTGCAGGTGCGTACCCGTGTGCAGATCGTCATCTGGGCGTACCGAAACAACGTGATCGCCGTATCGCGCTGACGCACGGGACGCTGCGGCGCATCCGCCGCGGCACGGGCAGAGAAGTACACGTGCCCCGGGTCCGATCCCTCGTCGAACCCGGGGCATCCGTGCCACTCAGCCCAGCAGTTTGGCTTTGAGCGTCATGACAGTCGCCGGGCTCAGACCCAGGCCCTCGGTCAGGTACCGATCGACCGACCCGTAGGTCTGGTCCAACTGGGCGAGACCGGCATCGAGATAGCTTGCCTCGACACCCAACAGAGGCTCCATGTTGACGGCCATCTGTTCGCCCAGGCTCGCCGCGATGCCCGCGCGCGTGGCCTTCATGCCTTCGGCTGTGTACTCGTTGGTCAGCAAGTAGTCGTTCATGATCACCGAGCGGTCGACACCGGCGATACTCAGCAGCAGAAACGACGTCCAGCCGGTGCGGTCTTTGCCTGCGGTGCAGTGGAAGACCTGTGCACCTTCGGTTTCCGCGAGACCCGTGAGCAACTGCGCGAACCCGGCTCGCTCCGTCGCTCCGGTGACGAAGGCGCGGTTCATGTCCTGCATCATCGATCGTGAGTCCTCGGGGGACTTGATCTTCGCGATCATCTCGGCGATGTTCCCGGACAGGATCGGAATGTTCTCGTACGCAACCCCGTCGGGCAAGACATCGGGCTTACTGGCGATCTCGGGTTCCGTGCGCAGATCGTAAACCTTTGTCAGTCCCAGCTTTTCGAGATTGCTCATGTCATCGCCCTTGGGCGTGATCGCGTTCGCGCGGTAGAAGACTCCCTTGTTCACGGGCAGGCCGAAAGTTCCCGAGTATCCGGCGCCGGTGCCTGCGACGTCGCGGAAATTGTCGATCCCGGTCAGCCGCGGCGCATCTGGGGTCTGCTCGGAACTGCCGAAGTTGCTGGATCCGAAATCCAGCGAGCCGAACAGCGGAGCCGAGGGGCCAGGTTCGGCCTGCGCGATCGAGGCGCCGAAACCGGTGATGAGAAAGCTACTGGTCAACGCAATGGCCGCGGCAGACCGTAGTGAGCAGGTACGGGTGGATCGGGACATGTGTGAGCCCTTCGTCGAGCGGAGAGAGTGGCGAGTCGATGAGGTATCGCGAAGGCAAGGTAGCGAGTTCGCGTGTCCGATTCGAGAGGAATCTTGCTTTGCTCCCTCTCAGTGGGAGGCGTGCTGCTGTGAGCGTGGGCGGCTCGGGAGGCGCAGTTCATTCCTCGGGACCTTTGTTTGTGTAAAGGTCCAGTGCCCTGATATTGGTTAGCCTCACCAAATCAATTCCGGAGCAGTCCGGTGCGTTCAGATGGAGTTCAACATGCGGGTTCAAGGTCTGTCGCGGTTTCGCCGCGCAGTGGTGATCGGCGCAGCAGCTGCGCTGGCGGTCGGCGTCGCCGGCTGTAGCAACTCCGAGGAGGCGTCGTCCGAATCGTCGACGACAGCCGCGAGCTCGCAGACCCGTGTCTTCGAGGCGCAGAACGGATCCATCGAGATCCCGAGCGACCCGCAGCGGATCGTGGCCTGCGGATACGCAGTTCTGCCGCTGATTCAGGCGGGAGCGAACCTGGCAGCAGTATGCGAGTGGACCCGTGAACTCGGCAACATGGACGACAAGACCAAGGCCGCTTACGAAGCTCTGCCGAAGGTCGCGCCCGACGGCAACGTCTCCCAGCTCAACTACGAGGGAATCGTCGCTGCCGAGCCCGATCTGATCATCATGGGTGTTCCCGCTCGAGTCGAAAGCCAGCTGGACATGGCGCAGCTCGAGGCGGCCGCTCCCGTCGTCTTCCTGGGACCGACGGTTCCTGCTGATTGGCGAGTGCTGGGCGAGCAGTTCGCCGATGCCGCGAATGTCTCCGACACCTACGGCGAGTTCAAGGACGACTACGACGCCAAAACCGCCGAACTGGCCGCGAAGTACAAGGACAAGCTCGGCTCGTTGACCTTCGGCGGCGTGTGCAACGTCTGCAAGCCGGAGGCCGGCACCTTCTCACGCGAGTACGCGTCTTCGTACACGACCAATCTCTTCGACGGACTCGGACTGCAGTTCCCCGGCACCCCCGCAGACCCTGCCGACATCCATGTCGAACAGGTATCCATCGAGAAGATCGGCGAAAATCTCGGAAATGTCGACGTGATCGTCTACGGCCTCAACGCCGACGGCTCGATGTCTCCGCAGTTGCAGGAGCTGGTCAATTCCGAGCTGTGGAAGGAATTGCCCGCAGTGAAGGCCGGCAACGTCGTCCAGGTCCAGCATTCGCTGGCCGCGACCTATCAGACGGCTCTTCTGACGCTGGATTCGATCGACGAGGGCCTGTCGAAGCTGCCCGCAAACCAGTAGTTCATCGACTGTGACGGTGGCCTCTCGCCTGCTGGCGAGGGGCCACCTGCATATCCGGATGAGCAGGGCGGACAGCTCTCCGATCGGCGAGGACGCTTACCTGTCCCGGCTACCGGGGTTCTGTACGAACTGCGAACGCCCGATAGGGTGACCGGGTGCGTCCTACACTTGATTCCTACACTCATCTGGCCGGTGGCAAGGTCCGTGACCTTTACACGATCGACGACGAGCATCTGCTGCTTGTCGCGAGTGATCGGATCTCGGCCTACGACCACGTGCTCAGCACGCCGATCCCGGACAAGGGTCGCGTGCTCACCGCGATGAGCGTGTTCTTCTTCAACGTCCTCGGTGGCACCAACCACCTGGCCGGCGAGCCCGACGACGATCGCATCCCGGAAGAGGTTCTCGGCCGCGCTCTCGTGGTGCGCTCCCTCGACATGGTTCCCGTCGAATGCGTCGTTCGTGGCTTCCTCACCGGCTCCGGCTTGGTCGACTACAACAACACCGGCGCAGTGTGCGGCGTCGCGTTGCCCGAGGGCCTCGTCGAGGCGTCGCGTCTGCCCGACCCGATCTTCACCCCGGCGTCCAAGGCGGCTCTCGGGGATCACGACGAGAACATCAGCTTCGATCAGGTAGTGGAGAAGGTCGGCCAGAAGCTGGCAGTGCAGCTTCGTGAGGACACTCTCGACGTCTATGCCCGCGCCTCCAACTTCGCAGCGGATCGCGGAATCATCCTTGCCGACACCAAGCTCGAATTCGGTCTCGACTCCGCTGGAAACCTCGTGCTCGCCGACGAGGTGCTCACCCCCGACTCGTCGCGCTACTGGCCTCTCGAAGGCTACGAAGCGGGCAAGGTGCAGCCCAGTTTCGACAAGCAGTTCGTGCGCGACTGGCTCACGAGCCCTGAATCCGGCTGGGACCGTAGCTCGGACACGACACCGCCGCCGTTGCCGCAGGAGATCGTCGACGCGACCCGGGCACGCTACATCGAGGCGTACGAGCGCATTTCCGGTCTGTCCTTCGACGATTGGGTCGGTCCCAGCGCATGAGCCTGATCCCGCCGGTCGCAAAGAAGGTCCCCGCCGAACGTACCCATCACGGACACACGTTCGTCGATGACTACGAGTGGCTGCGGGACAAGGACAACGCCGAGGTAGTCGCATACCTCGAAGCCGAAAACGCGTACACCGACGAGCAGACGGCCGCGCTCGAGCCCTTGCGCGAGAAGATCTTCCAGGAGATCAAGTCGCGGACGCAGGAAACCGACATGTCGGTGCCCACGCGCATGGGTAAGTGGTGGTACTACTCGCGCAGCGTGGAAGGCAAGTCGTACACCGTCCAGTGCCGGTGCCCCATCGCCGGTGAAGATGACTGGACTCCGCCCGACCTAACGCCCGGCGTCGAGCTGGCCGACGAGCAGATCCTCATGGACGGTAACGTCGAAGCCGAAGGGCACGAGTTCTTTTCGCTCGGCGCGTTCTCCATCAGCGAGGACGGCACGTTGCTCGCGTACTCGGTGGACATCGTCGGCGACGAGCGGTACACCTTGCGGTTCAAGAACCTCGAGACCGGTGAGATGCTCGCCGACGAGATTCCCGATACCGCGCCTGGCGCCACCTGGGCGATCGACCACAGTCACGTCTTCTACATGACGGTCGACGGCTCCTGGCGTCCGGACACGGTGTGGCGTCACAAGCTGGGAACGCCGCAGAGTAAAGATGTTTCGGTGTTCCACGAGCCCGACGAACGGTACTGGGTTTCGGTGGGGTCCACCCGCAGTGAGAAGTACCTGATGATCTGGGTCGGTTCCAAGGTGACCAGCGAAGGCTGGATGCTGGAATCGGCGAACCCGGAAGGCGACTTCCGCGTCATCATCCCACGTCGCGAGGGCGTCGAGTACGGGGCCGAGCACGCCGTGATCGGGGGAGAGGACCGTTTCCTCATTCTCCACAACGACGTCGTCGACGGCATCAAGGCCGAGAACTTCGTGTTGGTGGAAGCTCCCGTGTCGGATCCGACGAACATGACGACGCTGATCGAGCACAGCGCCGACGTTCGGCTGGAAGAAGCCGAAGCCTTTGCCGGACACCTCGTCCTGAGCTACCGACGCGAGGCGCTCACTCGGGTTGCCGTGTGGCCGTTGACGGATGACGGCTACGGCGAACGCCACGAGATCGACTTCGACGAAGAACTCTTCAGCATCGGCATGGGGTCCAACCCGGAATGGGCGCAGCCCACCATCCGGCTCGGGTTCACCTCATTCATCACTCCCGGGCAGGTGTACGACTACTACGTCGCCAGTGGTGAACTGGCACTGCGTAAGTCGCAGCCCGTTCTCGGAGACTTCGATGCGAGTAACTACGAGCAGCGTCGCGACTGGGCAGTAGCCGACGACGGAACCCGCATTCCGCTCTCGATCGTGAGGCGCGTAGGTGCGCCGCAAGGTCCCGCGCCGCTGCTGTTGTACGGCTACGGTTCCTACGAGGCGAGCATCGACCCGTCGTTCTCGGTTGCCCGCTTGTCGTTGCTCGATCGCGGCGTCGTCTTCGTCGTCGCACACGTGCGCGGCGGCGGCGAGATGGGCCGTCACTGGTACGAAAACGGCAAGACGCTCACCAAGAAGAACACCTTCACCGATTTTGTCTCTTGCGCAAAGCATTTGATCGACACCGGTGTCACGTCGGCCGACCGGATGGTTGCCGACGGCGGTAGTGCAGGTGGACTGCTGATGGGCGCTGTCGCCAACATCGCTCCGGAACTGTTTGCCGGCATTCTCGCCAATGTTCCGTTTGTCGACCCGTTGACGTCGATTCTCGATCCGTCGCTGCCGTTGACGGTCATCGAGTGGGACGAATGGGGAGATCCGCTGCACAACAAGGACGTCTACGACTACATGCGCTCGTACAGCCCGTACGAGAACGTGGAAGCCAAGGACTATCCCGCCATTCTTGCGATCACGAGCATCAACGACACCCGTGTTCTGTACGTGGAGCCGGCCAAGTGGGTCGCAAAACTGCGCGCCACCAAGACCGGTGATGCTCCGCTACTTCTCAAGACCGAGATGAGCGCCGGACACGGCGGTGTCAGCGGTCGGTACGAGAAGTGGAAAGAGGTCGCGTTCGAGTTCGCCTGGGTGTTGGACACCGTGGGCGCGAACTAGCTTCTGTGTCAATCAGGTTCGGTGACTGTCAGGTTCTGTGTCAATCAGGTTCTGCGGTAACGAACCTGAGGGCGCCCAGCGCGCCCGTACTCGGTCTCCCGGGTGAGCATGCCGTCGTCTGCCAGCTTTTCCAGGTAGCGCCAGGCTGTCACCCGGGACACGCCGACCGATGCTGCCACCTCTGCAGCGGTCACGGGTCCCTCAGAATCCCGGACAGACGCTGCGACGAGTCCGAGTGTTTGAGACGCAAAGCCTTTCGGTGCCGCTGCTCGATCGTCGGACGTTCGTAGCGCGGACATCGCGCGGTCGATGTCGTGTTGACTGACCGCAGACTCTCCAGCGGGAAGCGCTGCACGATATTCGAGGTAGCGCTCGAGCTTGTCGCGGAATGCTGCGAAAGTGAACGGCTTGAGAAGATAGAGGACGATCCCGCGAGCCACGGCGCTTCGGACCACCTCCAGATCGCGCGCCGAGGTAACCGCGATGATGTCCGGACTGGGCCGCAAACCGCCCAGGGCGGAAGCCACGTCGAGACCGCTGGCGTCGGGCAACCCGATGTCGAGCAGGACCAGGTCGATGGGCTGGTCGGTGGCGTTGGCCGCCGTAACTGCACGCACGGCGGCGTTCCCGGAATGAACCACGCCGTGGACCACGAATTCCGGCACACGCTCGACGTACGAACGGTGCGCCTGGGCGATCAACGGTTCGTCGTCGACTATCAGCACACGGATCATCGCGGTGCTTCCACCTCGCGCAGCGGGATACGGACAACCAGCATGGAGCCCATCGCCGGCTCGCTGGTGAGCGTGCCGCCGTGCCGTTTCACAACTTGAGAGACCAGTGCGAGACCGAGTCCGCGAGAGCCGGATTTTGTGGAGTAGCCACGGCCCTTGGCCTTTTCGAGTGCTTCGGGTGTCATTCCCGGGCCGCTGTCGGCGACGGCAACAACCATCATCGAATTCTCTTCCATTACCGTCACTTCCACCCACGGAGACTCGCTCGCGCGCGATGCGTCAATAGCATTGTCCACGAGATTGCCGACCAGCGTGACCAACTCGCGTGCATTGAGCGAAGGAACCGGACCGAGCGCGGTGTCTTCGGTGATGGTCAGGTCGACCCCGCGTTCGGCCGCTTCACTCATTTTCCCGAGCAGCAGTGCGGCGAGCGCCGGCTCGTGGACCGCATTCATCAGACGATCTATCAACTGTTGGGACACTCGCAATTCATTGGTGGCGAAGGCCACTGCGTCGTCGTTCCGGCCCAACTCGACCATCGTGATGATCGTGTGCAGACGATTTGCACTCTCGTGGGCTTGCGATCGAAGCGACTCGGCAAAACTGCGTACCGAATCCAATTCCCCGAGTACGTTCTGCAATTCGGTGTGATCGCGAATTGTCAGCACGGTGCCAATTCTGTTGCCCTCCCACTCAACCGGGTGTTGGTTGACCACCAGCACACGCTTGTCGGTGAGGTGCACTTGATCCTTCGCGGGAGAGGCGTCGTCGACTCGCATGGTCTCGGGGATGGACGAAAGTGGCACGGGCCCGTCCGGTAGATCGAGGAGGCGACGCGCTTCGTCGTTGACGATATCCACTCGCGCATCTCTGCTTCGGCCTCGCCCGATCACCACCAGACCCTCACCGATGCTGTGCAGGACGGCGTCGTGGTGTTCGTACATGGTGCGCAGTTCATCCGGCGCCATCCCCAGGGTCTGTCGCCGGATACGCCGACTCACCAGAAGTGAACTCAGGAGGGCGGCAAGAAGACCGCCGCCGGCAACGAACAGGATGACCGGAACACTTTGGGCGAACTGCTTGCTGATCTGCTCGCGGGTGACACCGGCAGAAACCAGACCGACCAAGGCTCCGCCGGAATCGTAGACAGGAGTGACTGCGCGGATCGACGGCCCCAGCGACCCGGCGTACGTCTCTGTGAAGGTCACGCCGGCAAGTGCGCGGTCGATGTTCCCGGTGAAGAGTTGACCGATCAGCTCCGGGCTCGTGTGGGTGAACCGAGTGCGATCAGGCGCCATCACCACGATGAAATCGACGCCGGTTGCCTGTCGGATCTTCTCGGTCTGTGGTTGCAGAATCGCGGTCGGGTCCGGACTCGTCAGGGCTGCCGCCGTCGAATCCGACAGGGCGAGAGTCTGCGCTATCGAGCTCACCTGCC
Organism: Rhodococcus sp. BH5; assembly: GCF_027583855.1. Taxonomy (NCBI): domain Bacteria; kingdom Bacillati; phylum Actinomycetota; class Actinomycetes; order Mycobacteriales; family Nocardiaceae; genus Rhodococcus; species Rhodococcus sp. BH5. The sequence continues at coordinate 323,285 of NZ_JAJHVW010000004.1, forward strand.
TGCGGATCGCGTCGTCGCTGTCTCGGCGTTCGTCGACAACTGCGAGCGCGGCTCCCACACCGATGACCAGCGCCAACAACGCCAATTGCAGGAGCAGGATCTGCCTGGCGACGCTCATACGTCGGCCGGTCTTTCGTTCGACCATCGAGCGCCTCCTGAACGTAATGAACACAAACTTCCGGGCCCACCTGTTTGCAACAAGAATTCTCCACGACTCGAAGTGATCCCGATCACTTCACAGATATCCGATCCAAAGGACACCCCATGAGCAGCACGGCAACAGGGACAGTAGACGGTTCCCCACAGCCCGAGGGCACCAAGGCAAAGCGCGACAAGACGCATTGGCTCTACATGAGCGTCATCGTCGCGGTCATCGGAGGCATCCTCGTCGGTTGGCTCGCACCCGAGTTCGGTAAGTCCGTCGGTGTACTCGGCACGTTGTTCGTCAGCCTGATCAAGATGATGATCAGCCCGGTCATCTTCTGCACCATCGTGCTCGGCATCGGCTCGGTTCGAGCGGCGGCCAAGGTCGGCAAGGTCGGCGGCCTCGCACTCGCCTACTTCATCGGGATGTCCACCATCGCACTCGCGATCGGCCTGGGCGTCGGCAACCTGCTCAACCCGGGCAGTGGCCTGAACATCACGCCCAATGCGGCCTCCGTGGCCAAGCTTGCAGATCAGGCCCACAGCGCGGGCGGTACCTGGGACTTCATCGCGTCCATCATTCCGACGTCGATGCTGTCCTCCCTCACAGCCGGCAGCGTGCTGCAGACTCTGTTCGTCGCCCTTCTGGTCGGCTTCGCGATCCAGTCGCTCGGCAAGTCGGGTGAACCGATCCTCAAGGCCGTCGGATACATCCAGAAGCTCGTGTTCAAGATCCTGACGATGATCCTCTGGCTCGCCCCGATCGGTGCTTTCGGTGCCATCGCCAGCGTCGTCGGCCAGACCGGTTTGAACGCCGTCGTCCAGCTCGGCACGCTGATGATCGGCTTCTACCTGACCTGCCTGATCTTCGTCTTTGGTGTTCTCGGAACGCTGCTGCGCGCGGTCACCGGATTCAACATCTTCAAGCTGGTCAAGTACTTGGCCCGTGAGTACCTGCTCATCTTCGCCACGTCGTCCTCCGAATCGGCACTGCCGCGTCTGATCGCCAAGATGGAGCACGTAGGCGTCGAGCGCACCACGGTGGGCATCGTCGTTCCCACGGGCTACTCGTTCAATCTCGACGGCACCGCGATCTACCTGACGATGGCCTCGATCTTCATCGCCGACGCCATGGGACAGCCACTCGGTTTCGGTGAACAGCTCTCGCTGCTGGTGTTCATGATCATCGCCTCCAAGGGCGCTGCCGGAGTCAGCGGCGCCGGTCTGGCCACGCTGGCAGGCGGACTGCAGAGCCATCGCCCCGAGCTTCTCGACGGCGTCGGACTCATCGTCGGAATCGACCGCTTCATGTCGGAAGCGCGAGCGATCACCAACTTCTCGGGCAATGCGGTTGCGACTCTCCTGGTCGGCGCCTGGACCAAGACGATCGACAAGGAACGCGTCGTCGAGGTACTCGACGGGAAGATTCCGTTCAACGAAGCCACGATGCTCGACGACGAGGACGAAGAAGAGCAGCACAAGCTCGAAACGGCTCCGACCGGCACCAAACAGTCGTTCGTGAGCCATCACTAGAAACGTCCGCTCTGCTGAACGTTTGACTGCGCTGCAGGCGCGGAACCCGATCTACGATCAGTGATCCTGGTCGTAACGATGAAAGAGACCGCCGCACCAACCGTGCGACGGTCTTTTTCTGTTCGTGGCTAGGTGTACCAGGTCGGTTCGGGAATCTCGCCGGTCAGAAAACGACTACCGACTTCACGGCGCTTGTACGCGAGCGGATCGTGAAGGGTATGCGTCCGGATGTTGCGCCAGTAGATGTCCAGGCCGACGTCGTTGGACGTGGCTCGGGCACCGGTCAGTTCGAAGATCTTGTTGCTGATCTCCAAGGAGACGTCGGCGGCGCGAAGTTTTGCGGCCGCAATGCGTACGGCGAGGTCGCCGCGAGCCTGCTCGGTGAGGTTTTCGCGAGCGTCGTGGAGCACGGCGTCGGCCTCACGGCTGACCTGGTCCACGAAGGCCTCCGCTGCCCACAGCTTGGATTGCAAGTCGCCGTAGCCCTCACGGAGGTACCACTCGTCGGTTGCGATTTCGCGGTTGTCACCGCCGTACGGCCATGGACGCGTACGGGTTCGGGTGTACTCGGCGGCAGTGTCCAGTGCGCCACGAGCGATCCCGAGGTAGAAGTTGGCGAACACGATCTCGATCGCCGGGAAGTTCAGGGTGTTGTAGACCAGAGGTTGGAATTCCTTGTCGACAAAGCCTGCCGCACTTGCCCAGTCGACCTCGACGTCGTTGATCTCGACACTGCCGGAATCGGTGAGGCGCTGCCCGAGATTGTCCCAATCACCGCGGAAGACTATGCCGTCCTGAGCAGTCGGCACGATTGCGAACACATGCGTCGCAGTTCCGTCGATGATTCCTTCGAGCACCGTGAGGTCGGTGACTCGGCCACCGGTGGAAAACGACTTCACACCGTTGAACACCAGGGTGTCTCCGCGGTCCGCGACGGTGAGGTCGGTGTCTCGAGGGTTGACCGCGCCGCCGAAGAAGAATCGGTTGCTCGTGTACAGCTCCTCGACAGCGGAGATCTGCGGATCTGTTCCGACCAATCTGGCTGCCCATGCCCACAGGTAGTGGTATCCGAGCAGTTGTCCGATGGAGCCGTCGGCGCGGGCGATCTCCCGAACCACCTTGTAGGCGGTCTCCCATCGCTGCCCGCCGCCGCCGAACTCGACCGGGCCCAGGAGCGTCACAAGACCACTGTCCTTGAGCAGCTGAACTTCTCGGAACGGTGGTTCGCCGGCTCGGTCGCGGGCGAGTGCGTCGGCGGCAAGGATGTTGCTCACCTCGCGAGCCCGGTCGATCCAGCCCTCGGATGTGTCGGGAACGCCGACGAAGACTTCGGTTTCACTGGTCACGGTCATGCCTGTTCATCCTTTTCGGTCGGTGCGGTCCCGATGGCCCACACGTAAATCGGTTCGGTTCCGTTGATTTCGTAGTCGCCGACAACTTTGGATTTGAAGACGACCGGATTGTGGCTGGCGACGGTGCGGGCGTTGCGCCAGAATCGATCGAGATCGAGGTCGCGGCTGACTCCGGAAGCACCGAGTGCGTCGAAGATCTTGGCCGTGGCCGGCACGACGAGTCCGATCGAGGCGACTTGCCCTCGCCCCGAATCGATTTCGGCTGCGATGTTGGCGGCCTTCTCTTCCTCCGGCGAGCCGGAGAATGCGGCTTCGTAAGCCCATTGGGACGACTGTGCTGCGTGCAGTGCAACGGCCTCGGCTGCAAAGGCTGCAGAGGACACCTCGCCGACAACTTGCTGGATCTGCGAATCCTGCGCGTATCTCGGAGCGTTGCCGTGACTGAAGGTTCGAGTGCGAGAGGCAACTCGACGAGAGATCTCGATCGTAGCAGCCTTGGCGATGCCGGCGAGAGTGGCGAGGTGGAACAATTGGTAGAACGCGGTCTGGTATTTGAATCGCGTCGAGAAGTCGAAGATGTTCTCCGGCTGTACAATTGCGTTCTCGTAGACGGACGAACCGGAGCCAGTCGTCTGCTGGCCGAACCCGTTCCAATCGTCACTGTGTGTGACACCGGGTTGTCTCGCCTCGACCGCCGCGATCACGAATGCGCCGGTGTCGGTGCGCTGCGAGTACAGGTCGATCCAGTCGGCGAAGATGGAACCCGTGCTGTAGAACTTTGCCCCGTTCGCCAGGAAATGGTCGGCATCGGGTGCGGGCGAGACCTTGGTGTTGGCTTCGCCCAATGCAACGTCGCCGATTTCGGTCCACGCGTTGCCGACTAACTGTCCCTCCGCAAAGCGTCGGAGCCAGATGTCACGCTCCGGGCCTGGGTCGGCGACCAGTCGGTCTTCGACAAATGCGAAATGTCCGCGCAGGGCCTGGGTGATATTGGAATCGGCGCTCGACAGCTCGACTAGTAAGCGGATCAATTGCGGGATGCTCGCACCGGATCCACCGTGTGTTGTCGGCACCCGAACGGCGCCGAAGCCTGCATTCTTGAGTGCGTCGATCTGTTGGAAGGGAAGTACGTGATCGCGTTCGCGTTCGACGACGCCTTGTGCGATGTCCGCGAAGATCGGACGGAATTTCTCTGCCAGTGTTTCGTAGTCGACCTCACTTTTGATCGGATCAGCAGACCGGGGTACGGCATTCGGCGTCAGTGCGGTGGTCATGGGAAGAATGCAAGCTGTAAACACCAGGGGCGTCGATCCTTCATCGCGACCTGATTCGAAGTGTTGTCAGTCCGCGCAAATCTCGGTTCGATGGCCTGCCGGGCACTCTTGTCGAAATCGAGTGGTCAGTGGGGTTGCTCGTGAACGTGCTCGACGGTCCATCCGCTCCATTCGACGGTCCCTCCGGCACCACAATCATGTCGGAACGGCAGCCCTGGAGGACCGGAGCGAACGACGACGCGAAAGTCTCTCCCCTCCAACCGAAGATCGACAGTCGTGTGTTCTCCGTCGACACTCTCGCTGATGCTCTCGAGTGCGTCCGTGGCGACGATGTCGGTGGCGCGTCGGACAGCATGTTCGGCTGCCTGAGCGGCCTGTGACAGTGCCGCCCGGCCGCGCAGGTGCAGCAGCTCCAATTCTCCGGCTAGGTATTTCTCGGCAGCATCGATTGCGGAGTTGCCGTCCAGTCGGCTGAAATAGACTGCGGCAGGCCACGCAATCATGTTGGCCGCGAAACGATCTCCGCCGATGTGACTGCATTCCCACACATCTGCGATCTGTGCCGCGTTCAGCGCCGAAACGACCGGGCGGCCGAGTTCCGCGCAGCACGCATCCTTCTTTCCATGCGTGCAGACTGCGAAGAGCGGTTCCGTGCGGGAGCGGCCGAAGTCGGGTTCCGCTCCGGTGGCCATCGATTCGAACGGCAGTACCGACAGGTCCTCGTATCGGTCGACCGCCCCTTCCCGCATCCATTGGCGTGTGCCGTCCGTCCAGGCGAGTACACACGTCGGGGTGAGCACCCGGCGGTTGCGGGTCCGCCGGATCACCACGACACGGATACGGCCCTGCGCTGCGTAGATCTTTTCGGTGAGCGCGACGGGGAGAACGTCGTCAGGGGCGGACGCCGGCCAGGGGCCGGGATGCTCGATCAATACCCACAGATGTGTCATTCCGGCGCGACCGACCATAGGTTCGCCGGCGGTCGACGACTGCCGTGTACAGGCGTGAGGGCGTCGACTGGTTTGCGGATTGGCGACAAATTCCGAAAGGCACTGCATAGATCCTTTCCCCAGGACACCGTCGCTGTGGCAGGGGAGGGAAGACATGATGAGGCTCCAGTCTCGTAGGTTAGGCTCACCAGACTATTGGATGGTGAATCCTTTGCTCAGCCGCGGTGAATGCACGTGGCTGTGACGGTCGGAAGCAGTCGGTAACAGGAGTTTGTGAATGAAACGCAGTAACTCGCGGACGAAGTACATGCTGGGTGGTTTTGTCCTCGCCGCCATAGTGGCAACGACAACGGCGTGTGGCAGTGACGACAAGACGGATACCGGCAGTCAGTCTGCCGACACCGTGCACGCGGTCACCCACGCCCGTGGAACTACCGACGTACCGACGGATCCGCAGCGAGTTGTCGTGCTCGAGCCGGTTCAGCTCGACACGTCGGTAGCGCTGGGCGTGATTCCCGTGGGCACCGCGGTACTCAGCGAGACGACCGGCGTTCCGGCGTACCTCGGTGAGAAGGCGGCGGAGATCGAGATGGTCGGAACCGTCGCGGCACCGAACCTCGAGAAGATCGTCGCACTGAGCCCGGACCTGATCATCGGAACGGAATCGCGGCACGGTGATCTGTACGAGCAGCTCGCTGCCATCGCACCGACCGTCTACATGGCAACTCAGACCGATCCGTGGCAGGACAACGTCCAGTTCGTCGCAGAGGCGTTGAACAAGACCGATCAGGCAGGTGAACTGCTCGGTGACTACACGGCACGCTGCGAGGAAGTGGCGAGCAAGCACAGCACCGAGGGCAAGACCGCTCAGCTGATCCGCCCACGCGACGACGTTCTGACGCTGTACGGACCCACGTCGTTTGCCGGAAGCACTCTCGAATGTGCTGGACTCACGATTCCCGCACGCGACTGGGAGAACTCGATCTCGGTGGACCTCTCCCCGGAATTCGTCTCCGGAGCCAACGCCGACCTCATCCTGGTCACCTCCGCGAAACCGGCCGATGCCGGCACGATGCCGAAGGCCGTGGCCGACAACGCCGGATTCTTCCCGAACCCGCATCTGGTCGACATGTCCTACTGGATCACCGGCGTCGGACCGCTCGGCGGCCTCACCGTTCTGGACGACCTCGATCGCATTCTCGGAGCGTCGAATTAGCAGTGCGCGAAGGAGCAGTGCGTGAGAGAGTCGCTAAGTTGGAGCCTATGACAACTCCAGTACAGAACATCGCGATCAACACCCTCGGTGGCGTGCCCACCTCTTTGGGTGAATACGACGGCCGCGCCGTCCTCGTGGTCAACGTCGCGTCCAAGTGTGGACTGACCCCGCAGTACTCGGCGCTCGAGAAGCTGGCCAGCGAGTACGCCGATCGCGGTCTGACCGTGATCGGTATCCCGTGCAACCAGTTCATGGGGCAGGAACCGGGTACCGCCGAAGAGATCGAGACGTTCTGCTCCACTACCTACGGCGTCACGTTCCCGCTTCTCGAGAAGATCGAGGTGAACGGCGAAAACCAGCATCCGCTGTACGCCGAGCTCACCAAGGCGGCCGACGCCGAAGGCGCTGCGGGAGACATTCAGTGGAACTTCGAGAAGTTCCTGATCGGACCGGACGGCACCGTCGTCAACCGCTTCCGTCCGCGGACCGAGCCTGACGCACCCGAGGTTGTCGCCGCGATCGAAGCTGCGCTTCCCAAGAACTAGAGGTTTCCAAGAACCAGTAGGTGCGCTGAAAACTGCCGCCGGATGATCATCCGGCGGCAGTGTGCTGTTCACCCACAGCTGCCACTATCGGAGTATGTCCGCAGAACTGATCGTGTCGGTATCCGGAATCAGAGACGAGACATGTTATCTCGCTGCCGGATTCGCAGACGAGATGGACACTCGAGGTGTCCGCTTGTCGCTCCTGGTGGCGCCGCGACTGAAGGACAAATACCGACTGGCCGACGACGCGGTGACGACGGCTTGGCTGCGTGAGCGTCGCGAGCACGGCGATGCCATCGTTCTGCACGGCTACGACCAGGCCGCGACCAAGCGTCGCCGAGCCGAGTTCGCCACTCTGTCGAAGCACGAAGCGAAACTGCGACTACTCGCTGCGGACCGCGTTCTCGAGCATGCAGGCCTTCGGACCCGGGTGTTCGCACCGCCGCGCTGGGTGGCATCGCCCGGTGCCATGTCGGTGTTGCCGGAGACGGGCTTTCGCACGATGGCAGGCCTCGGGGCAGTACATGATCTGACCCGCGGAACCTTGCAACGGGGAAGGGTTTTCGGGATCGGCGAAGGCTTCAAGGCCGAGCCGTGGTGGTGTCGCGCATTGGTTCTCGGAGCCGGGCGTGCCGCCAAACGTGGGGGACTGGTCAGATTGTCGATCACGGCCAAGCAGTTGGGAAACGAGGGCCCACGTCAGGCCGTCCTCGACGCCGTCGACCTTGCCCTCTTCCACGAAGCCGACTCGCAGGTGTATCGGTGGAACTCCCCGTCTCAGGAGCTCGGCGCTGCCTGAATTCGGTAGTTGGCAACTATTTGATAGCTACGAGAATATGTCGTCTGTCCGGGTTGTCCGAGCGGGCAGACTCTTCGCGTTTCTCCACTTCCTTGCTGGTAGTAGTGCAGAATGGGTCAAAATCGCATAAAACGGACGATTAATTAGAGCGCTGGGTCAGCCAACTCTCCCACTGCTAGAGTGCGTGCAGTTAATCTGCCGCTAGTAGATGGGATTGGGATCTCGCCATGCGCACGAGAGTGTTCTCCAAGTCGGCCGAGGGTCTTGTCGCCGTGGCTGTGGGCGCAGTCGTCTGTGCTGCGTTCGTTCCGGCGCTCGCGTCTGCCGCTCCGACCAGCGCGGTTCACACGCTGCCGACGGGCAGTGTCGACGGCGGGTCGAGCGGGTCGAGCGATGGCGTCCGCACCGCAACCGTCGACGATGAAGGTGAGCAACTCACACTGCGCCTTCACAAGATGAACCTGCGGGGATCCGAGTTCTCGATGGCTGTGCAAGACAGCGACGGAGAGCTGACCGACGCGGTGATCCCGGCGCCCCGTTCGTACATCGGCAGCGTGGAAGGGCGTCCGGACGCAATCGTCTCGGCCATCGTCGACTCCGCCGGAACACTGCGAGGGCAGGTGATTTTCGATCGTGGTGCTTCGCTCGAGTTCGTCGGATCCGACGTGGTCGGTCGCAGCACGGCGCCGATCGACGCAAAGCCCAAGTGGCCCACCGCCGCCATTGCGCCGGCCTCGGCCGCAAGGGTCGGCAAGACGGTCAAGCAATTCGTGGTGGGACTGGACCTCAGTGGCGAGTGGTACTCCGCGCACGGCGCAGGCAGTGCCGCCGTCGCTCTGGATCGGGCCGAGGAATCAATGGCCCGCACCGCTGCCATCTGGATCAGAGACGTCGGGATTCGGCCGGTCCTCGGTCGAGTTGTCCTGCGGGCAGATTCCGCCGGCGATCCGTACTCGAGCAGTTGTGAAAATCTCGAGCAGTTGGAAGATCTGTGGTCCGATCAGGTCGGGTCGAGTGTCGATCAGGCGACCGTCGTGTGCGCATCCGGTGGCGGAAATGCCTACTACTCGAAGTTCGAACTCGACCACAGCTACGCGCATGTAAGTGCCGAGTCCGACGGCAACTTCAGCCGCGTTCTCCGCCACGAGTTGGGCCACAACTTCTATGCCGACGACTACCACGGCGGCGGCGCCGAGGGATCGACCATCATGAACGGCAACGAGCTCTCGCGCTTCGACGGCACCGAATTCGCTGCCATCGTCGATGCGGCGGAGGTTGCCTCGGCTCGACTCGACGACGTCGGTCGGTACACGGCAAGCCCGATCCCGCCGTACGCCGCACTCGACATCGCGCGGGTCCGCTCAGGCGGCACAGTCACCGTCGACGCCGTCGCGAATGATCATGACAGCAACGGAGATTCGATCAAAGTGACCGGCGTCGGGGCAACGTCACTTCTCGGTGGCACCGTGAAGCTCGAAAACGGCGAAGTGGTGTTCGAAGCCGGAACGAAGGCAGGCACCGACAGGATTCTCTACACACTCACCGACGCAGCCGGTGGCACGAGCACCGGCTGGATCATCGTCGATGTGAGTGCGTGAGAACCGAATCAGGCGACTTCGACGCTCGACTCCTCGTCGAGAACTCGGAACTCGGTGCCGTCGGCAGCCATTTCCGAGTAGCGACCGTAGAAGATGCCCGCGGCCTCGTCGCGGATGATCGCTTGATGAATGGGAACCGCAACGCGCGGCGCCACCGCGCGGAGGTAGTCGATGGCCTCCGAGATCTTGAGCCACGGTGCGGCGGCGGGGAGGGCGAGAACGTCGATCTTTTGTTCGGGGACGTAGAGGGAATCGCCGGGATGCATGAACCGTGCCGGGTTGGTGGCGTCACCGAGGAGGAACGCGGTGTTGTCGATCATCGGTAGGTCCGGATGGATGATTGCGTGCTCTCCGCCCGTTCCGGTCACCTCGACGTCGCCGAAGCTGAACCGGTCGCCCGGCCGGACGCCGGTCCAGCGCCCACCGAGCTTTTCAGCCGTCTGCGGATCGCTGTAGAGCACGGCGTCGGGATTCGCTTCGGCCAGTTCGGGCAGCCGCGCAGGGTCGGCGTGATCGGGGTGTTGATGTGTCACGAGGATGGCGTCGAGGCCGGTGATGCCTTCGAATCCGTGCGAGAAGTTGCCGGGATCGAAGAGGATCTTCGAGCCGTTCAACTCCACGAGCACACAGGAATGGCCAAAATGTGTCAGTCGCATGATTTCGAGTATGCGCCGCCCCGAAGGGACTCGCAGGCGGGTTTCACAGGTGGTGGCCGTCACGCCCCGATCACTCGATGCGAACCATCTCGGGTCCGCCCGGTAAACTGGCCATCACCCGAGCGTTTCACTCCGGGTTCGCGCACTAGTACCGAGGAGCAGCACGTGGCCCGTGTCGTCGTCGAAGTCATGCCCAAGGCCGAGATTCTCGACCCCCAGGGACAGGCAATTGTCGGGGCACTGTCTCGCCTGGGCTTTGCAGGAGTATCCGATGTCCGTCAGGGCAAGCGGTTCGAGTTGGAGATCGACGGCAGTGTCGAAGACGCCGAACTCGAGAAGATCGCCGAAGGCCTGCTGGCCAACACGGTGATCGAGGATTGGACCGTCAGGCGAGTCGAGGCATGAGCGCACGTATCGGAGTAATCACTTTCCCCGGCACGCTCGACGACATCGACGCGGCTCGGGCAGTGAACCTGGCCGGCGGTGAAGCTGTCGAACTCTGGCACGGCGATGCAGACCTCAAGGGTGTCGACGCGGTCATCGTGCCCGGCGGATTCTCGTACGGCGATTACCTTCGTTGCGGCGCGATCGCACGTTTTGCTCCCGCGATGGGCAAGGTTGTGGAAGCAGCCAAGGGCGGCATGCCGGTCCTGGGCATCTGCAACGGTTTCCAGATCCTCTGCGAAGCAGGATTGCTGCCCGGTGCCCTGACCCGTAACCAGGGTCTGCACTTCATCTGCCGCGACGAGTGGTTGACGGTCGAAGCCAACAACACGGCGTGGTCCTCGCGATACGAGGCCGGCGCGCAGATCCTCATCCCCCTCAAGTCGGGTGAAGGTCGCTTCCAGGCGTCCGAGAAGGTTCTCGACGAACTCGAGGGCGAAGGCCGCGTCGTCTTCCGTTACTCGGAGGAGAACCCCAACGGCTCGCAGCGTCGTATCGCCGGCATCTCCTCGGCCAACGGCCGGGTCGTCGGTTTGATGCCGCACCCCGAGCACGCCACCGAGGCTCTCACCGGTCCCAGTGACGACGGATTGGGCTTGTTCTACTCGGCCCTCGACGCGATCGTCACTGCCTGATCGCCTGCTGATTTTCACCACTGAACGCCGACCGGAAATCCGGTCGGCGTTCAGTCGTATGTGGGCCCGGTACCCAGGGCTACTGGCTGTAGGAACTGAGGAAGTTGCCGAGTCGCTCGAGTGCCGTCGAGAGATCGTCGGTGTTGGGGAGAGTCACCAACCGGAAGTGATCGGGTTCGATCCAATTGAACGCGCGACCGTGGCTGACAAGAATCTTCTCCGATTCCAGTAGATCGAGAACGAACCTCTCGTCGTCGACGATGCCGAACTTGTCGACGTCGAGCTTGGGGAACAGGTACAGCGCCCCGTCGGCCTGTTGGCAACTGATCCCGTCGATGCTGTTGAGCGTGGTGTGTGCGAGATCGCGCTGGGCCGTCAGCCGACCTTGTGGAAGCAACAGGTCCTCGATGGACTGGCGTCCGCCGAGTGCAGTCTGGATAGCGTGCTGCGCCGGCACGTTGGCACACATTCGCATGTTGGCCAGCAATTTGATGCCTTCGATGAAGCTCGACGCCCGCTCGAGTGGTCCGGTGATGGCCAGCCATCCGGCTCGGAATCCGCACACGCGGTAGGCCTTGGACAGTCCCGAATACGTCAGACACAGAACGTCTCGCCCGGTCATCGTCGCAAGGTTTGTCATGGATCGGCCGTCGTAGACGATCTTTTCGTAGATCTCGTCGGCGAAGAGCATCAGATCGTGTTTGCGCGCTAGATCCACGAAGCGTTGCAGCACCTCCGTCGAGTAGACGGCGCCCGTCGGATTGTTGGGATTGATGACGACAATCCCTCGGGTGCGCGGCGTGATCCGAGCTTCCAGATCGTCGAAGTCCGGTGCCCAGCCTTGGCTTTCATCGGTGAGGTAGTGGACGGGCGTGCCGCCGGCAAGTGAAACCGAAGCCGTCCACAAGGGATAGTCGGGAGCGGGAATCAGGATCTCGTCCTCTGGATTGCAGAGGGCCTGCATCGTCAGGGTGATCAGTTCGGACACACCGTTTCCGAGATAGATCTCGTCGACGGTGACGTCGGTGATACCCCGCGTCTGGTAGTACTGGACCACCGCAGTGCGCGCCGAATACAGTCCGCGAGAATCGCAATATCCCTGCGCGGTAGGGAGATTGCGGATCATGGCCATCATGATTTCGTCCGGAGCTTCGAATCCGAAGGGGGCCGGATTGCCGACGTTGAGTCGCAGGATCGTGTGTCCCTGATCCTCGAGTTCTTCGGTCTTGTCGAGAATTCGCCCTCTGATGTCGTACCTGACATTCTCGAGCTTGCGGGCCTGATCGATGGGTGTGTTCACGCGGTTACGTACCTCTCCGGTTCGGGTGGGTGAGTTGTGTTTCAGATGAGAAGGGCGCCTCAGGGTTCGGTCTGGAAACGGACATTGATTTGCGATAGCGCTAGCGGCGAAAGAGGAGTAGCGCTACTATGATTCGACATGTCCAATGATAGCAGTTCGAGGATTGTCGCAGCTTTGCGTGAGTGGATCGCGACGGCTCCTCCAGGCGCGAAGCTTCCGTCCACTCGGTCGCTCGTCAGCCTGCACGGGGCGAGTCCGGTCACCGTGCAGAAGGCGCTGCGAACACTGGTATCTCAGGGGGTTGTGGAGGCTCGTCCCGGTGTGGGGACCTTCGTGCGCGCGGCGCGCGTCGTGCGACCCAACGACTACGGGTGGCAGACAGCGGCGCTTGGATCGCCGAACTATCGTCTGCAGCTGCCCATGGCGCTGCAGTCCACCTCCAACGACGTGATCGCGCTGCATTCCGGCTATCCGGCCCGAGAGCTGTTGCCGGAAGGTCTGGTTCGTGCAGCCTTCACCAGGGCGACGCGAACCGACGCCGTGTTCAATCGGCCCCTCGCTGCCGGGCTTCCGGAACTGCAGTCCTGGTTTGCCTCCGAATTGGGTTCCGCCACTCCTGCCGGGATCACGCCGCCGGGGCCGAACGACGTGGTTGTACTTCCCGGCAGTCAGGGCGGGCTTGCGACGTCCTTTCGCGCGTTGGTGGGGGAGGGGCGTCCGTTGCTCATGGAATCGCCGACCTACTGGGGTGCGATCCTGGCCGCCGCGCAGGCAGGAGTCACGGTCATTCCGATCTCCAGCGGCGCCAACGGGCCTGATCCTGAAGAGCTTTCGCGTGCATTCGAACAGACCGGTGCCCGTGCGTTCTACGCACAACCGAGCTTCGCGAGTCCGACCGGAGCGCTGTGGTCGCCGTCGTTGGCCGACAAGGTTCTCGACACCGTCCGTCGGCACGGCGCATTCCTCATCGAGGACAGTTCGGCGCTCGACTTCGGAATCACCGCAGATCCCAGCCCCATCGCTGCACGAGACGACAGCGGTCACGTCGTCTACCTTCGTGCGCTGACCAAGAGCGTGTCCCCGTCGGTGCGAGTTGCCGGATTGATTGCTCGGGGTCCGGCGTACGAGCGGATTCTGGCTGATACACAGGCAGATTCGATGTACGTCAGCGGGATGCTGCAAGCGGTAGCGCTCGACGTCGTGACCCAACCGGCCTGGCGAACCCACTTGCGCAGGCTTCGTCACCAACTCGAGGCCAGACGCGACCTCCTCGTCTCGAGTCTGCGCGAGCACGCGCCGGACGCTCACCTCGATGCCGTACCGAAAGGCGGACTCAACCTCTGGCTTCGGCTCCCGGACACCACGAACGTCGAACGCGTGGTGCAGGACTGCCGGTCGGCCGGCGTCATCGTCGGGGCCGGTGACGATTGGTTCCCGGCAGAACCGACTGGAAAGTTCTTGCGGCTCAACTACGCCGGACCGAACCCGGGTGAGTTCCCCGACGCCGCCCGCATTATCGGCCGAGCAATCACGCAACATATGTAGAACTTCACCTCGCTGGTGGTTGACCTGAACTTCCGTTGAGGTTTTATCGTCGTGTGCATGAACAAACAAGCGATGCAGCCACCGGCCAACCAGCCGATCGGATTCTGGACCGCGCGAGCCGGTGAAGCGATTCGCACGCGCACGCGCGGAGCACTCGAAGCGATCGGCGTCACCCAGCCGGGGTGGTGGGTCCTGCACCAACTTTCGCTGCACCCTGAAGGGGTGGAGCGTGCTGTCCTCTTGCGGACGATCGGTCCGAACGAATCCACCGACGTGATCGATGACGCCGTCGACTCTGCCCTCGAACTGGGGTGGGCGCGCGAAGACGGGTCTGTCCTTCGCCCGACTGATGCGGGCTCCGAGCAGTTCGATCGCGCCGCGCGGGTACAGCAGATGCTGCAGGAAGAGCGGATGCAGGGAATCACCGAAGAGGAGTTTGTCACCACCATCACTGTGCTGCAGCGAACCATCAAGAACGTGGGCGGCGACGCCTGGCACTGGTAGCAGACATTATCTGGGCCCGCTGCCGGGTAGAGCGGCTTCGATCAATTCGACGGCGCGGGACACACCGCCCGCCGCTGCGAGTTCTTCTGCCAACTCCGCGCTGCGTCGGCGGAACTCGTCGGCGCTCACCAGAGTCAGCGCCTCACGAAGCTCTACTGCCGTGACGGTAGCGCTGTCGACGCGTACTGCGACACCGGCGTCGACGAGCGAGTCGGCGTTGCCGAACTGATCGACGGCTTGCGGCACTGCGATCATGGGTGTCCCGGTCACCAGTCCCTCGCTGGATCCGCCCATACCCGCGTGGGTCACGAACGCGTCGGCCTGCTGCAGAATCGCGAACTGCGGTACCCAACGGTGTATTTCGACGTTGTCGGGCAATGGTCCGAGATCTGAGATCTGCACCTGCTTTCTGATCTGGAGGACGACGTGCCAGCCGTCCATCTGGCCGAAAGCCTCGACGCAGGTGCGGTAGAAATCCGGATGATCGGTGAATGCTGAACCCAGCGAGATCAACAAGAGCTTGCGTTCGGGATCCGGGTTCACCCAAGGTTGACTGCTCGGTTCGAGTGCGGGGCCGACGAACGTGTAGACGTCGCGGTTCACGCGTTCGGCGTTGGGCTGCATCGATTCTGCGATCAGCACGATTGCACGGGGTGGGCGTCCGGTGAACTCACGTGGATCGACCTCGACGCCTTCGGCGCGGAAGAACCGGGTCTCCCGATCGAGCAGGTCGACGCCTCTCGGATCGGAACGAATTTCGTCGTACATCGGTGCGGCGTCGGCTTCGTAACCGTCCCAGGCAACGTACGTCGGCGATAACTGGATGATGGGAACGCCCCACTGCTGAGCCAGTATTCGTGCCGGAATGCCGGCGATGTCGTAGAGAAAGAGGTCAGGGCGATCGTCTTCGTAGATTCGGCGTAGCTGCGGCAGCATCGACTCGTAATCGTCCTGGAAAATCGTCAACTGATCGATCAGATCCCCGTCCCAGCTCTTCTCGGGTTCGGCGCCGTCGGGAGAAGGGACGAGGCTGGGCAGCGTGGAGACGTACGGTGCGAATTCGGCCCCGGTCGCCTCGATGATCTCACGCATCGACTCGTCGTTGGCATAGGTGACGCGGTGACCGGCGGCGACGAGACGCGCGATGATCGCCAGGCTCGGATTGACGTGGCCCGGTGCCGGAATGCTCACCATGGCGATATGTCTGCGGGTCATCGATCACTCCTGCCGTCTGACTGCTCTGGAACAACTCCGGATACCGGACCGAGACTATCCACCAGGATGGGTAACGGCATCTGATTTTTGCCGGGGAAGTACCGTGCGCACTCGAGTAGGACTACGCATCCGAGTGCCGGGATGGGCGAGCAGACTTCGAAGCATGAGCACACCGACAACACCCTCGAAGACCACTGCAGCCTTCTATCTTCAGGCCGGAATAGCCTTTGCCGTCAGTTTTGTCGGCACCCTCCTCGGAACTGCGTATCTTCCGATCGATGCGTGGCAACGCGGATTTCTCGGAATGTCCTTGCTGTTCTTGGTCACCAGTACGTTCACGTTGGCCAAGGTGATTCGTGATCAGCAGGAGGCATCCACAGTCAGGGTTCGAGTGGACGAGGCTCGACTGGAAAAGCTGATCGCCGAGCACGATCCGTTCAAAGCGGCAGCCTGAAACCTGTCGGCAAGGTGAGGATCAGCGTGCTGCCGAGAGGTTGCTCGTTTCGGAGCGCCGACAGATCGCCGCCGTGTGCGAGCGCGAGGCTGCGCGCAATCGTGAGCCCCAAACCGGAACCGTCGGATCGATCACCGCGATGGAAACGGTCGAAGACTGATTCGAGTTGGTCTGCGGGAATTCCGTCACCGGTGTCGGTGACGGACACCGAGAGGTGGTCACCTTCCCGTGCGAGTGTCACCGTCACCGAACCTCCGCTCGGAGTGTGCCGCAACGCGTTTTCGAGCAGATTGGCGAGGATCTGTTCGATTCGTTGGCGATCGACCTCGGCCGTGATCGGTTGCGGAGGTAGCGCGGTCGTCAATTCGACTCCACGATCGGCGAAACGTGGCGCCGCTGCTGCCGTTGCGCTGCAAACGATGTCGTCGATCTTCTCATCTCGGCGATCGAGTTCGAGAGCGTGTTCGTCGGCCGCGGAGACGTCCGCCAGATCGCAAGAGAGCCGACGCAGTCTTTCGAGTTGATCGCGCATGACCGACCATGAAGAGTTGTCCGTGGGGAGGACGCCATCCTCGATGCCGTCCACGTACGCAGCCAAAGTCGATACCGGAGTGCGTAATTCGTGGGCAAGATCGGCAAGCAGGCGTTTGCGGACCCGATCCGAATGATCAAGGCGTGCCGCCATGTCGGCAAAGGCAGTTTCGAGACGCGTGAAATCGGCATCTACGTCGGACCTGCCGATAGTCACGTCGAAGTTCCCGTCTGCGACGCTTTGAGCCGCCTCCGCCAGCGTTGAGATCGGGGCCGTGATGCGTCGGACGATGTAGACCGCGGCGATGCTTGCGCCCACCAGTGCGACCGCGATCCCGCACAACAGTGCAATGGTCATGGTCTGAGCGAATGCCTCTTCGGTGTGGGTACGGACATTCGAGTCTTCGATGCCGGCCATCATGAGGTGGTTGTGAAAGAGCGGGGCAGCGACGGCAATGGCGACTGCGGCGATGGCGAGGCAGGAGACGAACAGGACGACAAGCTGCGCCAGCAGCAGTTTTCCGCGTAGCCCGAGTTTCTTCATGACGACCTCGTTCATGACGACCTCAGGGAGTATCCGACGCCCCTGACGGTTCTGATGAACCGAGGATCGGTCGCGTCGTCGCCGAGTTTGCGGCGTAATGCACGCACATGGACGTCGACGATGTGCTGGTCCCCGAACCAGGACGAGCCCCACACCGAGGTGATGATCTCGGCCCGACTCCAGGCAGCGTCGGGTCGGGACGCAAGCGCGGACAACAGGGTGAACTCGGTGGGAGTGAGATCGACCAGGGTGTCGTCGACACGGACCGTGCGGGCCACGACGTCGATGTCGAGTCCGGGAGGCGTCGGCAGCACTTTTGGCAGCAAACTCGACGCGCGTGGCCGTCTGAGCAGTGCTTTCACTCGCGCAACCAGTTCGCGGGGGCCGAAGGGTTTGACCACGTAGTCGTCAGCGCCGGCCGCCAGACCCGTCACCTTGTCCGACTCTTCACCGCGGGCGGACAGCATCAGGATGTACGCATCGGAGAAGGTACGGATTCGTCGGCAGACTTCCATGCCGTCGAAGCCCGGGAGCATCAGATCGAGCACTATCAGCGCGGGCTCGAATTCGCGCACCGAACGTACTGCGCTCGGCCCGTCGTGGGCGAGGCGCACGGTGAATCCTTCGCGTGTCAGATAGTTGGCGACAACCTTGGCGAGGGCAGTCTCGTCGTCGACGACAAGAACGCGCCCCGGTTCCTCGCCAGGTCGTAGTTCGGCGCTCATCAGACCGAGGTTAGTCGACTGCGTGTCTGCATTGCTGTCGCGTGGTGGTTTCCACTCGACTGTGAAGATTCGATGAAGGAAGCCTGTTCGAGCCGGTTATCGGGCTTCGCGGTGGATTTTCGCCGGTAACGTGGCAACTGTGCATGTGCAGCACTCTTGTCAAATCAATTGTGGTGCAGTGCATATCGAACAGAATCAATTCTCGGGAGTGAAAACATGTCTTTGACGGTCAGGAAGAGCGCCGCGCGGTTCGTTCCGGTTGTGGCAGCGGCAGCACTGTTGATTGCCGGATGCTCGGACAACTCCGGGGAGAGCATCAACCATTCTTCCGAAACAACCAGCGTCGCAGCACAGTCGGAGATTCCTGCGGGTGTCAATGCCGCCGACATCGAGTTTCTCGAAGGAATGTACCCGCATCACGCGCAGGCATTGGACATGGCCAGAATGGTCGACGGTCGAACCGACAATGCCGAACTTCTCTCTCTTGCAGCGCAGATAGAGGCAGCGCAAGGCCCGGAGATGGCTCAGATGACCGAATTGTTGACGGAGTGGGGACGCCCCGAGCCTTCGTCGAGTTCGATGGAGGGCATGGATGAGTCGGCGCACGCGGGACACGGCGTCGGGATGGCCGAGATGCCGGGAATGATGTCGGCCGACGACATGACCGCCCTCACCGATGCCAGTGGCGCGGAGTTCGACAAGTTGTGGCTGACGATGATGATCGAGCACCACAAGGGTGCCATCACCATGTCCCAGACCGAACTCGACAACGGGCTCGACCCGTCGGCGGAGAAGATGGCAGAAGCGATCATTGCCGGTCAGCAGGCGGAAATCACTCAGATGGAAGCGATGTTGAAGGGGAGTTGAACAGGAGGCCTTGGCCGCGTGACCTTGCTCGGGTGGCTACCTGGGCATACGTTCGAGGCTGATGGCTTGACCGGTGCTGTGCTGCAATCACACGCGAGGGGATGACCGCCACATGGATCACAGTCAGATGGACCATGGCCAGATGGACCATGGCCAGATGGACCATAGCGAGATGAGCCATGGCCAGATGGAGCATGGGGCACACGGTGGTCACGGGGATCACGTCGCACAGTTCCGGACGTTGTTTGCAGTCATGCTGGTCATCGCGGTTCCGGTCGTTGCGGCAGACGCGATGTTCGCTGATCTGGTCGGGTACACACTGCCGGAAAACTCTCTGGTGGAATGGATCTCACCGGTACTCGGCACGGTGATGTACTTCTGGGGTGGCAAGCCGTTCCTCACCGGCGCTGTTGCCGAAATCCGTTCTCGGCAGCCGGGAATGATGCTGTTGATCGCGCTCGCGATCACCGTGGCCTTCTTCGCGTCATGGGCTGCGAGTCTGCACTGGGTGGATCACACTCTCGATTTCTGGTGGGAGCTCGCGCTTCTGATCGTGATCATGTTGTTGGGCCACTGGATCGAGATGCGTTCGCTCAGTCAGACATCGAGCGCCTTGGATTCACTTGCCGCTTTGCTGCCCGACGAGGCAGAACGGGTGGTGGGGGAATCGGTGGAAACCGTGCCCACCGCAGCTCTGGCGACCGGCGACCTGGTGATAGTTCGTCCCGGCGCCCGTGTTCCCTCGGACGGAACGGTGGTCGAGGGAAGCGCCGACATGGACGAATCCATGATTACAGGCGAGTCGAAGACCGTCCGCCGGACTGTCGGAGATCAGGTGGTGGCCGGCACGGTAGCCACCGACTCGGCACTTCGGCTTCGAGTCACCGCCGTGGGAGAAGACACCGCGCTCGCCGGTATCCGGCGCCTGGTCGAACAAGCCCAGAACTCGTCGAGTCGCGCGCAGGTGTTGGCGGACAAGGCCGCTGCTCTGCTGTTCTGGTACGCACTGGGCGCGGCAGTGCTGACCGCGATCGCCTGGAGTATCTGGGGCACCCCGGAGAGCGCAGTCACCCGGACGATCACCGTTCTGGTGATCGCCTGCCCGCACGCGCTCGGGTTGGCGATTCCACTGGTCGTCTCGATCGCGACGGAACGGGCGGCTCGGGCTGGGATCTTGATCACCGACCGCATGGCCCTCGAGGCGATGCGTAACGTAGACACCGTTCTCTTCGACAAGACCGGCACTCTCACCAAGGGGGAGCCCGCAGTGGTCGGTGTACGCGGTGTCGACGGGTATTCCGATGACGACGTTCTCAGCGCAGCGGCTGCCGTCGAGTTCGACAGCGAACATCCACTCGGGCGCGCCGTCGTCGCGGCGGCGCGGGAGTTGTCGCTCGAATTCACTTCGGGTTCCGACTTTCAGGCGCACAACGGGATCGGGGTTGCTGCGGACGTCGCCGGTGCACGCGTCGGTGTCGGCGGACCGGGGATGCTGCGATCGGTCGGGGCCACCGCGATCCCGGGGACCGAAGAGTGGCTCAGTGACGGGTCGACCGTCCTGCATGTAGTGCGTGACGAGAAGGTAATCGGCGCATTGGCATTGGCCGACGAGATTCGCCCGGAATCAGCATTGGCCGTCGACGCCCTCCATGCTCGCGGTGTGCGGGTGGCCATGGTCACCGGAGACGCGGAGGCCGTGGCCCATTCGGTGGCTCGCAGGCTCGGGATCGACGAAGTTTTCGCCGAAGTGCTTCCGCAGGACAAGGGAGCGCAGGTATCTCGGCTTCAGGCTGCGGGCCACCGCGTGGCGATGGTCGGTGACGGGGTCAACGATGCGCCGGCACTCGCCCAGGCGGATGTGGGCATCGCGATCGGTGCCGGAACCGACGTGGCGATCGCGTCGGCGGGAGTTGTTCTGGCCAGCGATGATCCGCGTTCGGTGAGCTCGGTCATCGAGCTCTCCCGCGCCACCTACCGGAAGATGGTTCAGAACCTTTGGTGGGCAGCGGGATACAACGCGATCTCGGTTCCCCTCGCTGCGGGAGTACTGGCGCCCGTCGGGTTCGTGCTGCCGATGGAGGTCGGAGCAATCCTGATGTCGGTATCCACTGTGGTCGTTGCCGCGAATGCCCAGTTGTTGAGGCGCTTGGACTTGCGGCAACCACCGGTGACCGCGCTGGAGTCGAGAGTGCTCACATCGCAGTAGCGAGAGGTTCAAGGCGGACTACTGTCGGCTGAGGAACGGAATGAGCGCACGCAGTACAGCATCGGAGTCTGCGACTGCGCTTGCGTGGTCAGCCCCTTCGATCACAGTCAAGGCACTGTCCGGGATCAGCGACGCGAGATGCTCGGTATCCGGCAGGCGCTCGCGATCTCTCGATCCGACGAACAACAACGCCGGTGTGGTGATCCGTTGCAGCACGGCGTCGTCGATGCCGTGCTCCTTCTCTGCGCGGCGCATGTAGGCAGCGAGCGCGAGGGCATCATTGATTCGGAAGGCAGTCGCAGTCTGAGGATCCACCGGTTTGCCGCGCCTCACGCCCCAACCGGTCAGAAATCCCTCGATACCGCCGCTTTCGAGTACGTCGATGCAGCCCGGGAAGAACAATGCGTCGAACGCGCCCGTCATCGGTCGGCTGCTACCGCCCCCGACGGTCAGCGATCGCACCCGTTCGGAGTGCTCGACTGTCAGCGACATCACCGAGCGTCCGCCGAACGAGTATCCGAGGACGTGTGCCGGTTCGAACGGAGACTCCGTGTCGAGGATCTCCAGGAGATCGCCGACCACCAGATCCATTGCATACGAATCGGAGTCGTGTGGTTTGTCACTGCGTCCGTGACCCCGCATGTCGACGAGGATCAGACGATATTGCTCCTGAAGTGCCTTGACGTACCCGAAGCCACGCCAGATGGAGCGCGACAACGCTGTGCCGTGCACCATCAACAGGGGTGGGCCATCGCCCACGATCTGATAGGTGATCCGCGCACCGTCCACCGGATTTCTCACGTCGTGCAACACCCGTCCAGTATGGGTGCCAGTTGCTACGCACGTGAACTCGAGTAGTCGTCCGGTCCCATTCGACGGATGGCGTGGACTCTCACGAACAGTCGGGCCGTCAACTCGGCCTCCCCCAGAGCTACCGGTCACTGCCCGGCGGGGCAGTACCCACTGTTCCAAGCAATGCATCGGTGGAGGGGTCTGCAGTGCTGACGCCTGCGGCTATGCCCCGAATCAGAGCCTCGAAATCAGCGGCGACGATGGTGACCTCCTCGAACTCCGGCTCTCCTCCACGGACAACCTGACCGTCGGGTGCGAGCGCCAAGTACTCGTACCCATTGCGCACCGACAGCAGGACCGGGAGGTGAGTGGACCAGAAGGCGTTGATCGCCGCGCGCTCCGCCGGCCCGGAAGCGACCGCCAGGCTCTCGTGCCGGAACGCATTCCAGGGAAACGCCTCATCGCTGACGCCAACGCCACCGGCATAGTTCTCCGCCGAGAGAAACCACACCTGGTCGTCGGAGCTGGCAAGTACGGAGAACGAACTCGCCCACACTACGAGTTGGTCACAACCGCCGACCAGTGGTTGCGGAACTGGGGCAGAGGCCGATCGAGTGGGTTCTTCGCGAACCCAACCTGCGAGCGACAGCGCGGCGGTTGCGTCGAGGTGAAGGCACATCGCCCCACGGTAGGCCAGACCGTCGAGCACCGACAGCGTCAACCGTCGGCCTACTCGGGATCGATGTCTCGAATACCAGTCTCGTCCATGCTGATCCATCGCGTTATGCCGATGCCGCGAAGGAACGGCAGATCGTGACTCACCACCACCATGGCGCCGCGAAAATCGGAAAGTGCCTGCGTGAGGTGGGCGAGACTCGGTAGGTCCAGGTTGTTGGTCGGCTCGTCGAGAAGAAGCAGCTGGGGCGCGGGCTCGGCCAGCAGGATCGTGGCTAACGCCGCACGCAATCGTTCACCGCCGGAGAGTGCGGATGCCGATACGTCGGAATCCGTTCCCCGGAAAAGGAACCGTGCCAACTGCCCGCGAATTTCCTCGGCTGTCGCGTGTGGCGCGGCCAACGCGACGTTGTCCGCCACCGAGAGGTCCTCGTCGAACACGTCGAGACGTTGGGGGAGCGCACGAGAGGCTACGAACGGAGTCGACGCGGCGAGTGCATCGAGCAACGTCGTCTTGCCGATTCCGTTGCGTCCCACTATCGCAATCCGCTCCGGCCCGGTGATCTGGAGCGATACCACTTGGCCGCTCCGCAACGTCACCTCGTCGAGCCGCGCAACCTGCTGCCCCGGATGAACCTCTGTAGCAGGCAGATCCAGACGAATCTCGCGATCGTCTCGAAGGAGTTCCTCTGCCTCCGACAGGACAGACTTGGCCTCGTCCACCTTCCCGATATGGTTGAGGGCCAGCTTTCCCGCTGAAACTTGGGCCTGACGTTTTCGTGTCTGCGCGATGATCGGCGGCATCCGCTTGTTCTCGAACATCTTCTGCCCATAGCGCTTACGCCGGTCCAGTTTCGTTCGAGCGTCGATCAGCTCGCGGCTCTGCTTTGCCAGATCGGCCTTGGCGTCGCGAACGGTGGCGAGTGCGTTTTCCTGCTCAGCGGTCACGACCTCCTGGTAGTGCGAGTAGTTGCCGCCGAACACGCGTAGATCCCCCCGACGTAGTTCGATCGTGTACTCCGCGGTGTCGAGCAGTTCCCGGTCGTGGCTGACGATCAGCACGGTTCCCGGAAACTGTTGGACTGCAGCATGAACTCGTGATCGAGCGTCGCGATCCAGGTTGTTGGTCGGCTCGTCCAGGAGAAGTACCTGTGGATTCTTCAGCAGCGTTGCGGTCAAGCCGAGTAAGACGGTCTCTCCGCCGGAGAGGGTGCCGACAGTTCGGCTCAATGCTGCGGTATCCGGAACCACCTTCTCGAGGCCGAGTCGATGCAAGGTGGAGAGGGCGCTCTCCTCGATATCCCAGTTGTTGTCCACGAGCGCAAAGTCGGATTCGGAGCCGTCGCCGGTTTCGATGCGGTGCAATGCGTTTCGGAGTTCGTGGATACCGAGGATGTCATCCACCCGAACGCTCGGATCGAGTGTGATGTCCTGACGGAGGTAGCCGACCTCGCCGGAAGCGGTCACGGATCCGGATTCCGGTGAGAGCTCTCCCGCGATCAACCGCAGCAGAGTCGACTTTCCCGATCCGTTGAGTCCCACGAGACCGACACGGCCACTGGGGAATACAAAATTGGTGTGGGAAAAGACTGATTCGCCGTCCGGCCAGATGAAGGTGAGATCCGAGAGCGACAGAGAAAGATGGGATTGGGTCATGAGTACTCCAGAGGGTGCTTGGACTGTGCGCCCGGCTCAGCAAGTGCTGATGGGTGCGAGTGCCTTCGCGTGATGAACCTCTAGAGGAGCAACGGCCCGTTTCCTGTTCTGTCGGGAATGATTCGTGTTCCAGGTTAGAACACTCGAACGGTCCCGTGCAATCGAATTATTCTGTGCTGTCGGTCTCGTCGGTGTTCGGTGCTCAGATTTTCGGGCCGTCAGATTTTCGGACCCTCGGATCGGAGGTCGTCGACCTTCGACATCGCTTCGCGGAGTTCGGTGAGCCATTGTTCGCTGTGCTTGCCCGCCAACCGGACTGTCCACATGAGAGCGTCCGCTCGGGAGCGAGCAACTCCCGCGTCCACCAAGGTGTCGAGAACCTTGCGTTCGGGCTGACGTAGTCGTGTCATCACCGGAACTGCGAGATGTGTGAACAGGACGGTCTTTTCGTCCAGACGTACACCCCAGGCGACCTTGCGCCCGTAGCGAGCCTCGGCCTCGTCGGCGATGCGCATCCGGTCGGCGCGCGTGGTTTCGCGAAAGCGTGAGATCCTTCCGTCCGCGGCGGCCTCGCCACCGTCGACTGCGGGGAGTTCACCGATCACGACGATTTCTTCGCGGTCGACCTGGACGTCGGCCGTTCCGGTGAACCAGTCATCTGGAAGTCGACCGGCAAACCAGTCGGACGCATCACTCGCGTCGGGAACCGAAGCCTGTTGCCAACCTCCGGGACGGCCGAACCTGCGGTCGCCGGAGTTTTGTGAGTTCTTCATGGCGTTCTCCTCGGAGAGCTGGTGGAGTGTCGCGTGCGTTTATTGCACTGATTACATGATTACACCGATAGTCGAACTGGCGCCACAAATTCGGGCATGATCGGAGTCGTGCGCCTTTCACACGCTCGTCAGAGCTTCCGAACTTTCCGTCGTCCCGTGGCTGCCGTGGCTCTGGGGGTATTGGCCGCAGGATCGGTAGTTGCCTGCAGTTCTGGCCCTGACCAGCCGAAATCAGTGGCAGAGGAGTTCGCCTCCGCGCTCACCTCCGATGACGTGCAAGCGGCGGCAGCCCTGACCACCGATCCGGCGGCGGCGTCGACTGCGATTTCGGCTCTGATCGACGGGCTGGGCAAGGACGAGGGAACATTCACCGTCTCCGACGCCACCGAGTCCGGTGATTCTGCGGGGACGTTCACACTCGATGCGGCGTGGAAGTTCGGTGAAGGTCAGGACTGGAACTACTCGACGCAGGGAAACGCGTCGAAAAGCGGGGACAACTGGCTGATTCAGTGGGACCCGGCGCTGTTGGCTCCGGACCTGACCTCCTCGACGACCTTGCGCTACACACCCACCACCGGTGCTCCGCCGTCGGTGCTGGACGCGGCGGGCCAGCCGATCATGGAGCAGCAGGTGGTGACGCTGGTCAATCTCGATTCCGCCGCGGTGCCCCCGGTGGACACGGCAGCCGTGGCGGCCCTTCTCTCGCCCATCGCACCGACGATCACGGCGGCATCGCTGAGCGGCGATCTTGCGTCGGCAAGTGGGAAGCCGGTCACCGCAATCACTTTGCGGGCCGAGGATCTTGCACCGATCGAGGAGAGGTTGGCGGCGATTCCCGGAGTGAGCTTGGCGCCGCAGGCTCGGTTGCTCTCGGTGGACAAAACTCTGGCGTCGCCGACTTTCAGTGGGTTGTCCGATCTGTGGCAGGAGGGGCAGGACAAGTCCGCGGGCTGGGCGGTACAGCAGGTGAAGCAGAACGGAACCGTCACCACCGTCGCCGGCCAAGACGGGCCGGTTGCTCCGAACATCGCGACAACGATCGACCGACCGATGCAACTCGCGGCCGAGAATGCGCTCGCCGGGGTGACACAACAGGCGGCGATCGTTGCGCTGCAGCCGTCGACCGGAGCGGTGTTGGCGGTGGCCCAGAACGCCCCCGCCGACGCACAGGGCCCGATCGCTCTGACCGGCCTGTACCCACCGGGTTCGACGTTCAAGACCGTGACGACGTCCGCGGCCCTGCAAGCCGGCGTCGCTACACCGGACACCGTTCTGCCGTGCCCGGGTACCGAGAACATCGAGGGCCGTCAGATTCCCAACGACGACGAGTTCGACCTCGGATCGGTTCCGCTGCACACCGCGTTCGCGAAGTCGTGCAACACCACAATGGCGAGGATGGCCGTCGGTCTGCCCGCCGATGCTCTGCACAAAGCGGCGCTGCAGTTCGGGCTCGGCGTCGACTACGTCACCCCCGGACTCACGACGGTGACGGGCAACGTCCCTGACGCGAACACCCCCGCCGAACGCGTCGAGTCCGCGATCGGACAGGGCACGGTGACCGCCACGCCCTTCGGGATGGCTCTCGTGGCGGCCTCGATCGCCAACGGAACGACACCCGCGCCGATGTTGGTCAAGGGACAGCCCGGCGTGGCAGATCAGACCGTTGTACCGGCTCCCGCGGAGGTGACCGAACAGTTGCGGGTGATGATGCGCGAGACCGTCACAGGCGGTACGGCGACGTCGTTGCAGGACATTCCGGGGCTTCTCGGCAAGACCGGCACGGCCGAAACCGAGGGTGGCCCGGCACATGGGTGGTTCGTCGGAATCAAGGGAGACCTCGCATTTGCGGTATTCATCGCGGGTGCGGACAGCTCTTCGCCTGCAGTGCAGGTAGCGGGCACTTTTCTGCGCTGAAACCTGTTTTCCGTTGCAGTTGGATCACACCGTCGTAGCTCAACCGTGACACGTTCGTAGGCATCCCGTGCTTGTTACTCGTGTGACAGAAGTAAAGAGTTACATGCATGGGGCCCGGAGGACAGCACAACCGTCGTGGAAAATATGTCGTTGCGTCGATAACTGC
The DNA here is from genome assembly GCF_027583855.1 of Rhodococcus sp. BH5. Classification (NCBI taxonomy): domain Bacteria; kingdom Bacillati; phylum Actinomycetota; class Actinomycetes; order Mycobacteriales; family Nocardiaceae; genus Rhodococcus; species Rhodococcus sp. BH5. The sequence continues at coordinate 350,298 of NZ_JAJHVW010000004.1, forward strand.
TGTCGTTCTGACAGTGGCGCTCGCGTCGTGTGTCATCGGTGGGGAGAAGAAATCCGACGCCGCCTCGGTGGTGGAGGACTTCGTCACCGCCCTCAACAACCACGACGCCGAAGCTGCCGCGGCGCTCACGTCGTACCCCAACGCGGCGCGGCCGTCGATCCAGCAGATGTTCGACGGACTGGCCGCCAAGTCCACCGACTTCGACGTCGCTCAGGTCATGGATCTGGGTAGCGACTCCGGACTCTTCACACTCGACGCGTCCTGGAACTTCGGCGAAGGCAAGGACTGGAGCTACCAGTCGCAGGGTGAGGTTCGTGATCTGTCGGTCGGCTGGCGTGTGTCCTGGGACCCGTCGGTCCTCGTCCCCGACCTCGGCAACGGTCGCACCGTTTCGTACACCCGCACGGACGCAGCGCCGCCGAAGGTAGTCGACAGCACCGGCACCCTGCTCATGAACGAGCAGACCATCAACGCGATCACTCTCGACCCGGCCACCATGCCGGACCCCGTCGACACCACTCGTCGCCTCGCCACGGTGCTCGAACCTGTCGCCCCGTTGGTCACTTCGGAGTCGATGTTGGCCGACCTCGCCGCAAACCCCGGCAAGCCCGTCACCGCCGTACTGCTCCGCGATCCCGACTACGCCTACCTGGAAAGCGATTTTGCGATCCCCGGTGTCGTCGTGGTCAAGACACCCAAGCTGATCGCCTCCGACCGTCGAATCAACTCGCCGTTGCTGGACCCACTGCGGACCGTGTGGCAGGCCAATCGCGACGCCACCGCCGGCTGGGCGGTCAATCTGGTCGAGCCCAACGGATTCCCGATCAAGCAAGCCGGCTTCCAAGGACCTCCCGGGCCCGACGTCGCCGCGACCCTCGACTCGCACGCTCAACTCGCCGCGATCGAAGCTGTCGTCAGTGCAGGTACTCCTGCGGCCATCGTCGCGATCCGCCCGTCGGACGGCGCCATTCTGGCTGCCGCACAGAACAATCAGGCCATCGAACAGGGCCCGATCGCCTTCACCGGGTTGCGCCCGGCCGGCGGCGCCCTCGATCTGGTCCGTCTCGCATCGTCGATGCAGAACGGCGTCGACCCCGGCGCCGTGTCACCCGAGCAGTTGGCCGACACCGGGCAGCAACTCGGACTCGGCAACGGCTTCCACATTCAGGGACTCGAACAGCAGACAGCAGTGCTTGCCGCGAACCGCCCCGGCGTGGACCAGGCGATGAACAACGTCATGGCCAACAAGACGTCCAACGACGCGAGCACACCGACGGTAACTCCGTTCGGAATGGCGATGCTCGCGGCATCGATCGCCCGCGGCAGTGCCCCGATGCCGATGATGGTCTTCGGACAACCGGCTACCGCCGACGTCACGCCGACGGTATTGCCCGGCGACGTCAACAATCGTCTGCGTGACGCCATGCGAGGCGCCGGCGGACTGGCTGGGTACCCGGACATGATGGCGGCCGGTGCAGCGAGCGGTGACGATCGCTGGTTCTACGGATCACGCGGAGACTTCGCGTTCGCGGTGTTCGTCGCAGACGCCGACGGCGGTGATCGAGCAATGCAGATGACGGACAAGCTCTTCCAGGAACTCGGCAAGCCTGCCGACAAGTAGTACCGGGCACCGCGAGTAGATTCCTGGTTCGTGAACCTGCTCGATTTCCTTTTCCTCGTCGTAGCGGGATTCTTCAGCGGTCTAGTCGGTTTTGTCACCGGTCTTGCATCGATCGTTTCGTATCCGGCGCTGCTGAGCGTCGGGCTCTCACCGGTCAGCGCGAACATGACCAATACCGTCGCGTTGGTGGCCGTCGGCGTCGGAGCGTTGGCGAACTCGTCCCGTGAAGTTGCCGATACCGGTCCGAAACTTGTTCGCTGGTCTCTCTATTCGGCGGCCGGTGGCATCATCGGTGCCCTCATCCTGTGGCTGGCACCGGAAGGTTCGTTCGAATCCGTTGTGCCGGCGATGGTCGTGTTCGCCTCGCTCGCGCTGCTGCTGCAACCGAAGATTCGTGAGTTGTCCGGCGGCGGTGACCGCCCCGGAATCTACTCCGCAGCACTGTTCGCCGTCGCGGTATACGGGGGCTATTTCGGTGCCGGTGCCGGCGTCATCTTCCTGGCTGCGACGCTCATCCTCACTTCCGAAACGGTGTGGCGTGCAACGATCCTGAAGAGTTTCTTTCTCGGCATCGCCAATCTTGTGGCTGCACTCATCTTCGCCTTCTCTGGACAGGTGCATTGGGTGGCCGCGTTGGCGATGGCGCTCGGCGCGTTGGCCGGAGGTTGGTGTGGCCCGCCCGTCGTCAAGAAAATCCCGCCATCGGTACTGCGTGTGGCAGTAGCGATAGCGGGATTCGTGTTGGCTCTGTGGTTGTGGGTGAAGTGAGCCCGTCTACTTCACGCCCTGCATCAGCTTCTTGATCCACGGCGAGGCAAGAGCAAGAATCACTCCGATTCCGATCGACGAGAAACCGATGATCAGGAAGAACGGGCGACTGTCGTCGATGTCGAAGTAACCGGCCAAGGTTCCCGCCATCGAAGAACCCAATGCAACGGACAAGAAGAACAACGCCACCATCTGAGTGTGAAAATGCTCGGGCGCGAGTTTGGTTGCAAGGGAAAGGCCGACGGGGGACAGGAAGAGTTCGGCGAAGGTGAAGAGCAGAAGCACACCGGCAAGGCCGAGGAGCGGTGCACTGTTCGGTCCGCCCCCGGTGATCGGGATGAACGCCAGGAACGCCAGACCCATCGTGCCGGTGCCGAGCGCGAACTTGATCGGCGACGACGGCTGACGGTCACCGAGTTTGGTCCACATCGCTGCGAACACACCGGCAAAGATGATGATGAACACCGGATTGATCGACTGCACCCACGTCGGCGGGAAGTCCCAACCGAAGAGATTGCGGTCCAGGAGCTTGTCTGAGATCACCGGCACGGTGGTGAACTGCTGCTGAAACAGCGACCAGAAGGCCGCGCTCGCAATGAACATCGGGATGAATGCAAAGACTCGACTGCGTTCGACCTTGGTGACCTTCTTGCTGGTGAGCATGAGGAGGAAGTAACCGACCGACGCGACGATCGTGAGTCCGACAACGACGTCGGACATGTTGTCCGCCGTGATCAAACCGGTGACGGAGGCGACCGCGACGACGACGATCGCGGCAATGCCGATCCCGATGTAGAGTGCGCGCTTGTCCGCCGGCAACGGGTTGCCGGGTTCGGCACCGATTCCGTGAAGATGCTTGCGGCCCAGCGTGTACTGGATCAGGCCGAGCGCCATGCCGACGGCAGCGAGAGCAAAACCGGCGTGGAATCCCCAGGCGTCCTGGACGGCTCCGGTGAGCAGCGGACCGACAAGACCGCCGATGTTGATGCCCATGTAGAAGATGGAGAATCCGGCGTCGCGGCGAACATCCTGTTCGGAATAGAGATCTCCGACCAGAGAGGTCGCATTGGCCTTCAAGCCGCCGCTGCCGAAGGCGACCATGACGAGGCCGACGCCGACACCCCACATGCCGGGAAGAACCGACAGTGCGATGTGGCCGGCCATCACCAGCGAAGCACTGTAGAAGAGCGTGCGCTCGGAGCCGAGCAGTCGGTCGGCCACCCACGCCCCGAGAATCGTCGACAGGTAGACGGTGCCGCCGTACGCGCCGACGATGCTGGTCGCTGCCGCCTGGCTGATGCCGAGGCCGCCGTCGCTGACGCTGTAGTACAGGTAGTAGATGAGGATGCCTTGCATCCCGTAGAAGGAGAATCTCTCCCACATCTCGACGCCGAACAGGTTCGCCAGCGCAAAGGGTTGGCCGAAGAACCCCCGGTCTTCCTTCTCGCTACGTTCGACGGGCTCCGTAGTGTTGCTCATCCGAAAAGTGTCCTACGTGCTCGGGCATTTCGGGTAGTTCCGAGCCGTGGAGTTTGGTTACGACTTGGTGCGGATTCTCACTACCAGCGGAGCGAGTGCGCGCCAACCGAGAAGGAACGCGCCGAGGACCAGCGTCGCGACGACGATAAAGCTGAACTGGGTGCCCTGGCCACTCAACACTCGCAGGATCATCCCGATGACGACGGCGCCGAGCCAAACGACAACGCCGGTGGGAACAAGGAGAACGGCGTTGAACTTGTCGCGGTAGAGCGCGAACGTGGCAGCCCATCCGATCACCAGGCCGGTCAGGAAGGGCCAGGATGTCTTCGCCAGACCGGCGAGCGCATTGGCTTCTTCGTGGGTACGGCGCCCTATCGCGCAGAAGATTATGACAAGAATGGCGTCGATCAGCAGGAATGGTGCGTACTTCTTCACGCTCACACCATACGACTGTGCGCCTTTATTAACCGCGGGCGGTTAATAAAGGCGCACAGTGCTGTTAGGCCTGGAGGCCGGCTTCGATCTCGAGGGTGATCGTGATCTTGTCGCCGACAACTGCTCCGCCGCCTTCGAGGGGCATCTCGATGGAGATGTCGAAGTCCTTGCGGTTGATGACGGTGGTGGCCTCGAATCCGGCGACGGGGCCCTGGCCCATGCCCGGGTTGACGCCGTTGAACTCGAGGTTCAGCTCGACCTCGCGGGTGACGCCGTGGAGCGTGAAGTCGCCGGCGAGGACGAAGTCGCTGCCCTTGGAGCGCACTGCGGTGGACTTGAAGGTGGCCTTCGGGAACTTCTCGACGTCGAAGAAGTCAGCGGACTTGATGTGGCCGTCGCGCTGCTCGTTCTTGGTGTTGATGGAGTCCACGGAAATCTCGGCCTCGACGGCGGGGGTTCCGTCTTCGGCAACGGTGATCGTTCCGGAGAACTCGTCGAACGTTCCACGAACCTTGGAAACCATGAGGTGGCGAACCGAGAATCCGACAGTGGAGTGGACGGTGTCGATGACCCAGGTTCCGGCGGTCAATGCGGGCAAGGTTGCGGTGGTCATGGAAGCTCCTGAATAAGTAGTTGAATGTTCAAGTTCTTGTAGCTTCAACTATGGACCCCGGGAAATCCTTCCGCAAGATCATGTGAGCTGCATCACAGTGTTTGTGCTTGCGCCATAGACCGCGTGAAGCGCCGACGCTGTCACCGACTGATGCACCGCAATGCCCCAGCGTCCTTCACCGTTCACCACGCACTCTGCAATGGTGACTGCCGAATTCGCACTCCCGGAAGAATTCGGGTTGCGGGGCAGTGAATGCTGGGTGAGCGAGACGACCTCGACGGCCGAGCCCTGTTCGGTCAGGATTTTGCTCAATGCCTCGACTGGGCCGGACGCACTGGCCGCGGCGGTGACCTCGCGCCCGTTGCGATCGATGGCAACGAACAACTGATCACCGTCGGCGGTGTGTTCCAGTGAGTACCGACGCACTCCTCCGTTGTACCCGTACTCGCGCAGCAGCAGTTTCCACAGTTGGTCGGCAGTCATTTCGGTGCCCGAGTCGTCGGTTTCGAGCTGCACCCGCGAGGCGAAGTCGATCTGCAGGCGCCGGGGGAGTTCGACCCCGTACTCGGTCTGCAGCAGATATGCGATTCCGCCCTTGCCCGACTGGCTGTTCACACGAATGACCGCCTGGTAGTCGCGGCCGACGTCGGCGGGGTCGATCGGCAGGTAAGGGACCGCCCACGGCGCCGATCCCGGATCGACGCCGGCAGCCTCCGCGCTCTCGTAGTGATGCGCGAAGCCCTTCTTGATCGCGTCCTGGTGGGTTCCGGAAAATGCCGTGTACACGAGATCGCCGCCGTACGGGTGGCGTTCGTGGACGGGAATTCTGTTGCAGTACTCCACCGTTCGACGGATCTTGTCGATGTCGGAGAAGTCGATTTCCGGATCGACGCCCTGTGCATGCAGATTCAGCCCCAGTGTGACCAGGTCGACGTTGCCCGTCCGCTCGCCGTTGCCGAACAGGCATCCCTCGACGCGCTGCGCGCCGGCCAGCACTGCCAGTTCGGCGCACGCAACGCCGGTGCCGCGGTCGTTGTGCGGGTGGACCGAGAGGATTACCGAATCGCGTCGGGCCAGATTCTGGTGCATGTATTCGATCTGATCGGCATAGATGTTGGGGGTGGCGATTTCGACTGTGGCAGGGAGGTTGTGGATGACCGGGCGATCGGGGCTGGCGTCCCAGAGTTCGGTGAGACTGTTGCAGACCTGCAGGATGTAGTCGGGTTCGGTGAGGTTGAAGACCTCGGGTGAGAACTCGAATCGCCAGCCGTCGTGGCCTTCGCCGCCACGAGCAACGTCTTGCGCGGCGCGGAAAATCATGTCGTGCAACTCTTCTCGCTCCTTGCCGAGAACGACGTTTCTCCACGTCGGCGCAGTCGCCGTGTACATGTGGACGACCGCGTCAGGCAGCCCCTCGATCGATTGATATGTCCGTTCGATCAAATCCGTACGCGCGGCAGTGAATACGACGATAGTGACGTCGTCGGGAACGAGATCGAAGCGCACCAGGTCGCGAACGAAATCGAAATCGGTCTGACTCGCGGAGGGGTAGCCGACCTCGATTTCCTTGTAGCCGATCGCCACCATCAGTTCGAACATTCGACGCTTGCGTTCGGGGTCCATCGGTTCTGCGAGGGCTTGGTTGCCGTCACGGAGATCGACGGGCACCCACAGGGGCGCCGCGGTGGTGCGATTGGACGGCCACGTCCGCTCGAAAGTCGGAATGTCGACGCGATCCCACGCGGCGCGATAGCGCTCGGACGGCATGGGTGACGGTTTCTGGTTGTTCCAGCGGTTGGCGCGGGTAGTACTCATCTTCGGTTTCTCCTGCGGTCGAGTCGAGAGACCGGCATGGCGAAACCCCGCGGAGGGGTGCCGGTCTTTCAGGCCCCGCCGCGGCAGTCGAGAAGGAGTGCTCCTGTAGCCATGCGGGCTACACTAGAACGAAATTACTTATCAGACAACCTGAGGAGTTCACGTGTCCCCGATCGTCGAGCGTCGGCTGCTCACCGACCAGGCCGCGGAGTTGCTACGCGCGCGGATCGTGAGCGGTGAATGGGAAGTCGGCGCCAAACTTCCAGGTGAAACCACTCTTGCTGCGCAGTTGGGTATCGGGCGGTCCACTATCAGGGAAGCAGTGCGGACTCTCGCGGGCCTCGGCATGCTCGAATCGCGGCAGGGCGCCGGGGTCTTCCTACGGAGTACGACGCCTCCGGATCAGTGGCCCCGAGTGCTCGAAGCCGAGGCGATCCTTCACGTCGTCGAGGTGCGCAACGCGGTCGAGATCGAAGCAGCTCGCCTCGCCGCGCAGCGGCGCGATGCCGTTGACGTCGCGGCTCTGCGGCAAGCGCTCGACGGTAGAACTGCCGCAGCGCACTCTGGCGACGCAGCGTTCGTCGACGCCGACATCGCCGTCCACCGAGCAGTGGTGGACGCGGCACACAATCCCGTGCTGTCGGAACTCTTCGAGACCTTTGTACCGCGTCTGCGGGCTGCGTTGATCGAGTTGATCGCGGTTCTGGACCTGCATCCCCACAGCCAGCCCGACGCGGACGAGCATCGAATGTTGGTGGACGCCATCGAAGCCGGCGACGCGGAGGCAGCCGTACGGATCAGTCGGGCACACCTCGACGACATGGCGGCAGCGTTGCGACGCTAGACGCCCGGCTGTTCGCGGCGTTCGAACTCGAGGTCCATCTCGAGGTCTTCGTGGTGGGTTGCACGGAAAGTGATCAAGAAGACGATCCAACCGGCGACAGCGACCCCGACGAAGCTGACCATCCGATATACAAACCATGCCGCAATTGCCTGCGCTCCACTGGCACCGGCGATCGTCAGCGCGGTGATCAGTGCGGTGTCCACGTAGCCCAGCCCGCCGGGCAGCAGCGGAATGCTGCCGACTGCTTTGGCGGCGGTAAAGGCAATCAGGAGCCCCGCGAAGGAGGGTTCCGCGCCCACCGCCCAGCATGCGAAACCCAAACAAGCGACATCGGCGACACGATGGATGGCCGACCACCCGAATGCGATGACCGAGTCGGTGCGGCTGAGCTCGACCGAATCCAGTTGCTTGAGGATTTCGGACCAACGGTGCATACCGCGCCCGGTCGGGTTCTTGCGAGAACGGTTGTACAGCGCCAGAACTCGGTGCCCGATGCGCTCGATGCTGCCGGGATTCTGGGCTATGTATCGCAACGCCAGAAACAGTGCTGCCATGCCGACGAGCGAAATCGTCAGCGTCACCGGGCTGACCTTGGTGCCGAACGCCGCCGCGCCGGTAGCGCCGAGTAGTGCCAGAGTCGCGGCGGCGATGACACCGCACATCGCCAACTGCCAGGATGCGACAACCGGTGTAGCGCCCCACTTTCGAGTCTGCTTGTACGTGAACGCAGTGGAGAAGACCTGGCCCGCAGGCAACGTCAGCGCCATTGCCGTACTGGCATAGATGACCGAGAGGTTCTTGAGGTGACCGGCAACCACACCAGCGGCATTGAGCAGACGTTGTTGAACGGACGCGTAACCGCTGAGTGAAATGAGTTGGGCCGCGACGCACGCGGCCACCCAACCCCAATGGATTTCGGTCAGGACCCGCCAGGCCTCACTTAGCCTGGGCCAGAGATATGCGCCTTCGACTATCAGGAGGGCGATGAGTGCTATCCCGAGCACCCACTTCAGCCACCAGAAGCGCCCTCTGGCCCGACTGGTCTCGGCCACGGGCGAGCGTGGTCGTCTCAGTCGCCGTGGGGTGTTTCCAGGCTGAGCCATCGACTCACCCTAACCAATTTGATCCGGATCGACCTCTGGATACTTTTCGGGCCACGCCAGATGCGTCAGTCGTCGGCGCCCACGCAGTTGGACTTGCTCGCCGAGTTCCCACTCGGCCTGTTCCTCTTCGTCGGCGAAGTACAACGCGCTCGTCGACGCCAGCACCCGGCTGGGCCGAAGTTTCGCGAGCTCGGTGAGCCGTGACGCCTCGTTGACCGGATCACCGATCACGGTGTACTCGAAACGTTCGGCAGCACCGATGTTGCCGGCGACCGCGAGCCCCGCGCTCACACCGATTCCGACGTCGAGGCCGGTGATGTCGTTGAGCTTGAACCGCAGCTCGCGAGCCGCAGCGAGGGCTGCCGTCGGAGCGTCGGGCCGATCGAGTGGTGCACCGAAGATGGCGAGTGCCGCATCACCCATGAACTTGTTGACAAAACCATGGTGACGATCGATGACGTCGACGACCACACGGAAGAACTCGTTGAGCAGCTCGACCACTTCACCCGGCGGGCGCTCGGCCGCGGCACCGGTGGATCCGACCATGTCGACGAACAGAACTGCCACGAATCGAGTTTCGCCGCCCAGCTCGGTACCGAACTTCAACGCGCGCCGGGCCACGTCCTCGCCGACGTGCTGACCGAACAGCTCACGCAGCAGACGACGTTCGTCGGACTCTTTCATCATGCGGTTGAAGCCGACCTGCAGCCGGCCGATCTCACTGCCGTCGAACACCTCGACGCGTACGTCGGTGGCGCCGCGCTGCACCCGCTCGATGGCGCGTCGCAGTTGGCGGATCGGATCGGAGATCTGGGTAGCCGTCAGCATCGACAGCGCAAAGGCCTGCACGATCGCCATGATCGAGATGAGCAGGATCGCCCACGCGAGCGAGTCGGGGGAGAACTCGAGATCGGTCGTGAGCTGCGTCGAGCACAGCAAGATGATGCCTGCGACGGGCATCAGCGTGCCGAGACCCCAGGTCATCGCCAGCCGGGTTCCGACGCCAGGCGCCATGGTCCGATCGAATTCGCCCTCGCTCAAGGCCTGGGCGGCGACCGGACGCAAAATGCGCTCGCCGAGCATGTAAGTGAACCCGAAGGTCGTGGTCGCGGCCATGCAGACCGTCACGATCACGGCGATCGCGAGTCCGGGCATCTCGGTGATGGTCAGGAACACGAAGATGATGCCGCCCAGAATCCACAGCACCAGGTGGACGATGGCCTGGCGAAGCGGCGCGTGCAGTGCCGCCATCTGCTCGGACCTCGTCGGTGGACCCCCGCGCAGCCGCCAGCGAATGACCGACTTCAACATCATCGCCGCCGCCGTGAGGCTGACGGCGCCGGCGAATGCCAGGTACACGCCGAAGATCGCGAAGTTGCGGACCCGGTCGGCAACTATCGCGTCGGACTCCTGGATCGGCACGCCGTACCGGACGAAGGCAAAGACCAGTACCGCGCCGATCAGATTGGCTGCGAGCATGGAGAGCATATAGAGGGGCCACCGGCTGCGGATGGTCACCGCTATTGCTCTGTATGAGGCCCGCACAGGGTTCAATTTAGCTGGCAGAGGTCGAAGTGTTGGTACGCGCGTCCGATTATTCGTCCGCTCACCTGTGTCGGCCGGGCCGGTTAGGCTCGCGATGTGAACGCAAACAGGGGGCGTGCGGAGCGAGCATCGAGGATGAACAAACCCATCTCCGCCGACGCTCGGGCGGTGCATCCCGGCGTGCGCATCGCTGCGGAATGGTCGTGGCGCCTCATTGTGATCTTCGCCGGACTGTTGGTTCTCGGGTACGTCGTACTCCGCCTCGAAACCGTGCTCATCCCGGTGGGGCTGGCTCTGCTGGCATCAGCTCTGCTGATCCCGATTGTCGATCGGCTACAGGTGTGGGGTGTTCCCCGCTCGGCAGCCGTCATCGTCGTTCTGCTTGCCTCGATCGGGCTGGTCGCGGGAATCATGACGTTTGTCGTCGAGCAGTTCATCGACGGGTTGCCCCAGCTCACCGACCAGTTCACGGCCAGCGTCACGCAAATTCAGAACTGGCTCACCAGCGGTCCGCTGCACTTCAGCGAGGATCAGATCCGCCAGGCAGGTGATTCGGTCGTCAAGTCGGTGCAATCCAATCGTGAGTCCCTGACCAGCGGCGCCTTGACCACGGCGACAGTCATCGGCGAGATCTTCACCGGGGCATTGCTGACGCTGTTCACTCTCATCTTCTTCCTCTACGGCGGCGACCAGATCTGGCAGTTCGTCACCCGGATCGTTCCCACCGACGCGCGTCGTCGCGTACGGATCGCCGGTTCTGCAGGTTTCGGGTCGCTGATCGGCTACGTGCGCGCCACGGTCGCGGTTGCCGCCGCCGACGCGATCGGTATCGGTGCCGGCCTGGCGATCCTCGGGGTGCCGCTCGCCCTGCCGCTGGCGTCGTTGGTGTTCATCGGCGCGTTCATTCCGATCGTCGGTGCATTTCTGACCGGTTTTCTCGCGGTGCTTGTCGCTCTGGTCACGAAGGGTTTCCTGACGGCGCTGATCGTCCTCGGCATCATCATCGGCGTCATGCAGCTCGAAGCGCACGTGATGCAACCGCTGTTGTTGGGTCGCGCTGTTCGCCTGCACCCGCTGGCAGTCGTTCTCGCCATTACAACGGGCATCGTTCTCGCTGGAATCGTCGGCGGGCTCTTGGCTGTCCCGATCGTCGCGGTCCTGAATACCGCTATTCGTTCCCTCCTCGCCGACGACCCGGACATCGCGTACGCCGAACTGCACGTCGAAGATCCGGAAACCCCACTGTTCCCCGCCGAACCCGACGAGCCGCGCGCCGAGCCTCGCATCGTGAACCCCACTCCTCCCGATGACTGAGCCCACCCGCCGTCGTCGGCTGCACTATCAGCCGACCGTTCGCGAGGCGTCGGGTGTCGACACCGACCCTGATGCCCCGCTGTGGCGGGCGGCGCAGGCATTTCGGCTCGTCACGCTGGTGTACGCGATCAGCTACCAGTTCGCCTCGGCCTCCGACTACACCAACTCTCGGCTCAGCTGGTTCTTCGTCGCTCTGATGGCCGTGTGGACCGGGGTGTCGGCACTGTTGCTCGGGACATCCGGTGCTTTGTTCGGGAAGAAGCTGCCGCGGTATCAGGTGGTGATCGCCGATCAGGTGGTCGTCATGTTGCTGATGGCGTCGACGAGGCTGGTCTCCGACCACGAGTGGTATCAGAATCACCAGACGCTGCCCACCACGCTGTGGGCCACCAACGCGGTCATCTCCGCGGCAATTCTCGGCGGGCCGTGGCTCGGTATGGCGTCCGGAGTTGTCATCTCGGCGGCCAGCGCGATCATCCGCGACCAGGTCAACCTGGACCTCTGGCGCGATGCGACGGCTCCCGTGCTCGTATCGGTCGGCCTGGCGTTGGGCTTGGCCACCACCACCGCTCGGCGCTCGCATCGACAACTCGAGCAAGCCGTCCGTCTGGCGGCGGCCACCGAAGAGCGCGAGCGTTTGGCACGCGAAGTACACGATGGCGTTCTGCAGGTGCTGGCGATGGTGCGCAGGCGAGGTGCGGCACTCGGCGGCGAGGCAGCTGAACTGGCTGCTCTGGCCGGTGAGCAGGAGGTCGCCTTGAGAATGCTGATCTCCGAGCAGGTTTCGGGCGCCGCGGCAGACGTCGGCGGACAGACAGTGGATCTGTGTCCGCTGCTGACCACACAGGCAAGCACGTCAGTGTCGGTGTCGACGCCCGCGCACCCCGTCGTGATCGAGCGTGATCGAGCCATCGAACTGGCAGCCATCGTCGACAATGCTCTGTCCAATGTCGGGCTGCACGCCGGGCCCGCGGCGAAGGCATACGTATTGCTCGAAGATTTGCCGGACGAGGTGATCGTCAGCATCCGCGACGACGGCGTCGGAATCCCCGAGGGTCGCTTGGCGCAGGCCGAAGCCGAAGGCCGCATGGGAGTATCGAAGTCCATTCTCGGTCGAGTGCAGGTGCTCGGCGGCACTGCAGTCCTGCAAACCGGGCCGGGGGAGGGCACCGAATGGGAGATCAACGTTCCGAAGGGGAAAAGTGAGCGTGGCTGACGAACATGGCGAGAATCCGGTGACGGTGATGGTCGTCGACGATCACCCGATGTGGCGCGACGGTGTCTCCCGGGACCTCGAAGCTGCCGGCTTCACCGTGAGCGCCACGGCGGAGGGTGTCGAGAGTGCGCGCCGCCGGGCCGCCGCCGTGCAACCGGCGGTGGTTCTGATGGACATGAACCTGCCGGACGGAAACGGTGCCGACGCCACCACCGCAGTTCTCGAGGTTTCGCCGAAGAGCAAGGTACTGGTGCTTTCGGCCTCTGCCGAACGTGACGACGTCCTCGACGCGGTCAAAGCCGGAGCGTCGGGTTACCTGGTCAAGAGTGCTTCGGTGGCGGAACTGCTCGAGGCCGTGCGAGCGACTTTCGACGGACAAGCCGTCTTCACCCCCGGCCTCGCCGGATTGGTGCTCGGTGAGTACCGCCGGATGTCGACGGCACCGGCCGACGATCGCGCACCCGAGCTGCCTCGGCTCACCGACCGTGAGACCGAAGTGCTCCGTCTTGTCGCCAAGGGGCTGAGCGCAAAACAGATCGCCACGAGGCTCTCGCTCAGCCACCGGACCGTCGAAAACCATGTGCAGGCAACGCTTCGGAAGCTTCAGTTGGCCAATCGCGTCGAGCTCACGCGATACGCGATAGAACAAGGTCTCGAATAACGTTTATCCTGGAAATCATGGAGGCCAGGAATCTACGCGTATCCGATGCCGAACGAGAGCATGTCGGCGAGCTGCTGCAGAAAGCTGTCGGTCAAGGGATGCTCTCGCTCGGTGAGTTCACCGAGCGCATGGACACTGCCTTGGCCGCAAAGACACGAGGTGAGCTCAACTCGGTTCTCGCCGATCTTCCGGGCATCACACTGATCTCCGACTACGACCCACCCGCGTATCCCAATGCGGGTCAGCCGATGTACCAAGGCCAGCCCTACCCGGCGCCGACGTACCAACCCCAACCGCCGCCGGTTCACCCGAGCCCGCCTTACCGCGCTCCCGTCGGGGCTCCGGTTGTAGGTACTTACGGAGCGGCAAATGCTGCCGTGATCCGTGGACGAATGGCGACGGTGACGCGGAACGGTGCCTGGATCGTTCCACCAGCTGTCGTGGTCGACACCAGAATGTCCAGTGTGACTATCGATTTCACGCGTGCGGTGATGCAGACGCAGGTCGTGAACATCTCGATCGACGACTACGCCAGCTCGATTTCACTGATCGTTCCCGAAGAGGCGACGGTGGACATGAACGGTGTCGAGGCAGTCGGGGGAAGCGCGTCGAACAAGGTTCGGTCCGGCCCACAGATGGGCCCGCTGCATCTGGTGGTGCACGGCAAGGTGCGATTCGGCAGTGTCACCGCGAAGCATCCCTTCGGTACCACGATCCGAAAGATGTTCGGCTCCTGACCTTTCAGTGATACGCGCGGGTCAACATCTCGGCGACGCACACGGGCTTGTCACCGTGTTCTCGTTCGAACGTCTGCGTCACCGTGATCTGGACACCGCCGTTGATCGGTTCGACTTTGCTCAACGTCGCGCGCATGCGGACACGAGAGCCGACCGGAAGCGGAGCAGGCAACCTGACCTTGTCGAATCCGCAGTTGAGAGCAAACGCAAAACCTTCGAGCGAGAACATTGCGTACGAGAACTTGGGGCCGAGTGAGAGCGTGTAGTTGCCGTGCGCGATGGTTCCGCCGAACGGTGACTCCTTCGCGCGATCCACATCGACGTGAATCCACTGATCGTCGCCGGTGACCCGGGCGAACTCGTCGATGGACTCCTGGGTGACATCGTGCCAGTCGCTGACGCCCAGCTCTTGGTTCAGGTTGGCGCTGAGGTCTTCTGCTCCGGTGAGTACAAGCATGAATCTTCCTTCGATCGGTAGGTGCTGACAGTCGGTCAGTGACTTTCGATGCCGAATCCCACACCGTGTGTCTGTGCGATCTCGGCGGTGGCAACGAGATCGAATTCGATCCCGAAGTCTGCTTCTACCCGCGCTGCAACCGATTCCGCGGCGGAACCTGCTTCGGCCAGTAGTTTCGGCATCAGTTCGAACAGGTCTTCCATTCCTCCGGGCGTGATGATTTCGAGAATCCGCGCTGGAGCGTCGTCGGGATTCCACACGGCGTGCCACTGGCCACGCGGTTTGAAGATCATGGCGCCGGTCTCCGCGTAGACGACCTCGTCTCCGACCATCGCTGCGACGCGGCCACTTTGAACCACCGTGTACTCGTCTTCCCGGCTGTGGCGATGGACCGGTGAGGTCATCGAATGCGGAGCGATGCGGTGTTGTACAAGAGAGAAACCTCCCTCGGTTTGTTTGTTACGAACCATCATCCGGACGCCGGTGGCCGCGAGGGTCCCGGCGAGGTCTTCGTCCGGTCCGAGGACGGTCGTGGTGGTGTTGTTCGGGGAATTCGGTGACATCGATTCAGTCCTTCGTCGTCGTGAGCGTCGTTGGCCGCGCTCCGGTTTGTTGATTCCCGAATCATGTACCAATCGGTCTAGTGATGCAAGGTTTTGACAATTTATGCACTTCAACTGTTGTCGATATGTGTACTGATCGGTATATTGAACGTATGTCTACGAGGGATTTGTTGGTCGATGCCGCTGCCGATCTGTTGCAGCGGAAGGGCTACGCCGGAACGGGTGTGTCGGAAGTTCTCTCGGCTAGTGCGACTACCAAAGGTTCCTTGTACTTTCACTTTCCCGGCGGCAAGGAAGAACTCGCAGGCGAGGCTCTGAGACGACGTGGCGAGGCAATGGCCGATTTCATCCGGCACCTGCTGGAGAGCTCACCCGATGCAGCCACCGCGATCTCGGCATTCGCCGCCGCATTGGCTGCGCGTTTGTCGGATTCGGACTACGAACGTGGATGCGCCCTGGCTACGGCAACACTGGATGCCGCAACCGAATCCGAGGTCATCCGCGGTGCTTGTGCGGACGGGTACAACTCGTGGCTCGCACTGCTGGCTCAGCGCCTCGAGGCAGACGGTTGGTCCCGCGAAGACGCCGAGTCCGAGGCAATTCTCGCTCTGTCCGCACTCGAGGGCGCGCTGGTCCTTGCTCGGGCGCGTCAGGATCCCGCTCCGCTTCACACTTCGGGTCGGCTTCTGTCCGAACGATTGCGGAACGCGGCACCTCGGCGTTAGTGCCCTGTCAGTCGATGATGCAGTCAGTCGAAGGTGTCCTCAGTTGAGTACGAGAAGTCCTCAGGCTGATCGAGTAGTACTACTCATCTGATCGGTTCGGCCACGCAGCAAGCTCGAAGCCATGACCACACCGAGCTTTTCCGCCGTCGATCCGCGACTGGTGACCGCCCTCTCGGCCGAGTGCGACAGCATCGGCCGGCAGTTGCGTCACATGGGCCAGAACCTGTCGATCCTGCAGACTCAGCTGTCCTCGGCTACTGCGACCCCGCCCATGCCGGTAGTTCCGGCACCCGCATCTCCGGCGCCACAGGTGCCGCAGGTGCCTCCAATGCGTCCTCAGCAGAGCGTGCCCGCGTGGCAGCCGCCGACGTATCCGGTTGCGGCACCTCGCCAGCCCTGGTGGCAACGCGACGGTGTCATCAGTCGACTCCTGGCCGCGGCCGGTGTTGCCGTCACACTGATCGGAGTCGTGATGCTGCTGGTACTTGCAGCGCAGGCCGGATTCTTCGGACCTCCGCTGCGGGTGCTCGGCGGTGCGCTCCTTTCCGGCGCCTTGGTGTTTGCCGGGGTGCGGGTCCACGGACGGCCAGGGGGCAAAGTGGGGGCAATTGCCCTGGCTGCCACAGGTTTTGCAGGGATGTATCTCGATGTCGTCGCAGCCTCCGTTCTCTACGGTTGGGTGACGACGCCGCTCGCGGTGGTGATTGCCTTCGGAATCGCCGCAGCCGGCGTTGCCCTCGCCGTGAAGTGGGATTCCGAATCGCTGGCGCTCATGATCGTTCTGGGAGCAGCGCTGCTGGCTCCCGTGTTGACGTCGGGAATATCGTTGACCCTCATCGGTTTCCTCTTCGCGATCCAGTCGGCGACATTCTCCGCCCAGCTCGGTCGTGACTGGAAGTACCTGGGCATGGCGCGCACCGTACCGGTGGTTCTCGCACTGCTCGCAGCGATAGCGTCGGAGTCCATCTTTGACGAATCCGGTAACAGTGCAGTGCAATTGGTGGTCAGTGCCGGCGTGGTTGCAATCGTGGGGGCCGGCTGCGCGATGGTTATGCAGTGGACGGGTTCGCCCTCGCGTGACGGCATTGCAGGGGCGTGGTCCACCGCTACCTTTGTCGTCTCGTCCCTTCCGCTGATGAGCGTCGGAGCCGTGCTCGGGCGCACCGAATCCGCAGTGCTGTACGGAATTGCTGCGGCACTACTTCTTTCGGCTGCAGCGGCGGCCAAGCCTTTGCCGACGCAACTGCGATTCGGACTGGGCGCAACCGGCGCCCTCGCATTGTTGCTCTGCTGCTTCTCCGGGGCGACTGAATCTCTGGTCGTACCGCTGATCCTCACGGTCGGAATGATCTTCCTCGGAGTCTCGCTGTATGCGGGTTCGCGCTTCGTCTTCGCACTCGGAACCGCCTTTGCGGCAATCGGATCGATCGGATACCTCACGACGGTTCCGCCGGAAGCGTTGACGACCGCTCGCGCCGCGTCCAGGCAACTCGGTGCGATCACGGCACTCTCGAGCCTGACGGCGATAGGCGCGCTGGTGATGCTGGTCTGGGCGATTCACCGACTGAAGTTGATCGCCGATTCGAATGCAGCGGTTCTATGGGCGGCCGCAGGGTTCGGTGTCCTCTACGCGGTGACGTGCGCGCTCGTCTCATCCGGCGTCGAAATTTTCGACAGTGCAACCGGTTTCGTTGCCGGGCACAGCGTTGCAACCATCGTGTGGATGCTTGCCGCCACGTCAGCGCTGGTGCTCGGATTGAACAACCGCCAGCACGCTCGCGTCTTGCTCGGAGCCGGGCTTGCTCTCACCAGTGCGGCCGTGGCAAAGCTGTTCCTCTTCGACCTGGCCACACTCAGTGGGCTGGTGCGCAGCGTTGCCTTCCTGGTGGTCGGCTTGCTGCTCCTGCTGGTCGGGACACGTTATGCACGAGCCTTCGCCAAGCAGGAGCAGGAGCAGGTCAGCTTCGCTTCTGGCGAGCGATGAGCTCGCTCACGCTGATGGCGCCTGCGTCGTCAGGCCGGTGCCTGCCGGTGGCGTTGTCGTCGCCGTCAGGGGTGGCGTCCGAGACTCGGGGCTCGTTGGTAGGCGAAGGCGAATCCGTGAAAACCCCGTTACGACGCTCCGGAGCGGTCGGTGGAGGCGGCGACTGGGGGGTCGCCTCCACCGAGGTCGGGGCTGAACCGTTTGTTGCAGAGCCGTTGGTAGCACCGTTTGCGGAGCCGTTCCGGCTCGCGCCGTTGGAGCCTGAACTGCTGCTGGCAGCACCGTTGGTCGCCGAACCGTTTGTCCGCGAAGGCGTCCGGACCACCGGCAGTGGACGTGAGGCCGGGGGAGTCTGTTCCCGGGCCCGCAGGTCCGACAACCAACTCTCGATGGGACGCTCGGCCGGCGCAGCGGGCGTGGGGTTTCTGCGCTTGTCGCTGGCATTCGGTTGCGGCCGGTACGAGGGATTGGGTACAGGTGCCTCGATCAGGTTCTGGGGGGCGCTGGCTGCACTCCCGATATCGAGACGACGTCGCGGTGCCGGCTTCTCCGCGGCGGGAGCCTCCGTGTTGGGTGCCTTGATCGCCATTTCGCTGAGCGGAATGGGCTCGGTGAGAGGATCGGGAACGCGAGGTCCGCTTTCCGGCTGTGCAGCCGGGGCAGGCGGCGGCATGACCCGCGAGGCCGCTTCGATCTTACGCGGCTGCCCCGGTCCGGCGATCGCACCGACAGGCGCGATCTGCGGGACGTTCGCGAGTACCAGCTCGTTGTCGAGGATCGGCTCGCCCAGCCCGATCTTCTGCTGGATCCGCTTCATCCAGGCCGGAGCCCACCAGCAGTCGTCGCCGAGCAGTTTCATGGTCGCGGGGACCAGGAACATTCGGATGAGAGTCGCGTCGATGATCAGCGCGGAGATCATGCCGTAGGAGATGTATTTCATCATCACCAGATCGGACAGGCCGAATGCGCCGGTGACCACGATCAGAATCAGTGCGGCAGCGGTGATGATCCGGCCGGTATGTGCCGTGCCGATACGGATGGATTCGGTAGTACTCGCGCCCTGCGCGCGCGCTTCGACCATGCGGGAGAGCAGGAACACTTCGTAGTCGGTCGACAGGCCGTAGACGATCGCGATGATCAACACCAGGACGGGAGACATGATCGGCCCCGGTGTGAAGTTCAACAGACCGGAACCGTGCCCGTCGATGAAGATCCAGGTCAAGATTCCGAGCGTCGAACCCAGTCCGAGCGCGCTCATCAATGCGGCCTTGATGGGCAGGACGAGCGAGCCGAACGTCAAGAACATCAGCAAGGTCGTCAGCAGGATGACGGATACGACCATCAGCGGCAGACGATCGAGCAATGCGTCGACGCTGTCCTGCTCGATGGCCGGAGTACCGCCGACCAGCACAGTTGTGCCCTCGGGCCAGTCCGCGGACCGCAGATAGTCGATGGTGGGACGTGCCTCGTTCCGCTCCGTCAGACCGGCCTTGAGGACGTTGACGCCGTCCTTCGTCGCAACCTCCGGGGTGAACTTCTCGACCAGACCCGGCGCAGCATTTGCGGTCTTGGAAATCTGACCGAGAGTGGTGTTGTCGGCTCCCTCGATGACGAGTCGAACGGGCTCGGTGCGATTGCCCGGGAAGAGTTCGTCGAACTGCGCCTGCGCGACACGCGTGGGGCTGTCCGGGGGCAGGTACGTCTCGTTGATACCGCCGAACTTGATGCCCGTCAGCGGAATGATCATCAGCAGTAGAGCCGCGACGATCGGGACCGCGACCTTGAGCGGATGCTGCATGACCCAGCGGGTGAGCTTGCCCCAGAAACCGTTCTCGATTTCCTCGTTGGTCTTGGTCTGGCGCAGCTTCTTGAAGGTCAGCGCGTCGATCCGCTTGCCGAGAATGCCGAGAATCGCGGGAAGAATCGTGATGGACGAGATCGCGGCAAGCATGACGGCAGCAATGGCGCCGTAAGCCACCGATTTGAGGAAGCCTTGCGGGAACAACAGCAGACCGCCGAGGCTGACGGCAACCATGGTCGCCGAGAACATGACCGTTCTACCCGCCGTCATGACCGTTCGGCGTACTGCGGTCGGGGTGTCGTACCCCTCGGCTATCTCTTCTCGGAAACGGCTGACGATGAACAGTCCGTAGTCGATCGCGAGACCCAGACCGACCAGAGAGACCACGGGCGCAACAAACGCGTTGACCTCGGTGAAGTTGGTGATCAGTCGAATGATGCCGTTGGCGCCGATGACGGTCAGACCGCCGACGATCAACGGGAGGGCAGCAGCGACGACGCCACCGAAGACGAAGAACAGCAGGACACCGACAGCAGGAATCGCGAGCATTTCCATGCGCTTGATGTCGTTGGCCATCGTGTCGTTGAGCGAATTCGCGACAGGTTGCAGGCCGGCGAGTTGCACGTCGACGCCGTCGATGTAGAACTGCGACTCGACGTCGCGGAAGTTGTTGGACACCGCGGTGTCGTTGTCTCCGGCGATCGCGATGCTGGTGACCGCGTGTTGCTTGGTCTTGTCCGCCAGGGCCGCCACCGAGAGACCGTTGTCGACCTTGAAGTACGAGCCGTTGATCTTCATGATCTGGTCGGGGTTGTCGGCGACGAGTCGCTGCAGATTGTCGATGACCTTCGCTTGGAACTCGGGGTCGTCGACGGTCTTGCCCTCCGGCGCCGTGTACAGCGCCAGAACGTCACCCGTCGTGCTGCGTCCGAACGTGCCGTCAGCGAGTTTGGCAGCCTCTACCGATTCCGACCCCGGATCGTCCCAGCCGCTCTGGCTGAGATGATCCTGCAGGCTCAGGCCGTACGCAGCGAGCCCGAGGAGCCCCGCCACCATGACAGCGATGACGGTGAAGCGGGCTCGATAGACGATGCTTCCCCAGCTGGCGAACACTGATCAACTCCTACTCGGCAACACTTTTTCGCCCGATGAGCAGGGCAGAAAGCGGTCGGAACGGCTGCAACCAGGCGCCCTCGTCGGGCAGGGTGTCCAGGCTTACCCGTGGCAGAGGCTCACGGAAGACACCTGGGATGTCCTCGAGATCGACGAAGTCCAAGATATCGGACGACACAGCCCAGCTGGCGTGTTCACGGAACCCGAGAACCTGGACCGGGATACCGGTTGCTGCGATGTCCTCGAGAGGTTCGCGGAACGCTTGGCCGTCGGCGGACGCGACCATGATTCCGGCGAGGCCCTCGCCGTACCGGAGCGCGATGTGCTCGAGCATGTCCGAATCGACATCGCTGTCTTCATCGACCTTCGGCTTGGCGAACACCGCGAAACCCACGTTACGCAAGGCTTCGACCCAAGGACGAACGACGTCGGCGCTGCCGGACGCGATGTTGGTGAAGACGGTCGCTTCAGGCTCGAGCGTGCCGCTGTTCTGTGCGGACAGTTCGGCGGTGCGAGAGAGCAGCCAACGACCCAAAGCGTCGAATCGTGGCCGGTAGGCGGCGGTAGGCCGGCCACCGAGGATAGCGCCGAGGCCCATGTCGAGGTTAGGGGCGTCCCAGACCAGAAGCACCCGCTTGGGGTGGCGGGAGTCACGACCGAAGTCGAGAGGAGATTCCGACGACGTCACGTCGTCGGATAGCTGTTCGCTGACGCTCATGCTCTGATCTTCCCCCATATAAGCTCGGTGATTGCACTTCCGACCTTATGGGCTTTGTCCTCGAACTTGGTGACCGGACGCTCGTGGGTCATCGGAGACTCCCAGTCGAGTGCGGTCAGCAGCGGCTCGGCATTGCCGGCTTCTTCGATCCATTCGGCGTAATCGGCGTGATCGGTTGCCACGTGCAGGACTCCGCCGGGCTTGAGGCGGTTGGCGATCAGCGAGAACGTCGGCCCCTGCAGGAGGCGACGCTTGTGATGGCGGGCCTTGGGCCACGGATCCGGGAAGAACACCCGGACGCCCGTCAGGGACTCGGGGGCGACCATGTTCTCGAGTACGTCCATCGCGTCACCGCGCAGTACGCGGACGTTGGGAATTTCTTCGCGTTCGACCTGCTGGAGAAGCTGCGCGAGCCCGGGGCGGTACACCTCGATCGCGATCAGGTTCACGTGCGGTTCCGCCTTGGCCATTGCGGCCGTCGCGGTGCCGGTACCCGAACCGATCTCGATGATCAGGGGTGCTTCGCGTCCGAACCATGCGTTCGCGTCGAGCGGTGTGTCCGAGACGTCGGCGCCGATGAGCGGCCACTGACGGTCCCAAGCCTGCTGCTGTGCGTCGGTCAGCGCACCCCGGCGAGAGCGAAAGCTGGTCACTCTCGGATGGAGACGGGACCCCTTGGTGTGGTCCGTCTGCCCCGTGTCAGGGGTCTGCGGTGCATGCTGATCGGCTTCGTTCACGAACCCATTGTCACGCATGACCCCCGTTTAGCGCAGACGGGTCTGAAGTTTGAGTTGAGACTTTCCACGGAAAGTCCTGAAACCGTCGACTTCGGACTGTCGGCGAAAGGGCGGTGTCACCTGCCGTCCTTGCCGAGAACCTGACAGAATCTCACCGACACGATGGGGACGTGGGGTGGGGATGAACACAGGATTTGCATGCAGTAATTGGTCACGAATGTTGCCCGCAGAATCGATCGACGACGCCTGCGTGGAGCCGATCGATCAGTTGCGCGCTCTGGCATATCGGCTGACATCGATCGATTCGGGAGCCGCCGAGGCGGTTCACTCGGTGCTCGGATCGCTGACAGCGCCGCTCGAATTGGTGGTCGCCGGGCGAGCCGGGGTGGGGCGGTCGTCGTTGGCGCGGATCCTGGGGCGCGACGACCGGTTCTCGCGCAGAGTTGTCGGCGCACCGGTTGTGGTGACCGAGTCGAGGGCATTCGATGTCCCTGGAACGTCGAACCCCGATCTGGGTCGTCGTTGCGTTGTCTACGTGGTGGTCGACGCGGTCCGCGACGTCGACGGCCGAGCCATTGCTCGAGTTTCCGATCGTGTGGTCGTCGCTGCGAACAAGGCTGACTTGTTCGGTCCGCGCTGGGACGAGGCGCTGGGACGGGCGGCGGAAATCTCGGAGAACGTCGGCGTGCCCACGGTTCCGGTGGAGACACTGACCGGGCGCGGCGTCGAAGAGTTGTTCGCGGCTCTCGGACCTGTTCTGGAGGCGCAGTGGTGGGGCCGGGTCGAGCAGATCGGCCCGGCGCTGAGGCGATCTGCCTCGCGCAGCATTGCGGGCAGGGACGAGATCGAGTTGTATCTGAGTTCGGACTCCGCGGTGTTGTTCGGCGCTGCGGCGGCGATGATGAGCCCCGAAATTCGAGCCCTGCGTCAAGGCGAGCCTCCCGATCCTCGTACCGCTGACGACGCGGGCACGTGCAGCCGGTGGTGGGGCGAGCTCGTGGACGAGTCGGAACAGTGTCCGCAACAAAGGGTCTCACTGATTCGACGCGGGTATGTGCGTCGGTGGGCGCAGCTCGGAGGCGATCGCTCTGCCCCGGCGGTGACCGATGAATAGCGTTTCGGTACTTCCGGATTCGGTGCTGCGCGTGGTGCAGCGATGGAATCCGGCATCCGATCCGGGTCGCCAGGTCGCCGCCGAAACATGCAGGGGCACTCGCATTTACGTTGTCGGCCCACCGAGGTGTGGACGGGAAGACGTCGCCCGGATGTTCAATGCTTCTGATGACTGTTCGACAGTGACACGCGAGGTGGACGCCGACGTCGTACTTCTGGTCGTCGACGCCGCCAGTGTGATCGGACGCGAGGATCTCCTTCTCCTCGGCGACGCTGCGGCGAGCGGAACCCCGGTGGTGGTCGCGCTGACCCGCGTCGACGTCTATCGAGACTGGCAGGCGGTGCGCCGGCGTGATGCCGAGATTCTCGCTTCGCACTGCACCGCTTTTGCTCAGGCTCCGGTGGTCCCGATTGCGCCTGGTCAGGAGCAGTCACTCGTTGCGGTCGTGAGCCGGGCGGCACGGGAGAGGGAAGCAGGTGGTTCGGATTCCGGAGTCATCGCACAGACGCGCCGGATGATCGAGATGGAGATCCGGAATCTACGTGACGGTGTTCCTGGTGCCGAACTGCGGGCAGAGCGATCGCAGCTGCTCGCAGACCGTGACGGCCGGCGAGGCGAACGCCTGGTGCAGGTGCGAAGCCGACTGCAACGAGCGCGCGGGGATCTGTCACAACAAATCGCCGAGGCAACCCGGGCGACGGTCGCCGGGGCACGTGCCTGGGTCGACACGGCCTCGCGAGCCGAATTGGGCAGCGTGCCGACGCGACTGCAGCACGAGGTCGACCACCACACCCGGGTGTTCGACGCCGCGATGGCGGCAGCGGTGGAATCTGCGGGGACGAACGGATACATGCCTTCCCCGCAGATTCCGGAGGGCCTGCCGGGCCGTCAGCGCGGAAACGAGGACCGGGTGACAATTCTTGTCGGCGCGTCCGCGGGTCTCGGCCTCGGCCGTATCGCAGTGACTCCGCTGGAAATGATTCCGGCCTTGGAGTTCGCAAGTATCCCCGTGACGTTGATTCTGGGTGGCGCCGCGGCGTGGTGGTTGGCGCGAACTCGCGGGCTGACGGCCGATCGTGCCCACTCCAGGTCGTGGATCGTCGAATCGATGTCGGCGGTTCGCGCTCAGTGGGAGCAGCGAGTGCAGAGCGTGCTGCTCGAGGCCGAGGCGGATCTGGGAGCGGCGATCATGGCGGAGAGTCGCGAGCAGTTGGCGTCGGCGCAGGCTCGAATCGTGGAGATCGACGGTGAACTTCGTGAGCTCGCCGCGGCCAGATCGGGTCAGCTCGCGTCGTGCGAGCGCGACCTCGCCGTTTTGAACACCGCCTACTGATCATTTCGCGAGTGCAGAGTTCTCCACAGTGCGGCAATTTCGGCCACGACTGATCGTCGGGGTCTGGTAATACTGAGCGGACGGTTTCGGTAGGGGTTGCCGAAGCAGTAGGTCACCATCCAGTAGGGGGAGTAATGGAAGCATTTCTGATCACGGCCGGACACATCGACGGGCACGAAGCCGAAGCGCTCGATCCTGGGCGTATCGAGCCCGAGACCTTCGGGCCCGCGTCGGGACCGGTCGATGCCGGCGACCTGAACTTCGACGCCTTCGACTTGGACGGTGACGGAACGGTCGACAGCCGTGTCGTCCACTCCGACGACGCCGTCGTGATCGTGTCCGATTTCGATCGCGACGGTAGCGCCGATCGCCTCACGATGATCGACTCGGACGGCGACTACTCGGCCTGGGAATGCAGTCGAGACGACGAAGGCGCCCTCGTGTGGCAGAAAATCGATGCCGGAGCGCTCTGAAAAGCTTCCGTTTATGTGCTCTGAGCGCCGGGTAGGCACCTGAACACACCAACTGAATCGTTTCTGTGACATTTCTGACCGCACCCGATTACCTGCAGGTGAACAGCCAGCGTTAACCTCAATACATAGGACACCCGGCGTCCGTGAAATCCACGTGAGTGGATGACGCGGCTGGACCCCGTCGAGAGGGGGACACCGGGATCGACTGGTATCGGGGCGCTGCAGTTCGCATCCGGTGTCACGAGAACCCGGTTCCGGCTCACCCCAGGAGAGTTTGATGACCTCAGCGACCATTCCCGGTCTCAATGGAACTGACGGCACGCCCCCCACGCAGCACAAGGAACTGCTTGCATGGGTGCAAGAGGTTGCCGAACTCACCCAGCCTGATCGCGTCGTCTTCGCAGACGGCTCGGACGAAGAATGGGACCGACTGACAACGAAGTTGGTCGAGGCAGGAACCTTCACCCGCCTCAACGACGAGAAGAAGCCGAACTCTTTCCTCGGCAACTCCGATCCGTCCGATGTCGCGCGAGTCGAATCGCGTACGTACATCTGCTCGAAGGAAGAAATCGACGCAGGTCCCACCAACAACTGGATGGACCCGGCGGAGATGCGCACCCTCATGGGTGACCTGTACCGCGGTTGCATGCGTGGACGCACCATGTACGTCGTGCCGTTCTGCATGGGCCCCCTCGACGCCGAGGACCCGAAGCTGGGCGTCGAGCTCACCGATTCCGAGTACGTCGTCGTCTCCATGCGCGTCATGACCCGCATGGGCAGCAAGGTTCTCGACAAGCTCGGCACCGACGGGTTCTTCGTCAAGGCGCTGCACTCGCTGGGCGCTCCGCTGGCCGAAGGCCAGGAAGACGTCGCGTGGCCGTGCAACGACACCAAGTACATCACCCACTTCCCCGAGGATCGTGAGATCTGGAGCTTCGGTTCCGGCTACGGCGGAAACGCTCTCCTGGGCAAGAAGTGCTACTCGCTGCGTATCGCCTCGGCAATGGCGCACGACGAGGGCTGGCTGGCCGAGCACATGCTCATCCTCAAGCTCATCTCGCCCGAGGACAAGGCCTACTACATCGCGGCGGCATTCCCCTCCGCTTGTGGCAAGACCAACCTCGCGATGATCCAGCCGACCATCCCCGGGTGGCGCGCCGAGACCCTCGGTGACGACATCGCCTGGATGCGTTTCGGTGAGGACGGACAGCTGTACGCCGTCAACCCGGAATTCGGTTTCTTCGGCGTGGCTCCCGGCACCAACTGGTCCTCGAACCCCAACGCCATGCGCACCATCGACCAGGGCAACACGGTCTTCACCAACGTCGCTCTGACGGACGACGGTGACGTCTGGTGGGAAGGCCTCGAAGGCGACCCGCAGCACCTGATCGACTGGAAGGGCAACGAGTGGACGCCCGAGTCGGGCACCCATGCGGCTCATCCCAACTCGCGTTACTGCACCCCGATGTCGCAGTGCCCGATCATGGCTCCCGAGTGGGACGACCCGAAGGGCGTGCCGATCTCGGCAATCCTGTTCGGCGGACGCCGCAAGACGACGGTTCCGCTGGTCACCGAGGCTCGCGACTGGCAGCACGGCGTCTTCATGGGTGCAACGGTCGGCTCCGAGCAGACCGCAGCAGCCGAAGGCCAGGTCGGTACGGTTCGCCGCGATCCGATGGCAATGCTGCCGTTCCTCGGCTACAACGTCGGTGACTACTTCCAGCACTGGATCGACCTCGGCAAGTCCGCGGACGCGTCCAAGCTCCCCAAGGTCTTCTACGTCAACTGGTTCCGCCGCGGCGACGACGGACGCTTCCTGTGGCCAGGCTTCGGCGAGAACTCCCGCGTCCTGAAGTGGATCGTCGAGCGTATCGAGCACAAGGCTGCCGGTATCGACACCCCGATCGGCGTCGTTCCC
This sequence comes from Rhodococcus sp. BH5, assembly GCF_027583855.1. Taxonomy (NCBI): domain Bacteria; kingdom Bacillati; phylum Actinomycetota; class Actinomycetes; order Mycobacteriales; family Nocardiaceae; genus Rhodococcus; species Rhodococcus sp. BH5. The sequence goes on from NZ_JAJHVW010000004.1 coordinate 377,385, forward strand.
ACCGGATCGGCACTCGACATCGAAGGCCTGGACGTGTCGGACGCCGACATCACCGAGGCTCTCGCGGTCAACATCGACGAGTGGAAGGCCGAGATCCCGCTCATCGAAGAGTGGTTCGACTTCGTCGGCGAGAAGCTGCCGACCGGCATTCGCGACGAGTTCGAAGCTCTGAAGCAGCGGTTGGCCTGATAAACCGCCCCCGTATGTAGTGGCCTGATGCCGCATTGGTTCAATTTGATGAACCGATGCGGCATCGGTCGTCTGTATGCCCTTGCCTGTAGCCGTTAAGCAGTTCAGCCGTTATGCAGTTCAGCCGTAAAGCAGTGATCAGCGAGCGGGTCGACACACTCGATCCTCAGGAGGACCAGATATGAGCGGGATCTACAACAACGTGACCGAATTGGTCGGGCGCACCCCGATCGTGCGGCTCAACCGTCTGACCGAGGGCCTGGACGCACAGGTCGCCGTCAAGCTCGAGTTCTACAACCCGGCCAACAGCGTCAAGGACCGGATCGGCGTGGCGATCATCGACGCCGCCGAGAAGTCCGGAGCACTCAAGCCCGGTGGCACGATCGTCGAGGGAACCAGCGGTAACACGGGTATCGCACTCGCCATGGTCGGTGCTGCTCGTGGCTACAAGGTCATCCTGACCATGCCCGAGACCATGTCCACCGAGCGTCGCGTGATGCTGCGTGCTTACGGCGCCGAGATCGTGCTGACCCCGGGATCCGAGGGCATGGCCGGTGCGGTCGCCAAGGCCAAGGAAATCGTCGAGCAGACCGAGAACGCTGTCTCGGCCAGCCAGTTCGCGAACCCGGCCAACCCGGCCATCCACGAGGCAACGACGGGCGAAGAGGTCTGGGCCGACACCGACGGCGCCGTCGACATCTTCGTGTCCGGCATCGGCACCGGCGGCACCATCACCGGCGTCGGACGCACCCTTCGCAAGTACAAGCCCGAGGTCAAGATCGTGGGCGTCGAGCCCATCGACTCGCCGATCCTCAACGGTGGCCAGCCCGGCCCCCACAAGATCCAGGGAATCGGCGCGAACTTCGTGCCCGACGTCCTCGATCGCGAGATCTACGACGAGATCATCGACGTCTCGTTCCCCGATTCCATCGAGGTCGCTCGCGCACTCGGCACCAAGGAAGGCATCCTGGGCGGCATCTCGTCCGGCGCCATCGTCTGGGCAGCACTCGAGTTGGCGAAGCGTCCGGAAAACGCCGGCAAGCTGATCGTGGCTGTCGTGTGCGACTTCGGCGAGCGTTACATCTCCACCCCGCTGTTCGAACACATCCGGGACTGAGACTTGTGAGTATCCTCGGGACAATTCGCGAGGACCTGCAGGCTGCGCGCGGTCAGGATCCTGCCGCGCGCAGCAATGTGGAGAACGCGCTCGTTTATTCAGGGCTGCATGCTATTTGGGCGCATCGGGTTGCACATCGCATGTGGGCCGTCCCTGCGCTACGCGGCCCGGCGCGAGTGCTCTCGCAGCTGACACGCTTCGTCACCGGCATCGAGATTCATCCCGGTGCCACCATCGGTCGGCGGTTTTTCATCGATCACGGCATGGGCGTCGTGATCGGGGAGACGGCCGAGGTCGGTAACGACGTGATGCTCTATCACGGCGTCACTCTCGGTGGTCGCTCACTCGAGCAGGTCAAGCGTCACCCGACGCTGGGAGACCGGGTCACCGTCGGCGCTGGTGCCAAGATCCTCGGACCTGTCGTCATCGGTGAAGGTAGCGCTATCGGCGCCAATGCCGTTGTCACCAGAGATGTTCCGGCCGAATCCATCGCGACGGGTATCCCGGCGGTGGCGCGGCCACGGACCACCAAGGAAAAACTGGTGGACCCGAACAGTTACATCGACCCTGCGATGTACATCTGAACGTATTCCTCGGATGGCCACCCCTCGTGTAGACGGCGGGTGGCCATCGGCGTCTGTTCAGGCTCGCGTCAGGTGCCACCCGCGACGTCCCAGTACGACGGCCGTCGCAGCGCCCAATGCTGCTCCGATCAAGGGATAGCAGGCCAGGACGAGCCAGCGCGGTCCGTCTAAGGGTTCGTAGGCGGTGGCTATTGTCGACTCGTAGTCCCGAGCCATCTGCACGTCCCGGAACGGTACGTAGGAACCCTGATAGACGATGGTCTCGTCAGGGCTGGTCATCACGTCGATCAGACTGCCCACCAGGGGAATTCCCCCGACTACAAATCCCAGAACCGCCAGAATCACGATCAGTGTGCGCATCGCCCGAGCCTATCGCCCGGCCGGAAGTTCAGACTGTGATCGACGGTTCTTCGGGGGTCGAGAGGGTCAGGATCGCCCGCACGACACGTGGGCTCTGCTCGAGTGAGCGCTCGAGTTCGCGCAACGTGTGGGCCACACGGGATTCCGCGTAGTCACCGACCAGGTCGACGCTGGCCACCAGGTAGACCTGTCGCGGCCCGAGGTATTCCATACGCAGGAACGTGATTCGGTTGATCTCGGGCAGTTGGGTGAGAGCTTCGACGGCTGCTGCCCGCAGCGTCGGTGAGGCCTCTTCGCCGACCAGGAAGCGGCGGTTCCGATCTATCAGAATGATTGCGATGACCCCGAGGAGAATGCCGACGAAGATGGAGCCGAGGGCGTCGGGGATCGGCGAACCGGTGACCTGGTGCAACAGAACACCGACGAACGCGATGACCAAACCGATAAGTGCCGCAGCATCTTCGGCGAACACGGCCCGAGTCGTCGGGTCGGATGTGTTGAGTGCCTGGGTCATGACGTCGCGGTTCACGGCGGACGCTTCGTTTCGGAGTTGTTTGTACGCCTGCCGGAACGAGATGCCTTCGAGGATGAACGAGACGCCGAGGACGGCGTAGGCGACACCGAAGTCGGACGCCGGTTCGGAATGGAACAGTTCCTGGATGCCATGGGTGATCGAGACACCCGCGCCGAGTGCAAACAGTCCGAGGGCGGCGAACATCGACCAGATGTAGGCCTCCCGGCCGTAGCCGAGTGGCTGGTCTCGGTCGGGAACCCTTTTCGAGCGGCGGTTCGCGATCAGCAGCAGCACTTCGTTGCCGGTATCGGCCCAGGAGTGGGTGGCCTCTGCGACCATCGATGCAGATCCGGTGACGATGGCGGCCGCCGTCTTGGCACCGGCGATCAGCGCGTTCGCCGCAAACGCCAGTACGACCGTCGTGGTGCTCTCGTCGGCCGATGCTTCCGTTTCGGTGCTCACGATTCTCAGGCTAGGCGGGTGACGACGGTTTCGTGCGGTGACGCTCGGCGACGGAGTGCAGCAGTGTGGCGACGGCGTCGTGGAACTGCGTCAGGCCCGGCTCTTCGACGGGAAAGTGCCCGCACCCGTCCAGCATCACGAATTCGGTGGGTGCGTTGATGCGGCGGAGGAACTGCAGGCTCAGTTCGGGTGGCGTCCATCGGTCGTCGGCCGGGTGGGTGAGCAGAACGGGCGTCGTCCGAAATGCTTCGGGTGCGGTGTGCTCGAACGAGAAGTAGCTGCTGAGGAATCCGAGTGGCAACCGAACACCGCCACCGCGCGGATCGGTTGCGCACAGCGTTGCGAGCTCCCGATTGCTGCTCATGTTCGCCACGTCGGCGACCCAACGGATGGGCACGCGGATACGGCCCACCAGTCGTTCGGTGCGCCGCATCAGGGGAGTGCCGTAGACACCCATCGGGCCGAACCGCGCCGCGGCAGCTCTGGCCGATGGATCCGAGGGATCGAGCAGGCAGGTAGCGACGACGGCGTCGGCCAGACCGGTCCGCGCGGCTACCTCGTAGGCCAGCAGACCGCCGATGCTGGCTCCCAACAACACCAGCGGCCGATCGTCGGCTGCCTTCTCGGCCCGGACGAGATCGCAGAGGAGATCGACCCACTGCTCGTACCGGACGCCGGCGGGATCGGCTACGACGGTGTCGCCGTACAGCGGAAGGTCAGGGAAGAGGACTTCGGCTCCGAGTTTCACGCCGATCCCGGCGAACGGCCACAACGCGCCCGAGTAGCCGCCGGCGCCGTGGATGCCGAGAACACGAACCGGCGCGTCTGGAACCACGGCCCGTGCGACGTGGACGGTGTTGCCGTTCCACTCCCACCACGTCGGGGTCGGCGCCGGCATGTGGTCGGTGTACCGGTCGGGCATAAACTTCGAGTAATCGGCGCTGGTCACCTACACAATTCTCGGTATCGGCGTCGCGGCTGACAACTCGCATCGGAGGACCGTGTCGACTCGGCGGAAAAGGCCCTCCCAGCAGCGCTCGAGGGCTACCTACGACGCGATCCTGGAGGCAGCTACTCGCGTTTTCGCTTCGGAAGCCATGGCAGCGACCACCAACCGAATCGCTGACGAAGCAGGGGTGTCGGTGGGCTCGCTCTACCAGTATTTCAGCGACAAGTACGAGATCCTTGCGGAGTTGGCGAACCGTCACGTGAGTGCTGCGCGGGAGAGTTTTGCGCTCTGCCTTGCCGACATCGTCGAGCGCGAACTCTCCCTGGACGAGGCCGTGAGGATGTTGGTGGAGTGCGCGGTCGAAGTGAACAGTAAGCCGCGAGAGTTCTTCCACCTGCTCTACGATCAGGTTCCACGTACGCGTGAGCTCATCGAGCAGGTCGAAGGAATGAATCGTCAACTGGTACTCGGCTTTTCGGAGTACCTCCAGAGCTACGGTTTCATTGCGGAGGATGCGTTGTTGACGTCGCGGCTGACCGTGACTGCCGTGGACAGTCAGGTGCATCGGGTTGTGCTGGAATCGGATTCACCCGAAGAACTTCGAGTGCGAACGGAAGCCGTCGTGCGGCAGGCGAGATCGATGATCGCGTCGGAATCCTGATCCGGTGTGCGGAATGGTGACCGCAGTCCGTTATGGTTCTGACGTCATCATCGAGGTAATGGGAAGTCGGTGCAATTCCGGCGCGGTCCCGCCACTGTGAGGTCGTCCCTGCGTCGACCGTAGCCAGATACCACCCTCGTTGACGTTGTGTCATGCCACGAGGATGGATCGGTCACACCATGAATGCTGTTGGCGGAGCTCTGTCTCCACCTACCCACCTGCCTTCGCCGAAGGCTGGTGCGCCTCGAGGACGGCTCAGTCCGGGTATCGTGCTGCCCGCTCTGCTGGTCGTCACCGTGCTCTCTGCTGTGTGCGCGTTGGCATTCGGATCCGAGATGCTCCCCGTGTCCACTGTGGTGGACGTGGTGCACTCGCGCTTCGGAGGCCCACCCGTCACGCGTTCCGAACTTGCGATTGTGTGGGGGATCAGAGCACCTCGGGTACTGCTCGGTCTGGCCGTCGGCGCTGGTCTTGCCGTCGCCGGCGCGGTGGTGCAAACCCTCGTCCGTAACGCTCTCGCCGATCCCCACCTGCTGGGAGTGTCGTCCGGCGCGAGTGTCGGTGCCACCGCCGTCATCACCACCGGACTGTTCGCCGGCGCGGGAGTGTGGGCGCTCAGTTTCGGCGCGATGATCGGGGCGCTGGGAGCTGCGATTCTCGTCTTCACCATCGCGACGCTGCAAGGCGGTATCACTCCACTGCGATTGGTTCTGACCGGCACCGTTACCGCATCCGCCTTGTCGGCGATCGCGAGTTTTCTGGTGCTGCGTACCAATGATTCCCAGGCCGCGCAGTCCGTATTGTTCTGGCTCCTGGGAAGTTTGGCCGGGGCATCCTGGGACAAGTTGTGGGCGCCGGTCATCGTTGTGTTCCTGCTCACGGCAGCGGTGTTCGCGCTGCACGGTTGGCTGGACGCGCTGGCGGCCGGACCGGACGTCGCGGCTTCGCTCGGTATTCCCGTCCGAACCCTGCGAAACGTGCTGTTCGGCGTGCTGGCAGCGTTGGTCGGCACGATGGTTGCAGTGTCCGGCGCGATTGCCTTCGTAGGCTTGGTCATACCGCACGTCACACGCATGCTCGTCGGAGCCAGACATCGAGTGGTGTTACCGGCGGCAGCACTGATCGGCGCGTCCTTCCTGGTGTGGGTCGACGTCGTGGCGCGGACCTCGTTGCGGCCGACCGAGATCCCGCTGAGCGTGGTGACCGGGGTGATCGGGGCCCCGCTGTTTCTCCTGCTTCTCGGCCGTCGGCGCTACCGATTCGGTGGCAGTTCGTGAGCGCCCGAGCCCTGGCGCTGACCGCGTCCGGAGTAGTTGTCCGCATCGACCGTCGAACCATCGTCAAAGGCGTCGACATCGCGGCCGACGCCGGTGCAGTAGTCGGCGTCGTCGGTCCGAACGGATCGGGCAAGTCGACGTTCTTGCGTGCTCTCGCGGGTCTCGGGCCGATCGCCGGCGGTGACATTCGTGTCGGCGGCGACTCCGTGCACGCGATGTCCGCGCGGTCGAGGGCCAAAGCCACTTCCTTTGTGGCGCAGGAAGAGCAGAGTCCCGCCGATTTGTTGGTTCACGAGTACGTGAGTCTGGGCCGCACGCCACATGCAAAGCCCTGGAGCGTCGGTGGAAAGCACGAGAATGCCGTCGTCGATCGTGCTCTGGGCGAGGTCGGAATGATCGAGCACCGGTTCTCTTCGATGGACACGCTTTCCGGCGGTGAGCGCCGGCGGGTGTTTCTCGCCCGAGGTCTCGCGCAGGACGCCGGTGTGCTCATCCTCGACGAGCCGACCAATCATCTCGACATCCGGCATCAACTCGAACTGCTCGATCTGGTCCGGTCGTTGGACCGGACGGTGATCATGGCACTGCACGACCTCGATTTGGCTGCGGCAGTGTGCGATCGGGTGCTCGTGCTCGCGGATGGAGTGGCCAGGGCGTTCGGACATCCATCCGACGTACTCACCACCTCGGTGGTGGCAACTGTCTTCGGCGTCGAGACTTTCGAGCTCGTGAACCCCGCGACAGGCCGTTCACACCTCGTATTCGAATCACGAAATTCTCAACTACAACAATCATTTTCGGAGAGTGCACTTTGATACAGGTCAAGACTCGAGCGTCGTTCGGTGCGGTTGTAGCCGCGACAGCGTTGTTGACAGTTGCCGGCTGCTCGGCAACTGCACCGGTGGACGAAGCTGCAGACAAGACTTCGGTGACATTGGAGAACTGCGGGACCGAAAGCACTTTCCAGCTTCCGATCGAGAACGTCGTTGCGACAAGCAATGCGGCCAATATCGGCACCATTCTCCGAGTCGGCGGTTTGGATCGTCTCGCGGCCGTCGTGTTGAACACGAACAACGACGCGGTCATGGAGTCGATGTTCGGCCCTGGAATTGCGGACGTCCCACACCTGGACGGAACGATCACGATGGAGACGATTCTGGGTAAGCAGGCGGACCTGGTGGTCGGCTCCTACAGTGGCTTGTTCAAGGGCGCCTCCGGTGTGACGCCGGAATCGCTGCAGAGCAACAACATCGATGCATATGTGATCTCCGATAGTTGTCGGCAGAGTGCCGCAGCGGATTCCGCGCTCGGCACGATGGGTCCGTGGGATGCCCTTCGTGCGGACGTGACCAATTACGGAAAGCTGTTCGGAACCGAGGACACCGCCGCCGAGGCATTGACCGAATTGGATTCACGTTTGGCACGTCTGGAGTCCGCGCCAGATGCCGCCGACAAGCCGAAGGTGCTGATCTACGACAGCGGTGAAGAAGATCTGTACACCAGCGGAGGCAACGGAGCCCCCAACGGAATCATCGACGTCGCCGGGGGAACCAATGTGTTCGCCGACGTCGACAACACCTGGTTCAAAGCGAGCTGGGAGACCGTCGCGAAGTCAGAACCCGACATCATCGTGATCATGGACTACAAGAAGAGTGCCGACGAAGTACAGGGCAAGATCGACGCGATCAAGAGCCGAGAAGGCCTGCGTGACCTCGACGCAGTCAAGCAGAACCGTTTCGTCGTACTCCCGCTCGCCATGTTCACCAGTGGGTTCCCCAATATCTACGGCGCGGAACAGTTGCGCGCGAAGATCGAAGAGTTCGGGCTGGCTCCGTCGAGCAGCATCGACTGGACAACCGCGCCGTCGGCATGAGCAACAACCGGTGCTCGCGTCGGGTGATTGTCGTCTTACGGCCGACTGTCAGCGGCCTGGACGAGTCGGCTGCGCGACGGATGCTCGACGCTGTTCGGGCCGGCACCGACGCCGACGTTCGCGTTGCGTACCTCGATGTCTCCTCGCCGAGCCTTCACGAGGAACTCGATCGAGCCCATGTCGATGACGTCGACAAGGTCGTGTTGATTCCAGTTGCGGTGCCGAGGGATCGGTACCTGCTCACGTGGACCAGCAAGGCGGTTGCGAACTGGCGCGAAACCCGGATCGACGCCGAACTGGAAGTGACGCTCCATGAAACGGAAACGCTCGAAGGTGCGGTGGCCGGGCAGGTGATCGACGAACTCGACTCGGCGGGAAAGCCGATCACCGCGAGTCCGGCGTCGTATCGCAGTCCGGCGTGGTCCGTGATCGAGCAGCACGATAGGCATCTGTTGGTGTGCAAGGGCCCTCGTTGTATGGCGTACGGAGCAGGACCGTTGCACCGGGCGATGAGCGCGGCGGCCAAAGGTACCTCGTCGAAGGTGACCGGAACCGGTTGTCTGAGCCCGTGCAACCTGGGGCCGTTGGTGATCGCGAACCCCGGCGGTACCTGGTTCGGGCACGTGGACGCCGGTGACGCTGAAGCATTGGTCGCAGGTCAGGAGAATCAATTGGAGGATCACGTTCTGGACCGGTAGATACAGGTCGGCGAAACAGAGAACCCGCTGAGCGCGAAGTGCGCTCAGCGGGTTCTGTTGTCCTGTCTCAGGAACCGAAGGGAAGGGTTCCCGGCGGGATCTGGTATCCACTGCTGCCGACGGAGGCGCTGCCCCAGAGTGCGAGGAAAGCGTTGATGGCGTTGGTGAGCATATGAATGTCCTTTGTGAGATGACTGATTCGTTTTCGACGGTACCGGGTGGATCTGTGGATTCGCTGGGAGTTGGCACCCATTTCATGGGGTTGGCACCCGTTCCGGCAGGTCGGAACGGGTGCCAACTGTCAGCAAAGGGTGCCAACTCCCGGGTGGGTCAGCCCACGTAGCCGGGCGGCATGAGTACGGACTTGGTCTCGCAGAAGGCTTCGAGGCCCTCAGGTCCGTTCTCGCGCCCGATACCGGAGTTCTTGTAACCACCGAACGGCGATCCGGGATCGAAGGCGTACCAGTTGATCGCGTAGGTACCCGTGCGGATCTGCGCAGCAACTTCGAGTCCGTGATCGATGTCGGTGGTCCACACCGATCCGGCGAGGCCGTAATCCGAATCGTTGGCGATCTTGATGGCCTCGTCCTCGGAGTCGTACGGAATCACCGAGAGAACGGGTCCGAAGATCTCCTCGCGTGCGATGGTCATCGAGTTGTCCACGTCGGCGAAGATGGTCGGCTCGACGTACCAGCCCTTGTCCAGGCCGGCGGGGCGTCCACCACCGAGTACGACGCGCGCGCCTTCTTCCTTACCCTTGGCGATGTAACCCTCGACGCGCTCGCGCTGCTTCTCGGAGATCAGCGGGCCGAGTTGTGCTGCGGGATCGGACGGATCGCCGACGGTCATGAAGCCTGCGGCGGTCTTCATTCCCTCGATGACCTCGTCGTAACGCGAACGGGGAGCGAGGATTCGGGTCTGAGCGACACAGGCCTGACCGGTGTTCATCAGGCCGGACATGACGAGCATCGGCATTCCGGCGGCGATGTCGGCGTCCTCGAGGATGATCGCGGCGGACTTGCCACCCAGTTCGAGGGAGCAGCGCTTGAGGTTCTGTGCGGCGATGGCACCGATCTTGCGGCCGACGGCACTGGATCCGGTGAACGTGATCTTGTCGATGCCCGCATGAGAGACCAGGTATTCGCCGGTCTCGGCTCCGCCGGGGAGCACGGAGATGACGCCTTCGGGAACGCCTGCCTCGGTGAAGATCTCGGCGATCACGTGGACGGAGAGAGGGGATTCGGGTGCGGGCTTGAGCAGTACGGTGCAGCCGGCGAGCAGTGCGGGGGCCAGCTTGTTGATCGCCAGGAACAGCGGGACGTTCCAGGCCAGCACGGCGGCGACGACGCCGACGGGCTCACGGGTCACCTTGGTCTGCCCGAAAGCGCCGGTGCGCTTCTCTTCCCACGCGAACTTGTCGGCCAGCTCGGCGTAGTAGCCCAGCGTCGCCATCGACGGGGTCTGCTGCATCATGCCGACCATGGCGGGCGGCTGGCCCATCTCGTTGGAGATGAGCTGGTTGATCTCCGCGCTGCGCTCTTCGATCAGCTTGGCGGCCTTGGCGAGGATCGCGCCGCGCTCGGCGGGGGTGGTGCGTGACCACGGTCCCTCGAACGCCGCGCGGGCTGCGGACACGGCCGCGTCGATGTCTGCCGGTGCTGCGATGGGACAGCTGCCGACGCGCTCCTCCGTTGCGGGAGAGAACACTTCGAGTACCTGGTCGGTGGCCGGGGCCACCCATGCTCCACCGATGTAGAGCTTGTCGTAGTCAGTCATCAATTCATTCCTCGGTGTTGTCGGTCGCCGCGAGGGCATACGCGTCGTCTGCCTGTGCGGTGTCGGTGAAACTGGTGAATCCGTATTTCTCGTGCGGTCCGATGGCGGCTACCTCGAAAAGACCGGTGCCGGTGTTGGTGTTCGTGCCTTCGGTGAGCGTGAAGGACGCGAGGTTGTCGACGGGGGAGAACATGCGTTGGAACGGTTCGATCTCGTGGACCTTGTGGCGGAGCCCTTGTACGACGAGTTCGCCCTGCCACATTCCGTGACGCCAGTCCTGTTCGAGCCCGTAGCCGGTGCCGATTCCGATGTAGTTGGCCAGCAGCAGTTCGCAGGCGACGGTGAGGACTTCACCGCCTGGCCGGTGGAAGGTGATGGTCGCTCCGGTGACGTCGCGGGTGTCGGGGCAGAACGTCAGCTCGTGTTCGGGCCGGCCGAGCCATTCGTTGTCCCTGGCTTCGTCCGGCCACACTCGCATGGCTTCTTCGACGATGCGCCTGCCCTGCTCGTCTTCCTGCATGATCACCGAGATCGTGAACTCGTCGAACTGCATGACCGCGTAGATCCAGAAGAAGTTCTGGATTCCGTCGACGGCGCGTCTGCCTTGCGGTTCGGCTTCACCGACCGGACGCACACCCCACGAGCGGTCGCGGTTACCTCGCCACGTCTTCGGGTCGATCGCGAAGTCCTCCCCGTCGACGGTGAGCGATCCGGTCCAGGTTCCGGTCTGCAGGAAGCGTGAGGTGTCGAACGTGACTCGTTCGAGTTGACGGCGAAAGTGCTTGGGCTCGAGCGCCGCCGGGATGGTGGCGTCGAAGGTGATGTCGAAGGAGAGATCGTATTCGCTGCCTGGTTCGAGGACGACGCGGAGCTTCTGCAGTCCTTCCAGCACTTCGATGCGCAAAGGTCCGACGGTGGTGTCGGTGCGGTCGGCGCCCAGAGCCTTCGACATACGAGCAACGATGTGGTCGTCACCGCGGCGCAGTACCGCGAAGGCGTCCATGACGCCGAGGTTGGGGTACTGGCCGAGTCCGACGATGAGGAACACGTCGGGGGATTCGGTGGGGTAGCAGTTGAAGTAGTAGCGGTCGTAGAAGTTTCGATCCGAGGTGGCTACGTGACGGATCGGTTCGGCGATCTGGTGAACGGGATAGTCGTCCATCGGTGAGAGCATGTCAGGCCAACCTCTCCCAGTAGGTACCGTCGAGCATCGCGGCGAGCGAAGCGCGGTGCATGATCATGTCGTCGGGGTCTTCGGGTCGCTGTGACTGGCCGAAAGCTATGGCGCGAGCCTGGATTCGCCACATGATGACCGCCTGACGCAGTGCGGCATAGGTAACGTAGAACTCCAGATCGTGTGGGGTGTGGCCGGTGATCTCGGCGTAGGTCTGCGCGAGATCCGGCAGTCGAAGGAAGTCGGGAAGACCGGGTAGGTTCGCCAGTCCGGCGATGTCCTCGAAGAACCTGTGCAGGAATGCCATCCAGCCCAGATCCATCTCCCGCGGGCCGAGAGTTGCCATTTCCCAGTCCAGTACGGCTACCGGCGCGAAGTCCTGGTACATGACGTTGCCGATGCGCGAGTCGCCCCAACAGAGCACTGCCGGCGAATCGTCCGCGGGATTGTTCTCCTCGATCCAGTCGAGGGCACGTTCGATGAGCGGTGATCTGATCCCGTCGGAGACCACCCACTCGTAGTACGCGCGCTGCTCGGCGATGTGCGCCGTGAATGCTTCTCGTGCAGTCGTTCCCGAATTCGGGAGTCGGAGGAAGTCGAAACGCTCACCAGGTTTGTCGATGGCATGCAACTGAGCCAGGACGTCGACCGAGCTGCGCTGCAGGGTCTTTCGCTGCTCGGGAGACGCTTCGGTGACCCACGATCCGAAGTTGTACGGCATGACGTCCGGTGGCACGTCGCCGGAGATGCGTTCCATCACGAAGAACGGCGCACCCAACGCGTCCGGGTCGGATTCCGACCAGTACACCGCGGGTACGGGCACTGCCGAGTGCTCGCGCACCTGAGCCATGGTGCGGAACTGGGATTCGAGGTCGTAGGCAGGAAAGACCGGCATGGTCGATTCCGTCGGCGCCACCCGAGCGACCAAGGGATGATGTTCGCCGTCCCAGGTGGCGTCGAAGAGGATGGTTTCGCTGGACATGCCGTTGGCTGCGGGCAAGGTGACGTCGGCGACGGTCACAGTGGATCCGCTCGGCACCTTGCCGGCCATCCACCGTTCCAGGCGCTCACGGAGGTCTTCGGTGTCGCGGAGGGAATCGCTTGGTCGGGCGACCTGGGCGTGATGCTCGGTTTCATCGGTCGAAGAAGCAGTCGAGGCAACGTCAGATGAGGAAGCGTCTGGGCTCACGGTCACCTCCTTCCCGTAGGCGTCACGTGCAATGCCCGTAACGGTGTGAGTCAGAACACTAAAACACGTTACAGAAATTGGGAACAGGTGGCACCCGTTTAGTGGGACTCCCTGCGGATTTATCGGGGAAGAACGCGTGTCAGATAACGGCGGTGAGCGCGAGCAAGCCCGCACCAGTCAGAGTTCCGGCGCCACCCAGCTCGGCGGGAACGATCCGGAGCCCGGCGACGAACGACAAACGGGCATGTCGGGCAGCCGCGTCGAGCATCGGTTCCCACAGCGGTGTACCCGACTGGGCGAAACCGCCGCCGATCACCGCGAGGTCCACGTCCAGGAGGGCAGCCGCCGAGGCGATGGCACCACCGAGCGCCGTGCCTGCACGGTGAAGCGCGTCCACGGCGATCGCGTCGCCGCTGCGTGCACCCTCGGCTAGTTCACGGCCGGTGTTCCCCGACCAGCCCTGGCTACGAGCCCATCGCACCGCGGACGGTCCACTTGCCACCGTCTCGAGGCAGCCGACGCCCCCGCAGCTGCACGGTTCGGCAGATCCTGGAACGACGATGTGGCCGATGTGACCGGCGTTCCCCGTGCGACCCCGAGCAATCTCACCGCCGAGAACGATTCCTCCGCCGATTCCCGTCGAGACGACCAGGCTCAGGAGGTTCGGGGTTCCGCGTCCGGCGCCGTGGTGGAACTCCGCCAATGCCGCTGCGGCTCCGTCCATGGCGAGGGCGGTTCCGGCATCGGGAAAGACGCTGCGGACGCCCGCTACGAGCTCGAATCCCTGTGCCCACTCGGTGATGTTGATGGGAGCGACGACGCCGGCGACGGTGTCCACCGGCCCGGCGCACGCGATGCCGACACCGTCGACCTCTCGGCCGTCTGCGACTCGTTCGAGCAGCGCCGCACACGCTCTCCACGGGTCGGTCTGCGGCGTCGGCACGCTGTCGAACACGGGAACGCGGCCGTCCTCGGACACGACCCCGGCAGCCATCTTGGTACCACCGATGTCGACTGCGAGGCGCATGTCGCTATCGCTTTTCGAGAACCACGACGAGGTTGCTCACCAGGAACTCCCGCAGACCGGGGACTCGGACCATCCACCACGCCCACGACGGGTGGTAGCGCGGGATCGCGGCGAGCAACGTGCCCTGGCTGGTTCCACGGGCCCAGCGTAAGCCGTCTGTGGCGCCGACTTTGAACAACGACACCCCGAATCTGTTCTTCGGTTCGCGCCCGGTCTTGCGTAGGTACCGCTTGGCTGCGTACTCGCCGCCCAGCGCGTGCCACGGTCCGGTTTCGTGGCCGCCGAACGGACCCCACCACAGGGTGTACGAGAGAACCATCAAGCCGCCGGGCTTGGTCACGCGCAGCATTTCCTCGGCCATCAGCCAGGGCTCGCTGACGTGTTCGGCCACGTTGGAGGAGAAGCAGATGTCCACGGACGAGTCCAGGAACGGCAGTGCCAAACCGGATCCACGCACCGCGCCGCCCACGGTCAGACCCGCAGCATGCATCTCCGACGGATCGGGTTCGACGGGAATGTAGCGGGCACCTGCGGCTTGAAAGACCTCCGCGAAATAGCCCGGACCACCGCCGACGTCGAGGACGGTGAGACCGTCGAGGGATCGTCCGGTGTGACCTTCGTGCAGGTCCGAGATCAATTCGACGGAGTCGCGCGCAAGCGCGCCGTAGAAGATGTCGGGCGCGGACTGCTCGTGGCGGAAGTCGCTGAGCAGGCCGAACGAGCGTTTCAGGGTTGCCCGTCGGCCGAAAATGCGGGTCACTGCGGGCTTGGTCACGGGTAGCAACTTTAGCCACTGGGTCGCCCGGTCCACGAACACCGTCAGGAGCGCGGCAATACGGACGCTCGAACAGTTAGGGTGTTCGGCAGGGTTACCGGCCGGTCAGGCGGGGCATCCCGCAGGATCGCCCGAACCGGGGTGGCCACCGACCAACTCAGGGAGTAACGCACGTGCGCGAGGTTCTGTTGCTCTGCTGGCGCGATACCGGGCATCCCCAGGGCGGTGGAAGCGAGCGTTACCTCGAGCAGGTCGGATCCCAGTTGGCCGAGCGCGGTATCAAGGTGACGCTGCGGACGGCGTCGTATCCCGGGGCGCCCGCGTCGGAGGTTCGAGACGGCATCACGATCAGCCGGGCCGGTGGACGTTTCAGCGTGTACCCCCGCGCTCTGGCCGCCATTGCCGCCGGACGTCTGGGTTTCGGATCGCTCAAGGGCATCCGCCCCGACGCGGTGATCGACACCCAGAACGGCATCCCCTTCTTCTCGAAGACCGTGGCGGGTGCACCGGTCACGCTTCTGGTCCATCATTGCCATCGCGAACAGTGGCCGGTGGCAGGCAAGCTCGTCGGCCGGATCGGCTGGTGGGTCGAATCGCGATTGTCACCGCGCACCCATCGACGTAGTCAGTATCTGACGGTGTCGCTTCCCTCAGCGGAAGAATTGGTGGACCTCGGTGTCGAGCGCGAACGAATTGCCGTGGTGCGTAACGGTGCCGATCGGCTCCCCGTCGGCGTCGACGCGGGCGGATCGATCACCAGGGCCGAGCGTCCCACCATCTCGGTTCTCTCACGGCTGGTGCCGCACAAGCAGATCGAGGACGCACTCGAAGCGGTCGCAGCCCTGCGGCCGACGCTTCCGGACATCCATCTCGACGTCATCGGTGGTGGTTGGTGGGAGCAGAACCTGCGCGATCGCGCCGCCGAGTTGGGGATCGGTGACGCCGTCTCGTTCTACGGCCACGTCGACGAGGCTCGTAAACACGAACTGCTGGCGCCGTCGTGGATCCACCTCATGCCTTCGCGGAAGGAAGGGTGGGGCCTGGCGGTCATCGAGGCTGCGCAGCACGGTGTTCCGACGATCGGTTACCGCAGTTCGAAGGGTCTGACCGACTCGATCGTCGACGGAGTGACGGGCCTTCTGGTCGGGGGCGAGAATGCCGGTGACGGCGACATCGCCGATCTGACGCAGGCTGCCGGCACTCTGCTCCGCGACCACGAACTTCGCATGGTGCTCGGTGAGAAAGCTCGGGTGTGGTCCGGTGAGTTCTCCTGGGAGCAGACCGGCACCGGAGTGCTCGAGGTGCTGACCGCGCACAACGACGGTCGGTGGGTCTCAGGACTGGCCGCGCCGCGCGAGTCGAATTCGGTTCTGGTTCAGTCCGACTGAGATCAGCGCGATCGCACCCATCAGTACCCACGCGAGATGCGCAACTACGACGGCAGTTCGGGCACTGGTCGAGGCTTCCTGCGTGGCAATGTCTCCCGGTACTCGGAATAGCGCGAGATCGTTGTCGGCGAAGACCTGTTCCAAGCCGTCGAGCGTGGTTGCCGAGTTGCCGAGTTGACCTGGTGTCCCGCGCTCGATCAGTACCCATCCGACTCCGAGATCGGCCAACTGCGTAGGACTTCCGCCGGCCAGCAGTAGGTCCTCGACCCGAGTTGCCCGAGTCCCCTCGCCGCCGACAGCACCACCGGCAACCACCAGTTGGCCGGTCTGCAGAACGTCGAGGGGCAGGAAGCGTGGTGCAGGGTCGAGTACCGGCGCATCACCGCTGTAGGGGAACGCGCGGAACATTCCGGCGGGAAGCACTGCAACGTCACCGGTTTCGTCTCGCAGTTGCTCGGTCACCACGGTCCAGGACCCGGGGTAGTGCACGGGCTTCAACGCGCCGCCGACACCCCACACCAGATCCGGCAGTGCCACGATCGTCACCACGACGGCGGCGACCGAGAATGCCGGGCGGGGGAGGGAGAACCGATTTCCTGCCCACATCACCGCGGCGGCCGCAGCAAGTGCGTAGAACGGGACGGCCAGCGCGACCCACTTCTGCGCGTCACGCAGTAGACCGGCGCCGGTGAACACCTCGACCGACCATCGGCCGACGTCGAGCCCCCACGGAGTAGCGCCCAGGGTCGGAGCGAGCACCGCGAACAGGGCCAGCGCGCCGAGTCCACTGACAACGGGGTTCCGGCGTCGGCGCCATAGAGCGGGCACACCGGCAAACACCACGACAAGCAGAAGAACTGTTCCGACCAACGCGAAGAGTGTTGTGCGCGTGGACGGTACCGCTGCCGAGTTCCAGATACCGCCGAGCCCGGCGAGGCTGCCGAGCGTCGCGAGTCCCGGTTCTGCTCGGGCGGCAAAGGCGGCGACTCCCGCTGGATCGGAACCGTCGCCTGCTGCTCCGGATACGAAGGTGGCGACCAACCACGGCGAGGCGGCGACGAGGAACAGCCCGATAGCGCCGCAGACACGCCGCATGGCCGAGGTTCGGCCTCCGGGGGTGGCTACCACCACCAGCGCGGCTGTCAGAGCGAGCAGAGCGCCGGTAGGTGTCAGACCCGCGTATGCCAGTGACGCGGCCAACGCCCACCAGGACCCGGGCGTGGCTCGGCGAACTCCGATTCCGGCACACACGATCCACGGCAGTGCGGCATAACCGGTCAGCAGGCTCCAATGTCCTTGTAACAGGCGCTCGGCCACGTAGGGGTTCCAGAGCATCACCGTCGACGCGACCAGTTGTGGACCGACACCGGCCGTCGGCAGCAGGACGGCGACCATGCGCGCCGCACCCCAACCGGCGAGCCAGAGCGCCACGAGCAGGATGAACTTGACCACCAGTCCGCCGTCGATCACGGTGCTCAACGCTGCGATCAGTGCGTCCTGGGGAACGGCGCGGGCCGCGGCGTCGGTGAGTCCGAGGGCGGAGTCGGTCAGGTACGAGCGCGGCGTGCTGACGGCGTCGCGCAGCAGGAGGTAGCCGGGGCCGAGCAGCGGTCCGAGGATCAACAGTGCCAGCGCCAGGCTGTACGCCGCAGGCAGGTAACGGCGGTATCCGGCTTGCACTGTCATGACGCGCACGATACGTGGTGCATCATTACTGCCATGCCTCGCCAACCACTCGATCGCGCCGCCGCGGCCGGGGTCGGCATGGTTTTGGTGGGATCGATGACGGCCAATGTCGCGTCGTACCTGTTGGCATGGTTGGCCAGCCGATGGTTGGGTCCGGTCGGCTACGGCGAGTTCGCGAGTCTGCTTGCCGCCCAGTTGGTACTTGCGGTTCCGGCTTTGGCGTTGCAGACGGTGGTCGCCCGCGAGGCGGTGCGTGGCAAGAGCACAGATGCGTTGCGGTCGTTGGGGTATCGATGCACCGCGATCGTCGCCGTCCTCGCGGTGGCGCTCACTCCGGCGATGGCGTGGCTGCTCGACACCGGAATCGTGGCGTCGTTCTCGGCATTGGTGACTGCGCCCATGTTGGTTCTGCTGGCCACGGAGCAGGGGTTGTTGCAAGGACACGGTCGATTCGGCACTCTCAGCGCCGTACTGGCAGGGGCCGGGGTGATGAAAGTCCTTCCGGCAGTGATCGTTCTGGCTTTCGGCGGCGGAGCAGGCGCGGCATTGGTCGCGGGCGCGGCCGGAACTGCGTTGCTGGTGGCGATAGTTCGAGTGGTCGACCGAACCGTCTCGGTGAGCGAGGACCGTCCGGTGCGTATCGGCGTCGTCTCCGTGCTCGCGGCGTCTCAGGTTCAGCTCGCGCTGATCGCGTTGTCTTCGCTGGACCTGCTGATCGTCCGTGTCGTTCTCAGCGAATACGACGCCGGTGTCTACGCACTCGGCGCCGTCGCGACGAAGGTGGCGTTCTGGCTGCCACAGGCAGTGGGCGTCGTGCTGTACCCGAAGATGGCGAACCCGGCGCACTCGGCGCAGGCGGTTCGCTCGGCGTTGGCGGTGCTCGTCGGTATCGGCGCCGTCCTGGTTCTGGGGGCCGCGGTTGCCGGCCCGCTGGTGCCGATGCTCGTGGGCGACGCGTACGCCGCCGTGGCTCCGATGCTGTGGGCCTTCGCCCTGCACGGTGCAGCGCTGGCGGTACTCCAGGGTGCTTTGCTGTCCGCAATCGCGTCAGAACGCACACGAGTGGCCGTTCTGGCGTGGGCAGGACTGGCCGTGGAGGCGACGGTGATGCTGGTGTGGGCGAAGACGCCGGGAGAGTTGATCGGCGTCGCCGTGGTGGTTGCGTCGACGACGGCGTTGGCGGTGTCCGTCGCCGCAGTGCGAAGTGCCGACCGCGCCCGGCCGGCACCTCACACCGGCGTCAGTTCTCCAGACGCGTGAACAAATCGTCGAAGTAGTCGAGCGTACGCATCGCGGTGTAGACGGATCCGTAGTTGATGTTCCCACCCGTGTAGACGACGTTGTCGCCTTGTACTGCGCGGATACGGTTCCACATCGCGCGGTCGTCGCTGACGGGATCCACGCCGGGCGGGGTGGTGACGATCATTCCGTCGGCCGAGTCGAGGGCAGTCACGAGGTTTTCGGTAGAGATCTCCTTCTGTCCCTCGACCGGCCACTGGAGCTGGACGCCGAGGTCTTCGGCCACCTGTGTGGAGATGCCCTTGCGGTTGACGCCGTTGACCTTCTGATTCACGTAGTTCAGCAGCACGATCTGCTTGCTCGCCAAGCTCGGGGCGTGGCGTTCCTTCAATCCGGCTGCCTTGTCCTCGTACGCTCCGATGACCTGACGGACGTCGGGGTTCTCGGTGCGATTCAGCCAACTCGCCAGCTGATCGATGTTCTCGCGCCACGGGCGCGTGAAGTCCATCGGAAGCACAGGCGCTGTCTGGCTCAACTGCTGTAGCGGCCACATGTCGGAGGCCTCACCGATGTCGGTGCAGATGATCAGGTCCGGTTCCAGCGCGAGAATTGCCTCGACGTTGACCGGTGCCTCGAACACCTGTGCCGTGGGATCGGCCGGAACCCACGGCTCGGCGGCGTCGAAGCTGTACGCGATGACCGGCAGGCCCATCGCAACGGCTGGTTCGAGGTCGAGTCGGGAGTCGATGGCGACGACGCGTTTCGGTGTCACCGGAATGTCGTAGGTTCCGAGCGAGGTCGTGACCGTGCGCATCCCGGCCGAATCGCCCTCGGTACCGGCGGACCTCGCGCAACCGGCGGCGAACAGCCCGGAGAATGCAGCCGTGCCGACAACAAATCTCCGTCGCGTCAGATCGCTGACACAGATGTGCGAACCCAGAACTGTTGATGCGGGCATGTGGCTCCTCGTGTTCGGGGTGGTCTGGACTTCCAGAAAACGCTAAGCCCGCAACCACGCGGAGAGAACGACGCGTTGCGCCAATCCGTACGCCGATCCGGCAACAAAGCCCCGAAACGCAGCAGAGCGCCCCTTCCGTGTGGAAGGGGCGCTCTGCTTACTGTCTGAATCAGTCCTTGCGCAGATCCGGACGCGGAATCACCTGAGTGTCGTCCGAGGTCCAGTCGTGCTCACCCGGAGCCGGCTCGGGCGAGCCCTGGCCGCTGGGATTCTGGTTCGTTCCGCCGTGTGCAGCGCGGGCCGGAGTTCCGCCCTTGCCGCCGCGAATGCCGAGGAAGATACCGGCGATCAGCGCGATGACGCCGAGCACACCTGCCACGATCGGGACTGTGCGGGCGAACAGCGAGAGCTTGTCCATGCCGTCACGTGCCTGCTGGACCTGGTACTCGATGGTTGCTTCGTCGAAGGGCAGCGTGACCTTGAGAACCTCGACGTCGACCGAGTCCTTGTTGCGTCCGTAGTACTGGTGCAACTGCTCCTGGCCCTTGACGACGACGCCGGTCTTGGGCTCGACCCACAGGTCACGGACGTTGGTGTACCAACGCGTCATCGTGATCGGAGTAGCGCCACCGGGAACGCCCCAGGTGTCGGCGGGCAGGCTCAGCTTGTTGGTGGGGGAGTTGACGACCTTCGACAGGTCGACGGGATCGATCGTCTGCTGGAAGTGGTACACCTTCAGACCGTTGATCTCGGTCTCTTCGACGAAGTCGATGTCCTTCGTGGCGCGAGCGTTCAGGTCGAAGTAGGGGTAGCTCTTCTGTTCCGTGTTGAACGGGAACTTGTACTGCAGACCGTCGCGGGAAACTTCTTCGGCGGGCTGGTCGCTGGACGTCTGGACGGTTCCGACCGGATCGTTGGTCGGCATCGAGCTGACGCGATCGAGCGTGACGCGGTCCAGGGTTGCGGTCAGCAGTCCGGTGTCACCCTGCTTGTCGGTACGACGGACGGTCTGGCCGGCTTCGACGGTGATGATGTCGGCGTCGGACGGGTCCTGCGTGGTGACGTAGCGCTGAGCGACGATCGGCACGTTGGTGTCGACCTGTGCCTTTCCGCCGAGGAGGGCCGCCGAGTTGAGGACGCTACCGGTGCCTGTGGCGACAGTGGTCACCTCGAGGTCGAGTGGCGTCTTCTCCAGCTTGCCTACCGTGTAGGTAGGAATGAGGATGGCGATGGCCAAAAGGAAGGCACCGAGGCCCACCAGAATGCAAGGAAGTATCCGGCTCGGCCCTGAGCGTTCCGCCATGCTGTGACTCCTAACCCGTTAAGTCTTTCGAGGTTCCCCAACCGGCACAATATGAGCTGCGCAGATCGCATGGGGCCCCCGATGGACACCATGTGTGGCAGAACACTAACAGTCCACCGGCCCGGTTTGTCGCATGAGGGCATGAATTGGCCAGGCATTTTGTTGTGAGTCCCTGGTGGTTTCCCTCAATCGGCCTGGGGTGCACACTTATCCGTGATGATCAGTTCCACGAATTCCCCTCAGACGGTCCCGCCACAGGCTCGGGGCTTCGTTCCGGCTTTGGACGGTATGCGTGGATTGGCGGCGCTCGGTGTCCTCGTCACCCATGTCGCGTTCCAAACCGGTGAAGCGCAGTCCGGCGCGATCGGGCGCGCGTTCGGTCGACTCGATCTCGCCGTAGCGGTGTTCTTTGCCTTGTCCGGATTTCTCCTGTGGCGCCCCCACGCGGCAAAGGCCCGCGGAATCGGGCAGCCGCAGTCGACCGTCCGGTACTGGATCTCCCGCGCGACGCGAATCCTGCCGGCGTACTGGGTGGCGGTGGTGCTGATCCTGCTGTTCCTGCCCGGAGCCGGCGGGGGCTACCAAGTGTGGCTGGCGAATCTCGGGTTGGCGCAGGTCTTCGTGCCGTTGACACTCACCGAGGGCCTCACGCAGATGTGGAGCCTGTCGGTCGAGGTTGCGTTCTATGTTCTGCTACCGCTGTTCGCGTATCTGATGGTGCGACTACGCGGAAACTCGGCCCGGTTCCGGCTCCCGCTTCTGCTCGGGGTGTCGGTGTTGGCGCTGACGTGGGCTTTCATTCCGATCCCGACTCCGGACGCCATTCACCACGACAACTGGCTGCCGGGCTACCTGCCGTGGTTCGGCGCCGGCATGGTGCTGGCCGAGCTGGCCGTGGGCCCGTCGACGTGGATGCATCGCCTCGCGCACCGGCGGGTGCTCCTGACCCTCATTGCCTTTATCGCCTTCGTTCTCTCGTGCACTGATCTGGCCGGGCCCGAAGGTCTGGTGCGGCCTGAGCCGTGGCAGTACGCGATCAAGATTGCACTCGGTGCGATCATCAGCTTCTCGTTGATCGCTCCACTGGTTCTGCGCGATCAATCGCAGCATCGATTCCTGGCGAGCCCGCTGGCGCTGGCAATCGGACGCTGGTCCTACGGCCTGTTCATCTGGCACCTGGCCGTATTGAACGCTGTGTTCCCCGTGTTCGGCATAGTTCCGTTCTCGGGCAGCTTCTTCTACGTCCTGGCCCTGACGGTCGTCCTGAGCGTCGCTGTGGCCTCGGCCAGTTACGCCTTGGTGGAGGAACCGGCGCGCGTCGCGGTGACGCGCTGGGAGAAGCGTCGCCACATCGGTGAACCGGCAAAGGGCAACGCGGCCAACCCGGTCACGACCAAGGCCACCAACATCGAGAACTGAATCGCGAACGAGTCGCCCACGTAGCCGCCCGGTGCCCGCCACGGTCCGGTCGAGAGCAGCGTGATGCCGATCATCGCGGCCACGCCGGCGGTGCCGACGAGAATGCGTGCGGTCCGCGCCGGGCCGAAGATTCGCAGCGCGGCAAGTCCGAGGATCGAGCACACAACTGCGATCGCCGCTCCCACTCCGCCGCCGATGACGGTGGCCGCCGCGAGTACGCCCACCCATCCTGCCGCGACGCTGCGCCACGGTCGGGGTGGTGTGAGGGGCTTGGGCTCTCGGCGAGTGGGGACAAGAGCCGCGAACAGCAGCGGGATCAGCAACACGAGCCCGCCGAAGATGCCGAGGCGGTACCAACGGTCGCTGGGGAAGTCGATGGTGACGGTTCCCGCGGTGCCTGCCGGCACGATCCAGCCCTGCTGCCAACCGTTCACGACCACCGGCGTCAGCTCGGAACCGTCCGGCGCCGTGGCGATCCAACCGATGCTGGTGCTCTCGGGATTGACGATCAGCTGATCGGCGGACGAGTTCGTGACGGTGAGTTCGCGGTGATTCGCCGTCCACGCGGTCGATTCGAGCGGTGTATTCCGCTGCGCGGCTGAAGGACCGACCGCCGCCAGGTCGAGATTGTCGACCGAGAATGCGGGGCCTGGTTCGACGACCACTTCAGGCTGTCCCGCCGGCAAAGTCGCCGAAGCGTCCAGACCGCACACACGTGCCTCGACGGGTGCGCCGGTCCGAAGTTGCGTCGCCGTCGCCGTGATCGAGGTGGGGAATTGCTGTCCGGCAACCGAAATGGTCGGGCCGTCGCCACAGGTGACGGTGACGGTGCGGTTGTCGAATGAGTCCGAGCCCTGCACTCCCGAACCGGCGATCGGGGTTCCGTCGGCACCGATGACGCCGACCTCGGCGAGGCCGGTGGGCTGCGCCTGGGCGAAGCCGAGCGCCGTCTGATCGAGGACCGGTTCCCAATCGGTGATGCTCAGGACGATCTTGTCGGTGACGAAGGGGGAGAGGGTAATTCGACTGGTTCGAGGCGTGTCGTCCGAGGGTTCGGGCAGCTCTCGCACCTGCGGCCCGTTGCCGAGATTCACCGCGACGCTGGTCGGCAGCGACGGCAGGGTGCCGAGTCCCCGGGTGATGTCCAGGCCGGTGACCAGGGTGGGCTCGGGAAGATTGAGAGTCAGCGTCGGTTTCGGGCCGCCCGGTTCTGTGGTGCTCTGCGGCGCCGACCACGTGGTGCGTGCGTCGCCGTCGGTGGCAGCGAAGGCAGATCCGCGTGTGTCGCCGATGTCGCTCGAACCCGAAGCCGTGATTCGGCCTGGGACGGCAAGCAGATCTTCGAGGGCGTTGCCCTGACGCGCTCGGACAGTCAGTGTCGGTGTAACGACTGTGTTTTCGGGCACCGTGAGCGTGCGCTGGAAGCGGCTCGGCTCTTCCGGTATCGCCATGAATGCATTGCTGCACCGCACGCGGTCGGTCGAGTCCGCGCACGCGTTGCGACCGGGGAACTCCTGGCTCAGATTCCAGGCGTTCACGGATGCGCCCGTCGGCGTATTCGGCAGGACCGTGTCGAAACGGATCGGTACGGTCTTCGGTGCGCTGCGATCGGAGAAGTCTTCGACGGAGAGTTCGCTGATGCCGAACTGTGTTCCAGGCGATCCGTTTTCGGTGTGAGTCGCTGTGATGCGTACCCACGGAGTGGTGCCGCCCGGGATCGAGACGGTGATGGGCTCACCGGGACGCTCCACCTTCACCGCTGTGCTGCCGTTCGGTGTCGAGACCTCGAGCCATTTGACGGGAGCTCCGATTGCCGCGGCACTGGTGGTCAGATGAAGCAACCCACTGGAAATCGGTGTGTCGAAGTCGATCTGCAACCACTGGCCCAGTGCGCGCTCGATGCCGTTGCTGAACCAGCCGGTGGCGGGATCGCCGTCGACCGTCGACGCGGGACTGCTCGACGGTGAAGTGCCGCCCAGCTGGGTGGCATCCGAGGCGGCGCTGGAGACGGTGATCGAAGCTCCGATCCAACGGCCTTCCACGAGAGGCGTGTTCGCAACCGGGTAGTCGGGCACCAGATTGTAGGTACGACGAGCGTCGTCAGGGGTGCGCAGGGCGGAACTGTGGTTGTCGACCTGACCGAAATCGGTTTCCCGATCGCGCGGTGTGTCGGTGACGGTGACAGAATCGACGGGCAGTCCCGCAGCTTCGGCGTCGGCGGCAAGAATCATCGGCCCGGTCCCCGGAACCAGCCCACTTTCGTGAAGTCGCACAGACGATTCCGGCCCACCTTGTATGCGCGGAACCTGGTTCAGGTCGACGGAGTACGGTCCGCTGACCGCCGCGGTGCCGTCGGGCGGGGTGACCTCGAAGATCTCGATGGCCGGGTAACCGGGGCGCAGATCGCTGTCCGCGACCAGCCCTTCGATCGGTTCGGGGCTGTTGTCCTCACCGAAGTGCGCGACTCGTTCGATTCCAGGAGAGCCTTCGACCGCCTGGTGCACGAGAATCGGCCTGGCCGAGCGCGACGTTTCGCCGTCGAGGTCGTTGCGCATCACCAGGTAGTGGATGCCCTGCCCCAGCAAGGTCTGTGCGAGGCCGTCCGACGGACGTCCGTCGGCGATGAGACGTTGCACCGAATCGAGCGCTCGGATGGCGCCGGGAGGGGTCAGCGGGACCGAGTCACGTACTGCCCACGGCGTACTCGCCAACGCCTGAAGCGGTTCGTCACGCGTCAGACCCCACACCTGGCTGCCGAAGGGCGCTCCCGGGACGACCAGGGCACGTTCGGCTTCCGATCCGGGGGAGGTGTTGTCCTCGAGCCACTGCGCCGCCTCGTTCCAGTACGAGGGGACGTCCGGATACGCACCGCGGGGAGCGAGCTTTCCCGTCCAGGCCAAGGCGGTCGAGAGGGTGAGGGCAACGAGGATCAGGCTGGTCAGTGCGACCATCGGTTCGCGCTCGGGATGGGCGAACGCGCGGCGCCATCGGGCGAGTGGAACCGATCCCGGCAGTGGCACTTTGGCCAGCAGGTGTGCGAGTCCGAGCACCAGCGGCAGACGGACCAACGGCTCGAGCTTGTGGACGTTGCGCAGCGGCGCGCCTGCCGAGTCGAGGAACAGGCGCACCGACTCCGACACCGGCGAGCTGAGTTCACCCACGTAACCCGCGGCCAGGCCGGTGATACCGACGAACAGGATGAGCGTCAGCCGGCCGCGAGCAGGCATGGACCGCATGCAGAGCCCGGCGAGGCCGGCGGCGGCAACCAGGCCGGTGGCGACGACTGCTGCGGGTTGGGTGACCAGGACGGCGCCGGCAATGCGTTCGGGGGAGACGAACGGGGTCCAACTGTCCGTGCCGCGAAGTATCTCGGCGAGCGATGCCCACTGAGTGGTGACACCGGCGGACTCGATGTAGTCGAGAAACGGTGGGCTGATCTTGCCGAGCAGAAGTAGCGGCACGATCCACCAGAGGGTGCCGAGAGCGACGAACAGCGCCCACCACGCGGTGAACGTCAGCCATGTTCGGTTGGGTTTGTGCGAGAGCCACCAGATGATCGCGACCAGGCAGGCCGCGGCGGTGGCGACGGCGTTGATCGAACCCATGAGTGCGACGGCAAGTGCGGATTGTGCGGCCAACCGCCTCAACCCCCGTGAGTGGTCAGGGAGTCCAGGGACCCCTTTTCCACGCACAGGGCCGAAGGCCAAAACCACCGGCAACAACACCCACGGCGCCAACATCATCGGCAGGGTTTCCGAGGAAATCGAACCGAGAGTGGTCAGCACGCGGGGAGAGAGAACAAAGGCAACCGCTGCGATGACGCGCGAACTACGGCTGCCGATTCCGAGAGCCTCGCCAACGCGGATGATGCCCCAGAAACCCGCGATCAGAAGCAGCGCCCACCAGATGCGCTGGGTGACCCACGGCGGAACGTTCGCCAACTCGCCGAGCGCGAAGAACGGCCCGTGCGGAAAGAAATATCCGTAGGCCTGGTTTTGAACCTGGCCGAGCGGGGCCTGACTACTCCACTGATGCGACGCGCGTTCGAGAAAACCGAACGGATTCTGCGTCAGGTCGTACTTGGTGTCAGCGGTGATCAGACCCGGCGATTGCAGAAAAGTGAGAAGAAACGCTACGACGGAGGCGCCGAACAGCCACCGCTTCGACAGGGGCTCTGCCGACGGGGCGGTGTCTACCGAAGACACCGCTGCGTCGGCGGAAGAACGGGAACTCGCGAGGCCTGCGCTCTCAGCGGCTGCCGTACTCAACCTGGTTCAGCACGGAAGAATCTGCGTTTCCGCTGCGGTCGATCTCGGGACGAGTGTTGTCCGACGCGGCGGCCGTGACACCGAAGATGACGCCGGCACCCAGAACGGCACCGATGACAGCGCTGGCCACACCGGGGACAAGGAACTTCGTCATCGCGGATCTCCCAATTGGTCGTTAGTCGGTCGTTCGCGGTCGGACGGACTTACCGGCCCGTACGAACTGCTCGGGTCAAGGTATCACCCGCACTCGAGAATCCGGACGATTACCCTCGTGACGTGCTGGTCAGTCGAGGGTTTCGGCGCCAAGCGCGGTCAACAGAGTGCGCAGTTTCGTAGATGTCTCGTCGAGTTCGTCCTGCGGATCCGATTCGGCGACAATTCCACCACCCGCGCTGGCCCAGGCGTTGCGGCCGTCTGCACTGATCTCGGCGCAGCGGATGGCAACTACCCAATCGCCGTCACCGGCCTCGTCGCACCATCCCACGGCGCCGCCGTAGAAACGCCGAGGTTCCTCGGTCTCGCGGATGACCTTCAGTGCCGCGTCAGTGGGTGTTCCGCACAGCGCGGGCGTCGGATGCAGCGCGATGGCGAGGTCGAGCGCAGTAGTGTCGTTTCGCAGCGTGCCGCGGATCGGGCTGGCCAAGTGCCAGACCTCGTGAGTATTGGTCAGTTCGGGAGTTGCCGGCACCGACAGATCACTGCACATCGGTTGCAGGACCTCGCGGATCCACGACGTCACGAAGGCGTGCTCGGCCAGATTCTTCGTCGAATGCAGAAGGCTTTCGCCTGCCTCGCGGTCTTGATCGGCGTCGGCGGATCGCTTGGTGGTCCCGGCCAACGGGCGACACGTCACGACGCGCCCGCGTCGACTGACCAATACTTCGGGCGTCGCGCCGACCAGGCTGTGGCCCTCGAATTCGGCTCCCGCAGCAGAGAGGTCGACGGCAAAGGTGTTGGCGACGGGATTGAGCGCCGCCATGCGTGCGGCGAGCGCGGTTGGGGAGATCGGGGTCTGCGTGCGAAGTTCCACAGTGCGAGCCGCGACAACCTTGTCGATCTCTCCACTGCGGAGGCGTCCGATCAACTTTTCCACTCGACGAAGATGCTCCGACGACGACGGGATCTCCCGGTCAACCCGGGTCGTGGGCAGGGCCTGGGGATCGCGCGGTTGCCACGGCCGCGACGCGATCGTCGCCTCGGCAGGTTCGTACAACGCCGTTGCGGCAGCCGGGTCGAAGGGGAGCGCTCCGACGATCAGCTTTGTCGTACCTGCCGACAGAGCGTTGGTGGCCGCGTCGGAGCTGTCGAAGCTGCGTCGTACGCCGCGGGTGACCACGCTGTGATCGGGGCGCGAGAGAACAAAACCGTCCATGGTGCTTTCGACACTAGTCGGCCACGGATCAGGAATGCGCGAAGGTCACTTCCCCGGAGGGACGATCAACACCGGCCGATGACTGTGACGCAGAACATGATCCGCGACGCTGCTCTGCAGTAGCGACCGCAAACCCGTGGTGCCACGGGTGCCGGTCACGATGATGTCGACGTCCAATTCGTCTGCGGTTTCGCAGATTGCAGACCAGATCGCGGATCGGCACTCGGCGCTTCTGCCTTCGACGGTCAGGCCTGCGGCCTCGGCCAGTGCGACGCCCTCGGCGAGGGTGACTTTGGCGTCGGTGTAGGCGATGTCCTCGACGTCGTCGTCGGGAACCCACTCCGGTTGCATCACCCCGGACAGGCCGGACATGCGAGCGGCCTGGCGAACCATGGGCTCCCAGGCAGTGACGAGAACAGCACGATTGGCGGAGAGGAAACGCCCCGCATAGTCGACTGCACGCTTGGCGTTGTCGGAACCGTCGTACGCGATGAGCATCAGACCTTGTGGCATCACGACCTCCTCGTCAGCGGGGGAATCGGTTCTCTTCCAGGCTACCGTCCCGATGTGCCCGTGAGGGAGTGTATTGGTACCGGGTCCGTTACGGTCGAGGTATGCGGATCAAGTTTCTGAAGGCTGCAACGACCATTGCATTGTGCGGAGGGTTGGTTGCGGGATGCTCGGGCGAAAACGGGACCGCCGATCCGGTTTCGAGCGCCCCGACCAGCACCAGCACCGAGATCACGTCGACGCCTGCGGCATCGAGCTCCGCACCCGTCGCCGCATCGTGCGGTAGTGACCTTCTAGCCTCGCTGTCCTTGCGTCAGAAACTTGCCCAGCTGCTCAACGTCGGCGTCACCGGGACCGACGACGCGTTGTCGATAGTGCAGAACGAGGAGATCGGCGGTATCTTCGTCGGAAGTTGGACCGATCAGTCGATGCTCACCAATCGCGAAGTGCCGCAGGTTGCTTCGGCGTCGAAGTTGCCGTTGATGGTGACGATCGACGAAGAAGGTGGACGGGTTTCGCGCGTCGCGGACATCCTCGGGCCCGATCCGTCGGCCAGGGAAACGGCGCAGACCATGACAGTGGAACAGACGTACCAGATGGCACTCGAGCGTGGACGCGGTTTGAAGGATCTCGGGATCACCGTCAACTACGCCCCCGACGTCGACGTCAGCAGCCAACCCGACGACTCCGTGATCGGGGACCGCTCGTACTCCGACGACCCCCAGACCGTGGTTGCCTACGCCGGTGCGTACGCGCAGGGGATGCGCGACGCCGGAATCTTCCCGGTGATCAAGCACTTTCCGGGGCACGGCAGCGCGTCGGGTGACTCGCACCGCGGTGAGGTGACCACGCCGCCGCTGCAGGATCTGATCGCGTCGGACCTGATTCCCTTCCGCGAGCTGTCGGGAACCGGAGTCGGCGTCATGATGGGTCACCTCGAGGTTCCCGGTCTGACCGAGCCCGGTACCCCTGCCAGCATCAGCCCCGCAGCCGTTGCGTTGCTTCGCGACGGAGTGGGTTACGGCGCAGCGCCGTTCACCGGCCCGGTGTTCACCGACGACCTCAGCGGCATGCAGGCGATCACCGACCGATACGATATTGCCGACGCGGTTCAGGCTGCGCTGGTGGCTGGAGTCGATCAGGCATTGTGGCTGACCACCGACGACGTTCCGCGGGTTCTCGATCATCTCGAGCAGGCCGTCGCGTCGGGTGAGCTTCCGCAGACGCGGGTCGATCAGGCTGTGGTCACAGTTGCCGCTGCCAAAGGTGCCGTGACCTGCTGAGTCGAAGTCAGGATTCGACGCGCAATCTTACCGTAGAGTAAGATCGACATTTACCCTGTGGTTGGAGGAAGCATGGCCGGCGGTACCAAGCGACTGCCACGCGCAGTGCGTGAGCAGCAGATGCTCGACGCGGCTGTGGACGTGTTCTCCGACAGGGGATTTCACGAAACTTCGATGGACACCATCGCGGCCAAGGCCGAGATCTCGAAGCCGATGCTGTATCTGTACTACGGCTCGAAGGAAGAGTTGTTTGCCGCGTGCATCCATCGCGAAGGGCTCCGCTTCCTCGAAGCACTCGCCCCGGCCGGCGCGCCGAACCTGACTCCGCGTGAACAATTGCGCGCCGCTCTCGAGGGTTTCCTCGGGTTCGTGGGCGCAAACCGCAAGTCGTGGATGGTGCTCTACCGTCAGGCCGTCGGGCAGCAGGCTTTTGCGGGCACCGTGCAGTCCAGTCGCGATCGGTTGATCGAGTTGACCGCGCATCTGCTCGAGTCCAGCACCAAGGATCCTGATGCCGCGCACGATTACGGGATCATTGCCATCGCGCTCGTCGGCGCAGGTGAGGCGGTAGCGGACCGGGTTGCGGGTGGGGAAATCGAAGTGGATGCCGCAGCGGATCTACTCGAATCCCTCGCGTGGCGCGGTCTGTCGGGCAAGAAGAAGTCCGAATAGCTCTCAAACCAATCTGAGCGAACGTACCTTTCAGCGCATCCAAGGCGCCGAAAGGTACGTTCGCTCAATTGGGGCGGGTGGGAACCCGACAAAACTCAGGTCAGCGCAGCGTCGCAGTGACGTGCGGGTAACCCTTCTTCGGGTGGCGCAGTGACAGATCCCAGCCGTCGTCGGTGCGATCAGCGTAGGCATTCAGCGTCGCCGGTAGCAGAATCGGCTTCCCGAAACGCACACTGTAGGTTACCTTGTCCGCGACGGACCCCTCGACGGTCCGCAGAACTGCCGCGGCACTCCACATTCCGTGAGCAATGGTCTTCGGGAAACCGAAAGCCTTCGCGCCCAGAGACGAGACGTGAATCGGATTACGGTCGCCGGAGACAGCGGCGTACTTGCTGATCGTGGTCTGGTCGACGCGGATGGTGCTCATCGGCATCGGGGGGACCTCGTCGGCCTTGGGCTCCGGACCGGGCTGGCCGGACAGGGAGGTCTTCTGCTGGTTCAGGAAGCTCGAGGTCTGTCGCCAGACCAGTTCCCGTCCCACCCGAATTTCGGTGATCACGTCGATCAGCAGGCCCTTGCGGTGCTCACGCAGGTTCTCGGCATGCACCGAGAGGTCCAGCGGTTCGCTGACGGAGATGGGCCGCAGCGATTCGATGACGTTCTCGGCGTGAACGGAGCCGACGGCGGCGAAGGGGAAGTCCTTCGACACCATCAGCTTCATCACGGTCGGGAAGGCCAAGGTGAAGGGGTACGTGATCGGCAGAGTGTCGCCGAACCGCAGTCCGGTCACGCGGCAGTACGCCGCCAGATTGTCGGTGTCGACCTTCAATCCGGTGAGGGTGAAGGTCTGCTGTGGCACCGAGCGCGAGTTGGACTTGTTCCACGGCAACAATCCCAGTACCGCGCGGGAGTAGATGTCGAGGGTCTTCGGCTGCTCGGTGAGCGCGACGGTCTTTGTTGCCATCATGCGCCCAGGAGGCTCTGGCCGCAGACGCGAACGACCTGTCCCGTAACGGCATTGGAGGCCGGGCTGGCGAAGTATGCGACGGTCTCGGCGACGTCGACGGTCTCGCCGCCCTGCAGGAGCGAGCTCATGCGGCGGCCGGCTTCGCGGGTGGCGAAGGGGATGGCTGCGGTCATGGCGGTCTCGATGAAGCCCGGTGCGACGGCGTTGATGGTGATGTTCTTCTTCGCCAGGACGGGAGCTTCGGCGTGTACGAGACCGATGACGCCGGCCTTGGAGGTGCCGTAGTTGGTCTGCCCGCGGTTGCCCGCGATGCCGGCGATGGAGGAGACGTCGACGACGCGGCCGCCTTCCTTGAGGGCGCCCTTCTCGACGAGGTGCTCGGTGATCTTCTGCGGTGCAAGAAGATTGACATTCATGACCATGTTCCAGCGGCCCTCGTCCATGTTGGCGAGGGTCTTGTCGCGGGTGATGCCGGCGTTGTGGACGATGATGTCCGCTCCACCGTGACGCTCGAGGAGGTGAGCTGCGAGGACCTCGGCTGCGTCGGCTGCCGTGACGTCGAGGGCGAGGGACGTGCCGCCGACCTTGTTCGCGGTCTCGGACAGCGCTTCGCCGGCGGCCGGGATGTCAGCGCAGACGACGTGCGCGCCGTCGCGGGCCAGGACCTCGGCGATGGTGGCGCCGATACCGCGGGCTGCGCCGGTGACGACGGCAACCTTGCCTTCGAGCGGCTTGTCCCAGCTTGCGGGCGCGACGGAATCTTCAGCGCCGACGACGATGACCTGGCCGTCGACGAAGGCGGACTTTGCCGAAAGGAGAAAGCGCAGAGTCGATTCCACGCCGGAGAGTCCGATGGATGCCTTGGGGGAGACGTAGACCAGCTGAGCGGTGGAGCCGCGCTTGATCTCCTTGCCGACGCTGCGGGTGAAGCCTTCCAGAGCGCGCTGCGCGACATGCTCGTCGACGCTCGACGTTTCTTCCGGCGTCGTGCCGAGAACGACGACGCGAGCCGACGGTGCGAGGTTGCGGATTACGGGCTGGAAGAACTCGAACAGCTGCTCGAGTTCGCTGACCTGAGTGATTCCGGTGGCGTCGAACACGAGTCCACCGAAGCTGCTGTCGTGTGCCTGAGCCGCCGGGTAGTCGGAGAGCAGTACGCGAAGTGGTTCTGCGAGCCGACCCTTGCCGCCGATGAGGACAGGTCCGGCGAGTGCGGGTTCCCCTGCTTTGTAGCGACGCAGGTTCTCGGGCCTGGGCAGGCCGGCCTTCGACGCGATGAATGCGCCGGGGGCGGACGAGAGGAACTGTGAATAGAGGTCGGGAGCTCCCTTGCTGGCTGCCACGGTCCTACCTTCTGTTGTGTTTCGGGTTGTCTCTCACCGGGCAATCGAAAGAATGCGGCGATAGACAAGTAACTTACTACTGAGTAAGAATAGTCTTCAACAGGTAATCGCACCATCCTTGGAGACGCAAGTGACAAGCAAAGCCCGTTCAAATGCAAAGCCCGCCGCACCGCGCACTGCACCGGCCGCAGCCGCTGCAAATTCTGCAGGTCAGCGCCGTCCGGTTGCGATCGTCGGCGGAAATCGCATTCCGTTCGCACGCTCGGACAAGGCGTACGCACAGGCGTCCAACCAGGACATGTTCACTGCGACGCTCGACGGTCTGGTGAGCCGATTCAATCTGCAGGGCGAGAAGCTCGGCATGGTCGTCGGCGGTGCGGTGCTCAAGCACAGCCGTGATTTCAATCTCATTCGCGAGTCCGTTCTCGGCAGCGCGCTGAGCCCGTACACGTCGGCGTACGACCTTCAGCAGGCGTGTGGCACGGGACTGCAGTCGATCATCGCCGTCGGCGACGCCATTTCGGCCGGCCGCATCGATTCGGGCATCGGCGGCGGCACGGACACCACGTCCGACGCCCCGATCGGCGTCAACGATCAGGCGCGCGAGTTCCTGCTCTCCCTCAATCGCGCGAAGTCCACGGGCGACCGCATCAAGCTGCTCGGCAACGTCCGTGCGGGCATGCTCGGCCTGGAGATTCCGCGCAACGGCGAGCCTCGCACCGGCAAGTCGATGGGTGACCACGCTGCGATCACCGCCAAGGAATTCGGCATCAAGCGCGAGGACCAGGACGAACTTGCCGCTGCCAGCCACAAGAACATGGCAGCTGCCTACGACCGCGGTTTCTTCGACGACCTCGTCACCCCGTTCCTCGGCCTGACCCGCGACGACAACCTCCGTCCCGGTTCGACCGTCGAGAAGCTGTCGACGCTCAAGCCCGTCTTCGGTACCAAGCTCGGCGACGCGACGATGACGGCAGGCAACTCGACGCCGCTCACCGACGGCGCTTCTGCAGTGCTCCTCTCCACCGACGAGTGGGCAGCCGAGCGCAATCTTCCGGTTCTGGCGCACCTCGTCGATTCCGAAACCGCTGCCGTCGACTACGTCCACGGCAAAGACGGGTTGCTCATGGCTCCCACGTACGCGATCCCGCGTTTGCTGGCCCGCAACGGTCTGACCTTGCAGGACTTCGATTACTACGAGATCCACGAAGCCTTCGCTTCGGTGGTTCTGGCAACCCTGCAGGCCTTCGAGTCCGACGAGTACTGCAAGGAACGCCTCGGCCTCGACGGCGCATTGGGATCGATCGACCGAAGCAAGCTCAATGTCAACGGATCGTCCTTGGCTGCAGGTCACCCGTTCGCGGCGACCGGCGGACGTATTGTGGCTTCCCTCGCAAAGATGCTCGCGGAGAAGGGTTCGGGCCGCGGCCTGATCTCGATCTGTGCGGCCGGTGGCCAGGGTGTCACGGCGATCATCGAGCGGTAACCGCTCCACAATCTCCCCATGCGACTGAAAACTGCGCTCACCTGCAGTGATCGTCGCGAGGGGATGCGTAATCGGGGATCCGGCCACGAGGGGTGGCCGGATC
Source organism: Rhodococcus sp. BH5 (assembly GCF_027583855.1). Lineage (NCBI taxonomy): Bacteria > Bacillati > Actinomycetota > Actinomycetes > Mycobacteriales > Nocardiaceae > Rhodococcus > Rhodococcus sp. BH5. The sequence continues at coordinate 412,007 of NZ_JAJHVW010000004.1, forward strand.
CCCGAACTCTTTGCAAACTTTTTCGCGCAGGCGTGTAACGCTGCAGAATAGCTACCGATATTCATGACAGCCCCGTGTTGCTGCCTGACCCCCGACCTGGCAGCAGCGCGGGGCTCTCGTATGTCCGGATATCCTGTATTGAGTTGTCGGTGAGCGCCGCAGCGACGGTTGATGCAGCGAGGAGCCAACAGGTGAGTGACGAAGAGGGTCCGTCCGTCGAGAAGACGAACAGCGAGGACTCGTCCCTCCCGGAACAGGAACTCGAGTCGGTCGAGGAACCTCAGGCGGTCGAAGAGACCGAGTCGGTCGAGGAACCCCAGTCGGTCGAGGAACCCGAGGCCCCTGAGGACACTGAGGCCGTTGTCGAGGCTGAATCAGTAGAACCGGAACCAGCCGAAGCACCAAGGCCTGTCGACGAAGAAGCAAGCGATTCCACGGAAGCGACAGTCGACGAATCGGCAAACGAGGTCACCACCGTCATCCCTGTCGTCCCAGCGGAGGACGCACCGCCGACGGAAGTAGTCAACTCGGCTCCGGCGACAGAAGCCATCGACGAGCAGACAGAGCAGTTCGAGCCCCCGGCAGTGGTGGTTCCCCCGAAGCCGCCGCGTCCCGAGTTCGTGCAGCAGTACGACACCCAGCAACTCGAACCCATCCAGCAGCAGTACGAGCCTGTTGTCCGAGAACCAGAGGTAGTTGCACCCCCGGCGCCGCAACAACCGGTGGCGCCCGCTTCGCAGTCTTCCCGCAAGTGGGTCAAACCGGCGATAGCAGTCGGCGCCATCTTTGCCGTCGCAGCGATTGCCTACGGAGTGGACATCTTCACCTCGTCCGGGAAGACACCACGCGGCACTCAGGTCGCCGGGGTGGACATCGGTGATCTCACGCCCGCCGACGCGGAGGCCACGCTGCGCGCCCAACTCGGCCCGAGGCTCGTCGAACCGGTAGCGGTACATGCAGGCGGCGTCGACTCCGAGATCGTTCCCTCGTCTGCGGGTGTGGACGTCGACTGGTCGGCGACGCTGTCGGGCGTGAACGCTCAGCCCATCAACCCGATCACCCGCATCACGTCGTTCTTCGGCTCCCGCGAGGTGCCCGTGGTGTCGGCAATCGACCAGGGTGCGTTGGATGCGTCGATGGCGCAGCTCGCGGCGAACAGCGATCGTGCGCCCGTCGAAGGTGCAGTCGTGTTCGAGAACGGGAAGGCGACTGGTGTTTCGCCCGCTCCCGGTCAGGCGCTCGAAACGCAGCAGGCGGGTTCGACCTTCGCCGCTGAATGGTCCGATGGTGGCGTCGTCGATCTTCCGGTCGACGAGGTTCCGGTGACGGTCACTCAGGCCGGTGTCGATCGTGCGCTGCAGGAGATCGCTATTCCAGCTGTCTCGGGTGACGTCGTGGTCAACGGCCGTGACGGCAAGGTCGCGACACTCGGCGTCGATCAGATCGGCGAGGTTCTGACCTTCACGCCCGACGGCTCGGGTGGGCTGACTCCGCAGTACAACACGGATGCTGCGATCAAGATTCTGACTCCGCAGTTGGCGTCGACGGAAGTACAACCCAAGGACGCGTCGTTCACCTTCGCCGGTGGCAAACCGTCGGTTGTGCCCGGTGTCGTCGGTGATCTGATCAACTGGCCGGACACGGTCAAGGAACTTCCGGTTCTGTTGGGCAGCACGGCTTCTCGGGCAACGCCCGCCGTGTACGGACCGGTCCCGCCGGCGTTGACCACCGAAGCCGCGGAGGCACTCGGCATCAACGAGGTGATCGGCGAATTCACTACCGGTGGTTTCGAATACGCGTCTGGTGTGAACATCGGCCTGGCCGCGTCGGAGATCGACGGGGCCGTGATCAAGCCCGGTGACACGTTCTCGCTCAACGAGTACACGGGCCCGCGCGGTGCGGCGCAGGGATACATCGAGTCGGGGATCATCAACAACGGTCGCCCGGACAAGGCTGTCGGCGGCGGTATCAGCCAGCTCGCGACGACGCTCTACAACGCGACGTATTTCGCAGGTATGGAGGACGTCGCGCACACCGAGCACAGTTACTACATCTCGCGGTACCCCGAGGCTCGTGAGGCGACCATCTTCGATGGTGCGATCGACCTGCAGTTCCGTAATCCGGCGAAGACCGGCGTGATGATCGAGACGATTGCGACGTCGTCGAACATCACCGTTCGGATCTGGGGAACCAAAACTGTCGATGTCACGTCGACGACCGGCCCGCGGACGTCGCCGACGTCGCCGAACACCGTGACCTTGCCGGAGGGGCCTGGCTGTGTGGCTTCGAGCGGTGCGCCCGGGTTCACGGTCAGCGACACTCGCGTGATCACCGACCACGCGAGTGGCGCCGAGATTTCCTCGAACACCCGAACCGTCAAGTACGACCCGGTGCCGATCGTGAAGTGCGAGTAGGGAACTACTTGCCGACGAGTGGGCCGAGGGTGCGGCCCGCGAGGTCGACGATGCCTGGCTCTTCGCCGTTGGTGATCAGGTTGATCACGACGCCGTCGATGCCGTGGTCGAGGATGCGCGTCTGAACCTGCTCGGCGACGTCGTCCGGGCTGCCGACGAAATGGCGTTCGGTGGCCTTGGCGACCACGTCTTCCGGCGCCGTGGTGATGTCGAGGCCACGCTCCGCGAGAAACGTTCGCTGATGGGCGCGAGCCTTGTCGCCGTCCTCGTCGATCATCATGAACGTGAGGAAGCTGGTCTCGAGGGTTGCGGGATCGCGACCGGCTTCGTCGCAGCGTGCCGCAAGTGCTTCCATCTTGCGCGGCAGTTCCGACGGGTCGCAGATGATGTTGAGGTGATCCGCGAAGCGAGCGGCGAGGCCGAACGTCTTTTTCTCACCGCCACCGCCCAGCAGGATCGGCAGGTCGTCGCGGACGCGAGGCTCGTTGATGGCGTCCTTGACGTGGTACCACTTGCCGTCGAAGGTGGGGCGATCACCGCGGAGCATCGGCGCGATGATCTGCAGTGCTTCGTCGAGTTTCTGGAAGCGCTCGGTGAACGTTCCGAACTCGTATCCGAACGAATTGTGTTCGAGTTCGAACCAACCGGCGCCGATGCCCAGGATGGCCCGACCGCCGCTCACCACGTCGAGGGTGGTGACGGTCTTGGCGAGCATGGGTGGATTGCGGTAGGTGTTTCCCGTGACCAGTGCAGACAACTGGATGGTCTCGGTGGCCGTCGCCAGCGCGGAGAGCGCCGAGTAGGCCTCGAGCATCGGGGCGTCCGGCGCTCCGATTCCGGGGAGTTGGTAGAAGTGATCCATCACGAATGCAGTGTCGAAGCCTGCGGCTTCGGCTTCGCGGGCCTGCGCTATGACGGTGGGGAAGAGGTCCTTGACCGGACCGCCGTAGCTGAAGTTGGGCATCTGGTATCCGAGGCGAGTGCTCACCGTTTCGACGTTACTCGCGATCGGTTGACCTGGCACGATTTTACCAACTCTATGGATTCCGTTGTGCTGGGCAGACTTCCGGAAGTCAGAGAAGTTCTTCGGCCGCGTCGCGTCGCTTGGCGCGCTGCTGGTGAAGTTTGACGACTGCGATTGCGATGCCACCGCCGATGATGGCGCCTACCAGCGCGCCGACCCAGGTTGACGATTCTTCGTACGAATCGAATTCGAGACGGGCCATGATTCCGACAGCGGCCACGAGGTAGAGCGCGATGCTGATCACCACGCGAGGGCTGCCGTAGGTGGACAATACGTAGACATCGACGTCGCACCGAAGTGCATAGATGATCGTGATCAACGAGCCGAACAACGCAACGATCAGCAGGGCGAGCGAGATCCACGCCCCTGTTCGGCCGGCGACCCAGGGCAGAATCGCCGAGCTGACGAATATTGCCCAGAAGACACTCTGGAGTCCCACCGCCGAGGCTTCGTTCCAGACGTCGCGCTGACGCTCGTCCTTGTAGAAGTCGTCGTCCAGATCTCCGACGAACCGCATTGCCTTCATCATGGTGCTCATGCCGTCTCCTCTGGAATTTCTGTGGTGAGTTCCGATTCGGGTAAGGGGAAGAGCGCTTCGACGGTGGTCCCCAGCGCCAGGGCCAGGCGAAGTGCCAGGTACACACTCGGTGCATAGTCACCGCGTTCGACGGAGACGATGCTCTGTCTGCTCACCTGACCTGCCGTGGCCAGTTGCGCCTGGGTGAGGCCGGCGAGGCGTCGGTGCTCCCGCACGTTGTTGTCGCCGGCCTTTCCAGTCATGCAAAAAGTAAAGAATACTTGTCACTAGATGTCAAGTTTACTTGTCATATGAGAGGCTGAAGAGCATGCGTGAACGATTTCTCGAGATCGCCCTGGCCAATCCGGTGGTCGCAACGATCGTGGAGCGTGCGCCGAAGCTGGGATTGCCGGAGTGGTACCTGACGGCGGGTGGGCTCTTCCAAACCGTCTGGAATCACATCGACGGCCGTGACCTCGGCGCCGGAATCAAGGACTACGACCTGTTCTACTTCGACGCCGGCGATCTGAGCTACGACGCGGAGGACCGTGTGATTCGTTCGGCGGCAGAACTGTTCGCCGATGTGGATGCCGATGTCGAAGTACGCAACGAAGCCCGCGTGCACCTGTGGTACGAGCAGCATTTCGGGATTCCCGGCGTTCCGTTCACCAGTTGCCGCGACGCTGTCGACCACTTCGCTTCCACAACTTGCTGTTTCGGGATCACCAAGGGATCGGATGGGACCTTGGACGTGTATGCCCCGCATGGATACGACGATCTTTTCGACATGATCGTCCGCCCCAACCCGGTACTGGCGCCGAGAGAGGTTTACGAGGCCAAGGCAGCACGGTGGCGCAGGGAATGGCCTGCGCTGACCGTGGAGCCTTGGCCTGAGACCTAAACCTAGACCTCGATCGGCGGATGCAGCCTGTCCATGGTCCATTGCCGATTTCGGCGTGCAGCAAGTGAACTGGCGCCCAGTGAGGCGACGAGAAGGCCGCCGAGGACGGCGATCGAGACCCACAGTCTCGAGTCGATACCGCCGACGGTGAGTTGTCGTAGCCCGTTCACCGCGTAAGTCATGGGGTCGAACGGGTGGATGATCTGGAACGGTTTCGCGGTGGTTTCGACGGGATAGATGCCGCCGGCCGAAACCAATTGCAGCATCAGGAAGGCCAGGGTGATGACGCGTCCGACGGAGACTCCGTATATGGCGTTGAATGCCTGGATCAACGCCATATACGTGGCAGTGATGAGCATCAGGAATCCGACGGTGCCGAGGGCGTGTGTGGGGTGCAGGCCGACGGCGAAGTGCACGACCAGGTACATCACGATCACCTGGCAGATGCCGATGAGCAATGCCGGCCAGTACGAGGCGAGGACTACTCGTAGCGCACCGAGTCCGTTTGCGATGGGCCGGTTCTGGAGCGGCTTGAGCAGCATCCAGGTGATGATGCCGCCCACGAACAGCGCGAGGGGCAGGAAGAACGGTGCAAAACCGGTACCGAACGTGCTTGCCCGGTTCTCGTACGTCTCCTGTAGTTCGACCGGGCTGGAGAGGGTTTGAGCGGTTGCGGTTCGCTGCTGATCGCTCCAACTGGGGACCTGACCGGCGCCCTCGGTGAGTTTGGTCGCGAGTTCGGCAGACCCGGCACGGAGTTGCTCGGTGCCGTCTGCGAGTTTGGCTGCACCATCGGAGAGTTGAACGCTTCCGTCGGTGAGTTGAACCAGTCCACTGCTGAGGGTTTGAGCGCCGTCGTTGACTTGCTGACCGCCGTCACGCAGCTGTACCAGGCCGTTGCGGAGTTCACCACCGCCGTTGGCCGCGGCGCTGAGCCCGGCTCGGAAGGTGCTCGACGGATCGTCGAGTTGGTAGGCGAGTTGTTGTGCACCGCTCTTGAGTTCGCCCAGTTGGCCCATGGTCGCTTCACCGAAACCCTGAGTGCGCAGCATGTCCTGGGCAGGTGCGAGGGCATTGGCGATCTGTTGGCTGACGGGATCCGGGTTCAGTCGAAGGCTGGCCACTGCCTGCCCGACCAGCTGTGCGACGTCTGCTTGTGTGTTCCCGAGGACACTCAGTTGGTCGACGACCTGGGTGACGCCACCACTGAGTTGGCTTGCGCCGTCGCCAAGTTGGACGGCTCCGAGATCGAGCTGCCCCAGACCGTCGGTCAGTGCGAGGACGCCGTCCGTGGCGGTGTTGATACCGGTCGAGAGTTGCGCTGTACCGCCGGCAAGAGTGGCTGCACCGTCACGTGCGGTAACCATGTTGTCGGCCAGAGTTTTCGAGCCCGACGCCAATTCGCCGGCTCCGGCGTTGGCAGTGTTCACTCCGGCCGAGAGCTGGAGCGCTCCGTCGGCGGCCTGCTTCAAACCAGCACCCGCATCGGTCAATCCGACCAGAACTGTTTCGACGGACTGCGCGCCGATCTTGTCGCTGACCTGACTGAGGACCTGCTGGGCGGCGTTTTGGCCGATGATGGTGCCGAGGTAGTTGTTGACGTCGTTGAAGGTGAACTGCAACTGAGCTTTGTGGGGGTCCTTGGTCGTCGGGGAGGCGACGGCCTCGCTGAAATTCTCAGGCAATGTGAGAGAGAAGTAGTACGTGCCGTCCGAGACTCCCTGAGCGGCTTCCTGCTGCGAGACCAGGTGGAGATCGAGCTCACCGGAATCGAGCAGCGCTTGGCTTACCTCGTCTCCCGCGTTGAGCTCCTGACCCTGCACCATCGCGCCGCGGTCGGTGTTGACCAGCGCGACGGGGACCTTGTTGACCTCACCGAACGGATTCCAGAAGGCCCACAGGTACATCGCGCCGTACAGCAGTGGCATCAAGATGATGGTGACGAGTGCGATCCTGGGCATCGCGCCGCGGGAGAACCGCTTGAGTTCGGTTCCGAGAGACATTCCAGCGAGCATCGCGGTTACCTCGCCCCTTCTTGGTCGGGATTGGTGACTTCTTGGAGCAGGGTGACGGCATCGATGGGTGATCCGTCTGGCAGCGGGTTGACGGTCGACGCGATGATGGTCTGGTAGCTCCCCATCTCGACGAGTCGCTCGACGAGGTACGCACGTTCGGAGTCGCGCCGCACTTGTTCGAGATCGTCGACGACAAGCAGGGCCGGCTTTTTCGTGTTCGCGACGGCGATACGCAGCAGGATCGCCTCGAGTTCCCCGAGATCGCTGACGTACCGGCCGAGCGCAGGTAACGGATGATCGCCGAAGACGGGAGCGCACACCGCTTCGAGTTCGCGGTCTCCGGCGCGTCCGATGAGCTTGTACCAGGGCGCATCCCAGCGAATTTGTTCGGTGATCAGATCGCGGACGGTGACGGATTCGGCAAGCTCGTCGATGTCCTCGAACCCGGCGACCCCGGCGATCTCGAAGATCTCGCGGGGACGCGTTCGACCGAAGACGGACAGTGAGCCGGAACTGGCTTTCATTCGTCCGCTGAGTGTCAGAAGTAAGGACGTACGTCCTGAACCGGCCGAGCCTTCGAGGATGGTCACACCGCCCGCACGAATCTCGAGATTGACGGGTCCGAACACCGGCCCCCATGGGCCGTCGAGCGCCAAGTCCGTGGCGGTCAATGCCAGGTCAGGGGCGTAATCGGGTTGTGCGTGCTCTGGTGCGACCACGATGATCACCTGTCTGTTGATCTACTCGGCCTGCGAAAGAACCGAGTGCTGGTTCAGTGGACGTTCGTGCTCACCCAATCACATCGGTAGCGGGCGAGCGGTCCCATGAATGGGATGTGTCGGACACGTTCGACAACTTGAAGACCGAACGGTATGTATTCTGTTGGAAACGGAACGGGGGAGTCGAGGTGCCGGTTCGTAGACGCGGTATGTGTGCGTTACTGGTCATGGCCACCCTGTCGGTTGTCTCCTGTGCCGGTGAGCGCGAGTCGCCCCCGTTCGTGTCGAGCGAGAGGCTTTTCGAGTTCACCGGTCGCAATGTCGGACCCGTGACCGTTCCGCCCTTGCCTTCCGATCGGCACGAGTCCGAAGCAGCGCCGTACGGAGCCATCACCCTGTCCGGTGGGTGGAGCGGCGCAGCCAATGTCTCGCTGCCCGGATCCGTCACGTGTTTCGAGCACAACTGGGCGGATTCGCTGCCCGCCGGTCACCGCCAGTGGGCCTACGAGGTGCACACCAGTTCCTTTTACGAGTACGACGGCGGCGGCGAGTATCCGGGACGTGATTTCCAGTTGCAGGTCTACGTGAACGAAAAACCGGAACCAGGTCAGCACGGGTCGGCGATCATGAAGTTCTCGGATCAGAGCGGACAGTTCGTGTCCTTCGGGGGCGGTGACGACAATTCCATCGAAATCGTCAGTTCTCCGGACCGCAGGCGCGTGGCGCTTTCCCTGGTGGGAAGGGCGGCACGGCCCGGCGAACAACCGACGACGTCCGTACTGTCCGCACAGATCAGTTGTCCGACCGTCGAGCGCAGATGACCTCGGATTCCATGGACTGCTGAGCATGAAAATGCCGGCCCCGAAACGTTCTCGGGACCGGCACTTTTCATGAATCAGGAACGAATCAGAATGCTGCTTCGTCGATCTCCATGATGTCGTTCTCGGTGTTCGCGATGATCTCGCGTGAAGCGGTGAGCTCGGGCAGGACGTTCTTGGCGAAGAAGGAAGCGATGGCGACCTTGCCCTCGTAGAAGCCCTTGTCCTTGTCGGAAGCGCCGTTGTCGAGTGCCGCGAGAGCGATCTCGGACTGGCGGAGCAGCTGCCAGCCGATGAGCAGGTCGCCGACGGACATCAGGAAGCGGACGGAGCCGAGGCCGACCTTGTACAGCTCGGTGGGCTGCTCCTGAGCTCCCATGAGGAAGCCGGTGAGCGTGGCGGCCATGGCCTGGACGTCTTCGAGTGCGGTGGCGAGCAGTGCGCGCTCCGCCTTCAGACGACCGTTGCCGGCTTCGCTGTCGATGAAGGTCTTGATCTGTCCGGCAACGTGAGCGAGCGCGACGCCGCGGTCACGAGCGATCTTGCGGAAGAAGAAGTCCTGAGCCTGGATGGCCGTCGTGCCTTCGTACAGCGAGTCGATCTTGGAGTCGCGGATGTACTGCTCGATCGGGTAGTCCTGCAGGAAGCCGGATCCACCGAGGGTCTGCAGGCTGTCCGTCAGGTACTGGTACGCACGCTCGGAGCCGACGCCCTTGACGATCGGGAGCAGCAGGTCGTTGACGCGGAACGCGGTGTCCTTGTCTGCGCCCGAGACGAGCTGGGCGACAACCTCGTCCTGGTGAGCTGCGGTGTAGAGGTACACCGCGCGCAGGCCTTCGGCGTATGCCTTCTGCATTGCCAGGCTACGACGCACGTCGGGGTGGTGCGTGATGGTCACGCGCGGTGCTGCCTTGTTGGTCATCTGGGTCAGGTCTGCGCCCTGCACGCGCTGCTTGGCGTAATCGAGAGCGTTGAGGTAACCGGTGGAGAGGGTGGCGATTGCCTTGGTGCCGACCATCATTCGAGCGTGCTCGATGACGTCGAACATCTGGGCGATGCCGTTGTGGACCTCGCCGACCAGCCAGCCCTGTGCGGGGATGCCGTGGCCGCCGAAGGTGACCTCACATGTGGCGGAGACCTTCAGGCCCATCTTGTGCTCGACGTTGGTGACGAAGACACCGTTACGCTCGCCGAACTCTTCGGTCTCGAAGTTGAAGTGCGTCTTCGGGACGAAGAACAGGCTCAGGCCCTTGGTGCCCGGTCCGGCACCTTCGGGGCGAGCGAGAACGAGGTGGAAGATGTTCTCGAACAGGTCGTCCGAGTCGGCCGAGGTGATGAAGCGCTTGACGCCCTCGATGTGCCAGGAGCCGTCGTCCTGCTTGATCGCCTTGGTGCGTCCGGCACCGACGTCGGAGCCGGCGTCGGGCTCGGTGAGGACCATCGTGGCGCCCCATCCTCGTTCGACGATGGTGGCGGCCCACTTCTTCTGCTCTTCGGTGCCGTTGTTGAACAGCACGTCCGCGAAAGCGGGTCCGGCCTGGTACATGTGCGCTGCAGGCTGTGCGCCCAGGATCAGCTCACCGATGGCCCACACGACGGAGCGGGGAACCGGCACGCCGCCGACCTCTTCGCTCAATCCCATGCGGTACCACTCGGCATCCCACAGAGCCTTGAACGACTTCTTGAAGGATTCCGGAAGTGCAACGGTGTGCGTCTCGGGATCGAAGACAGGGGGGTTGCGGTCCGCATCGGCGAAAGATTCGCCAAGCGGTCCCTCGGCCAGGCGTGCGACCTCTGCCAGCATGTTGCGGACAGTGTCGGCATCCAGGTCGCCCCAAGCGCCTTCGCTCAGTGGCTTCTCCAGTCCGAGAACCTCGAAGAGGTTGAACTCCAGGTCCCGAACGTTGCTCTTGTAATGGCCCATGTCTTCTGCTTCTCCCAGTGAGGTGGTGCGGTCCAGCACTCCTAGTACCGCCCGAAGTTTATTACTCGTCGGTAACTTAATACATGTTACTAGCCGTTCTTTGCATTGCCAACACCGGATTTGCGTCCGATGACAAGCGCGTCGACCGCGATTCCCGTTTCGGTGTGCCTGTGGGGATTTCCGGCGATCTCGAACTCGAGCTTTCCGTGGAACTCCTGCATCAATTCTTCTGGTGTGTAAAGGATTTCGGGATCTTGCGGCCCGCCGACGCCGTAGTCGATGTTGCTTCGGTCGTGACCCAAAATCATGAGGATTCCGTCAGGTTTCAGAGAATTTATGGCACGGTTCACAACCAGGGTGCGTTGTGGTGCGGGCAGATGAAGGTAAAGAAGCAGGGCCAAGTCGTATCCCTGCCCGTTCCTCGAGGCGTAATCCGCGACGGTGACGTCGCCGCATCGGTAGTCGAGCCGGTCGAGAACCGATCGGGGCGAGCGGGCCGCGATCGTGCGGGCTTTCTCGATCGCGACGGCCGAGTAGTCGATCCCGGTGACCTCCCAACCGCGGGTCGCGAGCCACAACGCGTTACGGCCCTCGCCGCACGCCAGGTCCAGTGCCTGGCCGTGGGGGAGGGCCGTCGCGTATTCCACCAGCAGTTCGTTGGGAGGAGCGCCCCAGACGAGCTCGGTTTCTTCGTACTTCTTGTCCCAGGCCGCATCCATAGATGACGACGGTAGTGCCACTCAGTGGTTACGCACTCCGTCCATCGGGTTCTTGCGTAGAGCGGCGCGCGTCGGGATCGCGATGGAGACAAATCCCAGAACAGCGGTCACCGCGACGATGGAACCGTAGATCGCCGGTGAAATCGCCGGGATCGGCTGCCCGGACACCGCTACGGCAATGCCCATCAGAGGCGGCAGGGCGATCAGTGATCCGACCACGACGGCGATTCCCACCACCATCAACGACTCGATGCGCATCATTGCTCGGACCTGCCTCGTCCGCGAGCCCACCAGTTGAAGGAGCGCGAACTCGCGGGAACGCTCGGCAGTGGCGGCGACCAGGGTGTTCACGACGGCGACTGCGAGATAGCCGAGCAGGACGAGGACGGCGAGGATGCTGACCCACGACTGCATGCGACGCTGATCTTCGCCTGCGGCCCCGAACTGGTCCTGGTTCATCGCGGCGATCGAGGGGAACGAGCGCAACGACTGCTGGACTTCGGCCGACCGTCCGGGTTCGGCAGCAACCAGAACGGTGTCGATCAGAGCGTCGGTGGAGTGCTGACGCAAAGTCTCGATCGGCATGGTCACGTCCCCGAATCCGAGGCCGCGACCATATTTTGCGACGACCATGGGATGTACCAGTGTTCCGTCACCCAGATAGAGGTCGACGCGCTGGCCTACCTTGGCTCCGAGGGTGAAGGCGCCGTCTTCGCTCACGGCAACGGTATCGCCGGTCAGAGCGCTGAGGTCGCCCTCGGTCACCGCGAGATCGAGGGTCGCGTCGGCGCTGGCGGCGTCTATGCCCTGGGCCGCGATCGCGCTGTCGGCTGAGCCGCCTTCCTCACCGCTGGGTACCGGGAGGACTTGACTGCGGACCACCGGGTTTGCCGCACTCACTCCGGGCACCGATGCGATCGACTCGAGGAGTGAGGGAGCGATACCGGCTGGTGCGCCGACGATCAGGTCGGCGGTGACGCCCTTGATCGACTGGTTGGTCGCCTCGGCGGCGACGGTGCTCTGGCTGAAGAACTGCACCGAGCCGAGCGCGATTGCGAGAGCCAACGGAACAACCGCCGACGAGAGCCGTCTCGAATTGGATTCGGCGTTGGCGGCAGCGAGAACTTTGGACGCCGACCCACTGCGGCGCAGCGGACCGCCGATCACCTTGATGATGCCGCGCACCAACAAGGGGCCGAGCAGCGCGACCGAGAAGATCAACAACAGTGCGCTCGAACCGGCTCCAGCGGCCGCCACGCTGCCGGGCAGGAAAGCAGGGAGGACGCAGGCGCTGAGGCCGGCGGCGCCGAAGATCAGCCCGGTGACGATGCGTCCGCGGCTCAGTTTCGCCGGGCCGCTTTCGGATTCGCGAAGCGCTTCGACGGGGTCGAGCTTCGCCGGTCGTCGTGCCGCGATCGCCGCTGCCGCGCGGGCAGTGAGTACGCAGATCAGGAAAGCTGCGATCGCCGGAAGCGGGCTGTAGGCCAGCGCGAAATCGGTGGGCATGACCCCGGCGTCGGCGAACTGTGCGCCAAGCACTCGGGCGAGCAGGTATCCGGGCACCGCGCCGAGAGCTGCCGCCGCAGCAGCAACGAGCAGCACTTCACGTCCGATCATGACGTGCACTTGCCGCGTGGTGGCTCCGATTGCCCGCAGCAGAGCGAACTCTCGGCGTCTGGCGTTGATCGAGAGCGACAGCGTGCTGGAAACGACGAACATACTGACCATCAACGCGAGACCGGCAAACGACGCGCAGAGCACGATCAACTGCGTCCGCGCAGCACCGGCGTCGAGGAATTCGATGCCTCCGCGTGCGGTGCCGGTCGAGACCTCCGCACCGGTTCCGGCGAGTGCGTCGCGAGCGAGAGCGGCGGCGTTGACGCCTTCGGGAGCGATCAATCCGACTGCGGTGACCGAGTTCTGGTGCGGCCACAACCGTTCGGCCTCTGCGTCGTCGAGGAAGACGAGTGCCGGACGGTCGGGTGACGGCGCCGAAGCCGAATCAGCTGTGCCGACGACGGTGTACTCGTCCGTTACCGCGCCGTGAGCCAGCGTGATTCGCTCGCCGAGCGCGGCGCCCGTGGTCGAGACCACCTCGTCGCGGCTCTGCGGAGCGCGCCCCTCGATGAGCGAGTACGGCGCCAATTGTGCTGTTTCCCAAGGATGTGCGTCGAGTACGACGCCCTCGGCGGTGCTGACGGGGACGGAGATGTCGGGAACCACGGTGACATCGAGTGCGTCGAGCTTGCGGACCGTATCGCCGGCGAGGAGAACTCGCTCGGCAAAGGGCTGATCGGCGTCTTCCTTGACCTCGAGCGCCTGTGGTGCACTCACGACGGCGTCGGCACCGGCGTAGAGATGTGGTGAGACACCGCCTCGCACTCCCGATTCCAGCAGCACACCCAGACCGCAGGTGAGGAGCGCTGCACAGAATACGGAGACGAACACGGCGACGAAACCGGAGCGGTGCGCTTTCAGGTGCGCAAAGGTGTGCGCTTTCATCATCACCAGTCCCCGAGGTGCGTCATGCGCTCGGCGATCTGCTGCGGGGTCGGGCGGTCGATGTGCCCGACAAGTTTCCCGTCGGCGAGGAACAGCACACGATCGGCGTACGACGCGGCCACCGGGTCGTGCGTGACCATGACGATGGTCTGATCGAACTCGGCAGCCGTCCGGCGCAACAACTCCAGAACCTGCTTGGCGCTGCGGGAGTCGAGGGCGCCGGTCGGTTCGTCGGCAAAGAGTGCGTCGGGGTGAGTGACGAGGGCGCGCGCGATGGCGACGCGTTGCTGCTGACCGCCGGACAGTTCGGAGGGTTTGCGCTTTCGGTGTGATCCGAGTCCGACGGATTCGAGGACGAAGGTCAGGTACTGCTTGTCGGCTCGTCGCCCGGCGAGGAGTAGGGGGAGCGTGACGTTCTGCTCGACGTCGAGAGCGCCGAGCAGGTTGTAGGCCTGGAAGACGAAACCGATGTGATCGCGACGGAAGATGCTGCGGGCCTTCGGCTTCAGTTGTGAAATTTCGGTGTCGCCCAGCCACACCGATCCGCTGCTCGGTCGGTCGAGGCCCGCGGCGCAGTGCAGGAAAGTGCTCTTACCTGATCCGGACGGGCCCATCACTGCGGTGAAGGTGCTGCGCGGCAGAGTGAGGCTGACGTTGTCGAGGGCGGTCACGGCGCCGCGGCCGTTGCCGTAGACCTTGCTGACCCCTTCGAGTCGCACGGCAGATGTTCGAGCTCCCGTGGCACCAGGAGCCGGCGGGGCGAGGACCGAGTGTCGATTCTTCATGGGAAGAACGCTATGGAGATTCGCCATTCGTCGACATCCAGCAGAGTCCCGAATCAATGGTGTAGCCAGCTGTAGTGGATCGTGCGGTGTGGTGCGGCATGCTGGGGCAGTGAAGAAGAGAACCAGGGCTGCGGTGTACGTGCTCGTCGAGGGCGCGGCAGCTGTGGTTTCCCTGTTCTTGCTGATGGTCGGTCTCATTCTGTTGTCGCTCTCGATTCTGATCGTCGGCTGGTTGCTGTTGCCGTCGTACGTGCGAGTGCTCCGGTGGTGGGCCGGCCTGGCTCGCAAACGCACCGCTGCGTACACCGGACGCCCTGTTCTGCAGCGATACCCACCGATGCCCAGCAATCCGACATTCGGGGACTGGAGCCGGTTCCTCACCGATCAGTCGACGAGGCGCGACGCGGCCTGGTTGTCGATTCATGGTCTGGGTGCTTTCGTCGCGGCGATGCTGACCATTGCTCTGCCACTCGGTGCGCTCAATGCGATTGCCGTCCCGCTGTACTGGCAGCAGATGCCCGCGGGCGAACCCGTCAACAACCCGTACCCCGTGACGTCGTGGCTGGGCGCTGCCGGAATGCCGTTGATCGGCATCCTGTACTTCCTGATCGCGTGGTGGTTGATCCCCGCGATGGCGAAATGGATCAGCTGGTCGACCACGACTTTGCTTGCGCCGGATACGCGTTCGGACCTCTCGAAGCGCGTCACCGCCCTGACGGCCAGCCGCGCTGCGGCGCTCGACGCGCATTCGGCCGAACTCAAGCGCATCGAGCGGGATCTGCACGACGGAGCGCAGAACCGTCTGGTCGCGGTGGTGATGATGTTGGGGATGGCCGAGCGGTCGTTGCAGAACAATCCGGACCAGGCTCTGCCACAACTGCATCGGGCCCAAGATGCGGCCACCGAGGCGTTGAGCGAACTCCGGACGTTGGTGCACGACATCTACCCGCCGATCCTCGACGAGTTGGGTCTGGAGGGCGCGATCTCGGCGCTCGCCGGGCGCTCCGCCGTGCCCTGTGTACTCGAGATCGACGAGCTCCGCCGTGCCCCGGCTGCCGTCGAGGCTGCTGCGTACTTCGTCGTCGCCGAGGCCTTGACCAACGTCGCAAAACACAGCGGAGCCCGCAGGGTCACCGTCACGGCACGGACGGAGACGTCGGACGACTCGTCGGGTGAGACGATGCTCATCGACGTGATCGACGACGGTCACGGCGGCGCGAACGAACGCCCGGGCGGCGGCGTGGCGGGTATTCGACGCCGGGTCGAGGCTTTCGAAGGAACCGCAGTATTGGAGAGCCCGGAGGGTGGACCGACAACGATGAGGGTGGAACTACCGTGCGGATTCTGATTGCCGAGGACGACGCTCTCCTGCGAGAGGGGCTGGCACTGCTGCTCCGCGGAGAGGGCTTCGAGGTGTCTGCTGTCTCCGACGCCGCGCAGTTCCTCACGGTGTTCGAGGAGACCGCCCCCGACGCCGCGGTGCTCGACGTCCGGATGCCTCCTACTTTCACCAACGAGGGACTTCGAGCGGCGATCGAGGTGCGCAAGCTTCGCCCGGGCTTTCCCGTCCTGGTCCTTTCCGCGTACGTCGAGGATCGCTACGCCGGTGAATTGTTGGCAGGAGGCGCCGGCGGGGTCGGGTACCTGCTCAAGGAACGAGTCGGGAAGGTAGCCGAGTTCGTCGACGCATTGAACCGGGTCGTCGACGGTGGAACGGTGATGGATCCCGAGGTCGTATCCCAACTGATGAGCCGTCGACGCGCCGACGATCCGATCAGATCGCTGACTCCACGCGAGTCCGAAGTTCTCGGACTGATGGCGGAGGGGTTGGGAAATCAGGAAATCGCCAGGAAACTGGTCGTCAGCGACACTGCTGTGAGCAAGCACATAGGAAATATCTTCGCAAAACTCGGCCTGTCGGCTTCCGAAAGCGGGCATCGTCGTGTTTTGGCAGTTCTAGCTCATTTGCGCGCCTGATCATGGATCTGGACTACATACCTGACCGAAGCGTAATGTGAGCCAGCCTCATGTTGTTGCCGTGATCGAACGGTGACCTGAGAGGCAGGGGCTTATGTCCTGTACGTAACGTGTGATGTCGAATGCGCGTCATCACCAGAAACCAACGAGGAGATCGATCAATGGGTAAGCCGATTGCCAGTGTGGCCGGAGGTCGGCAGTCCGTCCTTCTCGGGCTCGGCGTTCACCGCCCGGAGCGAGTCGTGACCAACGACGAGATCTGTGAGCTGATCGATTCCACCGACGAGTGGATCCAGACGCGATCGGGTATCAAGTCGCGCCGGTTCTCCGGCGAGGGTGAAGGCATCCTCGCGATGTCGATCAGCGCGGCCCGTAAAGCACTGGACGTCAGCGGCATTGCCCCTGAGCAGATCGGCGCCGTGATCATCGCGACGTCGACGTGGGACCTGCAGACTCCCCAGGCTGCGTCCATCGTCGCCCACGAGCTCGGCATCAAGGGTCCGGCTGCTTTCGACGTCGCGGCAGGCTGCGCCGGTTTCTGTACCGCTCTTGCAGTGGCCAGCGACCTCGTTCGCGGTGGCACGGTTGATCACGTACTCGTCGTCGGCGTCGAGTTGATGAGCGAGGCCACCGAGCCCACCGATCGCAGCGTGCGCTTCATCTTCGGTGACGGCGCAGGCGCAGTTGTCGTCGGCCCGAGCGACACCGTCGGAATCGGCCCGGTCGAGTGGGGTTCGGACGGCAGCCAGTCCGACGCCATCGTTCAGGAGCCCAGCTGGCTCGACTACACCAAGAACCCGACCGGACCTCGGCCGTGGATCAAGATGGCCGGCACCGCGGTGTTCCGCTGGGCTGCCTTCGAGATGGGCAAGGTCGCCACTCGCACCCTGGAGAAGTCGGGGCTGGGTATCGAAGACATCGACGCTTTTGTGCCGCACCAGGCAAACCAGCGCATCAACGAGGTCATCGCTCGCAGCATGAAGCTGCCCGAGGGCTTCCCCGTCTCCAACGACATCGCCGAGACGGGCAACACGTCCGCGGCCTCGATCCCGCTCGCCATGGAGCAGATGCTGCGCGACGGCCAGTGCAAGCCGGGCGACAAGGCATTGCTTCTCGCCTTCGGTGCGGGCCTGTCCTTCGCCGGTCAGGTTGTCGTCATGCCGCCGTTGGCTGGAGCAGAATCCGCCTGATTGTTCCTTTCGCAAGGGCGCCTCGAACCCACGGTTCGGGGCGCCCTTCCGTTTCCGTCCGGATCGTCGAACGTCTGCGATGTGGCACTCTGGCGAGATGGTCGAGAACGTGGGGGAGTCCGAACGGGAGTCCGAACGTAATGGTGTGACGGGCGGCAGCTTGGCGAAGATGGGCGGGCAAGTGGCGCTCGCCAGCACGGTCAGTCGGATCACCGGCTTCGTCCGCACCCTTGCCCTTGCCGCGGTCCTGGGCATCGCCCTGGTCAGTGATGCGTACAACGCGGCCAACAGCTTCCCGAACATGGTCTATCAGCTCCTCCTCGGCGGGATTCTCGCCAGCGTCCTGCTTCCGTATCTGACGCGGCAACGGAGCCGTGGGCGGACGCTCGAACGAGAGCAGACGCAGCGCGTTCTCACCGTCGGAGCGCTGGCTCTTGCGCTCGTGACGGTAGTGGCCGTGGTGTGCGCGCCGCCTCTGGTCTCGGCCGTGATCGATGATCCGGCTCAACGAGAGCTGACGACGCTCTTCGCGTACTTGCTTCTTCCGGAGATCTTCTTCTACGGCGTCACGGCGATGATGACGGCTGTGCTCAGCGTTCGATCGGTGTTCGGCGCGCCGGCCTGGGCACCGGTGATCAACAACGTCGTCCTTCTGGTGACGGTCGCGGTCTTCCTGTGTATCCCGGGGCCGGTGGCTCTGACTCCCGAGTCGATGACCACCGCGCAGGTTCTGGTGATCGGTATCGGCACTCTGCTCGGGATCGTGGCGCAAACCGCCGTCGTTGCTCGAGCGCTGCACCGCAACGGGTTTCGGTGGCGCCTTCGCGTGCGGGTCGTACCGCACACCTGGCGCCCGGTGCGCGTCGGGGCGCCGTTGCTCGGCTGGGTACTTGTGTACGTCGTTGCCGGCCAGATCGGTGTGTGGGTGACGATGAAGGTCACTCTCTCCCGTCACGTCTACTCGATGTACACGCACGCGGATCTGCTGTTTCAAGTGGCGTACGGCATTCTCGGTGTGTCGTTGTTGACGGTGCTGATGCCGCGGATCGCCAGGTCGGTTGCTGCGGGTGACGACGTCGGCGTCGTATCCGATCTCGGCCGGGGAGCCCGGTATTCTGTGGTGGCGCTGATTCCGGTCACTGTGGCGCTCATGGTGTTCGGTCCCTCGTTGACCACCTTGATCTTCTTCGGCCGGGTCGACGGCAGCAGTGCCCGGTTGATCGGGACGGCCGTTGCGGTCAGTGCATTCGGGCTGGTGCCCTTTGCGATGGTCATGCTTCAGCTGCGAGTGTTCTACGCCGACAACAACACCCGAACTCCCGCGGTGATCGCCCTGGTGATGGTGGTCGCCAAGACTGTGCTCGTCCTTCTTGCGTCACTGTCGGCTAGTGACGAAAGGCTGGTCCTGGCCGTCTGTGCTGCCGGCTCGTTCTCCTACGTGTGTGGAGCGGTACTCGGCCACATCCTTCTTCGAAAGCGATACGGGCTGTTGGGATTCCGTCGCGTGCAGGCCACCGTCGGAAGGATTTCGGCGGCGGCAATTCTGGCAGGTGGTTGTGCGTTCGCTTTGGTGGTGGCGGTTCAGAACCGAGTTCCCGAGCCCAGGCTTGCTGCTGTTATTTCATTGTCGGCGGGTGCGGCCGTCGGTGCCGTCGTCCTGTTGGGTGCATGCAAGGTCGTCGGTGTTCCCGAGATTCGCCGGGCGCGAACCCTATTGCTGTCCTGAGGACAAGAGCGGTACCAGCAGTTCGTCCGGAGTGAGGGCGCCGTGCTGTCCACGGAGTCCGGACAGTCCCGATTCGACAGATCGACGTACGACGGCCACGTCCCCGGACGCAATGGCGATGACATCACCGATCCGGCCGTGATACTCGGAATGCACTGCAGGCCCGAACAATCCTGCGACTATGCCCTCGGACCTCGTCCCGATCCACATGCGGTCACCCAGTTCGGCGCGCCAGCGGTCCGCAACATCTTGTGCAGCGCCTTCTCGGGTGTGGATGTGACGACATCTAGGTTCACCGGCAAGAGCGAGTACATCTTTGGACAGAATCGGAGTGTTGTCGAAGTCGATCTTGTTCTCGTCCGACACGTCGACCATTCCGTGGTCTGCCGTCACCAGCAATCTCACGTCCGGACCGAGAGCCGCGGCGAGTTGCTCGACCAGTCGATCGACCAGCATCAGTTGGAAAATCCACGGCTCGGACTCGGGTCCGTAGACGTGGCCGAGTGCATCGATCTCGCTGATGTAGCAGTACGTGAACGTGCGGTCGGCAGATTTCGACGCCGCCACGGTGCGAGCGAGGAGGTCTCCGTATGCCTGGATTCCGGCGAACTGGGCACCGCGCATCCCGGCACGGGTGAGGCCGCTGCCGTCGAACTTCGACGGTACGACGGTTGTAACGGTGATGCCGGCTGCGGCGGCGCGATCGAACGTCGTGGCCTGCGGCTGCAGGGTTTCCGGGACGATGGAGTCGGTCTGAGATTCCTTCTTGCCCGCGCTGTGCCAACCCAGCCAGTTGAACACCGAATCGGCTTCTTCGACGTAGGACTGGTAGCCGGTGATGCCGTGCGCTCCCGAAGGCAGACCGGTCCCCAGTGAGACAATGCTGGTGGCCGTCGTCGTGGGGAAGCCTGCCCGGATGGGCGTTCCGACGAGTGAATTCAGGAATGGTGCGTGTTCGGCGTTGCGGGCGAGCAAGTTCGCGCCCATCCCGTCTACCAGCAGAATTACGGTCTTCTTGCTGGGCTGTAGATCGAGACGGTTCGCTTCGCCGCTCACTCCGAGAGAAGCGAGTACCGACGGCGCAAGCGTCGACAGAGTCGGCTGCGAGTACACATCGAGGAGAGGGGCGGGGGCGGGCATCCCATGAGATTAGGCGTTGGACGCAGAAAACTGCATACCTTCTGGGCGAGTGTTCAAATCTGTGCGGTCAAATCCGGACTTTCCAGATGATCAGCGCGCAGAGACCGCGGACCGGTGCGGCCTCCGCGCGGAGATTCATTCCATGATCGTGGAGATCTGGAACTTGGCACCTAGTGGATCGGCCACCGACGCGAGACGGCCGAAGGGCGTGTCCTCGGGATCGCGCAAGACGCTGCCGCCGAATTCGACGACCTTGGCGACGGCCGCATCGGTGTCGTCCGCCCCGAAGTACACCTGCCAGAACGACGGCGCCTCTGCCGGGAGGAACGAGCTGGCATCCATCAAACCGGCGACGACGGTGTCGCCCTGCTTGGCCTGTGAGTACCGGAACTCGTCGCTGTCACCGATCGACTCGTAAGTCCAGCCGAACACGTCGGTGTAGAACGGCAGGACCGCGGCGTAGTTCTTGGACAAGGTCTCGTGCCAGACCGGCGCTCCGGCCTCGCCGACCAAACCGAAGCCGTGGTGCTGATCTGCCTGCCAGATGCCGACGACGGCACCGGCCGGATCGCCCACGATCGCCATGCTGCCCTGAGGACCGACCTGCATCGACGGCATCATGATCGTTCCGCCCGCGGCTTGGGCCTTGGACGCCGACGCTGCCGCATCAGTCGAGGAGATGTAGGTGGTCCACACGTTGCCGTAGGGGTTTCCCTCCTGCTGGGGTCCGAGCCCGGCGATGGGCTGCCCGTCTTTGCTGAAGATCGCGTAGCCGCCGTACTGCGGGTCGTCGTTTGTGTCAGCCTGCCAGCCGAACACGTTGGTGTAGAAGGATTTGGCAACCTCGGTGTCGGAGCTGGTGAGGTCGATCCAACAGGGTGTTCCGTCGAGCGCTGTGCGTGCGGGCATCTGAAAACTCTCCTTAACCGAAACGGATACACAAGCAGGGGACGCGGAAATGTTTGGCCGAGGAAGGCCTGAATCTCACGCTACGCGCGTACCCCGACACATTCCCAGGGTTCGAGAGCTTTGGGGTATGTGACCGTTTCGCGTTCCCCGGTGGGCCGGACCTGCCAACGCAGACGACCGCCGAATCGTTCTTGATACTCCGAAGTTGATGGGGCACTTGCTCGATCGGCGAGGCCGTTCCGCGGGTGTAGTGCCGGTACGTGTCAGCTCCTGATCAGCCCCGTGCGATCGAGCCACGCGAGCGCATGACGGGTGAACTCGTCCGGAATCTCCAATTGTGGGGTGTGGCCGGTGTCGCCGAGAATGATGGTGGTCCAGTGTGGATGTGCAGCAGCGGCTGCCCGTGCGGCCTCGACCGGGACAAGCCGATCGCGATCGCCGTGCATCAGGAGCGTCGGAGTCGTGATCTCTCGCAATGTCTTTCGATAGGAGGCAGGACGGGCGAGGGTCATCAGCAGTGACCGTGCTGCCTGAAGGAATTCGGCATCCTGGGTAGGTTCGTTGCGGCGAATCGCCGTCAAGGCAGCGCCCGCGTCGAGGACCGCGGGGTCGGCTCGCGTCGGATCGGCAAAACACAATCTGGTCATCTGAGCGGCCAACTGCCGGTCTGACATCTTTCGGCGTCCGAAGCCGAGAACCTGCTCACCGACGTACGGCATCGAGTAGAGCGCGAATTGGGCGGCGACGGTCAGATCGGGAAGTTGGACGGGCAGGGGGAGCGCCGGATCCACCAGCACCAGGCCGGCGACTGATTCGGGACTGGCATGGGTCGACATTGCCGAGACCATTCCGCCCATGGAATTGCCGAACAGGACGGCGGGCTCACCCACCACTGTGTCGAGAAAGCGATTCAGAAGTACTGCGTTGGCGTCGACGCCGGTGTGTCGCCCACGGGCAGAGGTGAGTCCGAATCCGGCGAGGTCAAGTGCGTACACGCGCGTGCGCGCCGCCAGCGCCGGTGCGACCCGCACCCAGTTCAGGTGCGAGCCGCCCAGACCGTGAACGAGCACGATGGGCGGCGCTCCGCTGGGACCGCCGAAGTCGATCCAGTGAACGTCACCGCCGAGATCGGTGATGTTGCTTGTCCCGCCCCACGGGTGTGTGAGGGTGCTTCCGTCGACGAGTTGGGCCGAAACAGCGGATTCCATACATGCCAGGACGCACCGAGGTGTCGTCGTAGTCACGCACTCGTTCCGGTTCGGGATCCGAATATGTGTCATCGATCACGGCTTCTCAAGAAGCTCAGGAAACGGGCAAAACGGAATTTGACTGGTGTTCAGCACTTTTCGAGGCTGTCGCCGCTTTCCGACGGCCGTGGCGCGCGTCCGGCGGAGGTCGGTTCGGGCATACTGAAAACCATGTGGTGGATGGTCGGGCTCATTGTTCTGGCCGCCTTGGTTTTGGCATCCGTTCTGGTCGGTTTCGTTTTCCGCCGCCCGATCGCCGAAGCCAAGTCGGCGGTGCTTGCCTTCGACGACGCCAGCTCTCAGCCCCAGCGCGACTGACCACCGTCGAGCGGAATTGTTGCTCCAGTCAGATACGCGGCATCCGGGCCGACCAGGAAAGCCACCGCGGTTCCGATGTCCGTTTCGCAGTCGCCGATCCTCCGTAGCGGAATCCCGGCAACAAAGGCGGCAGCCTCCTCCGGGCGTGCATCTGCCCACCGCTGCAGCCCCGGCGACGACGCGTGGGGAGCAACCGCGTTGACCCGGATCCCGTCGACGCCCCATTCGCATGCTGCCGCGCGACTGAGGGCTCGGACGGATTCCTTCACGGCCGCGTAGCCGCCGTAGCCGGCAGCGTCCCAGCGGACGGCCACGGAGCTGACCATGTTGATGATTGCCCCGCCGCCGCGCTCCTTCATGAACGGGTAACAGGCTTGCATGGTTCGCAGAGTCGCGACGGGGCCGGACGTCAATCCGTCGGCAAGGCGCTCCGGAGTGAGGTCGAGGACGTTGCCGAGCGGGTTGAGGCTGGCGTTGTTGATCAGAATGTCGACGCCGCCGAACAGTTTCACCGTTCGCGCCACGGCTCCGGTGATGGAATCTGCGTCGGCGATATCCATGAGCACCGGTTCGGCACGGCCTCCGCGTTCGGCGATCTCGTTACATGTGACGACGAGTTTCGACTCAGTGCGGCCCGCGACCGCGACGGAAGCGCCCTCCTTGGCGAGCGCAAACGCAACTCCCTGGCCGACGCCTTGCCCTGCGCCAGTGATCAGGGCCACTTTTCCATCCAACTTGCCCACTGCTGTTCTCCTGCTCGTCATTCAACGGTTCCCGAAGCGTTGTCCGAATCGCGCATTGTTACTCGTGGGTTCCCGCTGGATGAGATGTGAGTTACGTCCCACTCAGCGGCACCGCTTCAAATTTCGGTCGTCTTACGTATATTGTGAGCGCCGTTACATACCGGGCGCGCGGACCGCGTACACATTCCATGATGAGGAGCTAGACATGGCATTCACCACTGGCAGCAGCAAGACGGACCTCGCAACTCTCGGCGACTTCCAGAAGATCATTGCAGGCCTGGGCGGCGTTCTCGTCGGCATCGGCGCAGTTGCAGGTCTTCTCGGCGCAATTGGTGGCGCAGGAAGCTCGCAGCCGAAGGCTTGATTGCTTCGCTGAACCGGATTTACGGCCCCCGGCCCGCATTCTGAAGGTATTGCCTTCGTGGATGCGGGCCGGAGGTTTGTCTGCAGATGAATACCTGTGTCTTGCAGGCACATTCATTTTTGTGATACGTCGATCTTTGCCGGCACATCCGCACCTTCTTCGTGGACCTGGGGTCCGAAGTTCGGCAGCGGAGTGTAGTCGAGCATCGCCTCCGAACCGCGGTAGTGGCGGAAGTAGTAGAGCGATCTGTCCGGTCGTATGAGGGTGTCCGGTTCGCTTGTCTTCCAGGCCCAGTGGACGTCTGCTCGCAAAATCTCCGACAGCCTGACGATGTTCTTGCAACCATGGCTCTGTAGCCCAAGGCATTTCAATTCCTCGACGTCTCGCAATTGCCCGTCGCGCGTCCACCTGGATTCGTAGACCAGAGCATCGAGAACGACGCGGTGCGAACCCGCTTGAGTAACGCCGGCAAGTAGAACCTCCCAGTCCAATCCTGGTGCGTGTTGGAGGTATTCGTCGGCGTCGATGAATGCTGCCCATGCGACGGTGTCGCGGTACCGGCTCACGTAATCGACGTACGCCTCTACCTGTCCGTGCACGATCCGACCGTCCGCGTCGCGCGGTTGCCAGTCGACGATCGTCACCGGAAGGTCGTGCAGTTCTTTGCGGAATGCGACCTGAACTTCACTGTCCGACATCGATCGGGTGAAGGCGCCGTAAGAGTTGCCTCTCTTGTCCTCGCTGCGGCCGTGCCAACGGTTGAGACTGAATGCGCTTGTCTTGCGGGTGGACCCGACGGAACCGGTGTTGTCGTAGAGAACAACCTCCCAGCCTTGCTCGATGTGGTGCAGGCACCAGTTCCTGATGAAGGGGAGATGTTCGCGGGGGAGCAGGACCGCAACCACGGCGCGGCGCCCGGCGTCAGAGCTGTTCGGATGATTCTTCGGATCCGTGATCACCCGACACGCGATAGTGCTCTGCGTGGATGCGAGTTACTCAATGCTGCTCGTGGGAACGGTTGATCGTAGAACGTTGACACATTTGGCAATTTGTCTCATAGTCGAGTCATGACAACTTCTGTGTCACATTCGCCACGGTTTGTACCTTCCACCGGGGAGTCCTGGCGTTCGCCCTGGGCCATGTACGACGCATTGCGCG
Organism: Rhodococcus sp. BH5; assembly: GCF_027583855.1. Classification (NCBI taxonomy): domain Bacteria; kingdom Bacillati; phylum Actinomycetota; class Actinomycetes; order Mycobacteriales; family Nocardiaceae; genus Rhodococcus; species Rhodococcus sp. BH5. The sequence goes on from NZ_JAJHVW010000004.1 coordinate 437,117, forward strand.
AGAACGACCCGGTGCACAACGTTGTGCCGGAAGCTGCGCCGCAGGACGACTACTGGGTGCTCACCCGTCACGAAGACGTCTACAACGCCGCTCGCGACTACGAGACGTATTCGTCGGCAAAGGGATTGACCACTGTCTACGGTGAACTCGAACAGATCGGGATGCAGGACAATCCGCCGTTCGTGATGCAGGATCCGCCAGTGCAGTCGGAGTTCCGGCGCATGGTGTCGAAGGGTTTCACTCCGCGTCAGGTATCGGCGGTCGAGCCGATGGTTCGCGAATTTGTCGTCGAACGTATCGAGGCGCTGAAAGCGCGTGGCAGCGGCGATATCGTCGTCGAGCTCTTCAAACCGTTGCCGTCTATGGTTGTCGCACACTATCTGGGTGTGCCGGAATCGGACCGTGACCAGTTCGACGGCTGGACCGAAGCCATTGTCGCTGCCAATTCGGCAGGTGGTGTGGCCGCGGCAGCGACGACGGCGCAGGCCGCCACCGGTGAGCTGATGATGTACTTCGCTTCGCTGATCGAACGCCGCAAGGTCGAACCGGATGACGACACGATTTCGCACCTACTCGCCGCTGGACTCGGTGAAGACGGCGACATGTCCGGCCTGCTGTCGATTCTGGGCTTCGCCTTCACCATGGTGGCCGGGGGAAACGACACCACGACAGGAATGCTGGGTGGTTCGGTGGCGATGCTGACCGAACGCCTCGACCAGCGTCAGATCCTGCTGGACGATCCCGCATTGATCACCGACGCGGTCGACGAGTTGCTTCGACTCACCTCGCCGGTCCAAGGACTGGCACGCACCACGACGCGAGATGTGGCCTTGGGTGGCAAAGTGATTCCGGCAGGACGTAAGGTTCTGCTGATGTACGGTGCGGCCAATCGTGATCCCGAGAAGTACGGACCCGACGCGGCGGAGTTGGACGTCTTGCGTCGACCGCAGAAGATCCTCACCTTCAGCCATGGCGCCCACCATTGTCTGGGCGCGTCGGCAGCTCGAATGCAGGCGCGAGTTGCTTTGGAAGAGTTGCTTTCCCGGATTCCCGACTTCCATGTCGACATCGACGCGATGCAATACGCGCCGGGCAACTACGTGCGCCGTCCGCTCTCGGCTCCGATGTCGGTGACTCGGCCATGAGCAACGACTGGCTCGCCGAGGGGCGCGCCTTGGCGGCAGCCGAGAAGATCCTCGACAGTGCGGCACAATTGTTCGTCGAGAAAGGCGTCAACGCGGTCGGTATGGCGGAGATAGCCTCTGCTGCAGGATGTTCCCGAGCCACCTTGTATCGGTACTTCGAGAATCGGCAGGCTCTTCACATTGCGTTCGTTCACCGCGAAGCTCGCAGGCTGGGAACTGCGATCGCGGAATCGGTAGCGACCATCGACGATCCGAGTGAGCGTCTGGAGACGGCCATACTCACCGCAGTCTCCGCGGTGCGTAGCACTCCGACGTTGGCTGCATGGTTCGCCCCGGGCGATGCGAGTCTTGCCGGTGAACTCGCCAATTCGTCCGACGTCATCAACGGACTTGGTGTCGCGATGCTCGGTGAACTCGGAGCAGGCACAGCGTCGCGGGCACGCTGGATCGTGCGGGTGATCCTCTCGCTGCTCATGGTGCCGGGGGCGGACGAGAACGACGAGCGGACGTTGGTGCGTGAGTTCGTCGTTGCGCTGTTGATTGCTGGACGGGCCACCTGATCATCCCTTCCGGGTGATGCGCGAGGGCTGCGTGGGAATCGAGGATGAACCGATATCCCGACACAGGTCACCGCGAGTTCCCGAGGAGCGTAAGAGAAGATGACTACACCGTCCGAACTCGACCCCAAGCCCGCCACCGAAGCGACTCGCCTGGCAAATGCCCAGGTTCTCCGTGACCTTCCTTTCGACGACACCTTCGACTTCGAACTGATTTCTCGAGGTCTCGTGGCACCGCTCATCGATGGCGGACTGGTCAAAGGTGACAAAGGGCAGTTCATCTTCTCGTACGACGCCTACGGGTTCGCCGACGGCGATGCACCGGATACCGTCAACCCGAGTCTGTGGCGCCAAGCCACTTTGATGGGAAAGGGCGGTGGACTGTTCAAGCTGGCTGATCGTCTGTACCAGGTGATCGGCCAGGACTTGTCCAACACGACGATCATCGAGGGCGACACCGGGTTGATCATCGGTGACACTCTGATGTCCGCGGAAACAGCCGCTCTCGCGCTGGAGTTGTACTACCAGCACCGCCCGAAGGTTCCGGTCAAGGCAATCATCTTCACGCACTCCCACGGCGATCACTTCGGCGGTGTCAAAGGATTTGTCACCGACGAAGAGATCGAGTCCGGTGCCGTAAAGGTCTACGCACCAGACAGTTTCACGGAGGAAGCGATTTCCGAGAACGTACTTGCCGGCACGGCGATGACACGTCGCGGAATGTACATGTACGGATCGTTCCTGCGTCCGGGGCCACAAGGGCAGGTATCCGGTGGTCTCGGCCTGTCCACTTCTCACGGCACTTCGACGTTCGCCGTGCCTACCGACGTCATCACCGAACCGGTGCACGAAGAGGTCATCGACGGTGTGCGCGTGACGTTCATGCTCGCGCCGGGAACCGAAGCGCCGTCCGAAATGCTCTTCTATTTACCAGATTTCAAGGCGCTCGGGTCAGCTGAGGACGTCACGCACACGATGCACAATCTATACACGTTGCGCGGCGCCAAGACTCGCGACGCCAAAGCGTGGTCGCACTACGTGCGTCTGGCAATGGAACTGTTCCCCGACGTCGAAATCATCTTTGCGCAGCATCATTGGCCCACGTGGGGCAACGACAAGATCTTGAAGCTGATGTCGGATCAGGCAGATCTGTACAAGTATCTGCACGATCAGACGTTGCGCCTTGCCAACAAGGGACTGACACCGGTAGAGATTGCCGACCAGATCGAGGTACCCGACGCGATCGGAAAGCAGTGGTACAACCGTGGGTACTACGGCTCGCTCAGTCACAACGTCAAAGCGATCTACACCTTCTATCTCGGTTGGTTCGACGGCGTTCCCGCTCATCTCAATCCCCATCCGCCGGTGGAGAACGGCAAGCGCTACGTCGAAGCCGTCGGCGGGCCGGACGCACTTCTGACCAAGGGCAAGCAGGCGTTCGACGACGGCGACTACCGCTGGGCCGCGGAGTTGGTGAACCATCTGGTGTTCGCCGATCCGAGTAATCAGAAAGCGCGAGAGTTGTTGGCGGACACGTACGAACAACTCGGCTACCAAGCCGAGAACGGTACGTGGCGCAACTTCTACCTGGTCGGAGCGATGGAATTGCGGCATCCGCTGGCGCCGATGCCGTCCAACAACCCCACTGGCCCGGCCGTGGTCGCAGTGATGCCGCTCGAGCAGATGCTGGACTTCTGGGCAGTTCGCCTCGATGGCCCGAAGGCCGCCGACGTCGACCTGTCGTTGCGATTCGTGTTGTCGGACACCGCGGACAACGTCCTGGTCACAGTGCGCAACGGCGTGCTGAACTACGACATGGACAAGGCAGATGCTTCGGCCGCTCTGACTCTGACCTTGACCCGTGCCGTGTTCAACGAGGTGTATCTGGGAACGACCTCGCTCACCGAATCCATCAAGGCCGGAACGGCAAAAGCTGTGGGAGATCAGTCCGAACTGGAGACGTTCATCTCGCTGCTGGAGGACTTCGATCTGTGGTTCGATATCGTCACGCCGTGACTGGTCGACTCCATGATGTGGCCCGGGCGGGGGATCATTCGAAACGAGAAGGATCTCCCGCGCCGACGCGCACGATTTCGGGAACACCGGACGAATAGTCGACGACTGTGGTGGGTTCGGTTCCGCAGTCACCCGAGTCGATGACGGCGTCGAGTTGGTGGTCGAGTTCTTCCTTGATCTGCCAGCCGTCCGTCATCGGTTCCTCGGCGCCGGGCAGGAGAAGGGTGCTGGAGAGGATGGGTTCACCCAACTCTTGCAAGAGTGCCCGCACTACCGGGTGGCTGGGGATACGCACTCCGACGGTCTTCTTCTTGGCGTGTGCCAGCCTACGCGGAACTTCCTTCGTGGCGGGAAGGATGAACGTGTACTGCCCAGGCGTAGCCGCTTTCACCGCGCGGAACGCCGAGTTGGTGACGTGGACGAAGTGCCCGAGCTGCGCGAAATCGGCACAGACCAGCGTGAAGTGATGGTCCGAACGCAGATGACGGATCTCGCGGATCCGATCGGTGCCCGAGTGATTGTCCATTCGGGCGCCCAGGGCGTAGCAGGAGTCGGTGGGGTAGGCGATGACCGCGTCGTTGCGCAGCATTTCGACGATCTGGCTGATCGCGCGCGGCTGCGGGTTTTCCGGGTGAACGTCGAAGTATCGGGCCATCAACTCAGCTTAGTTCAGCTTGCAGATCACGAATGCCGTTCACCCTTGAGACTGTGGTCGGCGAGCAAACCCGTCAGCTCTTCGGCGTAGGCGAGTTGCTTACGTAAGTGTGTGCAGCTTTCTTCCGCCCGGGTGTGGCAGTCGGTGACGAATTCGGTTGCAGCGGTGCGCGTTGACGCGTCCGAAGCTTCGTCGCCGAGCACTGCCAGAGAATCGAGAAGTTGTTTCATTTCTTCGAGACTGAATCCGAGCGGCTTCATTCGTCGGATTACCAGTAGCCGTTGGACATCGGCCTCGGTATAGAGGCGGAATCCTCCGGCGCTCCGCTCGGACGGAGTAACCAGACCGACCTCGTCGTAATGACGGATCGTCTTGATCGACAGTTCGGTGCGTTCGGCAACCTGTCCGATCTGCATGTTCGGCCCTTGGCCCGCATGTTCCGGCTCAGACATCACTCCCACTTTCCTCGCGCTGGGCCTCCATACTCTCAGTGACCGTCACCCAGGCGACCGGACAGGCGCAGGTGGCGCTCGGCCGATGCGTCGCCGAGCCCCACGATCTCGACATTCTTGCCTCTGGCCGCGTACTTGGTGGTGATGGCGTCCAGTGTCGCGACGGTCGACGCGTCCCAGACATGAGACTCGGACAGATCGATGACAATGTTCTTCGGGTCGCCGGCGTAGTCGAATTGGTAGATCAGATCGTTGCTGGATGCGAAGAACAGTTCGCCTCGAACCGCATAGACACGGGTGTCCTCGTCCGGATGCGCGACGTCGATCACTTCGGTGAGATGCGCGACGCGGCGAGCGAAGATGACCATCGCGGTGATCACTCCGATGATCACGCCGTAGGCAAGATTGTGGGTCGCGACGGTGACTACCACGGTGACCAACATGACCACTGTCTCGCCGATCGGCATGCGGCGCAGGGTCTTCGGATTGATGCTGTGCCAATCGAAAGTGCCGACCGAGACCATGATCATGACGGCCACCAATGCGGCCATGGGAATCAACGCCACCACATCGCCGAGGCCGACGACGAGTATCAGCAAGAACACGCCCGCCAGGAAAGTCGAGATTCGAGTGCGAGCGCCGGAGACCTTGACGTTGATCATGGTCTGGCCGATCATCGCGCACCCTCCCATGCCCCCGAAGAAGCCGGTGACGATGTTCGCGACGCCTTGGCCCCACCCTTCTCGGGTCTTGTTCGAGTGAGTATCCGTGACGTCGTCGACGAGCTTGGCCGTCATCAACGATTCGAGGAGTCCGACGAGCGCCATGGCCAATGCGTACGGCGCAATGATCGACAGTGTGTGCATGTCCAGGGGGACGTCGGGGAACAGTAGCGTCGGTAGGCTCGACGGAAGCTCGCCCTCGTCGCCGACGTTGGGGACATCGAACGCGAAAACGACTGTGGCGGTTGTCAGTAGCACGATTGCCACCAGTGGAGCCGGGACGGAGTTCGTCAGTTTCGGCAGGAATACGAGTATCAGAAGTGCGACTGCAAGGAGTGGGTAGACGAGCCACGGAACATCGATCAGGTGGGGGAGTTGGGCGATGAAGATCAAGATGGCGAGTGCGTTGACGAATCCCACCATGACGCTGCGCGGAATGAAGCGCATCAACCTTGCGACGCCCAGGAGGCTCAGCACGATCTGGAGAAGGCCGGCCAGAAGGACTGTCGCAATCAGGTAGTCGATTCCGTACTCGCGCGTCAGTGGAGCGACGACCAGTGCGACGGCGCCGGTAGCTGCGGAGATCATTGCGGGTCGTCCGCCGACGACGGCGATGGTCACTGCCATCGTGAACGACGCGAACAGTCCTACCCGCGGATCGACGCCGGCGATGATCGAGAACGAGATCGCCTCGGGAATCAGTGCCAACGCCACGACCAGTCCGGCCAAAACCTCCGTTTTGAGACGGTGAGGTGACCGGAGCGCGGCGCGAACCGAATTGTCGTTGGTGGATGAAGCGATGGTTACTGCCATGAGATTCCGTCCTGACGAGGTTCTCATACTCTACCCTCCTGTAAGGGTAGAGTATGAACGGAGTTCTCACTACGGCGCGGATTTCTGTCGAATTGTGTTTCCCCGCAATGGATCTCGAATCGCGAGATTGATCGAGAGGGGTAACGCTCGCGGTGGCGGTCAGATGTGACGACCAGTAACCCTTACCAAGTATTTACCTACTGTGTGGTTTTTGTTTATTGAAAAAGGGTCAACTCGGGCGCTGGCTCCGTTACAGTTCGGCGGCAAACGTCAATCAGGTTGTTCCGAGAGGACATCATGTCAAAACGCCTACTGAATGCTGCGCTCCTTACCGGCCTCCTTGCCGGTGGAACCGCTGTGGCCGTGATTCCGGCGACCGCGGCGCCCGTTGCAGAAACCACGTCGACAACGTTCCAGGTCACGTGCCGCGCAGTTCCGAGTGCGTTCTCCGGTCCTTCGTCAGACGGAAAGCCTGCCACGGTGCGGGTTTCGGCTCCGACGGTAGTCGCGCCAGGTCAGGTCTTCGACATCGACGTGGATCCGGGTAGCGTCCAGATCCCGAACGATGTGAGCGGCGCAAGCGTCAAGAAGATCTCGCGTCTGAAGATTGATCTGCCGATTCCGACCAACGCGGAGTTCGTTTCGGCGACGGTCACCGATCCGGGCAATGTTATTGCCGGGAAACCTGCTTCGGTGATTCGTGTCAACGAAGACGGCACTCCCGCAGCGGACGGTCCGATACTCCGGTTGTCCGGCGCAAACGAAGCGATCGGCAACAGCCCGTCATCGTCGTCGGGTGCGCACGGTGGGCTGGCGATCAATGCTCAGTCCGGAGTCGAGACCAACATCGTCTTTCCGAAGATCAGAATCACCGTAAAGGCCGGGCCGTCCGGCGCAGTCGAAACCAATGTCCGGACTTCGGGTGCTGCAGGTACTTTCGGCGGGCCCGAGTCATTTTTGACCTTCCTCCCTCAGGTCAGTCACTGGCTCGCGGGAACCATCTGGGCGCCCACATCCTGCTCGCCGCGCGACGCTGAGGCCGGCCCCCTCAATGCCGGTGCCGGCGCCCTGGCATCCACGAAGATCGACGGGGACCTGGGGCCCGTTGATCCTGAGCCAGGCGCGGACATCGTGACTAAGCTCGAAGGACCGGCTACCGCCGCGACCGGTACCAAGGTGTCTTTTGCTTCTCACGTCGATCCGGAAAACACAACGGGAACAGTACAGTTCATGGTCGACGGCAAACCCGTCGGTGACCCGCGGCCGGTGGTTCGCGGTATTGCGCGCCTGGATCTCACCTTCGGTAAGGCGGGTACCAAGTCCGTGACTGCAGTATTCACCGCTACCGGAGACGAGGCGAAGTACACGTCGGCGGCACACGTACTCACGGTGACCGGTGACACCACAGGTCCGGTCGATCCCGACCCGACCGATCCGGGCACTCCGGGCGGTCTCGGCAGCCTCGAGTCCGTTCTGCCGCAGCTGCCAACGGGTTCGCTCGGTGGCAAGTGATCACGGTCCTACCTCACTGAACTTTCAATGGCCGAGTTCTTCTGAAAGGCAACACATGAACCCCCGCACTCTGGCAGTTTGCGCTGTCGTACCAGCACTCGCGGCCGGACTCCTCGCTGTGTCCGCGCCGGTGGCAGCGGCTTCCGATACCGTGACGCGGACAGTTTCCTTCGAACACAAGTGCCGGGTCGACGGCGCCACCGATTGGGATTCGTCGTTCTCCGACAACATGGAGGTAACGGCGCCCACGTCCGTGCGTCCCGGCGAACAGTTCACAGTGAAATTGCATCCAGGCACCATGCGTAGTTCGGATTCGGACACCGGTCGTATCAAGTACGACATCGCACTACCGCAAGGGGCAACCCTGGTTTCGTACTCCCTCGTCGGTGATTCGTCGTCCAACTTGACCGGCGAGACTGCGGTGCTGCTCCGGGTGGGCGCAGACGGAAACGCGAACCCGGCGGGTGAGTACCTGCGAATTACCGGTACCGGCAACAAGACAGTCAACGACGGTCCGAGCGCGAACGACAACAAGCCCAAGGAAGGGCTGCAAGTCAAGGCCAACACGGACTTTCGTTTACCGGCAGTCGAATTGAAACTCGAAGCTCGGTCCGACGAGGGAAACGCGACGACGCACCTGCGCGCCGGGGCGACGAGCCCGAGCATCAAGATCAAAGACACGAGCATGAGTTTCGGTGAGTCCCGGTGGGTCAATGCCGCTGGGTATTGTGTTGCTGCGGGGGAAGGACGCAACGCCCTCTCGACTACCGAGGTTTTCACGACCAACCAGACCGAGACGATGGTCGCTGTCGCACTGGAGGCACTGACGGGCGAAGACGTCAAGATTGCGGCGAGTATCGACCCGAACCCGGGTGAGGGAACGGTCGAGTTCTTCGACGGCGATACGAAGATCGGCAGCGCCACAGTCGATTCCAATGGCCATGCAGAACTGGTCTGGCCGTTCCGCGACCAGGGCGAGCATCGCATCACCGCAAAGTTCTTGGGTACCAAGAAGTTCAGTTCTTCGGAATCTGCGGACAAGACCGTGACCGTCACCGTGCCTGGTGTCATCGTCGTCGAGCCGGTGGATCCGACGGAACCGGAAACTCCTGGTGGAACCGGAAGCCTCGGGGACATCTTCTCGAAGCTGCCGACGGGCTCACTCGGAGGCTGAGTCACCCAAACGGCAGGGGAGCGTCGACGTTTCGGCTCGAAGACGGGTGTGTGATCGAATACTGGAATGACAGGTTCGAATCATGCCGAGAGCCGCAACGCCGGCGTTCTCTGATCTTCTCAATGGGAGTCTCCGTCACGGAAATCGGGCCAGAACCACAAAAAGGTAGCTCACCAAAACTCGTGCCCTTTTACTACCGTTAGTTGAAGAACTGCGCGAACCGCGGGTTCTTACATCAACAAGCCTTCGAACTCGCCGCTGCGGTTCAGGTATGAACAAGGTAGGGAAAATGCGCAAGGTTAGTTTGCTCGCGTCCGCTGCAGCAGTAGCTGTCGGTGTGGCAATGATCGGGACGTCTGCGGCCTCAGCAGCGCCGGGAACGATTCCTGGTCACGGACTGTTCGACGTGCCGTGGGAGGTGTTGCCGGGAACGTACACGACGTCTGGGCCCGTATCAGCTGACATGCCGTGCATATACGGCCGAGCGAAAGTCGACGGCGATGGTGAATTGAATGTCCTCGAGTTCGAAAGCACCCTCGAACCGGCGACAGTCACGATTCTCTTGACGGATTCTCGCTTCACCACCGCATATTGCGCTGATTGGAAGCGAGTGTCGTCAGTCGGATCGTTGGATCTCGGATCACTTTTCGGGTCATAGACGTCGCCGCTCTGATTCCAGATGGGCCTCTGGCCGTGGCCACGGACCTCTGCTATCTCGGCTAACGCTCGCCTCGCGGATGTGCTCGTTCGTCTCGAGTTTCCGACCACTCGTCGCATGAGTCCATGACCAGGGACTTTAGCCCTCGGTAATTACCTACCAATCGGTATATTCTGCGAAGGTACGGACTTCGTGAACCGATGTGAGTTGGCTCCGGGGGACGTGCCGGCCTCGCAGGACCGCCCGCAAAGTCAGCCCGGTGAGGCCACCGGAGTTCGCGCATTTCGACAGATTGCCGCTGGGTCCGTCCGCTACGAGGGGAGCGGACGGACCTGACAGCACGAGAGAGTGCCATGCCTGAACGTGGTCAAAGCAGAGTGGACGCGGGGATCATTGCCGTCGTCGCAGTCATCACCGGTGTGTTCGTCGCACTGACCGGTCACGGTCTGGTTGCAGCGCTCGCCACCGTAGTGGGCCTCGCGCTCGGAATGGCGATTGTGCGGTATCTGATCAAGGGCCGCTGATCACCGCAAGAGTTCAGCAGGTCGCGAGAATGTCTGCGATGGTGTCGTGTTCGGCTTGGGTGACCCACAAACCGTATGCCGCTTTGACTTCCACTTGAGCAGTCACGTACTGGCAGCGGTAGGCCTTGTTGGGTGGCAGCCAGGTCGCCGCGTCGGAATCCGACTTCTTCTGGTTCGTGGGCCCGTCGACAGCGCGCAGGTTTCGAGGGTCGTTGGCCAGATTGGTTCGCGTCTGTGTATCGAGCTGTTGTGCGCCCTTCTGCCAGGCGTCCGAGAGTGCGACTACATGATCGATCTGGACTGCAGAAGACGTGTCCTGGCCGCGGGTGAACGCGATGGTCTTGTTCGTGTACGGGTCACGGAGCGTACCGGTTTGGACCGAGCAGCTTTTGGAGCCGTCCTTGAATGTCAGGTCGGTGAGGTCACGCCGCAGGATGTCGTTGCGAGTATCGCAGCCGTTGTGGCCGAATTCGACGGTGACGTCGTCGGTCCAGGCGGTACCGAACAGCGCGCGGTCGTATCCGGTCTTGGGTGCGCGTCCCTTGACGGGGATCTGTGCCAGCAGTTCAATTGCGGCGGACGAAGGAGCCGAGGCTTCGGTCACGACCGTCGTGGTGACACCGGATCCGATTCCCGAACCGAGAGAAGATGTTTCGGGCGCGTCGGCGTTGGAATTGGCGCAACCTCCCAGCACGATCACGGCAGCAATGCCGATGGTGACGCCGGTGATGCCGCGCCTGTGATGTGCCGTGCGTGCCATGTGTGAGAGTCCATTTCTGCGAGAGATGAACTACAAGTATGTCATTCACGACAATTCGGGCCTAACCGGCACTGTCTGTCAGTCCGGTCGAAGGAACCATCGAGTCACCGGGACCGAGACGAGGACCCGCGGACCTTCACGAGTTTCGTCTGCGGCATCCCAGCCGTCGTACTTCTCGCCGAAAAGTCTCAGGAGGTCGACGAATTCGCCGACATCGTGATGAATTGTCGCGAGGCCCTGTGCGACCCACGGGTCGCCAGCGGATCCGTCGACTGCCAACGAGACCCGAGGATCGTCCAGCAGGTTCCGAACCTTACGATTCTGCTCAGCGCTCGGTATCCAGAATGTGTTCTGATGCAGTAAGAACCAGACCGGAGTCGTGTGCGGCGAGCCGTCGCTTCGGAGGGTGGTCAACCACACGCAAGGAGCATCCGCGATAGTCACGGTCCCAGTATCGGCGCCGGCGCGAGGTTCACCAATCGAGTGTTCGGAACGAACAATGCCCGGCCCTCGCCGTTGGCGAGGACCGGGCATTGTCGGGAAGGGAGTGGAAGCGTCAGATCTCGATCTTGGGGGTCTGTTCGCCCAGCTTGTGGCGGGCCAGCGCCAGGTTCGCACGCGCACGGTCCAAAACGAGGTACACGAACAGCGTCGACAGTCCGGGCGTCTCGAGGACGCGAATGAGGTGGTACTGGTTGCTCAGGGTGATCAGGATGTCTTCCAGGGTGTCGGTAATCCTCAAGTTACTCATCGTGCGGAGCTTTGCTCGCACAACCTCGGAGTTGCCGGCGCCGGCGTACTCGAGGCTGAATGACGGGTTGCCGCTCATGCCGAGAACCATTCCGCTGTCGGCGTCGACGACGGCTGCACCGCTGGCACCGTCGATGCGCATCAATTCGCCGAGGATCTTGTCGATGTTGCTCATTGCTTCTCCTTGGTAGGGCCGAGTCGCGCGGGGCGACTCCAGGTGATGCTTCGGTGGTGAAGTCATCGGTACATTTCGAGGTGGAATCGTTGGTTGCGGCGTCGGGAGTGGGTCGGGCGGCAACTTTTCAGTTTGGGAGATTTGTGGGCTCGTTCCGTTCGGTGCAGATGGGCGGCCATTCGACGACTCGAATTCGTCGATGCGGTCTGCGGGTAGCCAGCCGTCTCCGGCGGGTGCGTTGAGTGGCCGTCTCGTATCCGTCTCGTAGTCCGGGGCCGGCGGCTGGAGTTGCGGATACACCGGTGCGGTCAGCGGTCGCTTGTACGGAATCGGCTGACCACCCGCGTCGGCGACGTTCGCGAACCAGGCGGCGTACCCGGGGTCGCTGCGATCGAGGTTTTGCCCGCGATCGTCGTCTTCCTCGCGGGAACCTCGTCGACGAAAAAGTCCCACTCGTTCCAGCCCCTTATAGACGAACTATTTCCGATCGGAGCGTTCCGGATGAACGCGGCAGACCGGACAATCCCACCCGTAGTTATTTTGCAGTTAAGTCACCGTAGCATGGGTTCGCGAACGGGGCATACAGTCCAATCCCGCAGTCGGGAGGGCGAGGCGCTCGGATTCGGCCGGATGCTCGGGCAATTGGCGCTGACGGGCGATGCCGGTCCGTTCGAACGCCAGTGGCCCTCTGGCATCCTTGAGGGATGAAGAAAACGATCACCGGGTTCATCGGTGCCTGCTCGCTGGTGGCGCTGGTTGCCTGCGGTTCAGACGGAGACAAGCCGACCGAGGTCGGAACACTCACTTCCTCTGCTTCGGCGACCACCACAGCGACGTCGACGACGTCATCCGAGGCTCCGGCGACGTCGTCGGAAATACCTACCGAGACCCCTTCGGTCGACTCGAGTGCTCCGGCTGAGGTCCCGTCCGACCCGAATGTGAGTTCGGCGCTGCCACGGACCTACGCGCAGGCGTGCTCCGACGTTCTCCGGTACCTCGACGCATACCAGCCGGCCATCGACGAGTCCGGAGAGGAAATGGGCATGACGCGTGAATCATTGGCAAACGACATGCTGACCTCCATCCAGGCTTATCCCGAATGGTCGAGCCTGTCTGCCGACGAGCAGGCCGAGGTCACTCGCGGATTCGCCGCAGCGACCGCGGGAAGTTGCTGACCTACTTTCAGAACAACGATTCCTGAATCGCCACGCCAGGGGACTCGAACTCGCCGACGGTGATGGTTCGACCGACCAGTCCGGACAGATCCGCGACGAAGCGTGGCGATTCAGGATCGGGGTCGATCCGCAGCGAGGCGATCGAACCGGCAAGGCCCTCCAGATACAAGGAATGTTCCCCGGACTCGAAAGTGTGCGGATACGCGATCAACGGTGCCGCATCGAAGACCACGTCAGCGCACGCCGGCGCCGTCCATTCTTCGGGAGCCTCCAGGATCTCGATTCCGTCGATGTCCGATCCGATGTCATTCAGCTCGTCTTTGATCGACGATACGAAGTGGTGCAACGACTTTCGTAGTTTCTCTCGATCCAAGGGGCCTGTCAACGCTTCGATCTTCCGAGACGTACGTATTGCCTGGCTCAAGTGGAAGTGCTCCGAAACTCGGGCTTCGAGGGCGCGAATGCTGTAACCGTCCGTCGACCGCGCTACGAACAATGCGCAGATTGCCCCTTGTTCGGCGACTCGCGGATGCTTGCGGAACTCGGACGCCGTCCCCACCTTCATCTGGCCGCCGGCGAATACGTCGACGTAGAGCCATTGTGGTTGTGCGAGGTAGGTACGCACATTCGGATGAATGTGCGCGCCGCTGACGTGTGCCTGATGAACCGTGGTGAACCCCTCACGATTTCGGCATCGGTCGCATTGGCGTCCTGCGGTGACCGTCGCCCCGCGGTCGCACGGCGAGTGTCCTGGACCTTCGGCGGTGAGATCTCGCCAGCCGAGGCAGCGGCGGCCCTTCGTCTCGTCGACGGAGAATCGCAGCACCGAGTCGTGAGTGAAGAAGGTCGTAGCGGAAGTGGTGTCGTCGACGCATCGGATCCGCGGTGCTGTCGGGTTCGACCAATCGATTCCGCGAACGAGCAGGGTCATGATGAAGTGTCGATTCCTTCTGTAGTTCGCAGGTCGACACCTATGGTAGTCACTGCACATGCGGGTCAGTGCAGTGGTTGTGCCCCACGTTGTTCGAGCATCAGCGTCATCAGCCCGGATTCCTGACTCTGGGTGTTGATCATGTCGCGGGCGGACTGTTTCACCGGCCCGCTCTCGAGTAGGGCGTCGGCGGCCTGCGCCATGGCGATCCCGCCACGGTGGTGGCGTTCCATCAGTTGAAGGAAATGGACCTCGGCGTCGAGCCCGCGAGCGCTGCTCAGTTTCTCGAGTTCTTCGGTCGTAGCCATACCCGGCATGGAGTCGGTCTCGGTGTCCAGCGTTGCCGGGTGATGACGAGAGTCGCCGGCGCCGCTCGGCGGCGCCTCCATCCACGCCATCGGCGTTCTACTGTTCGGCGGGACACCGGCCAACCTCAGCCAGCCGAGCATGACACCGATTTCCGTTCGTTGAACATCGTCGATCTGCTGGGCCAGTCTCGTCACCGCCGGGTCCACATCGGGACTCAGACGCGCGAGAATGAAGAGGGCCTGTTGATGGTGGGCCGCCATGTCGTGCACGAATCCGATTTCGGTTTCGCTCAGAACAGCTCTCTGCGTGTGGTTCTCGGGTGCGAACAGCGGACGTAGTGCTGCGCCGAGTACGAGCAGCATCAGTGCCGCGGCCACGAGTGCGACGGCTTTGACCGATCGCGGCGCCGTCATGATCCCACGGTCGTCTTCTGGTCAGCGGGTGGTGTGTAGACACCGTTTTCGAGTTGCATGGCAACAAAGCCGTTGTCGGCGCACGTCGCCCACAACGTGGCCCCTCGCCATTCGGGTGGGGAGAAACACCAATCGGTCGAGATGTCGCCGAGAGCGACCATGCCCGACCGCGAACTCAGTGCTTGGCCGGGGTCGAACTGGCCCTGCGCGATCGACTGCGCGATTGCCGGGGTGCTGAGAACGGGTACGCCGATGAGCGACGCGAGAGCGTGTGGCGAGTTGGCGAGTTCGAGATTGTCGCCGGTCCGAGCAGGTGGGTTGAAGTACGCAATTTCGTGGACGTCGAAGGGATCTCGAACATCGAAGACCCGAATCCCGCTCGAGATCCATCCACATGCCAGCGCCGTCGGGTCGACCGGGCGATCTGCCGAACAGTAGTGAGATTCGTACGCGAACAGCGATCCGCCGGCAGCAGACGCCAGCGCAGCGTCTTGATTCTCCGGCAGATTGATTTCGAGCTTCACCGAATTGACGACCGACGGTTCGTCGTCATCGGAGACGTCGATCAATTTGACTCCGCCGGAACCACCTTCGTCGACGGTGAACAGGTACGGCGAACCGTCGTAGGTGACCGGAATGCTGTGTTGGGTGGCCCAACCGTCGGTCCACGAGAGCTGGGACAGTTGGCGCACCCGAGGATTCGGGACCCGGCGCTGAACCTCACTGATGTCGAGGACATGTATTCCGCCGAGATTGTTCGACAAGTACATGCGATTTCCGTCGGGACTGATTCCGAAGCCGTGCGTCGACAACCCGATGAGGTCCTGCCAGACGACGCGTGGGTTGGCGGGATCGGTGAGATCGACGGCGCTCACCACGCCGGGAGCGGTGCCGGAAGACCAGTAGGTGTTCCCGTCCGGTGAAAATCCTCCCTCGTGATTGGTGATGGGCAGCAGCATCCCCAGATCGGTTCCTGGTCCGGGGTTGAGTAGTTTCGGGTGCGCGCAATCGGAGATGTCGTAGACCGACATCAGGCCGACGCCGGTCAAGAGCGGAACGCCCGTGCCCACCAGCAGCTTTCGCGCGGTGTTGACCTTGAGGCTCTCCCACGTTCCGGCCAGCATCGCGGGTTCGGTCAGCGTGGCGGTGAGAGCGGGATTGGCAGGATCCGATACGTCGAGAACTTGGACGCCCTGTGCGGGGCCCAGGAGGTTCCCGGGGAAGAAACTGCCGACGTACGAGCAGTGTTCGAAGTTGGTGGACGTGATCCCGCCGCCGCGACCCGAGTAGCCGCCGATCTGAGACATGTTGCAGCTGTAGCCGTCTCGGCTGCGTCCGCTGTTTCGGTCCTCGGCCGGAACATCACCCTGCAACCCGGTCTCGGGCATCGATCCCGGGCCGCATTCGGCGCGGCTTGCGGCGGTGGAAGCGACACCCGGATTCTCGTGGATCGAGCCCGGGGCAGTGGCGGGCTCAGCCGACGCGACGCACACGGGAAGGACGGTGATCAAGGCGACGAGTGCGATGGCAGATCTGGTTCTGATGGTCGTGAACGATTTCATCGAGTCCAACTCCCGGTGCGGGATTGCCTTTCGTATCTCACGGGCAGACGTATCTCACGGACAGGCAGCACGGAGGGCAGGCGCGTGTTCGAGCGCTCACGACGATCGGGTCGGGGTGTGAACCGGTGTCGGGCCGCAACCAACCGGACAATGCTGTCCGGTTGGTATCGTAGTGTGCGTGACATCGTCTGGCCGCGTCAATAGCGGATCTCTCAACAGAGGGCCGAGAGATGCGGCGCGCAATCGTGCGGCACTCGTCTCAGCAGCTCGTGAGGTGTTCGCCACTCAGGGTTTTGCTGCTCCGCTCAGCCTGATCGCCCGCACGGCCGGCGTCGGTCAGGGCAGCCTCTACCGGCACTTTCCCACTCGCGAAAGCCTCGCACTCGCGGTGTTCGACGAGAACATCGTCGAGCTGCAAGATATGGCTGCCGATCCGGATTCGACTCTCGACGATCTTTTTCGTTTGTTGGTAGACCAGATCACCACCTCCATCGTGTTCGTGGAGGTCATCAAGCCCGTCTCCTTCGGCGACTCTCGACTGAATTCGGCCGGCACACGTTTGACCGATCTCCTCGAAGGACGCCTCGAGGGGGCGCGTCGAGCTGGGAAGATCCGTGAGTCCGTGACTGCTGAGGACGTGATCCTGGCGATCGCCATGTTCGCCGCGATCATGGAACGGACTGCCGAGAGCTCGCGAAAAGAAGTCGCACACTCGGCGTGGAACCTTCTTGTGCAGGGACTGGCCGGGCCGGCAGCGGCGGGCTGAGTCGCGTTCGCCTCGCGTCTCGAGGTGATCGCCTAGGCTCGTGGCATGGCTATTGTCTGGACAGTTCCTCGCGCTATCGGCTCCACTTTGCTCGTTGCTCCGTTGATCAAGGAGTTCCTTGTCGAGGGTGACGGCACCCTCGATGCAAAACTGACTGCGGTCGGTACGGTCTCTGCCTCTCTCGAGAAGCAAGTCGGCCGCACGTTCACCTCGATCAGCGCTGCTTCGGCGGCAATCTTTTCCGGTGCTGCCGGTTCCACCAGCGTGCCAGACGCACTACGTCTGGCCGTGATGCGCACTCTGTCCACCGAGGTCGTCGTCAGGAAGCCCGCTCCGCAGCCGTTCTCCGAGAAGGTCGGGAAGAGGCTGGGGCAGTATGTCTTTGCTTTGCGTGACCCGCGTAACGACCAGGTGTTCCATGTCGGGCACGGCACGGGAAATCAAGTATTCGCGCCGGTATTCGAAGCGCTCGGTGAACTCGCGAACCTCGAAGGAGCGGACGCTCCGGCCGAGTCGAATGCTGCTGTGACGGCAGCCAAGATCGCTCGGATCCGCGAGATCTACGACGCAGGTTCGGCGGTGGAGCACTTCGTACTCCTCCGCTCGGTCTCTGCCGCCACGGATTCGGCCGCCACTACCGACGAGGTCGTCCGCGGCATCGTGGAAGCCTTGCGGATCACCGACGCGGGAGAGGGTCTGACCAATCTCGCAGGCGATACCTCGGACAAGGACGCCCGAGCGACCCGCGTCGAGGAACTCGCATTGCGCTACTCGGCTGATCCCGCGCCGGAACTCCCGACGCCGAGCATCGTCCTCCACGTACCGGCCTCCGCCCGTCCGGGAGCAACGCCGGAAGAGATCTACGAACTCGCGCGCGCCGAGTGGTCTGCCGGTGCGGCCGTTCGTGCCGAGATCGGAATCCCCGTTCTGGTGTTTGCCGACAGCATCATTCGTGGTGCCTTCCGTGCTCAGTCATGGGAGGTGTCCACCCGCAATGCCGACGGAAGCCAACTGTGGCGGTTCAACGGAACCGTCGACGACGAGCTTGCTGCCAAGTACGTCGGAACCGAGGTCACCCCACACAACGTCGGACTGAAGAAGTGGCCCGTCAGTGGTTGGGTCACGAGGTTGACTACCGCCCGTCCAGGTGCGGTCATGCCGGGACCTCGTAAGTCCAAGTAACGCAACAACTTCAGGTAGAAGGCATTGTGGGGGCGGGATCCGTTCGGATCCAGCCCCCACAATATCGTTGCCCGGGGTTGTCAGCCGAGCAATCCGCTTCCCAGATAGTCGTTCTCGGTGCATCCCGGCGGAATGAGATACACCGCAGAACCGATCGGCGTCGTCCACTCGTTGAGTGCGTCGAAGTCACTCAATCGCTGTTGGACCGGTAGATATTGCTCGGCGATGTCCCGTTGGAATGCTGCGAAGATCAATCCCGAATTCGAGGTCTGCTCGCTCTCGGGTGCGTCGTCGTAGTTGTATGCCCGACGGAAGAACTGCTCCTTCTCATGCGTCTGGTGGGCTCGCGCGATGTGTGATCCTGGCGGGATCACCGGAATGCCGAACTTGTCCGTGAGTGTGAAATCCGCTTCGTCGAATTCGTTGGTTCCGTTGAGCGGAGCGCCATTGGACAACGTGCGCCCCATCGTGAGTTCGCGCCCCGAACGGTCGAGTTCGTCCCAGGTATCCATTTCCATGCGAATGCGTCGCAGTACCAACGAGGTTCCGCCCGCCAGCCACGACTGACCCGCGCCGTCGTGCCAGATCAGTGAATCGAAATCCACTGTTCCCGGAGCAGGATTGACGGTCCCGTCCACTTGGCCCATGAGATTGCGCATCGTGGTTCCCTCAGGCGTGGTGCCGCGAGCGTTGCGGAATCCCTTTTGCGTCCACCGGATGGTCGTCAGTGATCGGACGTTCTTGGTCAGAACTCGCACAGCATGAGCAATGGTCACCGGATCGTCGCCACAAATCTGCAGCAACAGGTCCGACCCGCCCCATCGGTCGTCAAGTCGGTCGATCTCGTAGCTCGGCAACGGCTCGAACCAGTCCGGTTGACGTGCTTGCAATCCCAGCTTGGTGAACAGGCCAGGACCGTAGCCGACGGTCACCGTCAAGCGGGCCGGATCCACGGCCAGTTCCCGTTCGGTGTCCGCCAACGCCGGGTTACCGGCGGTCAGCCGTGACGCATCCTCGGACCACATCTTCATGATCCCGACGACCACAGCTCGATCGGCTCCAGGCAATAGGTCGAACCCGATGAACGTGCCGTGCGCTTGCGGAGTGGTGGCGATCCCAGCTTGGTGGACGCCGTAGAACGGTTCCACCAGCTTGCCTGCTTGCTGCTCGTGTTCGCTGCGCTCCACCACTGTGGTTGCGCCCCAAGTTATTCCCGCGACGCCGAGCGCGGCGGCGCCTCCTCCGAGAAGGCGCCGCCGGCTGAGTGCTCGGCTGGGCGGGTTCGTGTTCTCAGCCACCGTGATTCGGGTCGTAGTTCTCCTGATTACCGGAGAAGTCGCGAATCTGGGCTGTGAACGTGGTGCTGGAACCGTCGTCGTAGATCAAGGTGAGGTCGGTTTCTGCGCCCGGGAGCAGTGGCGCGGACAGGTCCATGAACATGAGGTGGTCACCGCCCGGGGTGAGGGAGGCGGACCCGTTGGCAGGGACCAGGAAACCGCCGTCCTTGGGACGCATCGTCATCGTTCCGCCGTCGCCGGTCACGACTTCGTGCAGTTCGAGTCGAGACGACGCGGGGCTGGTGGCCGAGACCACGCGTACGTCCTTGTCACCGGAGTTGACGAGTTCGGCGAACGCCGCGCTCATTCCTTCCGGCGCGGCCTTGACCCATTGATCCTGAACTGTGATGGATTGTGCAGCTTCGGTTTCCTTGTCGGAGTTGGAAGAACAGCCGGTCAGGGCGAGAGCTGCGGACAGTGCAACAGCTGCGAATATCTTTGTGCGAACAGTCATGTGTGTCTCCGTAATTCGTGAAGTGTCAGGTGGTGGCACGGCGTTTGAACGCCGCAATGCACAGGTCGATCAGCAGGAATGCGAGAAGGCTGATGCCGAGTAGCGGAACGAACCAGCCGACCAACGCCGTGATCGCGACGAGAGCAACGAGGCCGACCGGGGAGAGGTTGC
This sequence comes from Rhodococcus sp. BH5, assembly GCF_027583855.1. NCBI lineage: Bacteria > Bacillati > Actinomycetota > Actinomycetes > Mycobacteriales > Nocardiaceae > Rhodococcus > Rhodococcus sp. BH5. The sequence goes on from NZ_JAJHVW010000004.1 coordinate 457,330, forward strand.
GGATTCCGCCGCGGGCAGGAACCCGGCCGACTGCCCAGTCGGAGCCACGAGTGGGGCGTCGGCGCCACCACATGATGTAGCCCCGAATGACCACGCTGACCAGTGCGAGTGCCAGTGCGGCGAGTGCGATCTGGTTGGCAAGACCGAACAGCAGGCCCATGTGGAGTTGGATTCCCCAGGCCGAAAGTTTGGCTGCGAGTGGCCAATCCGAGAACCACAACTCGTCGGTGACCTTTTGCGTCGCTCCGTCGATTGCGATGGTGTTGTTGCTGTACACCCAGGGCTGACGTGTCTGGGCGACGGTGAACGCCGTCTCGGCGTTCGCGGGTATCGATACTTCGACGGGACCGGTGATCCCGTTGTACCTGGCGATACCGAGGACGGTGTCGACGCGTCCGACGTTGGTGTCCGTCAGCGTGCCGGTGGCGGCGGGGGCCATGTCGTGACCCTCGTGCCCGCCTGTCGCCGGAGGGGGAGCGTCGCCGAGAGTTTTCACAACTGAGGGCGTCGTCCAACTCAACGCGGTTCTCAGATTGCTGACGTTCTCTCCGGCGTAGGTCGACCACGTGAGGCCGGTCGCCGAGAGGAAGACCAATGCAACTGCTATCCAGATGCCGACGACACCGTGCCAGTTCAGGGTCCGGCTTCGTCCGGTGGATGCTCGGTCGATCGTGAGCAGTCGAGCGTTCCGGGCGGTGCGGTAACGACGGAACCAGAGGTAGACACCGCCGAGTGCGACCACCCACATCCACGACGCGGCCAATTCGCTGTAGAGGCGGCCGGGTTCGCCCAGATGAAGGTGGCGATGCAGTTGGGAGATCCAGGTTCGCAGCGGCAGCGAACCACTGCTTCCGTAGACCGCCAACTCGCCGACCGGCTGTGCGAGTACCGGATCGACGAAGACGGCGAGCCTCTCCGATTCGCCCAGCGACGGATCGGTGAACAGGACTCGGGTGGTTTCGCCGGCAGCAGGGGACGGACGTACTGCCGAGACCGTCAAGTCGGGGCGGTACTGCTGAGCGGAACGGATCTGGTCGTTCAGTGACGCGATCTGTCCGGTGGTGTCGGTCTGGAGGTAGTCGCTGTAAACGAACTTCTCGATGGTGGGTGCCATCGCGTAGAGGCCACCGCTCAAAGCGGCGATGAGGATGAACGGTCCGATCAGGACGCCGGCGTAGAAGTGCAGACGCAGGATCAGTGGTCTGGCGCCGCCAACCTGCTTCTTCGGGGGAGAACTGTCGTTGGACGCGCGCGTCTGTGCGCGCTCCAATTCGGGTGCGGACATGCGTGTACTCGATCCCGCTGTGCGCCTTTGTTAACCGCGGGCGGTTAATAAAGGCGCACAGCAAAGTGGCGCACGTAATCACGTGCGTGAAAGGAAAGGGGAGGTGAGTTACACGAATGCCGGTGGGCCGCGAGTGCCCAGGCCTGAGGTGAGAAGTTGACGTAGAACAACTTTGGCGCGGTATCGAGTACGTGCAGCGAACGGTGACGGTTCAGCTGCCCACGGGCGCAATAGAACGGCGACGATTGCCGCTACCGTCGATGCGGCCACGACGTATCCGCGTTCTGCGCCGCGGATCAGCACTGCGCACACTCCCACGGCAGCGATGTGTGCCGCGAGCATCGGAAGGGACAGGAGCAGGCCGTGTTGATGATCCGAAGCGATGGTCAACGTCGCGTGACCGATGGCCTGGCCCGCAGCGAGCATGAGGGCGAGCAAGAGCGCGGGGGAGCGACGGGTGTCGATGGACGTGACCACCGCGCCGACGCTCGCGCAGGCGAAGATCAGCAACACGACAGCGCTTTCGGACGGGGCCATGCCGCCACCACCGAGCGCGTGGGCTGCGACGGAAACCGCGCCGGAGGTGCCGCCCACGAAAGCACCGCGCAGCTGCGCGACATCTTTCGGACCCGGCGTCATACGCGAAAGGATACAGGCGCCTACTACCGGGCTTAGTAGGTGATCGGTCGGGATCGTTTCGGTGGCCGACCGACGAACGCGTTAGGTGGGGGATTTGTCCGATTCGCCAAACTTTGCCGAGGACCGGGTGAAACAAACGTGACGGTCATTTTCCGGTGCCAGACTTGGCTCTGGTCGCCGGCAACGGGTCGACGGCAGGGCAAACACATAGGAGAGTTTCATGAGGCGTCGATTCTTTGCGATATTCGCCCTGATGGGTGCGTTCGGTCTCTTCCTGTCTTCGGTGGCCTCGGCGGACCCGGTCACACGCTCCGTGTCGGGCACCCTTGTCAACTCGTGTAGCGATACTGGCGATCCGGTCGGGATATGGATGGTCGTATGGGATGGCTCGACGCAGATATCCTCGGCCACTGTCGGGGTGGGTGGCGGATACACGATCACGAACGTTCCTCCGGGCAATTACACGGTCAGTCCATACTCGCCGGCTGGATGCGGATCCGTACCCGACAGGACGGCGGTAGATCTGACGACGTCCGACGCGACCGGGATCGACTTCGAGTTGGTGAAGGTGTTCAGCATCGTCGGAACTGTCACTGGGTGTCCGGGTGCTGACGGGGTCGGCGCGTCTGACGTGACGTTGAATCTCCTCGATGCCGGCACGCAAATCGCGACGACAACGACGGATGATTCCGGTGACTACTTCTTTCAGTACAAGCCGGCCAAGGACGGCTATTCCGTAGAAGTGGTTCCCGGCAGCGGATGCGGTGCCGATCCAGCAGTAATTCCGGTGAATCTGAGCACGAATGACGTCACCGGTGTCGACTTCGCGCTCACTGCCGACGGCTGCGATACGGGCAGTTCGTTCGGAAGTGTGGATCTGTCGACGATTTTCGGAAGTCTCGGCAGTTCGGAATTCTGCAGCAGCTGAACACTTGTCCATGAAGGGAGGGCGATCGCCGAGGCGATCGCCCTCCCTTTTCTCGTTTGTTACCAAGGGATTTGCCCTGACATTGCGGAAGGCTGTTTCTAGCGGCAGATGAAGATATCTGTGCCGCATATCGTTACGACGTTCGTATTTGCTGAGATCGGCACAAGCTTGGGGACCAAAGTCATCGAAGTGCGGGTGTAACGGTCTGTTGTGCCACGACGGTATTGAGCAGAGAACGGCAAGCCCGCCAGAGTGATAGCGTCCGAGAGGCTATGTCCGAAATGATTCCGAACTCGACCTAGGAAAACGGTGCGCAGCGATAACAACGGTTCGAATAACGGAGTCCTGGGGAACAACTCCGGAACGACTCAGGGCGACGGCCATTTCGACGCGTCCGACGACGGCTATGCAACGTCGATTCGAACCGTCACCTTCACACCACAATTCGACGAGCCTGCAGCAAAACCGTTGCCCAGTCAGCGGATGCGCCAGCAACGTCGTGAAGAGCCGACCGATTTCCGGACCTCGACGCCCAGGCCTATGACCTCCGTCGACGACCTGGACATCATCAAGCGGGCGAAGCGTCCACCCGAACGCGGTTTGGGCAGTGTGTTGTTCAAACTCACCGGGGGCCGGATCAACACTGGGCAGTCGGCTGCCGAACTCGAACACCAGGCTCTCGTGCGCCGCGCCAACCGAACGGTGCGCGGCGTGTACAAGATTGCTTTCATCTCACTCAAGGGTGGAGTGGGGAAAACCACGGCGGCCAAAACTGTCGGTTCGACGTTCGCATCGATCCGTGGGGATCGAATCGTAGCCATCGACGCCAATCCCGACCTGGGGACTCTGGCTGATCGCGAACGACGTGAACATCACCTGACCGTTCGTGATCTGTTGGCCGACGGTGACATTCGTACGTACAGCGATGTTCGTTACTACACCTCGCAAGGCGACAGCCGACTCGAAATCCTTGCGAGTGAGGCAGATCCGGAAACTTCGGAGTCGTTCAACGAGCAGGACTACCTCGATACTCTCCGAATTCTCGAGGTGCACTACAACATCGTCATCACCGACTGTGGCACCGGAATCATGCACTCGGCCATGTACGGAATTCTCGACGAAGCAGATGCTTTGGTTGTCGTCAGCCCGACAGCTCAGGATGGTGCCCGTAGTGCTGCAGCAACGCTCAGTTGGCTGACCAAGCACGGATACGCAGATCTGGTGAGCAGGTCGGTCGTGGCGATCAATTCGACGCGGCCGGGTTCGTCTTCGCTCGACCTCGATCAACTCGAGGACGTTTTCGCTCAGCGTGGAGTGCGAGCGGTCAAGACGTTGCCCTACGACGATCACCTGGGCGAAGGCGGTCCGATCGACTTGAAGTTGTTGAACAAGCGCACGGCACGGGCATATCTGGAACTCGTCGCAGCAATTGCCGATGGTTTCCCGGACTCGGTGGGCAAGCACGCTTCTCGATAGAACGTGCTCGCCACCGAATCTGATCAGCAGGCTCTGGCGTTCAAGGGTGCCGAAGTATCGCGCCGTATCCGTCGGCGAGAACGAGGCGTTCGTCGATCTGTACCAACTCGGTGCCGGTCCCGATTGCGATGTAGGGGAGTACGCGATCGGCGGGCCCGATCAACTCTCCACTGGTGACTTCCTTGTCGTCAGGATCGGTGAGCAGCAGCGTCTCGACCTTGCCCTGTTCGAGGGCGTCGAGGACGCGTGCGGTCCCGTCGATGGAGAGGCCGGAGTCCCGGCCCTGCTCCGCGACGTAGCGTTCGGTTTCCACATCCATTCTGCGCAGTCGCTGCGTGTCGATCAGTTCACGAATCGACTTGGACACCTCGGCGGGTGTCGAACCGACTGAACGCGAACCCTTTTCGACGTCCACCACCCGTAGCGTCGACGGCAAAAGCTGTGCAAAAGCTTTGCGGGATTGTACTTCTCCGATGACAACTACCAGCGCGACCTTGTGTTCACGGGCGAGCGCCGCCGCGCGCTCCACAGCCTGAGTCAGGTTCTTCCGGATATTCTCCTCCACGAGGCTTTGGCTGTCGGTGTATCGCTCCTGACCGCCCACGTGTGCCTTGTGGACCGGGAAGCCGTCTCCGTCTACCGTTTCGCCGTACACGTCACGCCCGCGAGCATCGCGCACGCACAGGTCCGCGCCAGTGTGGTCGACCTTGGCGATGAGGAACGGTTCGGTGTCGTATCCGTGTGCGATCAGTGGAATCAGGTAGGGCAGTTCGCCCAAGGTCGCGATAGTGGAGCCGGCAGGTTCGAGCAGAATATCGTCGATCAGCACTGCCTCGGAAGTGGCGACGATCGCGCGTCCGGCGCGACCTGAGATGCCGTGATGGTTGTCCTTCACCTCGTCCAGTCGTGCGATCAGCGATTCCGATGCTCCCTGTTTCGTGAGTTGATTGCGCATCGAGCGCCATTCGAGTTCGAAGCGCTCGCGCGCATCTTCCCGGTTACGGACGTCTTCGAAGTACACGGAGGCAAACGGGCCGTCACTCGAACCGACCTTCTTCAGTCGCCCAGCATGCATGTCGGCTCCCTTCTGTAGTGGTCCTATGCCGCGTACCCGACAACCGGTGATTCGACACGACCGCTTTCAGTTCGCACGTTTGTTCGACTGCTGGTACTGTCTGTGAACGTGAGGGTGGTGCAGAGGGAAGCCTGCATCACCTTCACGCCAAGAGCCCGGGACCTGCCGCCGACTGCCTTCGGCGGCAGGTCCCGATTCTGCTTACTCGGCGTCGTCAGTGCCCTTCGACCTGTCGGAACTCTTGCGCCAGTGGGTGAATCGTTCCTTGATGTCCGACGCTACATCGCCGACGCCATTCCCCACGGCGCCCACCGCACCGCCCAATCCGCTACCGATGTCGCGCACCATGCGGATCAAAGGGTCCTCCGACTCGTCGAAGTTCTGCTTGTAGGTCTTGGCTGCATTCTTGAACTCGTCGCTGATCTTCGCTCCGTCGTCATCGCCGCGACGGGGGTAGTTTCCGCGCAGAATCGCGGCGTAGTCTCCGCTGTCCACCCACTTCTTGAGCTCGGCGGCGCGAAGCACCGAGAACGGGTGAGAGAGCAGTTCGATGTTGAGGAGCTTGAGTACACCGTCGCGGAGGTCGCCGCTGGCGTCGTACTCGGCGGCCTGGGCAAGAAACGCGTCGATGTCGATTTCACTGACTCGGGATCCGCCCGCCAATTTCATCTGGACGCGAATCGCGGTGTGTACGTCCTGCCCGCACAACAGTCCGGCACGATCACCGGACAGTTCTGACTTGCGCTGCCATTCCATGAGGGCGGCGATGATCGCGCGCAATGCCCACCCGCCGACGGGCAGCCATCCGATGGTTCCGGCCAGTCGCATCAAATGCATCAGGATGGTCCGATACACAGCATGACCGGACAGCGCGTGGCCAAGTTCGTGGCCGATGATGAACCGCTGTTCCTCGTAGTTCATCACGTCCAATAGGCCGGTAGTGACCACCATGAACGGCTTGTCCATGCCGATGGTGAAGGCGTTGACCATCGGGGTCTGGAGTACGAACAGCTCGGGTGTCTCGTCGGCCTGCAGGATGTCGACGCAGTCACGGCGCAGGTCGTTCAGGTCGCTGAACTGGCGTTCGTCGACTCGCACCGACGTGGCGAGGTACATGAGGCGGTGCTGACGTTCTTGGAGCAGTCCGGACAGCGTCCGCAGGACAGTGTCGAACCCCCGAAGCGTCCGGAGCGTCACCAATGCAGCCCGATCGGCTGGGTGTTCCCACGCACGCGAGCTGATGTCCGGGAACTCGATTCGGGTGCGATCTGGTGCAGTGGTCATGGTGGCCCCTCACTTCGATGTGTGTCGACTCACCTCCAGGGTAACGACTAGTCGGTTTAGCGTGGATTTCCGGCAGCTCACTCGGTGGGCTGGGGGAGCGTGCAATCGGTGACTTTGGGGTTGACGCCGAAGTAGTTCAGCGGACCCGCGATGACCGTGAGCGCGATGGTCCCGACGCCGGCGCAGTTGGTCGGCGAACTGCTGTAGTAGCCGCGTTGGCCGGCCGCGACGGCCCCGACTATCAGCCAGATCAGAACGATCAGAGTCACAATTCTCATCATGGCGGGCTCGATTCTTCAAATATTATGGTGCCCAGCGAAATACCCGGTCAGAGTGGGTATGAAACGCTCTGCCGACGGGTATCCGCGGTGTATGCGGCTCGAGGCGGGCGTATCCGCCCGAGTGAACGCACTGAAGGAGCTTGTGATGATCATCCTCGGCGTGATCCTGCTGATAATCGGTTTCGTGGTGAACATTCCGATCCTGTGGACGATTGGTGTCGTCTTGCTGGTGATCGGAATCATCCTGTACGCGCTGGGCGCGGCCGGGCACGCCATCGGTGGTCGGCGGCATTACTACTGATCCGTTGTCGGCTCGTCGTGCGTATCCGTGCCAGTCGGCGCGGTCGGTACGGTGCGCTGAACGGCACGCGCAATCAGTTCCCGAAGGCAGACCTGGCGCAGCGTTCGCTGTTGCCAGTCGCTGCCGTTGCCTGTGACTGACTTGAGCTGCAGCGCCGACTCCACGCTCGAGTACTCGCCTCCCTCGTCGAGGGAGTCACGGACATGGATCAGGAGCCGGTGCAACAGTTCCGTGGCTGAAATTCTTTGTGAGGTAATCGGATCGATCGACGCTCCCAGGACGCCTTCCTTCGCGGACACCCAGGTTGCGAGGCGGAGGCTCTCGAGGGAAATGTTCGGAGCCTCGATGCCCCGGTCTATCGCGCGTAACGCAGTTGCCACCAGAGCCCGTCCAAGGGTTGCAAGTAGCGCTGCATCCTCTGCTGTCGGCTGAACGTCGCAGACTCGGATCTCGACGGTCGGTAGGTGGCAGGAAGGTCGGATATCCCAGTAGGCCATCCGCTTGTCGAGCATCACGCCGCAATCCACCATCTTCGCAACCGCGGTGTCGAAGTCCCCGGTGGTCTCGAAGTACGGCGGCGGCCCGGCGACTGGCCACCTGGACCATTGGATCGCCCGCCAACTCGCGAAGTCGGTGTCGACTCCTTGGTGGACACGGGAATTGGCGCTCAGTGCCAACAAGGCGGGCAACCAGATGCGCACGTGATTGCAGACCTGCACGGCCTGTACTTGATCAGCGACGCCCACATGTATGTGGCAACCGCAGATGCTTTGTTCGGCAGCGAGGGCGCCGAAGCGTTCGCCCATCCGGCGGTAACGAGGCGAGTCGCTGATCTCGAAACGCGAAGGCCCCGAAAGCGGTGCGCCGACGGCCAACAGCCTGCAGCCGTTCAACTCGGCAGCTTTTGCCGCGAGCCGACGCATGTCGGTCAAGTGGGTTCGGAGTTCGTCGATGCCATGGCACACGGGAGAGTTGGTCTCGACTTGGCAGCGGGACAACTCGAGCTGAAGATCCAATCCCAGTGTCGACGCGGTTTCCGCAACCGCAGCATTGTCGGTGGACGGCAACCAGGAGGTCGGGTCGACGAGGATGAATTCTTCTTCGACGCCGACGGTCGGGGTCGTCGATTCGTGGCGGCCAGCGGTGGATTCGGTCGAGCAGGTGGCGCCCATGCTCGCGTCTACCCGGTCGGTCGAAGGCGGAAACCGACCCGAGGAAGCCCCGTTCTCGTCGGGAGAACGGGGCCTGTGGTCGGCCTTGCCAACATCTCGGAAGCGTCAACGAGTCCTTGCACACCGTATGAATCTGGGGACTGGCGTGCCTGGGAAAACGTACTGTGTCGGACTCGGTAAAACGAGACCCCAAGGCATGTCTCACCCTCTATTTCACCCTCGTGTGGACTTGTCCGCACACCCTTCGCCGAGTCGCGGATCATGACCTGGCGGCCTGCGGTGGTGCAGTCTCGGCTTTATCCGTGGGGCCGCCGTTATCGAGCAGATTCCGAGAATGCGAACCCATCTAAACTAACGTCCAGCATTCGGATGTGGCGTTCTGGCGGAGTGTGTGGGTTCGGTGAGTCAACAGATATTTGATCAGTTAATCGCGTGCACAGCATCCGGAGAAGTTGTGGAACTTTCGAACTGGTATTGCGTTTCACCAGCGCAAATCTTCAGTGGTCATGGGTAAAAGTCAGAAGATGGGAGAAAGTGCCTGGGATTGTGTTGCTACCGGTTCGTTATCGCAGACGAATGTCCACTATGTGCGTGGATGACGACTCTTGAAGGCGGGCAAAACTGCGTGTCAGCTGTGTCGGAGCTTCCTCTGTCTTTGTGTTCTTGGATTGAGAGTTTCACCAGGAATATCTTTCGTGATCGACGCGCCGGGAAATTTTTCTCAAGATTTACCCACTTGCGAATTGGGGAAATAAGCGGGTTGCGGAAGACCGAAATATTGCGGGTGGGAGCTGTTATTTCCGGTGATTTGCCCATATCTTGCTGAGTGACGTATTCGCAACCGAAGTGTCGCGCGGTCGAGAAATAATGCTTTTCATGCTTTACATTGGAAATTGCAAGATGCACGTTTCATCCTCAGTGTTAAACGAAAGGACGAACGCAATGGGTAGCTTGGAAGATTTCGACATCGCGGCACTTCTTCAGAAGGTCATCGCATTCTTCGACGGATTCTCGTCGGACGAGACCGAGACCCCCACGGGCTAAGACTTAGCGAAGCCGCTGTGCATCCGGATGACACTGGATGTGCAGCGGCTTCTCTGTATCCGGCGCCTTCATCGGCGAAGGCAATGAATCGGCGTGCGTGGTTTCGGCCCGCCACTGGGCACTAACTGGTTGCATCCGTCTGGATCAAGAGCATCGCGTCGTCGACCGGATCGAAGTACAGAGCCGGGACGGCAACCAGTGCAGCGTCGTCACCATGAGTTTGCATGGTGACAACCCAGGCACGATCGTCGTGTTCCACGTAATAGGCACCCGCGAGGACCCCGATGGAACTGCCGCCCTTGAATCCGCCGTAAGTGAACCATTTCGCGGACTCGTCGCTGAGCGCCGGATCCTCGGCGAGAATGTCTCGAACCGGTGCGCCGCTCTCGGTCTTCGCCTTCTCTTGCAACGTGACCAACGCGGCACGCAGGTCGGCGGGCGAGGCGAACCAATCGATGTCGAAAGGCCATGCGGGGGTGGTGAATGCAGACGCCGGGATGTCCACCAGGCCGTCAGGTAGTGCCGCGAGTATCGCTCGACGCTCGTCCGGAGTTCCGTCGCGCCAAGCGATACGTTGTGCGCCTTGGTCACCCCAGCCGAGTTGGAACAGTGCGCGGGTCGGCTTGAGCGGGATGTTGAGCGAAGGATTTGCCATGCCCATCGGGGCGAATTCGGCTTCTACCTGCTCGCGCCCGACAGCAGCGATCAGCATGTCGGTGGCGGTGTTGTCGCTGATCGAGATCATCTTGCCGGCGGTATCTCGGACCGTGACTCCAGTTCCCGATGGCAGGTCCTGCATGGTCCCGCCGGGCATCGATTTGAGGTCGTCGGTGATGGTGAGCTTCTGATCCCAGGAGAGTGTCCCGTTCTGGACGGCCGTCGCGACCGCGCCGAGAACGTACAGCTTGATCGTTGACCCTGTGGGCTGTGGTGAGGTGTCGCCGACATTGAAGACTTCGGCGTTCTTTCCTTCGGTGACCTCGGTGACGGTCAGATTGGTCGGCGCGGGAAGCGCTTTGACAGCTGCCTCGAGTTCTTGCCAAGATGCGGCCGGCACATGAACGTCCTTGGTCGGTGTGATCGCCATTCCGAGGATCAGCCCGTTGCCGTCGACGACGACGTTGACGTCGAACGCACCGCCGGTGGTGCTGGTGATGGAAACTGTGCCGTCGGAGTCGCCTCCCTTGTAATTCACTGTTGTCCAAGGCTGTCCGGCTCGGATGGAGTCGAAGTCCGGAGGTGTCAGGATTACGGGTGCAGTGGGCCCGAAGTGTTCGGCGATTTCTTCCTGGGTCAACGGCGTGCTCGTGTTGAACGCACTGAGAAGCCAGGTGATCTGCTTGCCGACGGAGCTGTCAGGGATCGTGACCGTAGCGGGTGCCGCGGTGGGGGAGGTCTTTGTGTTGTTTTCAGAGGTTTGTGCGGAATCAGTCCCGGAAGTACATGCGGCGAGGGCGAATACCGCTGCGGAGGCAAGTGCTACCAGCGCGAGCGGGCGGCCTTTCCTGCGTGTGTGTTCGAGATTCATGGACTTATTTCATCAGCATCTTCTTCGGCGCGCGTCCGTCTAAGGTGTAGACATACTCAGCCTGAGGTACTGAATCGCTTCATCCTGGAGTACCGTCAACCACTTGTAGTGGTGACACGCGCCTTGCCGCTGGACAAATGGGAGAAAGGCTGCACTCGAAGAACTTTCGTGATGACTGCGAGAGCTAGTTCTTGGTCGCGGCCAAAAAGGACGGTTGCGTTGACAGCGCTGCGATTTCTTCGGGGAGTTCGGGGATCCGACGATCGTACAGTTCTGCCAACTCGACCGAGCTGAAGCGTCGGACAGTCCAATTGTGTTCAGCCAACCACTGGCCCGGATCGGATCGCTTGTCGCTGTAGAACAGTTGCGAAATGTCCAGGTCTCCGAACGGGTCCTTGGCGAAGTACTTGGATCTGATGGCCGCAAGCTTGCTCGGGTCGGTTCCGGCCGGAAAGTCGTTCACCGCCAAGCGACTACCGGTGGCCGAGAGTTCGTCGATCCGCTCGAACAGGGCGTCGTGGGCCGGGCCGGGGAGATAGGCGAGCAGGCCTTCCGCCGACCAGGCTGTGGGTTCGTTCGGGTCGAAACCAGCCTCCTCGAGTGCGGCCGGCCAGTCGTTTCGCAGATCAGTAGGCACAGTGCGTCTATCGGTCTTCGGCTGGGCGTCGTGCGCAGCGAGCACTTCGGCTTTGAACTCCAGCACCTTTGGCTGATCCACTTCGAATACCGTCGATCCTGAGCTCCAATCCAGCCGGTACGCACGCGAATCCAACCCTGCTGCAACGATTACCGCCTGCCTTACTCCGGATTCGGTTGACGACGAGAAGAATTCGTCGAAGAACCTGGTTCGCAACCCCATGAAACCGCCGAAGGGGGTGTCCTCGAGGAGCGTGGGATCTTTCAGAAGAGCTGTGAAATGCGGCTCGGCTGCAGCTTCTACGAACCACAATGCGAACTTGTCTTCGATGATCGCGTCCGGACGGGTGCTCTCCAGTGCTCGGAACGTTGCCACTGCCAGCGCGGTAAGTCCGACGCTACTGACGATGTCCCACGTATCTCCATCGCTCCGCATTGTCTGGGTGTCCTTCCGCTCTTGACGACTGAGCCGAACTCTCTCGACCCTACGCCCGTGTGACCCCTCGTCGCCTGGAACGGAACGGTCGGACTTGGAGCAGCAAATACACGCTGACCGGATCGAAAAGTTCTGCAGTGCAAGGCGTTCGGTTTGAATCAGCATCCTGCCAGGAATTTGCCAGGTCAGTGCCAGTGAGCGGCAAGGATGCAGGACTTCACTGGGGTGTGCCTCAGGGCTGAGAGAGAGCCTCGAGAATCCTTCGGGCAGGGGATTGATCGTGGCATGACCATCCGCCGGAACCACTTCGTGGGACCGTTCGGTTCCAGTTGATCTCTCGGACCGCACAACGAATGTCCCGTCGAGAAAGAGAGATGTGAGCCCATGTTGCAGGAAGGCTCGCTGGATGTATTGGCCGCCGCGGCGCGGAGCGGTAGCCGTGAGTCCATGGCCAGTTTGTATGCGGCGTTTCGTCCGATGGTTGTGCTGCGGTGCCGCGCCGAGCTTGATCAGGCCGTTTCCGATTCCGCCGCGGATGCCGCGTGCGTCGCCGTTCTCACGGCAGTGTGCGACGGATCGGAGACGTATCAGCCTTTTCTACGCGTGCTGTACGCGAGTACAAGCATCGCGATTGCTCGGGCGGCATCCGACGGGTTCAGCGGTGGATCGCTCCCGCCTCCGACAACGCTCCCGATTGTCGAACGCGATGTCCTGGTGTTGCGGCTGATCGTCGGGCTCGATACAAAGGCGACCGCAACGTCGCTTGCCCGTACGACAGACGAGGTGTCGCTCGACCTGCATCGGGCGCTGCGGCGACTGCGAAAGTTGTCTTCTCCGAATGCAATCAGAAAAGTATTGACAATCACCCGTGAGGTCGGCGAAGGTTGGCACTCTGGCGTCTGTCGAGGGCGATCTGGGGGATCGCCCATCTCGGACTGATGGCTCTCGTGACATGGTGCCTCGTTCTTGCTCAGCCTTCGAATCGAGTATCCCTGGATACCAATGTATTTCGAAGAATACCAAGCTTTTCGACTTCGACCTCGACCTGATCGCCTGGTTGTAGTAGCCATTGGGGTGAGCGTGCGTAGCCGACTCCCGACGGTGTGCCCGTAGCGAGGAGATCGCCGGGGTGCAGTGTGAAGGTCTGAGAGATGTGAGAGAGGGTGTCGCCGACTGTATAGACCATTTCGTCGGTGCGGGCGTCCTGAACGATTTCGCCGTTGACGCGGGTTTGTATTCGCAGGCCGTCGCGCAGGTCGCCGACTTCGCACGCAGGAACCATCGGTCCTAGTGGGCCGGATCGGTCACCGTTCTTTCCGAGTATCCACTGCGAGGTGAGTTTCTGTGCTCGCCTGCAGGTGAGATCGTTGAACGTCGAGTATCCGACGACAGCTGCAAGGGCCTGGTCGGGAGTGGCGTCGGCAAGCTTTTGCCCAACCCAGGCGACCACCTCTCCTTCCCAGTCGAGACCCTGCTCGTTGGCTGGAACGGGGACATCGGTGTCGCCGACAGTGAGGGAGTTGGGCCACCGGGCGAACAGAGTCGGATAGGCGGGTAGAGGATCTGCGCGGTAGCTCCCCTCTGCGACGTGGGCAAGATAGTTCAGTCCGATGCAGACCACCCTCGCGCCCGGCAGGACCGGTGGAACGAACTCGATGTCGGCTACCGGCAGGTGTGGCCCGGTCGGAGTCGTCGCGAGCTTGCCGGCGGGATCCGACCAGAACTCTTCGAGAGTGCACACGACACTCACGTGGGAGCCGTCCTCGGACAGTTGAGCCACCTGAACTCCACGATCGGGTTGCTGAATCCCAACGATTTTCATCAGTTGCCTTTCAGGTTCGAATTAAACCTATAAACCTTCAGAGGTTTATGGTTTCATAGGACTATGCCTCACGACACCCCAGATGGACAAGGCGGACGCATGCCCCGGATTTCTGTTGCGCCGAGTGACCCGATTTCTGTGCTGTCCAAAGCGGTGGGGAGGGGGACCCGAGCCGAGCAGTTGGCGGCGGCGATCGACAGCCGGATTCGGGAGCAGAACCTGGAGCCCGGTGTGCCAATCGGCACGCTGGAATCGCTTCGCGGCGAGACCGGATTTGCATATTCGACTGTCAGCGAAGCGGTTCGACTGCTTCGTGATCGGGGAGTGCTGGAGATCCGCCAGGGGCGAGGTGGCGGCTTATTTGTCGCAGAGAAAAGCCCGGCGGTTCGCTTGCGCCATACGTTGCTGAGTGTCACCGAGGGGGCCTCGGTCGTCGCGGATGCCATCGAGTTGCGTGATCACCTCGAAATCTTGATCGACACTGCTGCGGCTCGGCATCGAAGCCGGGCCGACATCGCCGACTTGGGGGCACACCTGAAGCGGATGGAATCCGCCCCCGACTGGGACACCTTCCTCCGAGCGAACTGGGCCTTGCACGAGCGAATCGCGACGATCGTTCCCAATGACCTTGCGCGATCGGTCTATATCGGCACTCTGGGCCCGCTGCACGGCACGGCCACCGAGTTCGACAACGAGCGTGACGCAGCGGGCTACCGCACCGAGAGGTTTCACATCCACGTCGAACTTGTCGACGCAATCTCCGCCGGCGATGTGGCTGCAGTACGTGCGGCCGTCGTACGGCACAACACTCCAGTCTGAAAGGACGATTCATGTCCGGTGAGTTCCGCTCACATCTGTTTCCTCACGACCATCGCCGACTATCGAGTGTTCGAGGTTTGGATCCCTACGCCTATCGCGATGTGTCAAGGCGGCCTGGGACCTTTACCGGTGATCTCGTTGAGGGATGGAAGCCGCTATATCTCAACGAATTTCGAGGAGTCACCGAAAACGGCACGATCACGGACGGGCTTTACCCTTTGACAGCCGTCACGCACGGTGAAGAGGCTCCGGTGGATGAAATGGTGGATGCTGCGAGAGATCTACTTGCGGAGTTGAGTGACGTCGATCGCTCCAGGATCAGTTATCCGATCGATGCTGTCGAGTGGCAGACGTGGGCGAACCCCGAGTTCATGCAGTTCGACACCGGAGTACGACTCGAGTTCCAATCGCAACGTGTTCGACAGTTGGCTTTGCGATTGGTCGAGGCCTCGCTGAGCCCCGAAGGTTTTCGAATCGTCCGAAACATGATGTTGATCAATGGTTTTCTCGGCGAGGTTGTCGGATTGGAGACGATACTCAACGAATTCAGTTACAACGTCGCTCTGTACGGTGAACCGAGTGTCCTCTCGCCGTGGGGATGGCAATTGTACGGTCACCACTGCGCGGTCAACTGTCTGATCATCGGCGGGCGGATGGTTGTGAGTCCGGTCTTTCTCGGCGCGGAACCCAACGAGATAGACGATGGTCCCCACGCCGGCATCGAATCATTCACTGGTCGAATCGAACTCGGTATAGAACTGATGGCCGCACTCACTGACGACCAGCGGCGTGAGGCCACTGTATACGGGCTGATGAACGATCCGGCCATGCCTCCCGGGCGAGTGCACCCCGGGGATGAGCGGCACCTCGCCGGAGCGTTTCAGGACAACCGAGTGATTCCCTTCGAAGGCATTCCCGTCGATCAGATGGACACGCGTGCCAGCCAACTAGTGCTCGCGATCGCCGAACAGTTCGTGGCATTGTTGCCCGCGGGACCTCGGACTGCTCGTCTGCGCGAGATCGAAGAGCACCTGGACCGGACATGGTTCTGCTGGATCGGCGGGCACCGCCCTGGAGACGTCTTCTACTACCGCATCCAATCCCCGGTCTTGATAGCTGAACTGGATCACCACTGCGGTGTCTTCCTCGACTACGACACTCCTCAGCCCTTCCATATTCACACGGTGATGCGCACTCCGCATGGCAACGATTACGGACGTTCCTACGTTCGACAGTGGCAAGAGCAGACGGAATCGTGACCTGCAGTCAACTCCAGGGAGTCGTCTCGGCCAGACACTGGATTTCGAACCTACTTCACACGTACGTCGACTTTGCGGACCGCAAAGACGTCGACGGTGCTGTGGGGCTCCTGGCTTCTGCCCGGGTTAGCTTCCCCGGGACGGGTTTCGATCATCCGGACGATGCGGAGAAGTTCTTCGCAGAATTGTGGAAATCACCTGTCGCACATCGCCATGACGTCAGCAACCTCGTGGTGCTCGCCGGGTCTGGCCCCCGAGTGTGGAAAGCTCACGCGCACTACACTCGGTGGGTGTTCGAACCCGATCCCTCGGTGCACACCCTCGGTGAATACACGATGGTTGTCGACGAACGAGACTGGAGCATCATCGAACTTGCGGTAACCAGGACCTGGACGAGGAGTTAGTCGTGGCGAACATAGGCAGGGCCACGGTGATTCTGGATTCGATCGCCGAGAGTCGCTGGCCGATGACGCTGACAGACCTCGCAACCCGCACCGGACTTCCACGTTCGACGGTGCACCGAGTTATTCAAGCTCTCGAACGTGAGTTGTACGTGGTCCGAGTTCCGGACAGATCCGGATACATCTTGGGCCCCGGCTTACTCAAGTTCGGGATGAATGCTCACCTACGGCTACTCTCGGCCAATCGATCTCAGCTGGCGACGTTGGCTCGTACCGTCAACGAGAACGTGGAGTTGGCGATCTTCAGTGGTCGCGAGGTTGTCGTCGTCGATCAGATTGCCTCACCGGAAAGGCTCAGAGGCGTCACCAAGGTCGGCAAGAGCTTTTCGCTGCATGCGAGTTGTATCGGGAAGGCCATGCTTGCTCAGTTGCCGGAGGAGCAGGCAGTTGCGTTGTTGTCACCGGTTCTACCGCGATTTACGGATAAGACGATCACCGAACGGGCGGCGCTGCTGGCGGAACTGGCGGAGGTGCGTCGCTCCCACGTCTCCGTCGACATCGAGGAGCACGACGTAGGGATCTGCGCCGTGGCTACTGCAATGATCGGACCGACTGGCGCGCTTCAAGCGATCGCCATCGTCATTCCGTCCGGGCGGTTCAAAGCGAAGAAGGAACTCGCGGTCGAAGGTCTCAAAGTGGTGAACAGTCAGGTGGATCTGGGTTTGTCGCGAGCGCAATTCTGAATGCGACTGCCTGAGAGCTTCTTCTGTGTGCTCCCGTGACTTCTGCAGATCGCGCGAATCAGTTCCCGGCTCCTACTGGGAGGTCGGGAACTGATTCGTGATCAGTGGTATCCCTACCGTCTGATGCGCCTATCTGCAAAACAGAGTGCACAGACCGCGACCAAGCACACTGCCGCGGCACCCGCGAACGTACTGAACAATCCGACGGCTCCACCCGACGCAATGGAGGTACCGCCGATTACCGGGCCTAAGAACGCCCCGACGAATGATGTCCCGTTCGACCAACCAAGGGCAGTTGCTCGTGCAGGCAACGGGTAGACATCGGCTGTGGTCGTGTGCACCAGATTCATCGTGGAATGGCCGCCGATGCCCATCAGTGCCACACAAATCATGGTCCCCGTCAACGATGTCGGCAGATAGACCATTCCGAGAAGTCCGACGAGCGTGCACGCGCTGGTGGCTACCGCTACAACTGAGGCCCCGCGGCGGTCGGCCGCCCACGCACTGGCAAAGGAACCGATTACTGCGGCACCGGTCAGAGTAAAGGTGACCACAAGAGCAGTGTTCAGCGTGTACCCCAAGTCAATAATCGACTGCGCTGCCCACACGTTGAGTCCCTGCCACGCAACCATGTTGGAGATTGCGCATACCGCGACAACCAGTGCGATTGTGGACCCGCGGCCGGTGAACAGTGCGGCAATCTTTTGCCGACCAGACCATAAACGCCCCGCCACCTCCTGGGGAGTGTCGGTCGGGATGTCGATTATCACGACGGCGGCGAGGATCACCAGAGCCGTACATGCACCGATGAAGAACATCGGGCGCCATCCGAGCGCAGGAAGCACTGGAATCGCGAGCAGTGACGCGACGACGCCGCCGAGTGGGATACCTGCCATTGTGATCGTGACGACCAACGACGCCCGTGACGATGCCGCACTGTTGCGAGCGACTGTCATCGCGGTGGTGAGCGCGCCGCCCACGCCGAATCCAGTGACAAATCGACCCACTGCGAGCATGACGATGCTGATCGACGCTCCGGTGATCACGGCTCCGAAAGCGAACAGTGCGATGGCAACAATGAGAACCCACTTTCGACCGGAGCGCTCGGCAGCGAGAGGGGCCAGTACAGATCCGGCGATGGCTCCGATATAGACGAGCCCGCCGACCAGCCCTGCTTGTTGATCGGTTATGCGCAGGTACGAGTCTTCCAACAGCAACGGAATAACAGATCCGTAGACGATCAGGTTGAATCCCTCGATCACGGTGATAACCATGCACAACCCGATGACTGCGGGGTGGGATCGAGTCTCCCCACGTTCATCGGTTCGCGCGGGTGCATTGAGATGCATGTGTTGTCTCTCCAGACAGTGAGCCCGATTCGGGCGGTCGATGTGATGCGTGCCATCGTCCGATGTCGACTTCTCGGGCGTAACCGTTTAGTCCCGGAAACCGGGACAAATGGGGTGACGCGCAGCACATCTGGCTCATACCTTCAGCTCGTTGGAAAAACTCGATCCGAGGAGCTGAATCAATGGACCTGTCAGAAGTCACCGCTCTACTAGATCCGAAGCCTCTGCAATTGGAGATGGGATACGAGCGACTGCCATCTGGAGGGCTGCACGTCGCAGTCCGTACGGATATGCACGGTTGCACCGGCGAGATGCTCGAATGGTGGGTCCGCTGGCGTTGCGACACACAGAAATACATCTGGTGGCATCCCATCGACCACACGTACAGCAGTTGGCAGGGTAATCTCTCGGACGACACTCATATCGGCAGCGAGCACGTCGTCACCGAATACTTCTCGGGGCAGCCGGCCGATGATCTGGTCATCCAATTTCGGGATCCGTCCGAGTTCTTCGACGAAGACGCCTATTCCAGAGCAAGAGAATCCGGCGCTGTGTCCGGAGTGGTTGTCGGACGATTGGGGGTCACCCACAATCCACCTCGTCTCCCGGACGGGCGCGTGCTCGGCGGCAGGCTGCTGCACATCGCTCGCGATACCGAGTGGGGGATGGCCCTGCGAAGTCACTTCTTCATCGGACACGATCTCGAGACACTCGGGCAAACCGCGGAACAGATTGCGGCACAAGCAACTGTGGAGTTCGGTCAAGGACTCCTGCAGCACGCGTACGACGAGTTCACATTTTTGTCTCGTTTCCTGCCGTCGCTCTACGTAGCCGAAAACCGGGACGTATCTCCGCCGCGAGCACCGTGGTGACGGCAGTTGTCTCGGTGCCCGCCAGGGTCGTGCACCCGTTTCCGGCGGCACCGAGAATTTCGGCTCGTCCCGATTTTCGGGACCTGATCCGTGACAAAAGGAATTAACGAACCGATCCTTGTTCTCAACATCAAAGCTATTTCACCAGAACGGAATTCGCTGTGCAGAGTGTCAACGCCGAAGCAACGAGGATAGCTGCTGACGTGATGATCGTCGGTTTCGGGCCGGTGGGGAAGCTTCTCGCCGTCAAACTCGCTCGGAAGGGCCACGATGTCGTCGTCGTGGATCGAAATGAAGTCGGATACCCTCTGCCGCGAGCAGTAACCCATTGCGCCGATTTCGCGCGAATCCTGCAGTCGGTCGGGCTGGCGCCGGACACCATTCCCGAGATAACCGAACCTTATGACGACATGTATGTGTGGCGAAACGGTGACGGGCGGACACTGGTGGAGGTCGACTGGAGTGGTAAAGGTGAATCCGGTTGGTACAACACCTATTTCTTCAGTCAGCCCGCATTGGAAGAGGCCTTGGACGCCATTGTCGCCGGGTTGTCCAATATTCGGGTGATGAGGGGGTGGGAAGCGGTGGCATTGACGCAGAATTCGGCACTGGCAACAGTAGTCGTCCAATCCGTGGACAGCGGTAGGTGTGTCGCCGTCGATGCGCAGTGGATTGTCGGTGCAGACGGGGCGAACAGTCGCGTTCGTCAATGGGCCGAAATCGACTGGCACGACGAGGGGTACTTCTACGATTGGTTGGTTGTGGACGTCAAACCTTCGGGCGGAACCAGTTTTCCGAACGTTGCCGCGCAGAATTGCGACTACCGACGCCCTTCCACGATGGTTCCCGGTGGTCCGGGCCGCCGTCGCTGGGAGTTCATGCGACTGCCGGAAGAGAGTCGAGAATCCCTTCAGCGCGAAGACACGGCATGGGAACTGCTCGAGCCGTATGGGCTGACCCCTGACAATGCAATCCTTGAACGGCATTCCGTGTACACGTTTCAGGCTTGCTGGGCGACGCGATGGCGACAAGGACGCGTGTTGCTCGCCGGCGATTCCGCGCATCTTATGCCGCCGTTCGCCGGACAAGGCCTGGGTGCTGGTGTCCGTGACGTGATGAATTTGTCGTGGAAGCTCGATGCGGTGTTGCGTTCGGCAGCGGACGACCACCTGCTCGATACATATGGAACAGAACGACTAAGGCACGCACAAGCTTTTGTGCAGTTCTCGACCGAACTAGGTCAAGTCATCTGCATGTCCGACCCGCAGCAAGCTGCTGAACGTGATGCCCGCATGGTGGCGAACTGGACTGCGGGAATGAAGCCTCCTGCTCCGCCACGACCAGGGCTCGGCCCAGGGATACATGTCGGGACTGCCGGTGGCAGTCTGGCTTTACAAGGTCAGGTTCGAGTCGGAGATGGCGAAGTTGCCAAGTTCGACGATGCGTTCGATGGGCCAGGGGCTTTGATTTCACGCACATCGGCCGCGCTGCGAGAAGTTCCGGAGGCGACGCGAACAGCTTTGGCGACGTTGGGGATCGACCTCGTAGCGCTCGGAGGTGCCGAATCGGCGGGCGTGACCGTTGTCGACGACGTCGACCTCACCTACACGCGCTGGCTCGACGATCAGGACGCAGATGTCGTTCTGGTCAGACCGGATTTTCACGTCTACGGCGTTGCTGGAACGCACCAGGCAACCGAGCTGGCAGCAGGTTTTCTACACAGGTTGCGTGTGCCGGAACCTGCTCGGACGCTTGCCTGACAGCGCGACCGCCACATCGACTATCGACAGGAAGTTACATGTTCAACTCAGTGACCGACGACATCGATTCGGTCGAATCATCTTCGGAACAATCCGGATCCGATGTTCGAAGAGGGCCCTTGGCAGGCATAGTCGTTGCAGACCTCACGCGCGCACTCGCGGGACCTCACGCTTCAATGATGTTCGGCGACCTGGGGGCGACGGTCATCAAGATCGAGACACCCGGTACCGGCGACGATACGCGCGGCTGGGGGCCACCTTTCATGGAACCTGCAGGTGCACAGCGAGAATCGACATACTTCTTGTCCACGAATCGAAACAAGAAGTCAGTCGTACTCGATCTGAAATCTGAAGAGGGTCTTGCACTACTGGAATCCCTTGTCTCACGCGCCGACGTTCTGATGGAGAATTTTCGGACCGGCGTCCTCGATCGTTTGGGGCTTACCGCCGAACGACTTTCGGAGCTGAATCCGCGACTCGTCGTGCTGTCCATCAGTGGATTCGGTCACGACGGACCGGAAGGCGGACGTGCGGGGTACGACCAAATCGCACAAGGGGAGGCGGGTCTGATGTCGCTGACAGGTTCGGGTCCCAACGACTTCCAAAAGGTCGGAACTCCGATAGCCGACCTACTGGCAGGGATGTACGGCGCATTCGGTGTACTCGCGGCACTGCAGGAGCGAGCGCGAACCGGCGTTGGGCAGACGGTACGAACCTCTTTGCTGGCCGGCATAGTAGGTATCCACGCCTTCCAAGGAACTCGATTTACCGTCGCTGGTGAAACTGGTAAGGCACAAGGGAATCACCATCCGTCGATCTGCCCCTACGGGCTCTTTCCGACAGCTGACGGCGTAGTTCAGATTGCGGTTGGTAGTGAAGG
Source organism: Rhodococcus sp. BH5 (assembly GCF_027583855.1). NCBI lineage: Bacteria > Bacillati > Actinomycetota > Actinomycetes > Mycobacteriales > Nocardiaceae > Rhodococcus > Rhodococcus sp. BH5. Next base: position 479,320 of record NZ_JAJHVW010000004.1, read on the forward strand.
ACTTTGGAAGCGGTTCTGCTCGGGCTTCGGGTTGGCCCCAGATGCCCCCGGGATGGAAGACAACTCCGAACGAGTTCGAAACAGTAAGGCGGTCCGCCAGCTTATCGAAAGCATTTTTTCGAAGTATGGCACGGACGAGCTGCTGCTCGAGCTGGACCGTACGGGTATTCCGGCGGGACGTGTTCGTGGAATCGACGAGGTGTACCGCTGGGAACAGACTCGTTCGCAGGGGTTGATGGTCGAAGTCGAACACGAAAGCCTAGGTCGGATAACGCTTCCTGGACCCCCACTCCGGTTCTTCTCTGTGGACGGCATGGAGGTCACGAAGAACTGTCACTCGGCTCCACCGCTTCTCGGTGCAGACAACGCTGTTATCACCGGTTGGCTCAGCGAAGCACGCCGATGAGACAGACATCGATGGTTTCTGCTATGAGGCCGAGCCGGCGCGACTCCGGCATGGTCGATGTGACGTTCGACGGCCCAATCGCGACGGTGACGATCGGCACAGGCCGTCGTCGAAACGCTTTGAACGGTGATGCTTGGAAAGATCTCGCGCATCAGATCATTGGCGTCTCGACCCACGCATCGCTCGGTGTTGTCGTCCTTCGCGGCGTCGGCGATACCTTCTGCGCCGGGTCCGATGTCACCGAGTGGGTTGGTGCCTGTGCCGAGGACGTGGAGGAGTCGTTCGCGCAAATGGAGGCAGCCTTCCGCGCTATCGAAATTTGTCCCGTTCCTGTCATCGCACAGATTTCCGGCGTAGCAGCTGGAGCAGGGTGTCAGTTGGCACTCGCGTGCGATATTCGAGTCGTGGCGACTTCCGCCAGAATCGGAATGCCTATTGCGCGTCTCGGGATTCGACCCAGTCCGGCATTCGCGGCGCGCCTTGTCCGTGTTGTGGGACCGGCTGTGGCCGCTGAACTGCACTACACCGGACGGCTGGTGAAGGGACCGGACGCGGTAACAACAGGTTTGGCGAATCGGTGTGTGTACGGCGAGCTCCTCGCGTCGACTGTTCGGGATTTGGTAGAGGAGATTGTTCGCCAGCCGACATCAGCCGTGCGTGCGGCGAAGGAGGCATTGATTGCTGTTACCGGCCCTCCTCCTCACCACACCCTCGGTCCGGCCGTGAATTTGCGCGACCTCCAACTTGGCATCGCGCAAATTCTGCATACGTGAGTCTGCAAGGCTGTTACTGGCCGGCGATGTATTCGATCGACGGGCCGGCAGTCCAACCGCCGTCGACGGCGATCTCGGAACCCGTTGTGTACGAGGCATCGTCGGAAAGCAGGTAGGTGACCGCTCCGACCAACTCCTCCGGGCGACCGACACGGCGATACGGATTGTTGGGGAATGCGCCCTCTTCGAGGCTGATGCCCGTCGGTGCAGTCATGGGCGTCAGGACCATGCCGGGGTGAACCGAGTTGACCCGGATCTTGTCGCGGCCGAGTTCGACGGCGGCGATCTTGCTCAGCCCACGCACGCCCCACTTGGCTGCGCCGTAACCGCTGGTCAGAGCCATGCCCATCAGGCCGGCGGCCGAGGAGATGTTCACGATGGATCCGCCGCCGGCTGCCTTCATGAACGGCACCACCGTGTGGATACCGGTGTGCACGGACACCAGGTTGATCTGGATGATGCGCTGGAACGTCTCGAGTGGTTCCTCGGCGACTGTCTGGCCGGACGCCGAGATTCCGGCGTTGTTGACCAAACCGTTGATCGCGCCGAACTCGGATACCGCGTACTCGGCGGCGGACTTCCAAGACGCTGGATCGGTGACGTCGAGGTGAACGTAACGCGCTGCGTCGCCGAGAGATTCGGCCACTGCTCGACCGTCGTCGTCGAGTAGGTCGCCGATGACGACGCGGCCGTTGCCCGCGACGATGCCGCGGGCAAACGCCTCGCCCAGGCCGCGTGCGCCGCCGGTGACGAGAACGACTTTTCCGGAGAGATCCTGAGTCATGATTGTTCCTTACCTGTTGGTGTTGCGAGATATGGCTTCGAGAACGCCCCGAGCGCGCGGGTGATGGCCTCGGGTGCGGGCGTCCGGAGGTCTGCCATCTCACGCAGTGCGGCGACTACCGCAAGTGTTGCCTGGCCCGAAGCCGCTGTGGTGTCGAGCGAGGTTTCCGGACGGTCGATCAGGCGTGCGACTTCTGGGCGAATCAGTTCCATCGTCTCGAAAGTTGCTGATTCCCAAACTCTCCGGAGTGCCGCATCACCGAAGATGATGGGCATCAGTGACCGGGTCATCGGCTCGAAGGACTCGCCGACCGATGCGATAAAGGCATTCTTCACAGCCGCTGCGAGCCCGAATTCGCGGGCTTGCGCGCTGAGTGCGGTGGCCAGACTGCGGTTTCCCTCGTCGAGCATCGGCCAGATGCTCTCCTCTTTGGTGGCGAAGCAACGGTAGAACGTTCGCTCGGAGATTTCTGCCCGCTCGGCGAGCTCCGCGATGGTCGTCGAAGTGTCGCCGCGTTCGACGAAAGCGGCAGCACAACTCTGCGAGACGCGGAGAAGTAGTGCAGTGCGGCGGGCTGTTGCCATATCCGCACTGTACCAAAAGTGGCAGAAACTGCCACAAATGGTGTCGGCCGGTCAGCCGACGTTACCTTCGATTCCGGAAACCTCCTGCTCAACTGCGTTCTTGAGGTTCAGGAGCGTCTTGCGGACGTTGCCGCGCTGAAAGTCGGCGAAGGTTTTTCCTCCGGTGGCAATTTTGTCAAACATGTCGGCGGCGAAGTCCGGCCAGCCGCGCCTGTCGTCGGTCCACGTTTCGGTAACTCGGGTTCCGTCGGGCACCGGCGAGAATCGGTACTGCCAGGTTGCGATAGAGGCGGGGATCCGGGGAGTACCGAGGCCGATCTTGTGAACACGGAATTCGAAGAGCTTCCCGGCCTCGGCAGCGGTGACTGTGCATCGCGTGGTCCACTGCGCGCGCCCACGCTTGTTGTGCCCGTCGAACTCCATGCCCAGGAAAGCGCTTTCGCGGTCTCCCCGCAAGGTTGCGCCTATGTTTTCGGGACTCCAGGCACCCATACGAGTGGGATCGCTGATGACCTCGTAGAGGGAAAGCGCGTCGGAGCTGACGACGATGCTGTCGGAGACGGTAAGTTCGCGAGCCATTTCGGTTTCAGGTTCTTTCTGTCGAGCGTGTGTGAGGTGAGTATGACGATCGGTGGTTTCGCGAACAAGATGCGGACGTGGCGGATGAACCGTCGACCTGATCGGCGTTGAACTACAGGTGCGGTTTCAGTTGGATCTTGACCGCGCCTTCCTGCTTCTTCTGGAAGATCTCGTAGGCGTGTGGCGCCTGATCGAGCGGCAGCTGATGGGTGGAAAAGGTGTCGACGCCGAGTGGGTCGTCGTCAGTGAGCAGGGGCATGATGTCCTCTACCCACTTCTTGACGTTCGCCTGGCCCATCCTGAGCTGAATCTGCTTGTCGAACATGGTCATCAGCGGCAGCGGATCAACCATTCCGCCGTAGACACCGATCAAAGAAATGGTTCCGCCGCGCCGAACGATGTCGATGGCCGAATAGACAGCGCCAAGGCGATCGATTCCTGCGTTACGCATCGCAGGCGCGGCAAGAGCATCGGGAAGGAGTCCGACGAACTGCTGCGCGAGCTTTCCGATCGGAGACCCGTGCGCTTCCATACCGACAGCGTCGATCACCGAATCGGTTCCGCGGCCGTTTGTCGCGTCTCTGATGGCATCGCCGATCTTGCTGCCGTAGTCGTCCAGGTTGAGGGTCTCGATGCCGCGTTCGGCAAGGCGCGCAAGGCGTTCGGGTACACGGTCCACACCGATTACTCGAAACCCCTTGTGGTGGGCGATACGAGCCGCCATGTCACCGATCGGTCCGAGGCCGAGGATTGTCACGGACCCACCCGGCGGAATGTCGGCGTATTCGACCGACTGCCAAGCGGTGGGGAGCACGTCGGAGAGGTAGACGAATCGCGAATCCGCGGGACCTTCGGGAACTTTGATGTGTGTGAAATGTGCTTGCGGTGCTCGGAGGTACTCAGCCTGCCCGCCGGGCACCGAGCCGTAGAGCTCGGAGAAGCCGAACAATGCTGCGCCCGTTCCCTGATCGCGGACCTGCGTCGTCTCGCACTGTGTGTAGAGGCTCGAATCGCACATGAAACAGTTGCCACACGAGATCTGGAACGGAATCACGACGCGGTCACCTATCTCGAGATTCGTGACTTCCGAACCGACTTCTTCGACGATTCCCATCGGTTCATGGCCGAGAATGTCGCCGGCATTCATGAACGCACCCAGAGTCTCGTACAGGTGCAGATCGGATCCGCAGATATTCGTCGTGGTGACCTTGATGATCGCGTCGGTGGGTTCGACGATCTTCGGGTCCGGAACCGTATCGACGCTTACTTTCCGTTTGCCTTGCCAAGTCACTGCGCGCACTGGGATCGACCTCTCATCGTGGAAATGCTGTTCGCAGTCACCTGCCCGAAAGCACTGAAATGCAAACAAAATCGGTGAGGGTTGCGAGAAGTCCTGAGCGCGTTAGATTGAGATGGAGCTGGGTCCCGGTCTCTTTGCACCGGCTCCAGGACTGAGACGACGAGATGATGAGGACGATCGCATGACCGACAAAGACGACAACGACCAGTCGCCCAAGGGTGGGCACCCAGGACCCGTGGACAAGGGCGGCGACGGGGGAATGGCAACGCGAGAACAGGCGCCTGAACTGGTCGAGGAGACCTCCGGCGAGAAGTCTGACGACGAGTAGTTTCCTTTTACTCCGCGTTGGGTAACAACGGGGATAGGCCGCATCGGACCGTCCCGGAATCAATGCGGGCGAGGTTCCTCGAGGTTGAGCAGCCAGCCACGGGAACCGCCTTGAGCAGATCCCTCAACCCTGTTGTCATTCAACCCTGTAACAGCACGTGATCGAATCGGGTCCGCAGTAGTGTCGGGACCCGGAAGTCGTCAAGCGTTCGAACTATCAACTGCTCGGCAACATCCCGGAGTTTCACGTTGGTCTCTTGAGAACGCCACACGAGTATGTCGAAGGCGCGATCGGCCGAAATGCCGTAGATCACCATGAGCATGCCTTTGGCTTGCTCGATTACTCCGCGAGAAGCGGTGATTTCGTTGACCAGCACGTCGACAGACGCTTTCACCGTGCTGTCGAGGGTTTCGGTGACGTCGATGTAGAAGCCTGAGCTGCCGACCACGGCACCCGACTCGTCCACGACGCTGTCGCCGACGACGATTACCGAGTGAGTATCCCCTGCAGTGTCGATGATGCGGTGGCGGCTGCTGAACGGTCCGCCTGAAGTGCGGATGGCGTGCAGTGTCTGGGCAACGTGTCTTCGGTCGTCGGGATGCTTGTGCGAGAGCATCAATTCTGTCGTCGGAGCTACTTGGTCGGGTTCGTATCCGTGAATCCGTGCAACTTCGTCCGACCACTCCCACCGGTCGCCGTTGCGGTGATAGAGAAAGCCGCCCACCCGGTGTGGAGCCCCCGATCCTGACGTTCGCCCCAACCCGTCCTCGTTCACCACACACGCCCCCTCGTTCTCGACCTCGTCCCAACCGGCGTACTCGCCAGTTAGTTATATCGGACAAATCCGGCGGAGGTGGTGTCGGTCCCATATTTCGGAGCATCGTCTGGATCGCTACCGCATGGGTCGGGGAAACCGGCGCTCAGAGTACTTGGCGACGGTCCCACGTCACTCGCGGTTGAAACAGTGTTGCCGCTCTGTCCATTCGGTGATCGCCGCCGCGATGGCCGCAGGCTGATCCTCGGGGGCGAGATGTCCTGCGGGACCGCACTGTTCCACCTCGAGATTTGCGATATTCGATCGGCTCCACGTGACTTCGTCAGGTCCGATCATGAGAAGTTCTGCGGGGCCGCTGAAGGTGAGAAGAAGTTTGGGTACGTCGGTGCTTTCTGCGAGCCAATCGCTGTACGCCGCCACACGTGCATTCACGTCACCGGGAGTTCCTTCGATGGGGAAGGATCGTGGCCACTCGAGAAGGGGTCGGCGACTCTCTCGTGACGGATAAGGGGAGCGATAGGCCTCGGCATCGGTTTCGGTCATTTCACCGAGAACCGTTCTGTGAAGCGCTATTTCGAGAAAGAAGTTCTCGTCGAGTACCTTTGTCTCTCCTGTGTCGGAGTCCCTCAGAGCTTCCACCCGTGCCCGTGCCTCTCCCGGGAAGTGTTCGTCCCAGGTCATCGGACGAAGGATCGTTTCGAAGAAGGCCACACCTCGGACGCGATCGGGGTGGCGGGCAGCCCAGTCCAGTGCAAGTGCCCCGCCCCAGTCGTGTCCGACGAGTACGACGTCGTCGAGTTCCATCTGGTCGAACCAGGCGTCGAGGTAGCGGGCGGTGTCGAGGAAGCCGTAGTTGATTGGCGGTTTGCCTGACCGCCCCATTCCGATGAGGTCAGGGGCAAGTGCGCGGCCTAGATTTCCTATCTGCGGCAGGATGTTTCGCCACAAGTGCGAGGATGTGGGGTTTCCGTGGATGAGTACGAAGGGTGTTCCTTCACCGCGCGAGCGGTAGGCCATGGTCGAGTCGAGCACGGGAATTGTGGGCATTGCGACTCCTCAAATAGTTTCCATATACTCTAATTGAGATAGTAGCCATGTATTCTATTTGTATGCAAGATCGAGAAACATGGACGACAGGGTCGCTGGTGTGGCACCTTGGCTTGCGCTGGCGGGCGGGGGTTGACCGAGCGATCGCGCACCTGGGGTTGACTCACGCCCAGTATTCAGTGCTCGCGTCTCTGCATGGTCTGGTGAGTGCGGGGGAGAGGCCGAGTCAGCGAGAACTCTCAGCGCACACTGGATTGCAGCGAATCTACATATCCAAGCTCGTGCGAGCGTTGGAGAAGAGCGGGTTTGTTGTCAGTGAACGCGATAGACGCGATGCGCGAGCCGTTCGCCTCGATCTCAGTGACGAGGGCAAACGAGTCATAGAGCTCGCTAAAGACATTGTCCGCCAATTGGATGTAAAGAATACGGAAGTGCTGACGAAAACCGGAGGGCGGGAACTCGCCGAGCTCCACCGCGCCCTTGACGCGTTACTCGACGCCACCGAAGCAGCAGATGGATAATGCGCCGGTCCGCTTCGTGGCGCAACCGAAGGCGATCGTGTGCGGACCCGGTCCACAGGACGTTCGTTGGAGGACCGACGGAAGCGTCGATCCCCCAACGAGCCCTATTGTCTAGCTGTCGATCGTCACGGTGTCACGTTGATCGGTGTGGCCGATGCGAACTGCAGTGTGCCCGACATTGTTGCCGTGCCAGTGGCTGCGGCGGGGCAGACGGGTCCGGTGCCGGTGCGTGTGTAGTTCACGGTGCCGGTGTTGCTTGCCACGACGCGCTGGTTGGGAATATCGAATGGCAGCGGTCCGACAGTGCTGGCCCCGACGGTGACTGTGCATGTTGATCCGGGCATCGTGACGACTGCGCCTCCTGCAGGAATGACCAGGGATCCCTGAGCCGATCCGGTGTCTGCCGAGACGTTCAATAGCCACGAGCCGGAGGTCGTGACCACAGCGGGTAGGCCGTTAGCCTTGCACCCGGTCAGGCTGGGGGTGCCGATATTGACGTTGACTCCGCCGGTGCCGGTGTTGGAATTACCCGGCGCGGATGGGATGGTCCCGGAGCCCGTCGTACTGGAGCAGGTAAGTGTGATCGTTCCTGTCTTGATACTGAGATTGCTGCTCGAAGCAGTCACGGCTTGACCCGCTGGAGTGACGACGGTCGAAGCCAGAGCGGTGCCGGCTGCGACCGCAATCGCGGCTGCGGCGGCAGCTGTGACGATGGTGGTGCGGCGAACTGCATGGGTCATCGATATCTCCTTGTTGTCGGTGATACTTCGTGAGTCGCCGGTGCTTGCTCTACTGCGTCCGCAGGCTGTCGGCGCCGATGTTGAACACATCGCTTGTGGTGGTCAACGAGTTGTGACCACTCGAAGACGGAACGTTGGCGCGAAGATTGACGGCCCAATTCAGTGCGCCGAACAGTCCACATCCAGATGCGCCCGGCACCGCGAACGTCTGGTCGGCGTGCGTCACGTTTCTGACGGCGGCGGTATCCGGAAATCCTGGAACTTCCTCCAGGACACCATTTTCGGAAACTCCGAGTTTGAACATGATCGGGTTGCTCGCAGAACCCAGATAGCAGTTGCCGCCCAGCAAGGGGTTGGAGATCTTCAATCTTGCCGGAAGTGTGACACCGAGTTGGAATGCGTCGACTGTTGGCAACGCGACCGGTTCGACTGTTGCCTTGATGGTGGTCAAGCCGCCGGGGAACGGTATACCGAGCCCGAAGATTCCTCCTGGTACCTCGATGGGGCTGGAATAGACGCCTTTGGTGCCGTCAGTGGGAGGAATGAAGATCTGGTCGAACCCGAATTCAGCGTCGGGGTTCTCGCGATAGGCGACACCGCCGGCGATATTCAACGAGCCGGAAGGAATCGGTACTTTGAGCCCGTTGATGTTCATTTCGCCGCCTTTGACGACGACATCGACACAGGTGCTTGTCTCCGGATTGGCTATCGGGCATTTTCCCCAGCCCCCGAACGGCGCATTGGGCAGCGGGGCCGCCGTCGCGGTTGACACCGCCCCGAGAGTGAGGACTCCCGCTGCGACGACGGCGAGCGCGGCTCTGAATCGTATTGTGCGCATGGACAAGTGAACTCCGTTTCGAGGTGGCAATCTGTCGTCGATGACGGTTCTGTGGCAGTGGGTTGGATTGCTAGTTGGCACTACGTTCGGCAACGACGGCAGCGGGTTCGGGTGAGCCGGCCGGCTGGGGCCTGAGGCTGTCGGCACCGATGTTGTAGACGTCACTCGTCGTGGCGAGGGAGTTGGACGTGGTGGACGAGGGAAGCCCGGCGCGCCAGTTGACGATTGGATTCAGAACGCCGAACGGGCCACACCCGGAAGCTGTCGGGACCGCGAAGGGCTGTCCGGTGTGCCCGGTGTTTCGAACGACGGCAGTATCCGGGAAACCTGGAACCTCTTCGAGGACACCGTATTCGGTCACATCCAAGTTGAGTTGGACGGGGTTGTTGTCCGAGCCCAGGTAGCATTTGCCGCCGAGGAGAGGGTTCGCGATCTTCAATTTGACGGGTAGCTTCACACCAAGCTGAAATGCATCCACGGTGGGGAGTGCAGACGTCGACTCTACGGTGGCCGAAGCCTTGTTCAGTCCGAAGAGATTGTTGAATGGCAGGTCGATTCCGAGTGCGCCCCCGGGGATGTCGATGGGTTTGGCGTAGATCCCCCGACTGTTGTCGTTCGGCGGGATGAATACTTGGTCGAATCCGAATTCAGCCTCTGGATTCTCCCGGTATGCAACTCCGCCTGCGATGCGCATCGCCCCGGCGGGAATGCTGACGGAAAGCTTGCCGATCTTCATGTTTCCGCCGGTGACCGTGACGTCCATACAGGTGCTGGTCTCGGGATTGTCGATCGGACATGAATCCCAACCGCCGAAGGGGATCTCCGCTGCCGGGGCGGCTCCTGCAATGCTTGCTGACAAGCTTCCCACCGCAGCGGCGGTGGCGAACACAGTTGCGGTGGCGAGTGCGCCGAAAAGCCCACGCGACGTCGAACGTCGGGACATGTATTTCTCCTTTGGGTACAACCGACCAGTCGGGATTGTGATGATGAGTGACGGTAGTCACGTGTGACTTGGATGTACAGACAATTTGAAACAATTCCGACAAAAGTATTACTGCGATCGCCTCCGCTACTACTTGTGGCTGTGAGGATTGAAATTTGTTGCAGTGCTCTGTGTCTCGTCATTCACCCGCGAATCGCTGTGAGGTGCTTCGACCCGAAAAGGCGTTCGTCGACGGGAATATCGGACTCCTGTCGAAATCGAGGGGGCAATGTTTTGTCGGAGTCGCCAATGAGGGAAGTCAGGGCGAGTAACTTTGTCGAACAGCGGCTGATCGGTACTCCGGGCAGCTGCCCGAGAGAACGGATCGCCATGACGCTGATGCTGCCGCTCGACTCGATGTTCCTTCTGATGGAGTCACGGGAGCATCCCATGCACGTCGGTGGCCTGTCGCTTTTCGTTCCGCCGGAAGGGGACGACGGCGAATTCGCCAGATCGCTCTACCGTTCGCTCACCGACGTCGACTCGATTCGGCCCCTCTTCCGTCGCAAGCCGGTGCAGTTCTTGTCGAACTTCGCGCCGGTGCGTTGGACGGAGGACGCAGACGTCGATCTCGAGTATCACGTCCGGTTGCTCGCGCTGCCCAAGCCGGGTCGAGTCCGCGAGTTGCTCGAGCTGACCTCCATGCTCCACGGCACGCTGCTCGATCGGCATCGGCCGCTGTGGGAGGCGTATGTGATCGAAGGTCTCGCCGACGGCCGAGTTGCCGTGTACATGAAGACGCACCACGCGCTCATGGATGGTGTGTCTGCTGTTCAGGCGTGGTACCGCAGCCTCTCGTCGGATCCGCACGATCGACATTCGATGCCTCCGTGGGCGCAACGACCTTCTTCGGGGCGGGTTCGTGCCGGTCGCGGGCTGGACCTGCAGAGGCGGGTGGGCTCCGTGATCGAGACCGTGCAAGATGTGGTCGGGGTGGGCCCAGCGATTGTGAACGCCGCTGCCTCGGCGGTGAAGGACCACGTCGCACCGTTGCCGTTTGCTGCTCCGAAATCGATCTTCAACGTCCCGATCACCGGCGCGAGGCGTGTCGCCGCGCAGTCGTGGCCGATCGAGCGCCTGCGCAAGGTCAGTTGCGTTGCAGACGTGACGCTCAACGATGCGGTGTTGGCTATGTGCGCGGGCGCGCTGCGGCGTTACCTGATCGAACTGGACGAGTTGCCGGACAAACCGTTGATCGCGATGGTGCCGGTATCACTTCGTAAAGGCGATGAGGGTGAGGCTTCCGGCAATGCTGTTGGTGCGGTGTTGTGTGATCTGGCAACCGAATTGGCGGATCCGGCGGCCAGACTTCAGAGAGTTCACGACTCGATGAGTAGCGCCAAGTCCCTGATGTCGGGCCTGACGCCCCTGCAGATCACGGCGCTCAGTGCATTGAACGTCGCGGGTCTCGGGCTGCCGCTGATCCCTGGTTCATCCCGACTGATCACTGGGCGTCCAGTCTTCAATCTGGTGATTTCCAACGTCCCCGGCCCGACAACGACGCGCTATTGGAATGGCGCGAAGCTCGAGAGCTGTTACCCGGCATCGATTCCGTTGGACGGGCAGGCGATGAACATCACCGTCATCGGCTACGCGGACACCATGCAGTTCGGTCTCGTCGGTTGCCGCCGCAATGTTCCGCACTTGCAGCGGCTTCTCGGTCACCTCGAGGAATCACTGAGTGAGCTCGAAGCCGCCGCAGGCTGATCAATTCGATTTGGGCATTCAGACGTCACGTCCGTTCACGACCAACTGGTGGACGTCCAGTTCTTTGTCGTCGAGGCCGAAGCTGATGATGCGTTCGGGGTGGATACGGATGATCGGCGCGTCGAGACCATGCGCAGCAGCACCTGTAGCATCCAAAGCCTCTGCCCGTCCACGGATTTCGACGCACCTGACCTGCCATGGATCTACGGATGCGATGTCGTCCACGACGAACGCGACCCGACCGTTGTCTGCGACATTGTGAAACTTACGGCTGCCCGTCATGTTGTAACCGCTGATGTCGATCGTGGCTGTATCCGGGTTGTAGTGGAACCCGACCGGACTGACTTGCAGCGTTCCGTTCCGTTGAACCGTCGCGAGGCGACCGAGAGTCTGTGTGGCCAGGTAGTCGAGTTCGATTCGGGTGAATGTCATGAAATTACGCTAGAACCTGAACTGCTGTAGAGGTCAAGATCTCCGAACGTACAACTCATTCCATCTCGTCGAGGGCCTCTTCTGCTTCGTCGACCCGCCACTCGGCCTCGCGAAGTTCCTCCTCGGACTCTCGAACTGCGACGCGGGCAGCCTTCTCGGTGTTCTTGGCGAACTGTCGTTCTTGTTCTGCGTGTTCGAGATCGGCGCGGAGTTCTTCGATGCGACGGTCGAGGTCGGACAGCTTTGACCTGGCATCCTCGAACTGGGCGGTCTCGGCCTTGACCCGTCGTCGGATCTTCTCGACGCCTGCCCTGGCTTCCTTCAATTCTGCTTTCGCCTTGGCTTGTTCGGCCTTGCGATCCGGAGCAGTGGACTTGGCCGGAGCGTGTTCTTCGGTGTGGATCGCAGGGGCGTCTTGTGCAGAATCCTCCTCCACTACAGCAAGTCCCGCCGGCCCGAAACCGCTGTAACTCGCAGCGGTCACGACCCGTCCGAGTCGAACCTGCGCGGCAGTCTCCTCATCGGCCAGGGCGGCATTGAGAGTCTGCGCGACATCGCGCAACGAATCCTCGCCGACGCTTTTTCCCCGTGAAGCGGCGATCTCACCGGATTTGTGGGCGAGACTCCGCACCACCTGCTGCCTCTGTGTCGTCAGCCGTCGCAAGTCCGGGCCCGAGAGATGGCGTTGAGCGTCGCGTAGCGATTCGCCAAGCGCGAGAAGTGCATCCAGATCCTCTGGTGCATCGCGCGAGATGAGATTGACCAACCACCCCACGGTGGTCGGCTTCCGAAGTTTTCCGATCTCTGCGGCCAGTGTGCGGTCGTTGTCGTCCCGGGCAGCCTTCACATGCTTTGTACGCGCCTCTACGAACTCGCCGGGGTCGAGGCCGTAGAGTTCGTCGGCGACATCATCGAGGGTCACGTATCAATACTGTCATTCGGCGAATCGTTCGAAGACTGTCTTCCAGTCGTTCTTGATGCTCACCACCGTCCACCCGTTTGCGCGCGAGATGTCGAGTGCGTGCTCGGCCCCGTCCACGTAGTCGAACTCGCGTTCCGGATCGTCATGGAGCACCAGAAGGCGAAGTGCCAGAACGTTCGGGTGTTCGGCGAACTTCAACATAGGTAGGTCACCGTTGCTGTTTCCGGCCGCGATGACAGGTCGTCGGCCGATTCGGTTCCAGATCTGTACGGGCTTGGCCGGCCCGTCGTCGACGACATCGGTTTGGGGCTGACGGAGAATTGTGCCGCTGTGCCCGTCGTCCTTCCACGTCAAGGCCACGCCGCTGCCGATGACGCGATCTCGGGGGATGCCGTAGACCTCCTGGCTGATCGGACGCATGAAGTCACGTCCGCCTCCAGAGACTATGTAGTTCGAGAATCCCTTGGCTGCAAGGTAATCGAGCAACTCCACCATGGGTGCATAGCTGCAGTGCAGATACTCGCGACCGAGAGTGGGGTGCGAAGCAGTGCGCAGGTAGGTATCGGCGTGGGTTTCGAATTCGTCGACCGTGACTTCGGCGAATGCCGCCAGGACACCGGCCGCGAGCACCTTCAGTGCGCTGTCGTCGCCGCGATAGTGCTTCGAGATCACTTCGTTCAACCAGGCGTAGTCCTTTTCGAACGCAGCCTGCCACGGTTGACGGTTGCGAAGAGACGGATCCTGGTTGGTCATCTCGACGAGGCGGCGCAGGATGAAGTCGAGTTGGATCGGCATCGGCTTCTCACACCACAGGGTTCCGTCGTTGTCGAAGACTGCGATCCTGTCTTCCGGTGCGATTTCGTCCGGACTTCCCTCAGTCGTCGCGCGTTCGACGAATTGCCGGACGGCCTGCTTCGGCGGGCCGTCTTGCCAGCTCGGTAGCGGGTCGCAGGTGTCGGAGGTGGAGACTTCAACGAATTGACTGCTCATGTGGTCCCTGGCTTCCAGTGAGTCGATGACAAATCCGGCACTCTCATACTCGGATCTCCTGCCGAAAATGGCATCGCCCATTTCGGGCGACAGCGGTTCGGTGACCACAATCGGGGTATGCGATTCACCATGCGGCCGTAGAGGCTGGAAATCAGAGGACCTACAAGGAGCCAGATCATGGCCAACGCATTCAAAGGCGTCGTCAACCTCGATATTCGCGATTCGATTCCCGACTGGAGCCCGTACGAGCAGCCGAAGGCCGCCGCCGGCACACCGAATATTCTTTACATCGTTCTCGACGACGTTGGATACGGCGCCATGGGTTGTTACGGGGGACCGATCGAGACGCCGAACATCGACCGCATCGCGGGCAACGGATTGCGGTACGGGCAGTGGCACACCACAGCGCTGTGCTCCCCGACGCGATCGTGTCTGCTCACCGGGCGAAACCACACGACCAACGGCATGGCCTGCATCAGCGAGTGCGCGGTCGGTTTTCCCGGCGGAAACGGTCACATCCCTCCCGAATGTGCCACGCTCGCCGAGGTTCTGGTCGAGCAGGGATTCAGCACCGCGATGGTCGGCAAATGGCACCTGTGCGCAGAAGACGAGATGAATCTTGCTTCCACGAAACGGAATTGGCCGGTCGGCCGCGGATTCGAGCGGTTCTACGGCTTTCTCGGCGCCGAGACCAATCAGTGGTATCCCGATCTCGTCCACGACAACCACCCCGTCGAACAGCCGTCGACGCCCGAAGAGGGGTATCACTTCAGCGTCGATATCACCGACAGAGCGCTCGAATACATCGGCGACGTGAAGTCGATAGCTCCGGACCGGCCTGTATTTCTCTACTACGCACCCGGGTGCGCACACGCTCCGCATCACGCGCCCCGCGAATGGGCCGATCGCTACGCAGGCAGGTTCGACGCAGGGTACGAAGCCATGCGGGACGAGATTCTGGCCAGACAGAAGGAAATGGGACTTGTCCCGAAAGACACGACCCTGCCCTCACTCAACCCGATAGGCACTCCTGAGACCCGCACCGGGCCCGACGGCGAACCGTTCCCGCCGCTGGATTTCACCCGCCCCTGGGACACCCTCTCCGCTGACGAGCAGCGACTGTTCTCACGGATGGCGGAGGTGTACGCGGGCTTCCTCTCGCACTGTGACGATCAGATCGGACGCCTGCTCGGATACCTCGAAGAAATCGAGCAGCTCGACAACACGATCATCGTGGTGGTCTCCGACAACGGTGCCAGCGGTGAGGGCGGACCCGACGGATCTGTCAACGAGAACAAGATTGCGAACGGCGTACCCGACGACCTAGCCGAGAACCTGGCGAAGCTGGACGAGTTGGGCAGCACCGAGACGTACAACCACTATCCCAACGGGTGGGCGATGGCGTTCAACACGCCCTTCAAGATGTGGAAGCGTTACTCGTTCAACGGTGGAACCTGCGACCCATGCATCATCTCGTGGCCGGAGGGCATCGATGCCCGTGGCGAGATTCGAGATCAGTACCATCACGCCATCGACGTCGTCCCGACTCTGCTCGACTGCGTCGGCGTCGACTTGCCTGACACGGTGAAGGGGTACACCCAGCACCCGATTCAAGGCGTGAGCATGCGGTACAGCTTCGATGCCGGCAACATCCCCACCGCCAAGCACACCCAGTTCTATTCGATGCTCGGAGGACGAGGAATTTGGCATGACGGCTGGAAGGCCGTCACCACGCACCCGACTCTGAGCGGGTGGGGCCATTTCTCGGAAGACACCTGGGAGCTCTACCACACAGAGTTGGACCGAGCCGAGCTCCGGAACCTTGCGGATGAAGAACCCGGCAGGCTGGCAGAGCTGGTGGGGTTGTGGTTCCACGAGGCCGGTGCCAATCAAGCTCTGCCACTGGACGATCGGTCCGGTGTCGAACTCCTCACCACGCCTCGCCCCCAGTTGGCCCCGCCCCGAAACCGGTATGTCTACCGCCCGGGCGGAGCCGAGGTACCGGAAGCCGTCGCCGTCAACCTTCGTAATCGTTCATTCTCGATCGGGGCAGTTGTCGATTTGGCCGAACCAGGTGCGACCGGTGTGCTCTTCTCGCATGGTGGCAGGTTCGGTGGGCATTCGCTGTACGTCAAGGACAACCGCCTGCATTACGTGTACAACTTCCTCGGCAGTGAACAGCAGAAGATCGATGCCACCGAAGACCTTCCGATCGGCGAAAATATAATCTTGGCAGCAACTTTCGAGAAGGAAGGCGAGGATCCGCCGGGCACTGCGCACGGGGTGCTCGGCCTCTACTACGGCGATCGGAAAGTCGGTGAGGGCAGAATCCGCACTCAGCCAGGCAAGTTCAGCATCGGCGGCGGCGAAGGGCTCAATGCAGGCCGTGACAGCGGGGAGCCCGTAACCGACGACTACCCGGGTACGTCGCCATGGGCGTTCACGGGTGGAACGCTCAACCGGGTGGCCATCGACGTCAGTGGTGAACCGTACGTCGACCTCGAACGCGAAGCAGTGGCGATGCTCTCGCGTGAATGACAGTTCCGAGTGCGTCTAGTTCGAGCCGGGCGGAAGGTATCGCACGGTAGGTACTCCGCCGGGACCGTCCAGGCGAACCTCGGCGTCGACCTGGTAGACCTCGGCTATCAGGTCAGCGGTGAGGACCTCGGTCGGGCTTCCGTGGGCAACGATGGATCCCCGGTTCAGCATCACTATCGAATCGCAGAACATGGCGGCCAGATTCAGATCGTGCAATGCCATGATCGTGGTGGTGGGGAGGCGTCGCACGAGCGCGAGCAATTCGAGTTGATGGTTGATGTCCAGGTGATTGGTCGGCTCGTCGAGTAGCAACTCGTGCGGTTCCTGAGCGAGGGCGCGCGCGATCTGGACGCGTTGGCGCTCCCCGCCGGACAGGGTGTGCCACGACCGGTCCAGCATGCCGGCGAGGTCGGTGTGTTCGATCGCTGCCCGAACGGCGTCGCGATCGGAATCCGATTGCCCACCCCACAGTCCGCGGTGCGGTGTGCGTCCGAGTTCGACTACCTCCGCGACCGTCAGATCGATCTCGGTGTTGCTGTGCTGATCAACGGTCGCGATCCGACGCGCGACGTCGCGGCGTTTCCAGTCGGACAACGGGGTTCGGTCCAGGGTCACGACACCGGACGTCGGACGATTGTGCCCGGCAAGCAGTTTCAGCAGCGTCGATTTCCCCGAACCGTTGGGGCCGAGAAGCCCCACCGTACTTCCGGTTGTCGGCGAGACGTCGAGGTCGTCGACTATGAGCGCCCCGCCGACCCGCCAACTGACGCCGGCAGCTTCGAGTGTCATGGCCTGGCCTTCCGTCTCCAGAGGATGACGGCAAACGCAGGCACACCGACCAGCGCGGTCACCACACCGGCCGGGAGTTCCTGCGGCGCAATGGCTGTGCGTGCTACTGCGTCGACCCAGACAAGGAAGATGGAGCCGATCAGTGCGGACGCAGGCAGGAGTCGGCGGTGGTTCGAACCGACGAGAGCCCGCGCCGCGTGCGGGAGGACCAGGCCCACGAAGCCGATGGCGCCTGCGACGCTCACGATCACCGCGGTCATCAAGGCTGTTGCCAACAACAGGGTCACACGCACCCGCCACACGTTCACCCCCAGCGACGACGCCGCGTCCTCGCCGAAGGCAAAGGCGTCGAGTGCGCGGGAGTGAGTCAGACAGACCACGAGGCCGACTGCGACCACCGCAGCGCAGAGTGCGACGTCGAGCCAGTCGGCGCCGCCGAGTGAACCCAGGAGCCAGAACATCACGCCGCGGGTCTGCTCGGGATCGGCCGAGGTGATGACGATGAACGAGGTGAGCGCGGAGAACAGTTGGGTCGCGGCGACACCGGCCAGGATCACCCGATCCGGCGTGCCGCCGGCCGCATGGGCGAGCAGCAACACAAGGGCGAAGGAGATCACCGCGCCGATGAAGGCGCCGCTCGACAAGCCGATCACTCCCGACCCGACTCCGAGGATCACGATCAGTACGGCACCGGTCGAGGCGCCGGACGAGATACCGAGGACAAACGGATCGGCCAGTGGATTGCGAAGCAGCGACTGCATGATCGCACCGCACAACCCGAGACCGGCACCGCAGAGCGCGGCGAGCAGGGTACGCGGCAGACGGAGGTCCCAGACGATGCCGTCACGGATAGGGGTGACGTCCGCCGCGGTACCGCCGAGATGGCCGACGACGATCGAAGCCACCTCACCGACCGACAGACCGGCGGGCCCCAACGTGATGGCAACGGCGGCTGATCCGGCCAGCGTGACAACACCGATCATCCACAGCAGGGTGACGGTCGTCGGGTTGTCACGCAGCCGAACTCTTGTCGTCATCTCACGCCGTAGACCACGTAGTCGTCGAACAGTTGCCAGACCGTCCCCGACTCCCGAAAACCTGCTTGCGCGAGCGCCGCCAACTGGAAGTCGACGGCTGTGGGCGCGGTGGCGTCACGTCCGGCGAATCTGCGCTCACGCTCGTCGGTCAGTGCCCCGATGCCGTGAGTGGCCCGCAGCTCGTCCCACCAGCTGTCCCACTCGGGAGCGCCCGCAGCAAAGGCGGAGCGTTGCGTCTGCTCGTCGTGAGCCTTCGCCCATCGCCCGATGACAGGGAAGCGGCTGTCGAAACGAAAGTGATCACCGTTGAGCAGGACTCCGTCCGGACTCAGCAGTTCGCGGCACTGCCGGTACACCTCGACGAGCTGCTGCGGTTGCAACCAGTGCAGCGCGGTTGTCGACACTATCGCCTGAACCGGCGCAGCCACCGAATTCGGCCAATCGGCTCCCGCCAGATCTGCGTCGATCAGCTGCAGTCGGTCACCGAAACGCGTCGACGACTGGCGGGCGAGCTCCAGCAGCATCGGGTCGTAGTCGATCCCCACAACGCTCGCATGCTCGAACTTCTCGAGAATTCGGGCGCTCAGTGAACCCGGCCCGCAGGCCAGGTCGACAACCGTGAACGGGGTGTGCGCGTGCTGCAATTCGAGAACGTCGAGAATCACGTCGAAGCGCTTCTCACGGTCGGCGATGTATGCCGCCTGCTGGTCGTCCCACCGACGCACCAGTTCACAGATCTCCGCGGACATCTAGACCACACCCAACTGGCGCAGCCCGTCGGAGAGCTGTTCGATGCCACCGACATTGCGGATCGAGGGATCCATCGTCGTTCCTTCGAGGATGATGTAACGCTTGTTCTTCACTGCGGTGAGCTTGCTGGCGACCGGGTCCGATTCGAGGAACGCGATCTTGTCTGCGGCACTGTCGCCGTCTCCACCGCGGTCGAGATCTGCGAGCACCAGCACGGTCGGGTCTCGATCGAGGACACTCTCCCAACCGATTTCGGGCCAATACTGCTTGTTGTCGTCGAAGGCGTTCTTCGCACCCACCGCGTCGGTCATGATTCCCGGTGCACCGCAGCACCCGGCGAAGTACGGAGTCTTCGTGGCTGCGTACCACCACGCCAGCGTTACGTTCTCAGCTCCCAGTGCCGCCGTGGCGGTGGCCGCGCGATCCTTCAAACTCTCGGTGAGCTCGACACCTTTGTCCTTGGCATCGAACAGTGTTGCCACGTCGTCGATTTCGTCGTACAAGTCGTCGAGCGTGAGGGCCTTGCTCTGCTCGGCATCCTGACCGGTGCACTCGCTGGGTGACTGATATGTCGCGACACCGAGGTCGGTGAACTTGATCCGGTCGGCGATGCCCTCCGAGGTGAACGTGTAGTTGAACGTCGTGTAGACCATGTCCGGTTCGCGTTCGAGGACACTTTCGAATGACGGGAACTCGGTGTCGAACGCCTGGACCTGACCACGCGCCTCGCGCAGTTCTGGGAGGACATCGTCATCGCTCATGGCGTACCCGGCCATCCGGTCCTGCACTCCCAGTGCGAACAGCATCTCTGCTGCAGGTTGATTTACCGCGATTGCCCGTTCGATCGGTCGCTCCACCGTGACGTCTCGGCCACAGTTCTGGACTGTCACGCGCGATTGTTCGGAAGAGTTGGATTGTCGGGCAGCACTGTCGTCGGAGGAGCAGGCAACCAACGACGCGCTCAACAGGGCAGCGACGGCGGCGGCGGGTAGGCGAAGTCTGGACAGACGCATGGAATCTCGTTCTCGCAGGGGCTCGTTCGCGGAGCCCGTTACCGTGTGAACAGGCGCCTGTTGACCCCTGCTGCCAGCCGGTATTCGGACTCGAGATCGCCCCACCCGAGCGCCTTCCCAGATTCTCATCCAGTGGCGTAAGCCCGGGCGGTCACCCTCACCGCTGCGCGTCAGTTCCGGATTCACACCGGATTCCCTGACCCCCTGTGTGGAGGTCCGCTGGCACAGAGGAACTTATCACCGCAGTGCACCGCCGGTCAGGTCGGCTGGTGTGAGGCAATCAGATCTCGATGGCCAGGTCGTCGATGTCGGTGAGGGTTCCGCCGTCGGCGAGGATGCGCTCGTAGTTCTCGCGTCGACGGAGGTCGATTTCGGTGTTGCTGACGCCCTCCCTCCAATATCCGAATATCGCGACGTCGTTTTTGTCGAGTCCGACGGTCGATCGAAAGTGCTTCCGGATTGCGCGCATCTCGTTGCGTTCACCGGCGCCCCACACGACGTAGCTCGCGGGATTGGCGAGCTCGCGTGCTCGTACCGCCAGTGGGCCGTCGGGCTCGGCCGGATCTGCGCTCACGCGGTGAAGCTCCAGGCCGGGGAGGGCGGGCAGTTCGGCGAAGGCGACCTCGTCATCTGTTGTGACCCAGCCGATTCCGACGACGTCGGTAGGTAACTGCTCGATGATCGAGTGCAATGCGGGTATTGCGGTGCCGTCCAGAAAAAGTGCGATACGTCGACCAGGAACATCAGGGATCAAGAAGTGTGGCCGCGGACCGGTGAGGCCGAAGGTGTCACCGACGGCCAACGTTGCTGCCCACCTCATCATCGGACTGGTCTGTCCGTGCAGGACCACATCGACGACGATCGATCCGCTCGTTGAATCGTAGGAACGCACCGTGTACACGCGCGAAGCGTCGTCGAAGGCCGGCCCGAGATTCATGCGTACGGTCACATTCGGGCGTGACCAGATCGGATCGTCGGTCGACTCCGTCAAACGAGCCGTGATCCGCAGCAGGTAATCGCTCGGTCGCTCCATCGCTTCGACGATCGCGAGAACGTCGTTGAGTCCGCGATTGTGGTCAGCGGTCCTTAGGACGGTCGTCGGGGGAGTTGTTGTGCGCGAGGCGTCTGCATGTGTCATCGACTGTGCTCCTGGATCGGGTTTTCGGGATGCCGCCAGGTTAGTGCTGCCTAAGTCGAGCGAGTTGTCCAGAAGTGACATCTGATTACCTGAATGATTCGGGTCTCGAAACGACGCGGTTGAGCGAGTGGTGCCGGCGCTGCTACCGTGCCTGTGATGTCCATACGCCGCTGTTCTCTCGCTTCCGGCCGTGCACTGCGCACGGCCCGATTCGGCGTAGCGACTTTCCGACGTGGGCGTAAGGCGATCGACCGCCGCCCGTCCGGTCTTGTCTGGATCGAAAGAGCCTTGGCCGCACCGGCCGGATCCGTCTGACATTCGCCACTTCGGCGAGCATTGCCTCGCCGAGATTTCGCAGTGCCACACCTGTTGCAGTGCTGCGCATTTCCCGTACCTGAAGTTTCTCGCGGGTGAGTTGTGAGTGTCGGCGCCACCGAGCCTGGAATGCCAGCCAACTCGTTTTCGTGAAAGGTACACAGCAATGAATCGTTTCGAAGGTCGTCGTATTCTCGTCACCGGCGCAGGATCTGGAATCGGGCAGGCCACCGCGCTGCGGTTGCTCGCCGAAGGTGGCCGCGTGGTCGCTGCAGACATCTCCGAGCAGGGTTTGGCGAACACCCGGAAATCGGCAGAACATGCTTCGACGGAGGATCGCCTCGACACCGTCGTCGTCGATATCGGTGACGAGAGTTCCGTCATCAAGGTTGTGGGTCAGGCGATTTCGACTCTCGGGGGATTGGACGTACTGGTCAACGCCGCCGGGATACTGCGTGGTGGGCACACCCACGAGACCTCGCTGGACCTGTGGAATCAGGTGCTCTCCGTGAATTTGACGGGCACTTTCCTCGTCACCCGCCAGGCACTGCCGGCTCTCCTCGCCACCGCCAACGCAGTCGTGGTGAATTTCAGTTCCACCTCCGCGGCCTTCGCGCACCCGTACATGGCCGCGTACGCCGCAAGTAAGGGAGGAATCCAGTCCTTCACTCACGCACTGGCTCTCGAATACGGCAAGCAGGGTCTGCGTGCCGTCGCGGTGGCTCCAGGCAGTGTGAAGAGCGGGATCACCGACACTACGGCGTCGTACTTGCCGGAAGACACCGACTGGTCGCTCTTCGGCAAGTTGTCACCGATTCTGAGCACTGATCTGGAGTCCGGTGGTGCCCCCATGGCCGGGCCGGAAAGTGTTGCGGGAGTTATCGCGATGTTGGCATCCGACGATGGTGCCTTCATCACGGGCACGGAGATCCGTGTCGACGGCGGCACACACGCCTGATTCTGAGTCCGTCTGACGGCCCGCACAGGCAGGCCGTCAGACGCGAGCCGTCATTCTTGCGAGCGAGTGATGGCGGGGACGACGTAGGACTGATCGAGCACGGCGGGCGAAGGTTCGTACATTCTCAGTACCGGTCGGAAATCCCCGCGCGGTGCGGGCAGCCAGTTTGCCTTCGCCGTGGGATCTTTCGGCTCCTCGTGGCTGATCGTGATCGTCAACGTACCGTCGGCGTCGTGGACGATTCCTGGAGTGCGGTCGCCGATCGAGTATCGGTCGACGGGGTTCGCCACGAGGAAGAAGTCCGGCACCGAGTACATCGTCAGCGACCAGAAGGCGCTCACCGGCGGAGTGGGGTCGAGTCTTATTGTGTAGGTCTGGTTTCCGTTCAACTGCTCGCCCTGATCGTCGACGTAGGTCATGATGTACGCCGCTTCGTAAGGGTGGTTGCCCCACAGCCCGCCCTTGGCAGCCGCGGCGCGTTCGACGATGCGCAACTTGGGATCGGCGATCTTGAATTGTGGATCGTCGATTGTGCCGACCTCGAAGTAGTCGAGGTTGTAGTCGAAGGCGTGGAATGTGAGCTTCCATCCGTTGACTTCGGGGCTGGAGCCTTTCGTGAGGGCCTCGAGCAGGTTCTTCTCACCGATCGTCAATCCGTCAGCCAACGCGGCTGCCTCGTCGGCAGACAGCGATACGTAGGGAGAGGCCCCGGGCTCGTCGATTCCGATCGGGGAGAAGGAATCCTGGAGTTCTCGATCGCGCGGGGCCGGCGGAAACGCCTGTGACCAGATGCGGAGTTTCTCGAGGAACAGGAGGTCCTGGCTTACCCCGGGTTCGGGCACTGGGAGACCCGCCGAGTTTCCGGTGGAGTCGACGACGGTCAGCGTGGTGGCGTCCTGCAAGGCGTGCACCGCAGGGAGGTCGTCGTCGCCACCGCATGCCCACCGGCCCACGATCGACGCAATGTTCGTGGGAAATCTGATCACCGTGGTCTGATCCGCCGGGGTTCCCGTCCAGGTGGGTGGGACGAGAAGGAAGTCTCCGCTCTTCGTGCCGGTGGCCCGATGCCCGACGTAAGCGAAATTGTTTGTCCAGGCGTCCACGAACTGGAGGACGTAGTAACGGCCATCGGTATCGGGGACGTGCAGCGCAACGGGGCCGACAGAGAGATCGATCTGCGCCATGGAATACACGGTGTCGTTGTTGATCGTGACGAAAGTGTCTGCCGGCCCGGCCAGTGTGCGCGCGTGGCTGAAGGTGTTGAAAGGTGCGGCGGGGTTCGCTCCGACACCGTTGTGAACATACCGATGGACCTGGTCGAGATTGAAAACGAGGGGAAATCCGTAGATATACGCCTGAGCTGCAAGCTCGGTGCGACTGGTGTCTGTCATCTCTGCCCTCTCGTCGTGCACGTCGGTTCGAAGTCCACCCTGCGGGAACCCTGCCGTCGGGGCATCACCCGCCGAGGGTGACGACGGTAGAGGGAGAAGACATGTCGGATCAGGAGAGTGCGGCATTGGTCGCTGTCGCAGACGAGTGGAACGTCGCGATGTGCTCGAACGACGCCGAACGGATCGGCGATTTCATGGCAGACGACTGGGTGATCGTCTCGGAATCCGGAGTGTCGACCAAAGCGGAGTTCCTGGGCTTCGTGGCCTCGGGCGACCTGACTCATTCGGCGATGGACCGCGTCGGGAGCGCTCGCGTGCGTTTCTTCGGTGACGTCGCACTGTTCACCACGCGGATCGTCAATACCGCGCACTACGGCGGCAGAAAATACGACGCCGACGAGTGGACCACCGACGTGTTTGCGCGGCGAGACGGTCGTTGGTGCTGCGTGTTGAGCCACATCACGCCGGCGGTCGAGGCGAAGATCGAGGACGTGGAACTGTGAGGTAGAGATAAGAGAAAGGCTGATGTTTTAACGGAGGCGCTATTGGGTAGTAATACGAGTTTCGCATTTATGAATGTATTTATCGGATTTATCGATTGTGAAGTTTCTGTAGTAGCGTCAGTTGAGTAGATCATTTTGATACGCATACCGGATGAGGTTCTCACATGATTGTTCTCGGCATTATTCTGGCGTTGATCGGCTTTTTCACGGGGTTGAGCATTCTGACCACCGTCGGCATCATCTTGGTCGTCGTAGGTGCAGTTTTGTCCATCCTCGGTGCTACCGGGCGCGCAGTGGGCGGACGAAAAGTCTGGTATTGATCAATACTGCGCGAGTAGCTGAGAAGGCGGTACCCGATCTCTTCGGAGATCGGGTACCGCTTTTTGTGCTCCAACTGGTTTTCGGTCTCTCTACCCCAAATTATCGATCTGAGCGGCATCGGGTAAACATGAAGGATGCTTTCTCGAGACCATGACGAAGAGAAATCTGCCGAGCGATTCAGATTCCCTCGCAGATGGAATCAGGTTGACGAATCGCGCCGCGGTTTGGTGTTGGCGTGGGTGGCCTTCACGTTGACGTTCGGCGGAGCACGTCTGGTGACGTGGTTGATCCAGATCGACACCAGAGACGTCGGCGACATCAGCGCCGGTGGCACTCATCTGCATCACTATTTATGGGGAATTCTGCTGTTGGCCGGGGTGGCGATCTTCGGACTCGTAGACCGAAGCCCTCGCGCAAGAACATGGATGGGCATCGCGTTGGGCATCGCACTCGGGCTCATCGTCGACGAGGCTGCGTTACTGATCACTCTCGACGACGTCTACTGGCAGAGCGACGGTTGGCCCAGCATCGCCATCGCTGTGTCGATTATCGGAGTGGTAGGAACCGGTCTCGCGCTGACCCGAAGCGGAGCGGAGAAGCCTCGAGGTTGATCCGGCCACGGCACGGGTACTCACTCCCGTGCCGGGAAGTCGCGCGGATCGTGAGGTGGCTTGAATGGATCCCAGTTCCGCGGACACCTCACCGGATTCCGACAGTGAAGTCAAAGCTGCAGATCCGATGGCGGAAGCCGAACGTGAAGCCGCAGCATTGGCGACGCCCGTCCGGCCGCTGGGCGAACCGGGGCCGAGGTTCGATCGTCGTTCACCGTTCTTCATCGGTCTGAGCGCGGCGGCCGGTGTTGCCGTGACGTACGCGGTGATCGAAGTGCTCCTGGCGGCGCGAGGCATGCTGATCCTGATCGTGGTCGCGCTGTTTCTCGCGGTGGGCATCGAACCGATGATCGTCTGGCTTGAGCGGAGACATTTCCGGCGCTGGATCGCGGTCACCGTGGTACTCCTCGGAATTGCGGTGATGCTCGCGCTGTTTCTCGTTGCTGCGATCACTCCGCTGGTCGAGCAGGGACGTCAGTTCGCATCGCACGCTCCCGAACTTCTGACACACATTCGTGACCGGTATCCGATCGTCAGCGACCTCGACGAGAAGTATCACCTCGAGGAGCACCTCACCACCCAACTGGACGGTTCGGGGTCTGCGCTCGCGACGGGTTTGCTCGGAGCGGGGCGCGCGGTGTTCAGCGCAGTCGCCGACGCTGGAATCGTTGCGGTACTGACGACGTACTTCTTGATCGACTATCCACGAATCCGCACGAATCTGTATCGGCTGGTGCCACATTCGCGGCGGCCACGAGCAATCGCCATCGGTGATCAGATACTGGCAGGTGTGGGTGGGTACGTCCTCGGCAATGTTCTGATCTCCGTGATCACCGCAGTGTGCACCTTCGCGTGGTTGTTGATCTTCGACGTGCCGTATCCGTTGATCCTGGCGCTGCTGGTCGCTCTGCTCGATCTGATCCCGATAGTCGGTTCCACGATCGCAGGGGTTGTCGTCGCCCTGGTCTCCCTGACAGTCTCTGTCCCAACGGCATTGGCGACAGTTGCGTTCTTCATTGCGTTACGTCTGCTCGAGGACTACCTGCTCGTTCCGAAGATCATCGGGAAGACGGTGGCGGTCCCGGCACTGGTGACCGTTGTCGCGGTTCTGTTGGGTGGAGCGTTGCTCGGTATTGTCGGTGCGTTGCTGGCGATTCCGGTCGCTGCGGCCTTGCTGCTGCTTGCAAGGGAGACGCTCTTTCCGCGCCTCGACGCTTCTTGACCGGCTTCTATCGGACGCTTCGCGCGCGACGCCGAGAACCAGGATTCGGCTTGGGGCACATCCGAGTCGGGATGGTTTCTCCCTCGGCGGTGATACGGAATACCGAGACTTTCTCGCTACAACCGTGATTCAGATCGACCGCGTATGCGATTGCGGCGCGATCCGAGACGAAATCTTCCATCACCGTTGTACCGTCCGGTAGTTCGATTCTGTAGTTTTCCATGACTTACACAACCTTCTTTCGCTAAGACGATCCTACCCGGCTCGAGAAGTGGCAAACCCGTGGAACACAACGTGCGACAGTCGTCTTCGTGCCTTGCCGGTGCAATGTTTCGACACCTCGCCTGCTGGGTAGTGAGAGTCGGTCAGCCGCTCAGGCGGTACGTATCGAACCACGGAGGATCCGCGCAATGAGCGCAGTATCGAAAGCGATGTACAAGCCACTCTCACTGGCGACCAGCGTCCTGGGCGGCATCGTGGCCGGCGCTGTCTTCCAACAGGTGTGGAAGCGCATCGGTGACGACAAGAATGCGCCCGAGCCCAAAGACTTGAGCAGGTCGAGCAAGGAAGTCCTGATCGCCGCAGCCCTGCAGGGAGCCATCTTCGCTGTTGTGCGAGCCGCAGTGGATCGTGCGGGGGCAAAGGGCTACCGGGCCCTTGCTCATGAAGATCCTCGGTAGGAACGCCCGGTTCGGTTCGAGTTCAGTCGACGACGGCCGCGATTGCCTCGATCTCGACCAGTTGATCGTCGTAACCGAGAACGGTCACACCCATCAGAGTGCTCGGGGCGTCGTGATCACCGAACGCGTCGCGGACTACCTCCCACGCCGCAACCAGGTCGGCTTGATTGCTCGACGCCACGAGGACGCGGGTGTTGATCACGTCGGTGATGGACGCGCCCGCGTCCGAGAGAGCTGTTCTCAGGTTGTCGACGGCCTTGGCTGCCTGTCCTGCGTAGTCACCGATGGCGGCAGTAGAGCCGTCCGCGTTCAGAGGACAGGATCCGGCCAGGAAGATCAGCCGTGCATCGGCGGGAGCCGTTGCTGCATAGGCATATTCAGCCACCGAAGAGAGTGACGTGGAACGGATCAGAGTTACCGACTTCGACATTATTTCCCCAAGGAATAGTAAAGTTTTGCAGCGAGTCTTTCACAGCACGCCAGGGGTTGCCAATTCATCGTCGGACCCATCCATTCAGTCGGCAGCTACGAATGACTGCCAATGAGCCGAGAAGAAGAGCACACAGCACCTGTCGACGAGTGGCTGACGACCAAACAGGTTGCAGCACTGTTCCACGTCGACAGGACCACGGTGTCCAGATGGGCGAGGGAGGGCAAAGTCGGCACTCTGAGAACGCTTGGCGGGCATCGGAGGTACCGGCGATCGGAGATCGAGACGTTGCTGCGTAACCGCTCGACGACGCTCGATCACCAATAACCTCCGGCACGAAACAGACAGGTCGCCGAGCATGATGAGGGCTCGGCGACCTGTCTGGTCAGCAGAAAGTAATCAGGCCTTGGGGACGCGGACGATGAGTGCGTCGCCTTGTCCGCCGCCGCCGCAGAGTGCGGCTGCGCCGATGCCGCCGCCGCGGCGTTGCAGTTCGAGGGCGAGGTGCAGGGCGATGCGGGCGCCGGACATGCCGAGGGGGTGGCCGACGGCGATGGCGCCGCCGTTGACGTTGACCTTGGCGGGGTCGAGGCCGAGTTCGCGGGTGGAGGCGATCCCGACGGCGGCGAATGCTTCGTTGATTTCGACGAGGTCGAGGTCGGTGGGGTCGATGCCTTCCTTCGCGCAGGCTTTGGCGATGGCCCGGGCGGGTTGGGACTGGAGGGTGGAGTCGGGTCCGGCGACGACGCCGTGGGCGCCGATTTCCGCGATCCAGGTCAGGCCGAGTTCTTCGGCTTTGGTTTTGCTCATCACGATCACGGCGGCGGCGCCGTCGGAGATCGGGGAGGCGGAGCCGGCGGTGATGGTGCCGTCCTTGCTGAACGCGGGACGCAGTTTGCCGAGGGATTCGGTGGTGGTGTCGGCGCGGATGCCTTCGTCCTGGGCGAAGACGATGGGCTCGCCCTTGCGTTGGGGGATGGAGACGGGGACGACTTCGTTGTCGAAGAGGCCGTCTTTCCAGGCGCGGGCCGCGTTCTGGTGTGAGGCGGCGGCGAAGGCGTCCTGCTCGGCGCGGGTGATGTGGG
>NZ_JAJHVW010000040.1:0-8591 GCF_027583855.1 Rhodococcus sp. BH5
GCGCTCTCCCGACGCTACGCGTCGAGACCGGCAGGCGGGCGCTGCGCCCCCGCCGAGGGGGACCGCTGCGCGGTCCGTGGGTGGTGCAGTATCGTTGCCGGGTGAGCGCGGCGCTGCGCGCCACTCGAAATCGAATCGTGTTGTTGCAGTTGACTTTCCGAGTCTCACGTCGAAATCGGAGTCACCTCTAAAGAGGGCTGGGGAGGTGGGGGCCGGTCCGTCGACACGTCAACGGACCGGCCCCGTCACAACCACTTCGATCTCCTCATGCCCACCATCATACAACCTTCACCACCCAACACGCACAGCAAAACCAAACACGTTGCACAACACGCACATACACAAAACACGTTGCACAACCACCCAAAAACACAGTCGCACAACACAATACTAAAGCTACTGCACCACAACACAATTCAAAAACACCCCACAACGCCACCACCACAAAACCCCAGCTCACCACACCACCGGCCCGCCACCACCCTTGTCACAACCCCACAACTACGATCCTCCGAAAGTACCGAGTGTGGGAGGTAATGTCTGGCTCCATGAGCGGCTCCCTCCGCCTGCAACCCGACGAGACTGTGGTGCGGGAGATGAGGATGTTGATCACCCGACGCAACGACGTGGTCGCCGACCGGATTCGCACGATCAGCCAACTCCGCCAACAACTCACCGCCGTCTGCCCGGCCCCTCGAGCGGGTATCGAAGATCGCCGAACACCACGGGTGGGCGATCTTCCTCATCCGTTACCAGCGGCCGAAAGCGATACGCCGAGCAGGAGTTTCCCGCCTGACCGCACTGCTCACGACGCACGGTCTACGACCTACCACCGCGGCGAAGATCGCGACCGCGGCAGTCGAAGCGGCGAAGATCGCGACCGCGGCAGTCGAAGCGGCGAAGACTCAGTCGGTTCACCTGCCGGCGGAAGAACTCGCTGCCGAACTGGTCGCGGACCTGGCGCGAGACGTACTGCGCCTCAACGCTCTGCTGGTCGAGTTGGACGCGAAAATCGAAAGCCGGTTCTGCCAGCACCCACTCACCGAGATCGTAGTCAGTATGCCGGGTATGGGTCCGCGTCTGGGTGCGGAGTTTCTGGCGGCGATCGGCACCATCGAAGCATTCGCCTCCCCCGACCACCTCGCCTCCTACGCAGGGTTGGCGCCGGTGCCAAGAGATTCCGGGAAAACCACTGGGCGGCATCATCGGCCGTACCGTTACAACCGGCAACTTCGGCGGGTGATGTACCTGTCCGCGCTCAACAGTATTCGGTTCTGCCCCGAATCCAGGACCTACTTCGACAAAAAGAAGGCCGAAGGAAAACGCGGAAATGCCGCGGTCATGGCCCTCGCGAGACGACGAACCAATGTTCTCTGGGCGCTGATCCGTGACAACAGGGCCTGGAGTCCCACACCACCTCACATAGCGCTCCCTATCCCAGATTCGGCCCCTGCAGCCGCCTATTGCGCCCACAGCGCAGGACTCCACTGAAGCGAGCGACGAATCCTCGCGACCAGGGCGTTTCGACCGCGAGACACGAGTAGTGCGCACATGCGCAGCTGCCATGTCATTAGGAAAGGACTCCGGGAGGTTCGGAAACTACAGCTGATCTCAACGCTCGTGGTTAGCCGCGGAGGTCTCTCGTGACAGAGAATCATTTAGATCACTACATGACCTGGTAACTGCGCTACGGAGGAATTCGCTCCAACCAACTCTTTGTCCCAAGCAAACCTGCATCCGACAGCCGTATCCCCGAGCGTCGCGGTGCCCCTTTCAGGCTGGCCGTTGACAGATCCACGACCAGTCATGAAGGCAAGGACGAACAAGCATCGGGAGGCCGTACAAGAGAGCAAACCAACTAACTGGTGCGGGCCTCTTCGTTGTCTGAGGGGTCCGGGATTTCGTGTGGGCGGTAATTGGGCAGGCGGGTGGCGGGGATGATCGTGGTTGCACTGAGGGCGGCAAGGATGAGCAGGCCCAGTTTGAGGGTTCCGAGTCGGGCGTCCTCGTTGACGGCAACTGCGGTGTCGATTTGCTCAGCAGTCGCATCGGTAGCGTCGAGGAGTTCGCGGAGCTGGTCGTTACTGACAAAGTTGACGTTGTCGAGATCAACTTGCGTAACCAGGGATTCAGGTAAGTCGACATTGCCGATGACCGCTTGACCGACGCTGAAACTCAAGATCGTGACCAGGAGCGCGCCGGCCAGTGCGGTACCGACCGCGGATGCGAGGTTCTGGGTCGTGCCGCGGATGGACCCGACATCTCCCGCGAGTTCCTTGGGCGCCGACGTGACAAGGACGTTGAACACGAGTGTGACCAGCGCGCCTTGGCCGACGCCGAACACGATCAGTCCGACGATGGTCGGGACGGTCTCCCAGTTATTGGTGACGACGTAGGCAAGCCAGACGAGCGCGACGGTCGTGAGAGTGAACGAAAACACGCCGATGGTGCGGGGGCTGTACCGCTTGTAGAAGCGGACAACGAGAGTCGCGGTGACGAATACGGTCAGGTTGAACGGCATCATCGCGAGCGCCGTGTCGAATGGTGTTCGGCCCTGAACGATCTGGATATACAGGGGGACTGTGAAGTTCAGCGCAGCCTCAAGTGCGACGACGATCAGCATCGCGTACACCGCGGCGCGCTCGCGTGAGCTTCCGAGTACGGAGAGATCAACGAGGGGAACTTTTCCTTCACGAATACGCCGGCGTGTCCATGTGAAGAATGCTTGACCGAGCACCACTCCGACGAGGATGAAAACCGGAGCGGGCGAGAGCCCGAGTAGGTCGAACGGGGCGTCCGGTGATGCGAAGAAGATTCCCCATCCGTTGAGGTTGTTGAAGCCAAGGGTGAGCAGCACGACGCCTGCACCGATGAGGGCTGCCGCAACCAGATCGATCTTGATACCGGCATGCCCGCGATCGGAACGGAGCGTGAAGCTTAGTGCGAACACAATGACTGCGAGGACCAGGACAATGCCGAACACCGGACGCCATCCGACCAGTGTGCCGAGAGCACCGCCGACGAAGAATGCACTTAACCCGGACACTGCCCGGGCAGAGCCCAACGATCCGATCGCCGTAGCTTGCTGTTCCCCCCGGTAGTTTTCGGCGATCAACGCGACCAGGGACGGCACAATGATCGCAGCTGAGGCACCCGCCACTGCTTGACCGGCGATTGCCCATCCGATCGACGGGGCGAGGATCATCATCAGCGCCGAGCACCCGAAGGTGGCGACGACGACGCGGAAGATCAGGACCCAGCCGAGCCGTTGACCGAGTTTCGCGCCGACCATCACCAAGGCTGCAACGGCAAGGCCGTAGACGACGATCGTCGTGCTCGCGACGGTCGGCACGACACCGAAGTCTTCCACCATGCCGCCAAGCGAGACGGGGAGTGCAGAGACATTGAAGGACATCAGGATCTGGGCGAAGAACAGCCCCACCATCGGTAGCCAGGACCGTCTTTCCTCGACCAACTCAGCTTTCATATCAATGGTCATCGGGAACCCTCTCGTTCGGTGGGGTGGGCAGCAGAGGCGAACACATTCAGACCGAGCGTGCGCGAAAGATACGCGGTGGCACGTTGCCCCCGCACGCTGTTGCCGGCAGAGTCCAGACGGGGAGAAAAGGTACCAATGGCCCCCTTTCCTGGTGCGATGGCAACGATTCCGCCGGACACCCCGGATTTCGCGGGGAGCCCGATCTCGAAGAGCCACTCACCTGATCGTTCGTACATCCCGGTGGCCGCCAGCACGGAAAGAGTATCCCGGCACACTTGTGGCGAGACCACACGGTCACCCGTCACAGGGTTGACACCCCCGTCTGCCAGCGTCGCACCCATGATCGCGATGTCACGCGCACTCACCTTGAGCGAACACTGCCGCGTGTATATGTCGACGACGTCGAGTGGATCTCCGTCGATGCGGCCATAGCTTTGCAGTAATCGCGCGATGGCCTGATTGCGCTCATTGGTGAGCATCTCCGAGTGATAGACCTCGCCGTCCAACTCCAGTTGGCGACCGGCGAACTGTGACAATCCGGTGCGGATCCGCTCCCACTGCTCGGCAGGTGTCGCTCCCGGGACGAGCGCGCTCGTGGCGAGTGCGCCCGCGTTCACCATCGGATTCATCGGGTGGCCGTCGTTCAACTCGATCGCGATGACCGAATTGAACGACAACCCAGTGTTATTGACCCCCACGCGCTCTCGCACAAGATGGTGACCGAGTTCGTCACACACCATCGCGTAGACGAATGCTTTCGAGATCGACTGGATCGAGAACTCGGCGTCCGCTTCCCCGGCGACATGTACGGCGCCCCCGACCTCGGCGACCGAAATTCCGAACAGTTCCGGGTCGGCGTCCGCCAACGTGGGGATGTAGTCGGCAACGATCCCTGATGTTCGCGACCGGTATCTTTGGTACGCGTCCACGACATCTGTCTCGACCTGATGCCAGCCCGGAAGTGCGCCGGTGCGAACGGCCTGCTCAACACCGTCGGCATCTGCTTCCCACGAGCCTCCAGTCATCGACGCCACCCTTTCAAATCGTAAGAACGAGCAAGACTGAGTGGCCGACCATCTCGGATGAGCATGAATCCGAATCTTAGTTCAGAGTTGCAGGTTGAGCTCTTCGTGCTCGGAGGCAGAGACGGCGCGGGTATAGAGAAGCGCTTCGAGCTCGGCGGTCGTCAGCTAGAGCGACTTCCCTTGCCAGACCTCGAGAGCCCCCGTCTCATCGAAAATATTCATGAGCTCACGTAGTGCAGAGAATGTGTCTTGACTTTTCTGATTGAGACTCCATTCTGTGGCTGTCGGCCCTGGCGGTGTTTGCCCACCGTCAGGGCTTCTTATGTGTGAGATTCACTCTGTGCGAGAGTCTTTGCCTGCTCCGGATAGCCCTGTCAGGGCTTTTCGCCGTCTTCACCTAGACGACTAGGGATATCGATGGCAGCCTTTCTGCGCAGGGCGGCCAATTCGGCTGTTGGAAATCCGTGCGGTAATGCACCGTCGATCACCTCGAGAAACTCGGAAACCTTGATACGTGGCTTCGGTGCCCTCGGGTTGTGGTGTCGAAGCTCTGCGAGAATGTCGGTGAGGAACTTCGTCGCGCGATCAGGGTCGAGCCGCCAAAGCCACGCAAGAATTTTGCCAGTGCCGTCACCGATGCGCGGGTACGAATTTTTCGGACGGTGCTCGCGGATGATCATTTCAGCTTCATTACAGGCAGTCGCGACAAGGAGGTGGGTAAGCACCTCGTCCGGAACGTCGGCGCGACTGGACATCAGTACCGCCTCCGGTTTTCGGTAGCTTCCGAAAAATATTCTCGCGTAGGGGTTTTCCACCACCTGCGCCACGAATGACGAGAAATTTGTTCTAACCTCGCTGGCGGTTTTCGTGTCATGGACCATGAAGCGAACATACGCCAATAAGCCCCGACTGTCGAACGTACTGCGAAACACAATCATGTTCGCCATGTTGTACATCTTTACGTAAGTCTTTTAGGGCATCTCTGGAGTGACCGTCCGGCGTTCCAGCTAGCCTTTGATGAGCTGGCTCGCACGCTGGAACGAGACGTCAGGTCGCAGCGATCACGCCTGCGACCGGGATCCGGCCGAGAACTGCAACCCGGAAGTCCACCATCGCGCGTTCCACGTGATTGGCGCTCGAGACCACAACCACGCCCGTTGCTCCTCGATCTGCGAGAATCCGCGCAGAGTTGAGCGCGTTCTCCACCGTGGACCACGACGTTCCTTCTTCGGTGATCCGGCCCGGGTCGACGCCGTTGGCGACGAGCCACTCGCGCATCGCCCTGGCTTCCGTCACTCCGGCCTTCGGGGCCCCACCGCTTGTGATGATCGGAGACTGCGGGTACTGACGAGCCAGCTGCAGCGCCGCCTGAAGTCGGTCGACCAGCATCGGACGCATCGTGCCGTCGTCGAAGAGGCCGGCGCCCAAGACGACGATGTTCGTGCCCACGGGGTTGAGGTCGAGCAGCACGGGCGACTGGCGTGTCAGCGTCTCAGCACTCGTGCACGCAAGGATGAGAGACCGCACCGGCGTCTGGCAGCCGCCGACAGTCGACAAGATTCCGTTGACGACCGTGGTCGGTGTGATGTCGGCGCTCGCTGTCGCCGGCGAAATACCTATTCCAGCTGCGGCGATCACCGAAGCGGCAATCAATCCCTTCGTCACAGACCTGCGAACATTTGCCATGTAGCCGAACCCCCAGATTGTCGATTGTCCAGCCCACAGTAACGAGCATTTCGCCGCGATTGCATCATTTGACGGCATTGTCACGTTGTTGAACGCGGCGAACTGGGAGAATATGGCGTGAGCACCGCAATGCCGTCGTACAAAGGTCACCGCTACCCGGTCAAGATCATCCAACCACTGGGCGTGGTTGGGCACTGTCACGTTAGTCGAAAAGCCTAGCAGCGAAGTCTGTTTGGGGCAGGACGCTACGGGACACCGCCGGGCCGTTCACATTCAGGCGGCGGCATCGGTCGCGGTGATCTCTTGCCAGACCGCGAATCGGTCGGCCATCTCGGTACGCCATTCGGCGGCGGTCAGCAGCTCGCGGTGCGCCGCCTGGTAGCTGCCCAGCTTGTCGGTGACGATCACCCGCGGAACATACTCCAAACCTTTGAGCAGCCTCCGGAAGAACTTCTTGGTCACCAAAGCGTTTCGGCGTGACTGAACCAGCACATCGAGCACGTTGCCATGCTGATCGACAGCACGCCACAAATAATGTTGCCGACCATTGATCCGAATGAACACCTCGTTGAGGTGCCACTTGTCACCGGGTTGGGGGCGTCGGCGGCGCAGCTCGTTGGCGTAGGCCTGCCCGAATTTGGCGCACCACCGGCGGATCGTTTCGTAGCTGACCGAGACACCGCGTTCGAGCATGTCAGCTTTTGACGAGCTGACTCGCCCGCTGGAACGAAACGCCGAGTAGTTGACCGATATCACGCACCGGCACACAGGCAGCGGCCATTTCGTGCGCGAGAGCGCGGGCGGATGCGACGGACGTGGATTCGTATTTCGCGGCGCGTTCTCGGTCCTGTTTGATCTTTTCCGCGCGCTCAGTCAAGTCCGGCCCCTCGGCGTCGAGTTTGACGTGAACGGAAACATTGATGTCCGCCAACGGTTTACCTGCTGATACGGCAATGAGTTCCCGTGCCATCAATTCGGCTTCACCGAGGCGGCGCGCCTGGGTCAATCCGTCGTCTCCGAGGGCAGGGACTTCGATCATCCACCACTTCCCCTCACGGGTGACGGTCACTTCGTAGGTCTCGCTCATGCTTTCGCCTCCTGAATTGCCTTGAGTACCTTGCGGTATACGCCTGGGGAGATGGTTCGATGCCCGTCCGGGACACTCACGTGCACCTTTCCGTTCTCCGACTTCCACGTGGTGTGAGAGCCTGCGGTTTTGAGTTCTTTGACCACTTTGCGTGTGAGCTGATCGGCAACCATAAGAATAGTCTAGTTGGTTGACTATTTTTAGTCAACCAACTAGACAAAATTGAAGGAACTCGCGTTTTGCCAGCTCACACGCTTTTGTTCATTGTCTGAGGTGGGCGCGGACCGCGTCGGTTCCGTCGTCGTACGAGTCCACATAGCGCCCGGACCCGCGCTGGTATGTCGAATCCACCGATGCGGGATTGTGAGCCATGAAGACCACATCGGGACGGCCGCCGTTGAACGGTGCGTAAGTGCGGTAGTCCCAACCCTCGGGGGCGTAGTCGTCGTTCCATTTCAGACGGGCGACAGGGACGAATCCTGATCGCGCGTAGATCTCCGGTAGTGCGGTGTCGAAGCAGTCCAGACGCCGCTCACCTGCGGTGACTGCGGTTTCGAGCATCGAATTCGCCGCGCGCGGGTGGTTGCTGTCGCGGTGGGAGAACACCGAAACGATTTCGTCGTCTTTGAGTGCGATTCCGGAGCGGCCGTCGTCGGTCACGAAGAGCCGCATACCTGCGTATTCGTCGTCGCTGTAGACGTGCGCGGAAGTGGCGAAACGATTGGTTTCTTTGAGTTGTTCCATCTGCTGCCGGTAAAGATCGGCGTCCGCAGGCGCTAGTTCGTGAAGGGTTGGGGCGCTGTCTCCTCGCGCGGCGAGCTGCTCGGAACGATCCGGATCAGGCGTGTACGCGAGTGGGCACGACCTCGCGGTCACCGATCAGAAGCCGTACGCCTCGATTTCCTCGATCGCTGTGTCGTGCCACTTCTGTTCGATCGCCAGCCGCTCGGCTTCCGGCAGCTCCGGGGTCCATCCCCATCGACGCCAGAACGCTTCGCGCTGCTCCTGCGTCAGGGTCGGTATCTCGTTGGCGGTCATGGCCGGTGTCCTTCGGCTCGTGGTGTGCGGAATCGGCTGCGGCTTGAATCTGATGCTCACGTAGGGCTTTGCCGACATCGAGGCGTTGCCGCAAGTTTTCGCGCTTGCTTGGATCGTCCTCTGTGTCGAGCTAGTTGCGCAACTCGGACTGCCCTCCGGGCGTGGCGTCGAATTCAGCGGATCGGTCATCGAAGTTGGCTCGCGCCGCGTCGAGTCGTTGCCGGTTCCGTGTGATCGCGGGGTTCGCGTCGAAGAG
>NZ_JAJHVW010000041.1:0-8422 GCF_027583855.1 Rhodococcus sp. BH5
CAGTGGCGAGCTTATGGATCTGGAGACGGCGAACCCCACCGTTATCGAGCATTCGCGCAGGCAGTGGCAAGGTCTCGCAGCCACCATGCGTGCACGTCAGCTCACCTCCCGACCAACCGATGAGCGGTTGGTTTGTGCGCGGGTATTTGGTGCGTGAACCTGAGAGCGTGATTGAGCAGGCGGCTTCTGCTGACTGAGTAGCGGCGGTGGCGGCGAATGTCGGGCGTGTTGACACGCCCGACATCGAGGTGGATGACGGCGCCTTGGGTGGTGGCGAGCGTGGGCGGTTCGGTGTTGTTGCGGTGTACGCCGGGGGCGAGGACGTCGCGGAGCGGGGTGTGGGTTGCTTCCATTGCGACGTAGCGGGCTGCTTGTACTGCGGAGGCGTGGACTTTTTGCCAGTCGATGGTCCAGCCGGAGGATTTGAGGAGTTCGTCGAAGAAGACTCGTTGCGTGCGAGAGTTGCCGTCCCGGAACGGGTGCAGGACAGTGGTTTCGCCCCAGTGGTAGGCGAGTCGGTCGACGGCGCGGTCTTTCGGGAGTCCTTGGGGGAAGTTGTCTTTGGCGATTCCGCGGAAGATGAACGCTGCTTGGTTTTCGATGTGTTCGGATCGGCAGTGTGGGAGGTTCATGCCGACGGCGCCGGTGTCGCGGGTGCCGGCCCAGTCGTAGACGTCTTGGAGGATGAATTGGTGAATTTTTTTGAGGTGGTCGAAGTCGAAATTGCCTGGGATGGGCTGTGTTTCGAGTTGCAGGATTCGCTGGTAGGCGGCTGCTCGTTCGTCCTCGAGGAGTGCTTGTGGGTCGGTGTGCCCGAGTTTGTTGATCAGGACCCCGGTGTCGGGGTCGACGTACGGGTCTTTCAACTGCGGGCAGCTCGGCGGCGGCGGTTTCCGGCGAGGACGAGTGCGACTGCTTCGTCGCCGGTGATTTCTCCGCGTAGTTGCCGGCGTCCGATTTCGATGTCGTAGTCGGTGGGTTCCATGCCAGCCATGCGGTGGCCGGCGGTGGCGGCGGCGATGGCTCGGTCGATTTGGGCTTCGGTCATGTGCGATTGTGCGTTGCGTGCAGTGGTCACCGGTGCTCCTTCGTCGACTCGGGCGAGCGTGGCGGTGCGCAGGGGGAGTTGCGCACCGTTGTCTATTCTACCTGATCATTGCCTGTTTCCTGCGGTCAACAGCCGTTGTGGGGCGGTGCCTGAACAGGGTGTTTCGGTTTCGTGCGGCGGCCTTGTCGATGCGCTCCTCGAAGGTGTCTGCGAGGGTTGGAAGCAGTTTGGCGTGTCGTGAGTAAACGTGATCGAATGTGTGTTTTTCTGAGTGGGTGAAGTTGGCTGAGTGGGCGCGTTTGCAGGGTGTGCATCCGCAGACTGCGTATCGGTGGTTCCGGGAGGACCGGATGCCGGTGCCTGCTCGCCGTCTGGAGTCGGGCACGATCTGGGTTGATGCTGCAGGGTCGGCGACGCCGGGACGGGTGGTGGTGTATGCGAGGGTTTCCTCGCATGATCAGCGTGGCGATCTGGACAGGCAGGTCGCCCGGTTGGCGGAGTGGGCTACCAGTAACGGCCATCAGGTGGGTGAGGTGGTCACTGAGGTCGGGTCTGGGTTGAATGGGAAGCGGCCGAAGATCCGACGGGTTTTGTCGGACCCCTCTGCGAGTGTGGTGGTTGTGGAGCATCGCGATCGTTTGGCCCGGTTCGGTGTTGAGCATCTAGAGGCTGCTCTGTCGGCGCAGGGCCGACGGATCGTGGTGACCGATGAGGGCGAGACTGAGGACGATCTGGTGCGGGACATGATCGAGGTGTTGACGTCGATGTGTGCCCGCTTGTATGGGCGTCGCGGGGCGCGGAACCGAGCGATGCGCGCGGTCACCGCGACCAAGCGCGACGATCCGGTCGAGTCGGTGTCCTGATGGCTCGGTTCGAGGTCCCCGAGGGCTGGACGGTGCAGGCGTACATGTTCGCGCTCGACCCGACCGCGGCTCAGGTGCGAGCCTTCCGATCGCATGCAGGTGGTGCGCGCAAGGCGCACAATACGATGCTCGCCCTCGTGAAGGCGGTGATGGATCAGCGGGCCGCGGAACGCTCTTACGGCATCGCAGAATCGGAGTTGACGCCGTCGTTGAACTGGTCGCTGGCAGGGCTGCGGAAACAGTGGAACGCCCGCAAGGACGCGGCTGCTCCGTGGTGGGCCGAGAACTCCAAGGAGGCGTACAACACCGGCCTTGATGGGCTTGCTCGTGGTCTGAACGCCTGGTCGGCAGTCGAGAAGGGTGAGCGTGCGGGGAAGGCGGTCGGGTTCCCGCAGTTTAAGACCGTCAGGTCGCGGCGGTCGGTGCGGTTCACCACCGGCGCGATCCGCGTCGAGGCATCGCGGCACCATGTCACCCTCCCGCGGATCGGGCGGGTCAAGACCCACGAGTCCACGAGGAAGCTGGCCCGCAGGGTCGAGGTCGGGACGGGTCGCATCCTGTCCGCGACCGTGTCCGAGGATGCGGCGGGCCGCTGGCGCGTCGCCTTCCAGGTGCTGGTTCAGCGTGCCGTAGCGGTGCCGGGTCACGTCGGTGCCGGGGAACTAGTGGTCGGTGTCGACGTCGGTGTGAAGGCCGATTCCCTGCTTGTGGTTGCGACCCCGGACGGCCGGGAGGTAGCCCGAGTTCCGGCCCCGAAGTCACTGACCGCGGCCCAATCGAGGTTGCGGGCGCTCCAGCGTAGGGCCGCCAGGCAGCAGGGGCCATATGACACGCAAACGCAGACGAAACAGACGCCGTCGAAGCGATGGGCCCGGCAGCAGCGTCGGATCAACCGCACCCACGCCCAGGCCGCAGCAATCCGCCGCGACGTCCTCCATAAGCAGACCACCAGACTCGCGCAGCGGCACCAGGTGATCGTCGTGGAAACACTCAACGCCTCCGGTATGCGCAGCGCCGGAGGTAGGAGGAAGAAGGGCCTGAACCGGGCTCTGGCCGACGCAGCGCTCGCCGAGATCCGCCGGATGCTCGGCTACAAGACCCGCTGGTACGGCAGCCATCTGGTGGCGGCCGACAGATGGTTCGCTTCATCGAAGACGTGCTCGGGGTGTGGTGGGCGAAAGCCAAGTCTGTCCCTCGCCGAGCGCACCTATGTGTGTGAGCACTGCGGCCTGGTCATCGACCGTGACCTCAATGCCGCGATCAACCTCGCCCGCCTCGGCGGCACCCTGCACGCGGGTCAAACGAGGACCAGTACCGGGAGTAGCCCGGCCGCCGCCGCCACGGGTGGAAACGGACGTGGAGCCACGCAGGAGACCGAGACCACGCAAGTGGTCAACGCAGCAGGCCGTGAAGCGTCAACCCGGCACAACACCAGCAACGGTGTCGATCCGACCGGGACTGCCTCACCGCAAGGCGAGGCTGCCTAATGCTGAGCACACTCACATTTGCTCACCACAAGGCAACGGGTCAAAACAGGGTGTTTTGGGTTTGTGAGGCGGCGTTGTCGGTGCGTTTCTCGTAAGCGGCTGCGAGGGTTTGCGCGGCGGTGGGGCTGCATCCCATTTCGGTGCCGACCTCGTCCCAGTCGGCTCCGTGGTGGTGCAGCTGCCAGGCGTCGCGTTCGTCATCGGTCATGGTCGATTCTCCTTGCCGGTTGGAGCTTTTCGAAGTTTGGCGGCTTTAGCGAAGCTGTAGACGGATGCGGCGAGGGCAATGATTCCGGCAGTGATCATGTGTTTGGTGCCGATGGTGAAGTCCAGGGCTGCGACGGCGAGGGCGGTCACTCCGAGGATGCTGTGCCGGATCACTCCTGGCCTGCTGATTCGCTGATCTGGCTTGTCTGGAGTGTTCATGCTCGGCCTTCGCGGATGGCTGCGAGGCGTTGGGAGGCTGCGCGGCGTTCGTGGCCGATGCTGAGCAGGTGCTCGAACAGTTGGTCTTCGGGGAGTTCTTCGGCGGCTTGGGCGAGAGAGCGTGCTGCTTCGCGGAATCCGCGGCGGTATGCCTGGGTGAGGACTGCGGAGATGTTGTGCTCGAGTTCGGTGGAGGGGACGCCGATGGTGGTGATGTCGGTGAGTGCTTTGGTGAGCTGTTTCCCGAGGTGCCCGCTGGTGCGGCCTTCCTGCTGCAAGGTGGTGAAGACGTGGGCACTGTTGTGGGGCTTGCCGGCCTCTACGAGTTCAGAGATGGCGGTGAACAGTGCCGCGTTCACGGGTCGGTAGAAGTCTGCGCTGGTCAGGGCTGCGACACGCGGGTTGGGGAGCTGGCGCCAATCTTGGCTATCGCCCTGTCCCGACTCCGAACCGATCTGCTCGACGGGGAGGAAATGAGCGACGGATTTCATCCACAGGCGTGCACTCACCATGGATACGGTCTCGAGTAATTCCGTCTGGTCCGATGGCAGGCCGTCGCGGTAGTCGCGTGCGGCGGCTGACTCCAACGATTGTTGGGCTGCTGTGCTCCGCAATCCGTAGACCGATCCTGCAGACAATGCGGATCCGGTGTCGAGACTGTTTTCAACTCCGCCACTATCACCGACGTATCGAACGTCTGCGAGTTCTGGCGTAGCGCCTGCGTGAGCCACGACAAACGCACACCCTCGTGAGTGGCGTCGCGAGGGTCGATACGCACGTCGTGCGCGATCGCCGTTGCCTGCTTGATGCAGTAGCGCAGCCACATCTCGTTCATTCGCGGATCGTCGATCCCGAGGGCCCGCTTGTCCGCCCCCGCCATGTCCATTCTCGGCCCGAACTGGCCGCCACCCTCATCATTCATACCGTCATTATGCAGTTGCCAATGACACAGGTGTCGCATCAGCAACACGGAAAGCATCAGCAACACGGAAAGCATCAGGTAGCAGCAGATAAGGTTCCGGCATGAATGTTCAGGACCGACTTGGCGCATGTTCTCTGTGCGGGTTTCTGCAATGACGACCTGGGCCAGAAAAGGAAGAACCCCCACGACCTAGCTGCCGCGGGGGGAACTTCATGTATTTCCACGAGGGACCTTGTCCTCGTATCTGCCCAAAATGATAGCGGAGAACGGACGAAATGCCAAAGCACGAGACCATCCTGGCGGTCAACCGCCTGATACATCCAGCTCGGTTCGCTACCTACAGGGCGAAATGCGGCAATGACCCGCACAAGGCGTTGGAGCTGTACAAATGGAACCTCGCGCTGTCTTCGGCATTCCAGCCGGTGCTTGCCATAACCGAGGTCGCGTTGCGTAACACGATCAACGAGCAACTTCGAGTGTGGAACCAGAAGCAGACGAATACGCGGACTGGAGGCCAGTGCAGCGCGGACTGGCTCCTCGATCCTGCCAAGCCACTTAACTCGATGACCAACCGCTCGCGAAAAGCCGCCTACAAACACGCCGACGAGGCAGATGGCGCTCGCCACTCCACCCATCCACGCAAGGGCGCTGCCATCTCCCACGACGACCTCCTCGCGCAGCTCACCTTCGGGGTGTGGCCGAAACTGCTGCCAACCAACGACCGGAACGACGCCAACTATGTTGCGCGGCAGATTCTTTGGAATCAGGCGTTGCGGCACGCGTTCCCATACTCGACGGGCGACACCAAAGGCGTCATTCTCTCCTCCCGCGCCCATCGGTTGCACGGACTACGCAACAGGGTCTCGCACATGGAACCTCTTCTGTCGGTGAATATCACGGCCAGACACAACGACGCACTCCGACTGCTGGGGACGATCAGCCCGGAAGTCAGAGATTGGTGCGCCGGACTGAGTCGTGTCATCGAGGTCAAACGTCGCTGCCCGATCGAACTCTAGGATTCGTCCTTCTCATAGACAACGATCACCCCGGATCGCAGGCGGTTCGGGGTGATCGTCGCTACTGTCGGGCGGTTGACCTCAGGCGAGCATCTCCAGCACAGACTCTGCGCACGGGGTGCACGAGTCTTCGCGATGGCGAATGCGTTCGAACTTGCCGGTTACCTGGAAAACCCCGTCGTTGTAGATGACGCGCGAATCGCGCACTGTCCCCTCGACGGGATCGACGATGTCGACCATCGTCCTGCTGACCCCGCTCTCGGTCGGGAAAAGCCACCATGCCTTGTCCCCGGCTTTCCAATGATCGTCCCTGAGCCAGGGTCCTTCCGAACCAAGGGCGTGGATAGCAAATCAACTTCCTGGTCCTTCAGGACCAGGAAGTTGATAGCCGAAGCCAGCGAGCCCGACTGACACCCGAAACGAAGCGCAGCGCCCAGATCGTGGCTACAGACGCCGCACGATCCCAAATCTTCGGACACACGACCCTCTTCGCATACGGGAACGCCCATACCGACGCATTCGACACCACCCGCGTCCGCGCCACCAACCGCGCAACAAGCAACCTCGTCGACGACTCCTACGGCGAAGTCGGCGAGGACACCACCACCTATGCCTACGACAACGCGACCGTGCACTCCCACGACCAAGCCGCAGTGCACGCAACAGACCGCGTCTCGCTCTTCCATCACAGCCCCACCCCGGCCGAGGTAGAGCACGGCGTGACAGTCTTCGGACCGCGGGGCAACATTCGATTGCGGCCGAAGAACACACGGGCCGAATAGTTGGCCATTTTTGCTTCGGTCGCTGTACGTGTCCGCGGCAGTGAGAGAACTTTGCAGCCTGGATG
Organism: Rhodococcus sp. BH5; assembly: GCF_027583855.1. Classification (NCBI taxonomy): domain Bacteria; kingdom Bacillati; phylum Actinomycetota; class Actinomycetes; order Mycobacteriales; family Nocardiaceae; genus Rhodococcus; species Rhodococcus sp. BH5. The sequence goes on from NZ_JAJHVW010000041.1 coordinate 6,610, forward strand.
CAAGCCTGTCTGTCGTGGCTAGACCTACTCGCCAAGCCATCCACTATGGATGGCGCGACGGACGAAACCGGTCAACGTGCGCCGAGGATGAGGACTCAAATCGCCCAGCAATGGCAACCAGCGAACCAAACTTGCACCACACTCAACTGACGTTTTGCGCATTTTGCACTTGCAGATCCACCTGGATTCGCGCGTTGATTGATGTTTCTTTCCGCGTCAAATGGATGATTCTGGTTCGCAGCTGTGGTCTCAACCCCCACCCCTGATCAATCCAAATGAATATACCCACAGGTCAGACGTGGTTAGGTAACCTAGGTGGACTAGAGGTGTTAGCTAGTTTAGCGCGCTAAGGCAGGTAAAGTAGCTAACTTGCCTCGCTAACCTAAATCAGGTAGGTAACTGTGCTATGCTCAGTAAATTAACGCGCTTACCTAAATGCGCTAACGCAGCTCGCGAAGCTAACCGAGAGGGACCTTCATGACGCCGAGACGAATAGCCTTCGCCAACCAAAAAGGCGGTGTCGGCAAAACGGCAACCGTCACGGGGTTGGCCAGCGCAATCACCGCGCGTGGTGGACGGGTGCTGATCATCGACATGGACCCACAAGGCAATGCGACAGAAGGGGTGGGTGTGCCTCGCGGCGAAGACCTCGCTGTGTACGAGGGCACCACTTGGGCGCTGTTCATCGAGAGCTCGCAAGGGCGAACCGGCCACGTCGTCGAGCACATACGCCCCAGCAAGTGGGACGGTGTGGATGTCGTCGCGGCCCATATCAACCTTGCGAATGTTGAGCAGGGGGGCGGGCAGGAAACTCCGTGGTACGTCGATCTCGCGTTGGAAGACGCGGATCTGTCCATGTATGCCGCCATCCTGTTCGACTGCCCCCCATCCTTGGGGAACTTGCTCTTCTCTGCCCTCAACACCGTTGATTCCGTCATCGTCGTAACCGAACCGACGGTCGACGGGGTCAAGGGAGTGAAAAGTCTCCGCAAAACCGTTGCACTGGTGCAAAAGCGCCCCAATCCACGTTTGGTGATCGACGGCATCGTCATCAACAAGCGTCGTGCCAACGGGGAGCACGAATTCCGCGAAGAAGAACTTCGCAAGTCATACGGGGACATGGTTGCGCGGACCGTCATCCCGGACTACGTAGCCAGGCAAGACGCGCACAGTGCGCAGATTCCTATTCACCGTCATCGCGGCGGGAAAAGTTTGGCACTGCAAGTCGCCTACGACGACCTACTAGCCGAGCTACCTATTGAAGTATCGACCGTGAGTGCAGGAGTGAAGTGATGGCTGTTCAGCGAGTGTCGGCAGGGTTGGAAGACACCCATCCCGCCGAGCGATTGGGAAGCAGGCCGGCGAAGGTGGGAGGCGGCTCAGCTGCTGCGACTCCGCGTCCAGAGATGCGTCAACCGGCCCCACCGGAAGATCCCCTCGTCCAGTTCAACGTGAATATACATCAGAGCGTCAAAGTGAGATTCGAGAAGGCCGTACTGAAGGCTGGCTACGAAATGGGCGAAAAGATCACCAAAGGTGCGTTGGTGGAAATGGCCCTGTTGCGATATCTGGACGAAAACGACCTGTGACCATTGTTTCTAGAGGGCCTAGCTAGACGCATTAGGGAACCTAGGTCGACTAGAGATCGTGCCGAGTCAAACAAAAAGGGAGCCCCGCCGGATGCACCCGACGAGGCTCCAGACCGGGAACCCCGCTGAAAGGAAAAACCCGATCATGACCGACTTTAGCGTCCGGGCAGCCCGTGTTCAGCTAGGCGCGCTGCTCGCCGCTCTAGCCCTGGCGATCGTCATTG
>NZ_JAJHVW010000042.1:0-6515 GCF_027583855.1 Rhodococcus sp. BH5
GTGGTGGTGTTGGAGGGGGTGCGGAGGTCTCTTCCGGGGTTCATGGTGCCGTCGGTGGTGGTGGTGTTGGGGGAGTTTCCGGTGACGGTGCATGGGAAGTTGGACCGTAAAGCCCTCCCGGACGTCAACTTCGAACCTCAACCGCTGCAGTATGTTGCGCCACGAACGTCGGTCGAGGAGACGGTTGCCGCAATCTTCGATGATCTGCTGGGAACGTCGACGGTGGGCGTGAACGACGACTTTTTTGCCCTGGGTGGGAACTCTCTCAGTGCGGCCAGGCTGGTTGCGCGAGTGAATTCTGTTCTCGGCGAACGGATCAACATTCGTGACGTCTTCGATGCTTCTACCGTTGCAGCGCTGGCCGAGTTGGCGCAGTGTCGCGGAGGAGAGGGGGCCAAGCCGGCGTTGACGCCGCGGGGTACGACGACGGATATCCCACTTTCACCGGCGCAGGAGCGAATGTGGTTTGCGAATCAGTTCGCCCCCGAGTCCGCCGCCTACAACGTCGCGTGCGCGTTGAGGCTCGACGGTGCAGTGAACGTGAGTGCGCTTCACGCTGCATTTGTCGACGTCGTCGAGCGGCACGAGTCCTTGCGCACCGTTTTTCCTCTCACCGATGACGGACCGCGTCAAGTGATCATGTCCACCTCACAGGTGGTATCGGATCTTGCACCGATACTTGTGCAGGGAGAGGAAGAGCTGCGCGAGCGTAGCCGGCAGATCGCTTCGGATGGTTTCGACGTCACGCAGCAGGTCCCGATGCGCGCCACCTTGTTGCGGCGAGATGACCAGGTCCACTCGCATGTCCTGGTGATCGTGATTCACCACATCGCCGCCGACGGATTCTCCACGGTACCGCTGGCCCGAGATCTCATGAGCGCATACACCTCCCGTGTGAACGGTGAGGCACCGCAGTGGGCGCCGCTCGGGATCCAGTATGCCGACTACGCGTTGTGGCAACGTGGTTGGTTGGGCTCGGAATCGGACTCTCGGTCTCTGATCTCGAAACAGCTCGGCTATTGGGCCGAGAATCTTGCGGGCGCACCGGAGGTTCTCGACATTCCGACCGATCGACCGCGTGTTGATGTGCGTTCGCTTCGACGCGGACGGATCAGGTTCGTGTTCGGTCCGAAGGTGCATGCCGGTGTGGTTGCCCTGTCGCGCAAACACAACGCCACGGTCTTCATGGTTGTGCACGCAGCCTTGGCAGTGCTGCTGGCGAGGCTCAGTGATGAGGACGACGTAGCCGTCGGAACTCCCATCGCCGGGCGTGGGGAGCGCGAACTCGACGACCTGGTGGGCATGTTCGTCAACACGTTGGTGTTGCGCACTGCAGTGGACCGCGGCGCAACTTTCGGAGACTTCCTCGACCAGGTCCGAAACGTAGATCTGAGCGCCTTCATTCACGCGGACGTGCCGTTCGAAAGAGTCGTCGAGATCGTGAATCCTTCACGTTCGACGGCGTACTCGCCCCTGTTTCAAGTCATGTTGGAGTTCCAAGACATCGAACGGCCTGCACTCGAACTCCCCGACCTGCAGGTGACCGACGTGGGCGTCGAGATCGACACCATCAACTTCGATCTTCAGTTGACGGTGACGCAGAACGCCGGCGCAGCCGGCGAATCGGACGGTCTTCGCGCCGAATTCGGATATGCCACAGATATTTTCGACGAGGAAACGGTAGCGGGCTTCGCCGACCGCCTGCAACGGATTCTCGAGCGCGTTATCACGGATCCGCAATCACGGATCGGAGATATCGAGATCCTCGACGCCTATGAGTCAGCCGAACTGGTACCCGTGCGAGGTGAGATTTCCGCCGCTGTTCAGACCCTTCCGGATTTGCTGACTGCAGCAACAGATATGGCGACTGCCCAGGATCCCGGCGCCGTTGCGCTGGTGTTCGAGGAACGTGAAGTGACCTATCTCGAACTCGACGCGCAGTCGAACCGATTGGCCCGCATGCTGATCGAATCCGGAGTGGGTCCCGAATCGGTGGTGGCGTTGTGTCTCCCACGCTCCATCGAGTCCGTTCTGGCGGTGTGGTCCATTGCCAAGACAGGTGCGGCATTCCTTCCCGTGGACCCGGGACATCCTGCTGCTCGTATCGAGCACATGCTGGGCGACTCCGGTGCAGGGTGGGGGATTACGTCTCGAGCTCACAACGCGGCATTGTCCGGCCTCGTGCCGTGGCTGGTCCTCGACGATGCCGGTTTCGAGGAACGGCTGCGGGCGTACTCGCCATCGAAAGTCACCGACGCGGATCGGAAGGCACCGATTCGCATCGACAATCCGGTCTATCTGATCTACACGTCGGGGTCGACAGGAACACCCAAGGGCGTGACGGTCACACATCGCGGGTTGAGCGACTTCGCGCTCCAGGAGCGTGAGACCTTCGCCGCCACGACCCGATCCAGAACTCTGCACTTCGCTTCGCCGAGTTTCGACGCGTCGGTTCTCGAGCTCGTGATGGCCGTTGGTGCTGGAGCCACGATGGTGATCGTGCCACCGACCGTCTACGGCGGGTCGGAACTGGCGGCGTTACTGGAGCGCGAGCGCGTCACCCATTGTTTTGTGACTCCGGCGGCCTTAACGTCCGTCGACCCAGACGGTCTCACCACTGTCGGTTGTGTCGTGACAGGTGGGGAAGCGTGTCCGCCGGAATTGGTGGCCCGCTGGGCTCCGGGCAGAAAGATGTTCAACGCCTACGGTCCTACCGAGGCAACTGTCGTGTCGAGCATCAGTGCGGCACTGGCTCCGAACGACCCGGTCACTATCGGCACACCTACTCGCGGATTCAGCGAGGTAGTGCTGGACTCGCGTCTGCGAGCGGTACCGGTAGGTGTCGCGGGGGAGTTGTATCTTGCCGGGCCGGCTCTCGCTCGCGGCTATCACCGGCGATACCCGTTGACCGCCACGCAGTTTGTCGCAGATCCCTTCGGTGCGCCGGGAACGCGGATCTATCGCACGGGCGATCGCGTGCGGTGGACGCCCGACCGACGGCTGGAGTATCTCGGGCGCACCGATGCCCAAGTCAAAGTCCGTGGGTTCCGCATCGAACTCGGGGAAGTCGAGGTGGCACTGCAGACGCACCCGCGCGTGGCCCAGGCGGTGACGGCCGTCTGGAACGGCGACGGCAGGGATCGGTTGATCGGCTACGTGGTTCCCGATCGCGGAGCGAGTGTCGATCCGCGAGACGTCCTCGCCCATGCAGGCAAGCGCCTGCCGTCGTACATGGTGCCGGCGGCGGTGGTGGTGCTCGACGCCGTTCCGCTGACGGTTCACGGAAAACTCGACCGCGCAGCGCTTCCCACACCCGATTTCTCGTCCGCCGCCACACCCGACCGGCCACCGCGAACGGAAACCGAGAATCTTCTTGCCGCTCTGTTCGCGCAGGTTCTCGGTCTCGACGCGGTAGGAGTGCATGATTCGTTCTTCGAGCTCGGTGGCGACAGCATCATGTCCATCCAATTGGTGGCCCGCGCTCGCGATGCGGGTGTGATCATCTCACCCCGAGATGTTTTCGACCACAAATCCGTCGCCGCGCTTGCCGAGTCGGCGCACCTTGAGCAGGACAGGCCTGATGTACTCGCGGAGCTACCGGGATCCGCTGTCGGAACTGTTCCACTGAGCCCGGTGGCGCAGTGGATGCTCGACCGCAGCAGTGGCGGGCTGCGTGGCGGCGGAGTGAAACGGTTCTCCCAGGCGCTCTTGCTGACAGCTCCCGCTGATCTCACCCAGGACCTCCTTGTCCGTGGTCTCCAGGTGTTGCTGGACCGCCACGGAATGCTTCGAGCTCGCTTGGTTGAGAGTGACCGGGTCATGGAAGTCTTACCACCCGGCTCGATCTCGGCCGAAGGACTGATCCACCGCGTAGCTGTCGATTCGGTGGACGACGAAGGTTTCAGGGCCTTGGCGTCGGGAGAACTCGAGGCCGTGGCCGACAGCTTGGATCCCGCCACGGCTGACATGGTGCGCGTGATCTGGTTCGACCTGGCCGACAAACCTGACGTGTCGACCGGGCGGGGCCGACTACTTGTGGTGATTCATCACCTGGTTGTCGACGGCGTCTCGTGGCGCATTCTGGTCACCGACCTGGCGTCGGTGACAGCACAACTCCAGGCCGGTGTCACGCCCGAACTGCCACAGATCGGAACGTCGTTCCGGCGATGGGCGCATGGGCTTGTCGAGCACGTGGGCGACCGGAGCGTCGAACTGGACATATGGAAAACGATCCTGGACGGCGATGACCCGTTGATCGGTTCGCGCCCACTCGATCCCACGATCGACGTCGACGACACGGTCGACACCGTTACAGTGGACATCTCGCCTTCGGCGACCAGGAACCTTCTCACCACGGTTCCTGCGGCATTCCACGCCGGCGTGAACGACGGACTTGTCACCGCTGTTGCGTTGGCCTCGATCGGGTGGCGACGACGCCGCGGTATGGATACCGCTGCCGCCCTGGTCACGCTCGAAGGACACGGCCGCGAGGAAGGAGCGGTTCCTGGCGCAGACCTCGCTCGCACCGTTGGTTGGTTCACCACGCTCTACCCGGTGCGCGTGGACCTCGGCGGAATCGACGTCGACGACGCACTGGCAGGTGGCGCCGACGCCGGACGGGCTCTCAAAGCCGTCAAGGAATACGTGCGTGCGATCCCCGATCATGGAATCGGATTCGGGATGTTGCGGTACCTGTCGGGCGAGAGCGACCCACTCGGCCGATTCCGTTCTCCTCAGATCAGTTTCAACTATCTGGGCCGGATCAGCTCCTCTGACGGAACACAGGACTGGCTGCCGGTGGAGGGCAATCGAAGGCTCGGCGGAACCCAGAACCCGTCCATGGCTGTGGCGTCCGTGATCGACATCAACGCGGCGGTTGAGGACCATGTCGACGGGCCCTGCCTGACAGCATCTTTCACCTTTCCCCGCGGAGTGCTCGACAGGTCTGACGTCGCGGAGTTCGCGGAACTGTGGCGTCGTGCGCTCGACGGACTCACCGCGCACGCGTCGCGACCTGATGCGGGCGGTCTGACGCCGTCGGACATTCCCCTGGTCTCGGTGGACCAACAACAGATCGAACGCTGGGAGAACGATTTCCCCGGATTGCGCGATGTCTGGTCGGTGTCGCCCCTTCAGGCCGGGCTGATGTTCCATGCCTCACTGGCGGCCACGTCGACGGACGTCTACACAGCGCAGTTGTGCGTCGAGCTCGAAGGAGCGGTTGATTCCGAGCGTTTGCGCGGCGCTGCTGCCGGACTACTCGCAAACCACCCGAATCTGTGTGCAGCGTTTCTCTACGACGTGAACGGCCTACCGGTGCAGTTGATTGTCGACGATGCAGTGATTCCCTGGACCGAGGTCGACCTGAGTGATCGCGGATCGGCAACCGACGCAGATTTGGAGCGCCGCCTCGACGAGGATCGCAGTGCACCCTTCGACCTCGCTTCGCCGCCACTGCTTCGGCTGACGCTGCTGCGAACCTCGCCGACGAGGTGCGTGTTGGTGGTGACGAACCATCACATCGTCCTCGACGGTTGGTCGATACCGTTGCTGGTTCGCGAACTGTTGATTAGATACGCGGCCGACGGTCTCCCGGTCGAGAGGGCCCCGGCCGATCTTCCGGAGACTCCGTCGTACCGCACCTATCTGGAATGGTTGATGCACCGCGATATGGAGACCTCGCTCGCGGCGTGGGAGGACGCCTTGGAAGGCGTCGACGAGCCGACGTTGTTGGCGCCTTCGACGCCGATCGCGGAGCAGCTGGTGCCCGAAGAGGTTGCCGTCGATCTACCGGATTCGGTGCGCGACGGACTCGGTGCGCTGGTCCAGCGGAGCGGGATCACGATGAACACGGTGATCCAGGCGGCGTGGGGTGTCCTACTGTCTCGGATGCTTTCCCGTGACGACGTAGTCTTCGGCGTCACGGTTTCGGGCCGCTCACCCGAGTTGTCTGGTGTGGAAAACATGATGGGGCTGCTGATCAACACGTTGCCTGTCCGAGTGCAACTGGATCCGGACGAGACGTGTACGCAGCTGCTCGCTCGACTGCAAAGCGAGCAGACAGCTCTGCTCGATCATCACTATGTCGGACTCGGCGCGATTCAATCTGTCGTAGGGACAGGCAATTTGTTCGACACACTGTCGGTCTTCGAGTCGTATCCGATCGATACCTCGGGGATGGGCGGGAACACCGACATTGCCGGTATGCGCGTCACCGCTGTGAATGCCCGCGACGCCACGCATTACCCGCTCACCGTGCTGTCGGTCGCGGAACCGACGCTGCAGGTCAGCCTGCGGTACCAGCCGGCGGCATTCGACCGCGCCGCGGTCGACACCATTGCACAGCGAATGTCGCGGATTCTTGCCGCCTTCGCAGCGAACGCGGATACACCGGTCGGTGAGGTCGACGTGTATGTCGCCGGTGAGCGTGGGTTGGTGGTGGGTGGTTGGGATGGTGTGGGGGTTGGGGTGGGGGGTTTGACGTTGGTGGATGTGTTGGATGGGCGGTTTGCTGG
>NZ_JAJHVW010000043.1:0-6283 GCF_027583855.1 Rhodococcus sp. BH5
CCGACAAGGATGACCGAGCAACGGTCGGTCCCGTCACTGAAACAGGGAGGTGGTGACGAACTTCAACTTGCAGTCCTGGACCTGTTGAATATCGCCGTAATCGTCCTGGACCACGCTCGTGAAAGACTTCGCCCGTCCGCCTTCCATCCGCGAGTAGATGGCGAAGGTCATGAAGAGAGGCAAGGGGTCCGCGCCAGGATCCTTGAGAGTCCAGGTCGCAGTTCCCACCGTCGCGTCCCAGCCGCTGGCGCCTGCTCCTCGTCCTTCGCGTATTTCTTCTCCCGGGAGTCGAAAGCGATTGCTCCGGTAGCGATGCTGCCCTCAGGAAGACCCGTCAGGGACATACTTGCACCCGTCCGATCGGTCAATTGACGGCGACAAACCTTGCTCCTTCGCCAACCTGACCAGCTCCGCAGCTTCCGCGGAGGGCTCGGCCCTCTTCTTCGTCACATCTTCCAGTGTCGTCATCTTGGCACCTCCTCGCCGAGCATTCACTCAGCCAGTCGGACCGAAACACCGATTATCGGACAGTCCCTGGATCGGCGCGGCGCCGAGAGCCTGGAGCGACGACGATTTTTCGAAGGTAGCTCTGCTGGCTCCTCTGGCGGTCGAGCTGCTGGGTAAGGCCGTGCTGTGGAACGCGAATCCGGTGTTGGTCGTCCCACTGGCCTCCGACGGTGAAGCTACTTTGCTCAGCCTGGCGACCAAGCCGCGGCTGTCGGACCCGAAACTGAGAACCGTTGGTCGTGCATCCCTTCTACGCCGACTTGATTCTGTTCTCAGCGGCGGTCTGTCGCTCGGCAAAGCACAACGTGCCCGCATGGTCGATGTCCGAAATGGCGCAGTTCATGTGGGCGCGCCTGCACAATCCAGGCACGTTCTCGTTGACTCGTTGGGCGTGTGTAACCGCATGCTGGACAACCTCGGTCGAGACCCAAAGCTTTTTTACCGCAATCATTTTGAAAGTGTTCAGAAGCGGGGCATCAGGTCGCGGCGAAACGCGCCCGAGCACGACTGCACCTCAGCGAGATCGAAGAACGACTTGGTGGGGATGTGTTCTCAGAGGTCACCTCAATGCTCGAAGACAACGCGAACGACCTGGACCACGACCATCTCGTTTCCTCCGACTGGGCCGTTGATGCACTCTGTCCGGAATGCTCGAGGTCAGTGGCATGTGCGGCAGATGAGGCTCCCGTGCAAGGCCTCATCGATCTCGATGCAAATCTCGATCTCGATCTGACAGGTTTCCACGACGGGGACTACGCGGCTTAAGCGATTCACCGGGGCTGGAATGCCCCTCTGACACCGACATCCTTCGCCTGCAACATCTGCCGTCTCACCTTGAACGGGCTCAGCCGTTCGTGTGGACGAAAACCGCCGAGCAGATCCTGGCGAAAGCCGACCGTAAAACAACTTCAAACTTGGGGCACTGGTGTTACATCACTCGAATCGCAAGCAAGTCTTCGGCATTCGAGGCAATAGTACAAAGTTGGATCCAGGCGCCGACCAATGAAGGAACGAAGCGCGCTACATGCTTCAACCAGGAAGGACACTGCTAGAATGCAAGAAAACATTTTCATACCTAAACTATCCAGATAATATCCACTGTCATATTATCAATATGACAGTGGATATCAAAATCAATGAGAGTGACATACATTGCAGTGAAGTCACCCGAAAGTGAACCTCCGACAGGATCTCAAAAATGAATAAGACATTCAACGGAGAGTCAGTGCTTTCATGGGTACTATCTTCCCTCGCGGGCCTAATTGGATCTGCAGCCTTCGTGCATACAACGGGATACTTCGTCACTTTCATGACCGGAAATACCGAACGAGGAATTCTTGGTTTCTTTACAAATAAATCGGAAATGTCAAAAGCTGCAATCCTACTCATTATATCCTTCGTTTTCGGAGTACTAGTCGCATCCATACTACGGAGACGATGGTGGGAAAACCATCCGCATGGAGCAACTGTACTAACAACCCTATCGCTGGCTGCAGCAACAATCGTCGACTTCGCCCAAGAAGGATGGACACGGGCCGATATACCCTTCCTTCCGATATTGTTCGTTGCATTCGGAATCGGATCATTAAACACTTCCTTCGTCCATAACGGCGAAGTATCAATACCATTGAGCTATATAACAGGAACACTAGTCAAATTTGGCCAAGGTATCGAGAGACATATCAATGGAGGCACTATCCATGACTGGTTAGGATATCTTCTATTGTATGCTTCCTTTACGGCAGGAGCTACCCTAGGAGGGGCACTCAGCCTAATTTCACCAAGCTCGGGAATGCTCTTGTCTGCCACCCTCACCTGCAGCGTATGCACAATCTATACCTACTTTTTTGCAGACCGACAGGCCCCCCGTCAGCGCACCCGCAGACAATGATTCAATCTCACTCCGCATTGAACCCCAACGCCTCATATGTGCGGATCTGGTTCGCACACTGCGGCGATCAGCTCGGAATGGTGAGCACCCAGAAGGGGGAGCCTGCGCATGTGGCGTATGGGCGTTCCCCCGACACGTCACCACCGAGCCCGCCACTTCACTTCAATCTCATTCATACCCAACCATCATGCACCCCTACCATCCAACGAACACTGCAAAACCAAACATGTTGCCATACGCGCATATTCACAAAACATGTTGCATAACCACCCAAAACAACAGCAGCGCAGCATAATTCTAAACACACTGCACTGCAACACAATTCAAATACCAACCACACAGCCATCTTCCCCTGTCGCAACCCCACAAAAATGTGGAGAGCACCATCTACGAGACGAAAACGACACAATGGAAGATATGGGACGACCCGCAATACACCCGAAGGAGAGATTGAGGACATGAGCAAACCCGACGCAGTTACTGAGTTGACCGAGCTTGCGCGAGCTGCTGCATGGGGTCTAATGAAGGGGGGCCACCTGGACTGCATCGAAGACGGCCGAGGAGTCCTGCTCCTCCGGTGGGACATTCTGGATGCCGCTGCTCGAGTCGGCATCGACATCAAGCGCGAGCAGGAGGGAATAGGGGCGGTATACACCCGTGCCGAGCTTGAGGGCCACATCGAGAATTGAGCAGCCGTAACCGGGGCACATCAGTCTCGACTTGTATGAGAAGTCCGGTTCTCCGATCGACAGCACGATTGACCTGAATACCGAAGCTCCGCAGGCTCGCCGAAATCTTCATCAAAACTATCAGCTCGCTCTCGCCCGGGCCTAGTGCACCAATCACGCCAACTGAGAGGAATGACCATGACTGCAACGCAAGCGCACCCGGTGCCCGACGACACCGAAATCGAGCGCAAAGTTTCCGATCTCGACCTCACGACCAAGATCAAGATCCTCACCGGCCGCGACTTCTGGACCACTTGGCCCGTCGAGTCCATTGGACTCCGTCCGATCGTGATGTCCGACGGGCCGGCCGGCGTAAGAGGAGAAAACTGGGACGAGCGAGAGCCCTCAGCGAACTTCCCTTCCGGTTCAGCACTCGGCGCTACCTGGAGTCGCCAAGCAGCCGCACGCTACGGAGCACTTCTCGCCGCCGAAGCGCGACGTAAAGGCGTCGACGTCGTTCTAGGGCCCACCATCAATCTGCATCGCTCACCACTCGGCGGTCGGCATTTCGAGTCGTTGTCCGAAGATCCACAACTGACGTCCGTACTTGCCACCGAATACGTTCGCGCCCTCCAAAGCGAAGGCATAGCAGCGTGTCCCAAACACTACGTCGGCAACGAGTACGAGACCGAACGCTTCACCGCCAGTTCCCGCATCGACGAGCGAGCGCTTCGTGAGGTGTATCTGGCCGCTTTCGAAGGCCCTGTCATCGATGGCGGGGCTTGGTCGATCATGTCTGCGTACAACTCGGTCAACGGCACGACGATGTCCGAGCACCCTTTGCTGACTGCACCGTTGAAGACGGGATGGGAATTCGACGGAGTCATCATCTCGGACTGGACCGGCGTGCGATCAACCGTCGCTTCGGCACAATCCGGACAAGACCTCGCCATGCCTGGCCCTTTCGGATTCTGGGGCGAGCAGCTTCTCGCCGCTGTCCACGACGGCACAGTCTCCGAATCCACGATCGACGAAAAAGTCCGCCGCTTGATTCGTCTCGCCTTCCGTGTCGGAGCATTCGACGTCCGCGAAACACAAAGCGCCACAGCCGCCGTTCCAGCGTCGGCAACCCTGGCCGCAAAGGAACTTTCCATCGAGAGCTCGGTGATGCTCGTCAATAACGGGGTGTTGCCCCTCCCCGCTGCCGTCGGCACCATCGCCGTGCTCGGCCGCCACGCAGTCGAACCCCGAACGCAAGGCGGCGGTAGCGCGACCGTACTGCCAGGGTCAGTCAGCACGCCTGTTGACGCGCTGAGACGAGTGTTCTCGGTGAGCACCGTCAGACACAGCATCGGCATCGCCGAGCCCGACACGCTCATCGCACTCGACCCCAATTCGCTCACCGACCCCTCCACCGGCGACCCGGGCTTGCGCGTCGAGTTCACCGACGCCGACGGTGAACTCCTCCGTTCCGAACGGCGCACGAGCTGCCGACTGGTGTGGTTCGGCAATGCACCGACCGACGCGGCATCCCTCCAAGTACGCACGCGGTACCTTCCAACAGGCACCGGCACGCTCCGGTTCCAAGCCTCCTGCGTCGGAAAACTCCACATCAACGCCGGAGACCGCACTGTTCTCGACACCGAACTAGCGCCCATCGGTTCCGATCTCGGAGCCGCGCTACTCGAGCCACCCGCAGCCACAGCTGACATCGAGGTCGCCGCCGGCGTCCCCATCGACCTCGCGATCACCTACGCTGGACCAATGTTCGCCGTAGGTGTTGCCGCGCTCAACATCGGGCGCGAACGCGACGACGACGATGGTGAACTCCATCGCGACGCGGTCACCCTCGCCGCCGCATCGGACGTCGCGATCGTCTTCGTCGGCACGGACTCGAACGGGGAAAGCGAAGGCTGGGATCGCTCCTCGCTGAGACTTCCTGGAGATCAAGACGATTTGGTCGCGTCCGTGGCCGCCGTCAACCCACGCACGATTGTCGTCGTCAACGCAGGCGCGCCACTGATCATGCCGTGGAAAGACGATGTGGCGGCAATCCTGCTGACCTGGTTCGGAGGGGAGCAGATCGGAAACGCAGTCGCCGATCTGCTCTCTGGAACAGCGGAACCCGGCGGACGGCTCCCTACCACCTGGCCGACATCGGAAGAGGATGTTCCTGTCCTCGATACCACCCCGCAGGAAGGCGTCGTCGACTACCGCGAAGGCATCCACGTCGGATACCGCGGATGGCTGCGTCAGAACCGAACCCCGGCTTACTCCTTCGGATTCGGACTCTCGTACACCAGCTTCGAGATCGACAGGATGAGCGCTGTCACATCCCACGCCGTCGATGTCACGGTACGAAACACCGGCGATCGCATCGGAAAGTTCGTCGCCCAAATCTACGCACACCGACCGAAGACGACAATTGATCGACCCGTACGTTGGCTCGTTGGATTCGCTGATGGCGTACTCGCCGCCGGCGAGACAACCACCACACGAGTAACGCTTGCACGCAGGGCTTTCCAGAATTGGGACGCAGGATGGCACACCGAAGCCGGGGAGTTTCATCTCTCGGCCGGATTTGACGTCTCCGACATTCGTGCCTCGGTTGTTCATCGCGTGCAAGGCTCGTCCTGAGTCCACCTCACCCATTGTTCGAGCGATCGGGGCCGCAGTCCCACCGACTACGACTTACGCAGAGCCGAAATGTGTCACCGCTGCGACGCAACTGATTGTCCGAACAACTCGCTTCACTGGTGATGCGAGCGTAAAGCCGCGCCTGAGGTCCTGACCGACTCGTTGCCTTCCTATCCGTCGTCACCTTTTGAACACGGCAAGGAAGGCAAAGGGAACAGCACGGTGTTGCCATTTCAACTACACCGCAGCGATGTACGCGTGTACCTCCCAGAACTCGCACCGCGCCGGCGGGCGAGTGCGTCAAGGGCAGCACTACGCCCGCGTGCGATTCAACTCTCTACGAAATCCACACAGCTCAGAAGCTCACCTGAAACGGCCGGAAAAGCGCATGACTACCAACCGAACTTCGTACTCACCGAGGACTGATCCTGAATCGCACCGGCGAGTCCGGAAACTTTGATGTGCCCTGAGTTTCGTGGAGTCGTGATGTTTGGCCTCAGGCTACGGGTTAGCGTGTGAAGTGTACGTTCTCGAACTCGATCGGGGTCAGCATCCCGAGCGCACCGTGCCGGCATTGCCG
>NZ_JAJHVW010000044.1:0-4983 GCF_027583855.1 Rhodococcus sp. BH5
CGGTGCGATGACGAGGACAGCGAGAACTGTCCGGATGATGTGCGTGCGTCGCGTCGTGGCCGCGTTGTCGACTACGGGTTGTGGCGCCATGTGGAGCTCTCTTCTCGTGGACCGAAGCAGGTGAGGCACGAAAGGCCCACTCTAACCGGGGGATGTTCGACTATCTTTGTCGTACTAAAAAGAATGTGAATCGCTTTGGCGAGCCCGGGGACTACTGATTTGAGAGATCCGGGATTCGCGTAGTTCTGTGCTCAGCGTAGTAGGTTGCCTTGAGTTCGGCCGGAGGCACATAGCTGCAGCGCTCGTAGAGTCGTCGGTGGTTGAACCAGTCCACCCGTTCCAACGTGGCGATTTTCACAGTTCGATCGTCGCCATGGCCTGCGGGGTTTGATCAACTCGGTCTTGTAGAGACCATCGACGGAGCGGAGTGTTCGGTGCCATCGCTACCAGAGAGTTGGCTTCGGCGAGAGTGCGGCTTGGCTTCAAACGATCACGGGATCTTGAAGAAACTGAAGATGAAAAACATTGGCCGTGATCCGCTGGGCGCTTCAATGTTGGAACTGCAATGTATGAACCTTACGAATGGTAATGAAGCATATTGGGCCCTCTCCGAAGAGTTTGGCGTGGGTAGGGTGACTCAAATGTCGCACGATTAGTAGTTATTAATTCACCTCAAGAGTTATTAACTTAACTTCGCTTGGAATCCCACCCTCTTGGGCAAACTCCGTGGTTGACTTGCAGTAGCCGGAAGCGAGCTGGATGAACCATGGTTTGCCCAGCATGGAAAGGATGACACGTGTTAGTGATTCGTGGCACGTTGACTTGCGTCAACCCTGTCCTGCTGTTTCAATATAAGGGTCGCAATTTTGCGGCGCGTAAGAATTGTAAAATTCCTTGCGCATCGATATTTGAAATTTATGCAATTGAGTGAAGGATGATAATTGCGTGAACATATCGGCTCGAGGTCCCCCTTAGGCGATTTTAGTGGATGGTATCTAATTTAGAGATAGATTGGCACGACCTTTACAAAAAATCGATCAAACGAGGTATTTATGATTTCAAAAAGGAAGGAGGTTGCAATGTTCAAACGAACTGTCCGCGTTATGGCAACTGGCGTTGCGCTCATAGGCGCTGCATGGCTGTCTACATCTGTAGCTCAAGCAGACCCACTTGCCAGTCCTCCGCAGACAGGCTCAGAGATTAGTGGAATTATTCAGAATGTAATCGACATCTCTGCTTCAAATATTGTTTCTCCGACTTTGAAAGTTATTGATGAAGTTCGGCATTCACCCCCTCCGGAAGACCCGCTTTATGGACTTCCGAATGTTGGTGCAGCGCTTGAAGCGGCGTTTGTTTCCCAGAATCGCCAAAACGGTGCTCCAGCCGAGGAATTTATCTCCAAGGTTGGGGAGACGGAAACTGTTCACGAACAGACTCCTTCCGCGTCACCAATTCTTCAACCGGTTGATTCTTTCTTAGCGCCGTTTGATAGCGTGATCGCACCGATCGGGGACGCTCTTAGAGACGTAGTGGTGCCTCGTGCGCCCAATGCTGATGAAAATATGGTGCAGATTCAGCAAATCCTTCAGTCGGTGGTTCCTGTATTAGGTGTTTCAGGAAATGATTGTTCGACAGGCGAATGCGAAAATATATTTGCTGGCGGGTTACTAGACGTCGCAATGACTGCTGATCGAGAGCTCGGACTCTTTTTGAATGACCCGGATGGGTTTGCCAGAAATATTGACCTCGTCTATGCTCAAGATCTGATTGCACGTATGAGTGTTTCTGTCAACACTCCGCAATTCGCTGATAGTGTTGATTTTCTTATAGAGGAAAGAGTGTCTCCAATTGTTGGGGACCTACTTGAATCTTTAGGAGTTTCTCTCGCCGTGCCATTGGTATCTGGTTCAGTGGGTGCAGTATTAGGGGGAGTGGCAACAGGTATTCCTGGCGCATTTGTTGGCGCTATTGCAGGATTTCTTAACCCTCTTTCTCCGATTCTTGGAGGGATACCAGGTGCAGTTGTGGGAGCTCTCCTGGGTGCCGGTCCTGGAGCATTGCTTGGCTCTATTCTGGGCGCACTTCCGGGTGCGGTTATCGGATACATTTCAGCAACACTGGCAAGCAGTGCAATAGGAGCTGCTCTGGGCGGATTGGCTGGATTGATTCTGCCTAATCTGCTGATTCCCGTGGTTGGTGCTGTTCTCGGTGGTATCACGACCGCTGTTCTTGGCGGTGGACTGCTGCTACTCGCAACGCTTGCACTCGCCGCTGCAGCATTTCTTGCTCCGCTCCTCATTCCGCTAGTTCTTGTGGCATTACCTCTAATTCTTCTGCCATTAATTCCGGCGTTGATTGTTGGTATTCCACTAGCGTTGCTTTCCGTGATTGCTGCCGCAGGATTATCCGGACTTTATGTCCTGCTGACAAAACTGGCTCTTGGTGTGGCGTCTATCCTGGCTGGCATTCCGGCTCTTGCACTGATTTGGCCTGGAATCGGCCTGATTCTTGCGGGATTGACGTTGATATTTATTTTGGCTCCCATTGAATTCATATTTTTCTTTGTGATTCAAATAGTTTTGTTCCTTGCAATTTCGCTAGCAATTTCCGCTTTGATTTACCTGATATCTCTGGTTATCTTGATTCCGGTGGCACTAGTAATTGGAGCGATTCTTTTCGTAATCGCTTTGATTGTGGGCGCAATTTTGGCGATCGGCGTTCTATTGTTGGGCGCGCTCATCGCGCTTCCGGCAATTGCATTGCTATTTATTCCGGGAGCGATTTTTGGAGCATTAGCAGGATTAGTGCTTTCTTTGATCGTATCTGTATTTACTACCCCTCTAGGCGCAGTGATAGGTGGCCTGCTTGGGGCCATTAATCCCCTCAATTTAATTGGTGGATTAATGGGAGGTCTCTTAGGAGGAATAATCGGTGGTATCGCCGGTCTTCTGACAGGCGGAATCGTCGGCGGATCGATTGGTTCAGCAATTGGAACGTTCCTGGTATCGCTGATTTCAGCAGGCATAGCGGCTATTTTTGGATTCGCAATTTTTGCAATTCCTGGCGCTATTGTCGGCGGTGGATTAGGTGCTTTAGCTTCGTTGCCATGGATGCTCGCTGCTTTTGTAGCGCTGGCAGTAACATTTATATCGTCTACTGTTAATAGTTGGCCTGCAATGAGCGGGTATGCGCAACGGCAGTTCAATATTCTATCGTGCCTTGCTCTGCTGGCATGGGAGAACAGCAATATCGCTCGTCTTATTGGTGGACCGGGCGGAAATGATAGCCCTGAATTGCGTGATATTTCTTCTGTCCTTAATGATTGGTATCAAGGAAGATTTGACAACGAAAATATTCGCGATGGGGCCGTCATTGGCGGGATCCTTGGAGTTATCAGTGCAGGCGGAATTGGGGCCGTTCTCGGATTCTTAAATGGTCTATTTAGTCCATTGAATTTGTTGGCTGCAGTTCCAGGTGGCGTATTTGGCGGCATACTTGGTAGCTCACTTGGTGGTATTATCGGAATTCCGTTGGGTGCTATCCCCGGAGCTATTATTGGGGTAGCAATTACGTCCGTTATCGATTCTTTGGTTTCCGCGTTGGCTGGTTCCGTTCTTGGTTATTTGGCTGGAACGGTTCTATCAACTGTTGCTGGTGGGGTTATCGGAGCTGGTCTTGCGACTGCTCTCGCAGCAATTTCCAGTCTCGTTCTGGGAGGCGGTGCCGGAATCATCTCTGGTATTCTGACATTTGTTGGAACCTTTGGAGTCCTTGGGCTTCTGTCGATCGTACCGGTTGTTTTGAGCATTGTGGCTTCGTTGTTGGCGGGTTTGGTGCCTGCTCTCATTGCGCTCGTGGCTCCATTGGCAATACCCGCACTGATTATTGGTGCAATCTTTGCTGTGATCGCAATACCGTTTACTGTGGTCATGTTTGCCGGGGTCATATTGGGCTTGATTGCAGCTGCGATTGCGGGCCCGTTGGCAGTGCCTGCAATTCTTTTGTTCTTGGTTGGATACCTCATTGTTATTGGTGGAATCGCACTCATTGTGGCTGCGGTTGCTCTCGGATTTACATTAGTCGTAGGTATCCCTCTAGCTATCGTGACATATATTATCTTCCAGATTTTGATTGGTTTGCCTCTTCTTATTTTATCTGGAATTCTAACCTTAGCTCTGCTGGGTATTTCTGCAGTAATCGCTACTGTTGCTAGCTTGCTTGTTGGTGTCACGATTGGCTCTGCGGTATCTGCGGTATCGGCATTGCTGCTTATTCCGCTCGCGCTTCTTGTTGGATCTGTTATCGGCGCAATTGGCGGGTTTATCGCAAGCCCTGTAATCGCAGTCCCTGGAGCGATTTTGGGTGGTGCGCTAGGAGCAATATTTGGTCTGTTAAATCCGTTGAACCTTTTTGGCGCAATCCCGGGAGCCATTATTGGTGGCCTTCTTGGAAAGCTGTTCGGTTCGATTCTAGGCGCTATTCCTGGGATTATTATCGGCGCTTTGTTGGCGGTATTAACGACTGCGTTTGCGCATGCGATTAGCAGTGCATTCGTTGGAAGTGTCTTTAGTAGTGGAGTTGGCCTGTGGTTTGGCACCGCTATTGGCGCAATCGTTGGTGCTGTACTGCCACGCCGAGACGGAAATGTTCCAGACGTCGATTGGAGTCGCGCAGTCGAAGCTGTTCAACGCCTAGTTTTGAATGGTTCGGTTCCGCAGGTTCCGGGTCAGTCGGGTCAGCCGGGTGTTGATTGTGATTTGAATGGTTCGGTTCCGCAGGTTCCGGGTCAGTCGGGTCAGCCGGGTGTTGATTGTGATTTGAATGGTTCGGTTCCGCAGGTTCCGGGTCAGTCGGGTCAGCCGGGTCAGCCGGGTGTTGATTGTGATTTGAATGGTTCGGTTCCGCAGGTTCCGGGTCAGTCGGGTCAGCCGGGTCAGCCGGGTGTTGATTGTGATTTGAATGGTTCGGTTCCGCAGGTTCCGG
>NZ_JAJHVW010000044.1:5083-6201 GCF_027583855.1 Rhodococcus sp. BH5
GTCAGTCGGGTCAGCCGGGTGTTGATTGTGATCGCGGCTATCCTGTGCACGCGAGTACGGGTGGTACTGGAGAACAATTTGACGGCGGGGAAGCCTCGCAGTTGGCTATACCCGTTGGAATTTCTCTAGCCGGTTTTGGAATGTTTATTGCCCTGATGCTCAACGTAAGTGCTGTTCGTCGTGAGAAAATCAATCAGCAGTAGAATCCCATAGAGGTGACGTCGGTGAGACGAATTGTATTCTCGCCGACGTCACCGAGGTAGAACTGAATATTTGAGATTGACAATGGCCTTGACTTTTCCTAAGTCAAGGCCATTGTCAATTAGTATCGTTGGCGTTCTAGGTATGGGTTTTAGGGGTGGAATTTAGGTATACGGACCCACCCTTGATGTAATAGTTTTGAAACAATGAAATGGAACCGTCGAGTCAAGAGCAAAAGTTCAGGATGGAAGACTGCACAAGACAGAGCGGTCAGAGTTATCCTATGCAGGTGTTGCGGGTATGGACGTTGCTGACGCAGGACTGAAGTAGACGGGCTGGTCCTCGGCGTGAGAATGGGAGTTGCGACACAACCGTTCTCAACCAAGAAGGACCAGCCCTGTGACACACCGTAATGCCCTGCTGACAGTGGAGGGAAGACGGCGTCTCGTCGAGCGGTGACGCACTCGTCCGGTAGCCCATGTGGCCGCCGAGATGGGGATCTCTCGGCAATGCGCCTCGAAGTGGGTCAACCGGTATCGCAAGTACGGTGACCTGGGATTACAGGACCGATCCAGCACACCGAAACACCAACCCACCGCCACCGCGGCGGGCGTCGTGGCCGAGATCGAATTCATGCGACGGACCCGGAAATGGTCGGCCGCGCGCATCACGTTCGAACTCCGAATGGGTGGAACGGTCATTGCTCGCAGGACCGTCACGAAAATCCTGCGCGGTCTGGGATTGCACCGTCGCCGGTTCATCGACCCGAACGGCGAGAACAACCGAAAACCCCAGGTCATCTCCGCGAAACGGCCCGGTCAGATGGTGCACGTCGACATCAAGAAGGTCGGGAAGATCCCCGACGGCGGCGGATGGCGTGCCCATGGCCGTGGTTCCGAGCAGGCCAAACGATCCCA
>NZ_JAJHVW010000045.1:0-5653 GCF_027583855.1 Rhodococcus sp. BH5
TCGATTCGGCCGGCGCTCGATTCGGCCGGCGCTCGATTCGGCCGGCGCTCGATTCGGCCGGCGCTCGATTCGGCCGGCGCTCGATTCGGCCGGCGCTCGATTCGGCCGGCGCTCGATTCGGCCCAGCCGAAAAGCGAGCAACCAACGACCACGCTTCCGCACTACGCGCCGTACCCGGCCTACCTCCCGCAGCTCGAACAGATCCCTGGAAGTACCGCCGTACTCCCCTGCCTGTGCTCACCACCCACCGACGGAAAGCCAAACCCGAGCACACCTCTTGCACCAAGGTGCCGACCACGGGTTTCCGCTGCGCAGGTTCTAGAAGAATCGAGCGATCCAGCGCAGCAGGGTTCAAAAGCAGGTGGTGGTTAGGGAGGGGATTGGGGGTGTGTCGCCGGGATACCTGATATGGCTTGGCATAGCGTAGTCGAATAATTTTCCATATAGCTTCGGCGCGTCGTACTCGAATAGTCGATGTGGGCGGGCACAGTGGCCCCATGGAATCCGCATCGAGGGGCGTGCTGAGCGATCGGCAATGGGCAGATGCGGTGTTGCTCCCGCACCGGCCGTTCGCAACGAACAACCTCCAACGAGGTCAGTACCGGATGAGCCGAGACGACGCGTTGGCAATGCGGTACGTCGAGCATTCACCGCACGCACTGCTCGGATCCATCGTCATCGACTGCGATCACGTCGACGCCGCGATGCGCGCATTCGAGCAACCGTCCGACCATCCGGCGCCGAACTGGGTCGCACAATCGCCATCCGGCCGTGCACACATCGGATGGTGGCTCGGCCCCAACCACGTGTGCCGCACCGACAGCGCTCGACTGACACCGTTGCGCTACGCCCACCGCATCGAAACCGGTCTCAAGATCAGCGTCGGCGGCGATTTCTCGTACGGCGGGCAACTGACCAAAAACCCGATACACCCGGATTGGGAGACGATCTACGGCCCGTCCACCCCGTACACATTGCGGCAACTGGCCACCATCCACACACCACGGCAGATGCCGCGTCGGCCCGATCGAGCCGTGGGCCTTGGCCGCAACGTCACCATGTTCGACACCACCCGGCGATGGGCATACCCACAGTGGTGGCAGCACCGAAACGGAACCGGCCGCGACTGGGACCACCTCGTCCTGCAGCACTGCCACGCCGTCAACACCGAGTTCACGACACCACTACCGTTCACCGAAGTACGCGCCACCGCGCAATCCATCTCCAAATGGATCTGGCGCAATTTCACCGAAGAACAGTACCGAGCCAGACAAGCACACCTCGGCCAAAAAGGCGGCAGCGCAACAACACTCGCCAAAATCGAAGCCAACCGAGCGCGAGCAACCAAATATGATGAGCAGTCAATGTGGGAGGCGATTATCTGATGGGCGGAGCCAAGAATCCGGTGCGCCGGAAGATGACGGCGGCAGCTGCGGCCGAAAAATTCGGGGCCTCCACTCGCACAATCCAACGGCTTTTTGCTGAGCCGCGTGACGATTACCTCGGCCGCGCGAAGGCTCGCCGTGACAAGGCTGTCGAGCTGCGGAAGCAGGGGTTGAAGTACCGAGAAATCGCCGAAGCCATGGAACTCTCGACCGGGATCGTCGGCCGATTACTGCACGACGCCCGCAGGCACGGCGAGATTTCAGCGGAAGATCTGTCGGCGTAGCCAGGTCAGCGGGTTGTCGGGTTCCGAGCGGCGCTCGGCCCCCGGATCGGCCGGCGGATGGTGTTCTGCCTCTGGCACAGCGTCAGCTACCGCCGAAGGCCTGTCATCGACCGGCTTCGGCTGAAGTATGAGCAACGTCACAGCCTGTGATTGGATGATCCGCTCCCGCTCGACCGCGACCTGTTCAGCTGCCGCCCGCTGAGCATGAGCAACGGCCAACTCCCGTTCAAGATCCGCGATCCGCTGGACATGATCAAAATCAGGGTGGCCATGCCCGCGTACACCCTCTGGCAGACCTGACAGACTGGGCTTATCTGGAATGATTCCAGCTCCGATGAGGTCTTCGATTCCGATCGACCAGCCTTCATCGGTTTTGATCGCACCCGGAATTTTGCCGGCTTCAATTCTCCGGAGCAGCGTCGTGCGGCTGACACCTGTCCGTTTGGACGCTTCGGACAATGACCAACGCGGACGGGATGGCCGTCCTTTTCCTGTCGTGTCCACGTCCATGACCATAACGCGAAGATGCCCTGTCCAGACTGACCTTCAATATGCGTGTGGCGTCGTTAAAATTCGCAGTTCCAGCGCCTTTTCCACCGTGTAATGAGTTGTCGGAACTAATCGATTGAGGCAAGCATCAGAATTGCCAGTTTTAAGCTCAGGCACCAAAAACGGGGAGGAATCATCTTGATCGGGAAACGCTTTATTGCCGTATCGGCCTTGTGTTTGGCAACTACAGGAGTGTTGGGTGCGGGAGTAGCAAGCGCTCAAACCGGAGGGGGTTCACAGCCCGGATATTGCTCTCCTGCTACCGGATGCGCTGGCAACGACTCCAACGGAAACAGGATCGTCCCGCAAAGTCAGGCACCTGATGAAACGACCCTTCGCGGCCGTATCTCATGCGGCGGCGGGCTGGCAATGGCAGCCCTCGGACCGGGTGGAGTGGCAGCAGGAGTTGGTGCAGGACTAACTTTCATCGGTTGCTGAAACTGCTGTCACAGCAGCAGTTTCTCCTGCGATGAATCCATGGACCTGAACTAAGGTTCTAGGCATGGATGAAGAACGCGATACAAGTCGGATGGGGTGGATTGGTCACCTCGTGATGGGCGTGGCTTTCATTGCGGTCGGCATCGGATACCTACCCTCTGCTCCGCTCCCCCTCTGCATCGGCTTGTTTGTCGTCGGAACGTACATCGCCGCAAAACCCTGGCTGAAGCCTTGGATTGCCAAGTGGCGTACAAATTCCGCGGCCAAACGCTGACGTTTCTCTCAGCGCTAAGCGAGACCCACTGTGGGCGTGAACCTCTAACTTGAGGCTTCACGCCCACAGTCATATCCGGATCAAATTCCCAAAGTGAAACGAGCAAATTTCAGCGACCTTTCTCGTGGGCGCGCCATCTATTCGCGGACCCGGACGGTGTGGATGAGATCGGCCAGGGCACGCCGGGTTCGGTCGTGTCGGGGGTCGTGGGTGAGTTGGCCGGTGCGTACTTGTTCGGTCAGTGTGGTGATCACTTCCGAGCATGCGCGGGGGCTGTTAAGCACTACGGGCACAGCAGTTTTCGGGTCCATTGTGGCGGCTGCGGCTTTGTCAGTGGGGTAGTTGAGCAGTCCGATCGAGCTCGGCTTAACGGTTCTGCGGAACGTGGCGTGTAGGTCGTTGATGCCTCGGTGCAGCCGTGAGAGTGCGTGTTCGGGGACCGTGGCGGCGTCGAGTTTGCGTTGCAACGCGGCCAGCACCGACAGTGCCGTGTCGATGTCCTCGGCCGCGCGGGCCGCTGCGACGGTCGCGGTCATCCGCTCCGGAACGGGCTTCTCCACCACCCGTGTGTGGTCGCGGATCTGCAATCCGATCGCGCCGCGCTCGGCGGCGCGGCGTTCCTCGGAGGCGAGTTTGCGGCACCGGTCCGAGCACCACCGGGCTGGTCGGCCGCGAGGTTTGACGGTGACCGGGTTTCCGCAGCGTGGGCAGGTGTTCGGGTCCATCTCGTCAGCATAAAACATTTCGTCGCCCGAAAAGATGGTCGGTGTCGTTGCCTGAATGCAAGAGGTGTGTGGCACTTGGGGTGAGCAAGAAAGGCGTTTCCGGGTAGATGGCGATATAGGTCGATAGACGGGTGGGGAAGCGGGCGGGTAGGTGAGCACGGCCAGGGGAGCAGCGCGGGCAGTGAGCGGGTGTCGAGAACTGCGGGAGGTAGGCCGGGTACGGGCTGTGTGTGCGGCAGGTTCATCGCTTCGATGCCGGGGACCGGAACGATGGCCGCCGCCTCGAAAACATTTCGTCGCCCGAAAGTGCGCCCCCAAAGTCTGAAACTCTGCCTATGGTGTGTTCGGTTTGGGCTCTGCGCTGGTGAGGGGTGGATCGGGGAACTGAGGAACGAAGTTCCGAGCGAATGGTGATGCGAGCCGAGTGCGCCAGCGCGACGGCCAGGACGCGTAAGGCGTTGAAGCACGAGGGGCGAGGGTGCGACTGGTGAGCGCTGAGACTGTCGATGTCGGCTGGTGGAGGTAACGTTGGCCTCGGACCGGCACCGTCGGGCCGAACAACTTCACACGCGGTTCGTTTCACGAGTGCGTCAACACTCACGATCGAACTGTCACCTGACCAAACCAGGAGACACACCATGACGGATTCCGTCGTGGGCATTTCGCCCACCGCCGCAGACATCACCACTGCCGCGAAAACACTGCTCGACGCCGCGCACACACTCGTGCGCCAGCTCGATCGCTTCGAGTACCAACTGCCCGGCGATATCGCGGACGCGACCGCAGCGGCCGAGTACCTCGAGGAGACGTTCCGCTTCTGCGAATACGTCCTCGTCGAATGGAACCGCGCACTGCCCACACCGCAAGCCGCGATCGCGTTCTACGACTTCCCACAACGCGTGCTGCTGCGCAGCGCGAAGCGGCACACCAAGTCGGCCGCGCGGGCCACGTTCAACGTCGCGCACTCGTTCTTCGACATCACGTTCAACCTTCGCCAGCTCCGGGACTACGGCGCAGTGACCGAACTCGACTGACCTACCATCACACCAGCCGTCATGCGGCTGGGTTTGGTCCAGCCAAACACGGTTAGAAGCCCTCGATTCGTTGACGCGAGTCGGGGGCTTCGTCTTGTCTCCAGCGAGCGTGCCGCACGTGGAGAAGGCGGTTTGTACGGTCGTTCGAATTCGGCCGCGGCGTCGTTCGCGCTGAGTAGTCCAGGTCCACCGATACGGTCCCGGACATCAACGGGAGAACGTAAAAGCTACCTTCCCGGCGACATCGAACATTCGACCGCAGGAGCACGCATGAACGAGCAGCCAACCGCCACCAACACCGCACCCGATCACGGCGAAAAAATTCGCCTCTGGATCGCCGCACTCACACCGATCACGGTCGCCGTCATCGGAACACTCGGCAGCATCGCGTCCGTCGTCCTCAGTCGTTGACAGGCCCAGCGCAGCACCCCGGAACGGGCACCGCGCCAGCGCGGTCAGACTTAGGGCATCTAAGGCACTATCTTGCTCCGCCAGGCCGCCGCCGAGCTCTGCCCGACCAGGACGGAATCCGAAACCCCGGGGTTTTGGAATATCTTGCTCCGCTCGAGGTGACCGAACAGGCAAGAATTTCTCCGCGCACCACCGACACATTTCGACCGAAGGACATCGATGCTTCCGGACCGATTGACCGCGCTCGCCTCCGCCGCACACAACGCCGGAGCACGCGAGAACCTCCACAACCTCGGCGGCGTCCACCACGACGCACACCACGCCACCCTCACCCTCGATCGCTACGCACCCGAAAAGCTCCCAGCGTCCTCCTGGGTCGCGATACTCGACCACCACGCACGCACGCCGCACTAACGAATTCGGCCGGCGCTCGATTCGGCCGGCGCTCGATTCGGCCGGCGCTCGATTCGGCCGGCGCTCGATTCGGCCGGCGCTCGATTCGGCCGGCGCTCGATTCGGCCGGCGCTCGATTCGGCCGGCGCTCGATTCGGCC
>NZ_JAJHVW010000046.1:0-5599 GCF_027583855.1 Rhodococcus sp. BH5
CTGCACTCGACAGGGTGTGGGAGAGTAGGACACCGCCGAACACGCATTAGAGAAGCCCCCCAACCAGTACTGGTTGGGGGGCTTTCTCGTACCCAAAACACCCCCCCCGAAACACCCCCCGACTTCGAGCGAACGGCACTGTCGTCGCCTCAGATCGACCCAACGTACCGTTCGCACCATCAAGGGCGGGAGCACCCCCGCCGGCACCCCCGCATCGAGTGAACGACACGCTAACCCTCTTCAACGAGATGAACGGTACGTTCACACCATCAGGGGCGGGAACACGACTGAGGACGACAGGCGCTTTGCCCGGATCAGTCGATGCCGTCGGCGGTGGCAGTCGCATACTTCGGCCGGCCAGCCGGCAGATACCTCTGAATCGTCACGCCCTTTGATGTGGCTCGCGATTCGGCCAGCTCGAGTGCGATGTCCGGTCCGGAGTCGGGAAACAGTCGCGTGCCCTGGCCTACCACCACCGGAACGATCAGCAGGATCATCTCGTCGACCAGATCGTTCGCGAGAAGCCAGCGGCACAGGTTGCCACTGCCGTGCACCTGAAGCTCACCGCCGGGTCTGGCTTTCAGTGCGCCGAGAGCTGTGGCGGTGTCACCTGAAAGGGCCGTGGTGTTCTTCCATTGCGGATCGGTGACCGTTGTCGAGGCAAGATACTTGGGCCGCGAATTCAGGGCGCTTGCAATGGGGTTGACGTCGGGATTCTCGAACGCGCACCAATAGCCGGCGAAGATCTCGTACGTGTGTCGCCCGAACAGGAACGCGTCAGCTCGCTGGTAGACCTGGACGAGATAGTCCATGGCTTCGGTGTCCACCAATGGCGCGGACCAGCCGCCCCGCTCGAATCCGCCACGGCGATCTTCGTCCGGCCCACCGAGTCCTTGCATCACTCCGTCGAGAGTGACGATGGTAAAGGTCGTCAGTTTCATAGTCGTACCCATCTCCCAGGCGTCGTCGGATTTCCGCTGTGCCGATATAGACCGTCGAGAAGCGGGAAAGTCATCGAGCGAACGTGGCGTTGATCGCCTTGGATCGACCGAACGTGCCGTTCGCTCAGGGGGGAGGTGGGGTCAGGGCTGCACGGGCACGGAGTCTGACGGGCTGGTCTCGGACTCCAGAGCGTCGCACGGAATCGCGAGCTCGGTCTGTTCGAGGCGGCCGCGAAGGGTGATGTTCTCGGTGATCGACCACTGTGCAGCCTCGGCGCTGTCAGCGGCAGCCACAGCCCGACCGGATGCGGCGACGTTACCCGGAACCGTCTTGGCGACCTCGGACAGTCGCGCCGCTTCGTTGACGGGATCACCGATGACGGTGTACTCGAATCTCTCTCGCGCACCGACGTTCCCGGCTACGGCAACACCTGCGGCGACGCCGATTCCCGCGCTCACTTCCGGAACCTCGGCACGCAGGCGCTGCTGAATCTTGCGGGCAGCGGCGAGTGCGCTGCCGGCGTGATCGTCGAGTGTCGTCGGCGCTCCGAAGATCGCCAGCGCTGCGTCGCCCTCGAACTTGTTGACGAATCCGCCGTGTGCGTCGACCTCGTCGACGATGACGTCGAAGAAACGGTTGAGTAGAGCGACCACAGCCGTAGGGGAGTTGGTGGCCGCGATCGTGGTCGATCCGATGACGTCGACGAAGAGAACGGCAACGTCACGTTCTTCACCGCCGAGTTCCGGGTTTCGGCGAACCGCGTTTGCGGCAACCTCGTGTCCGACGTGGCGCCCGAAGAGGTCGCGTATCCGCTCTCGCTCGCGCAGACCCTCGGCCATGCGATTGAAGCCGGCCTGCAGTAGTCCCAGTTCAGTTCCGTCGTACACGACGACGGACGCGGTGAGGTCGCCACGGGTGACTTGTTCCATTCCTCGTCGCACGGACCGAATGGGGGCCGCGGCGGACCGAATGTTGATGTATGTCAGCCCGAGTCCGACGCACAGGGTGATTCCGCCAATGACGAGGATGGCGATCGCGAGGGCTTGCCACGATGCAGGCCGGATGAAGCTGAAGACCGCCACGAGCATCAAGCCGGTGACGGGGACTCCGCTTCCGAGCAGCCAGACGAGGATTGTCCGGCCGGTCAGTCCGAGAACGGCAGCCTTGCGGGGTGCTCCGGATTCGAGTGCACGCGCAGCAATCGGGCGGAGTGCGAACTCGCTGAGCAGGTAGCAGAAAGCGCACGTGGTGATACCGCTGAAAGCCACGGTGAACAGAACTTTCGGAATAGTGTCGGGGTCGACGATTCCGTACATGGTCGTGAAGGTGATGAGCGCGGCCGTCCACAGGACGGCTTGCACTCGGGTCAGTCGCCACGGCCCGCGCAGCGCCGCGCGTTGATTCTGCTCTGTCGGTGGGTGATCCTCGGTGGCCCATCGAAGATCCCGCATCAGCCGTTTGGTGCCCCACAGAAGTCCGATGAGAAAGACACACCCGATGAAGACGGGCACGGCAATGAAGTTGATCCATGCGAATTCGGGGTGGATGATCTCGGGTCCGGGAACCACGAATCCGATGAGCACGATCGCCAGTACCGCTCCGATCAGGTTTGTGACCAGGAGGGGCGCGGTGAGTAGTGCCTGGACGCGGATTCGGCGGCGCCTGGGGCTTTCGTCGGTGGATCCGAGCAGCCACGACCCCAGGGGCGCACTCGGGACACGGCTTCGCTGCATAGTGTGTCGAGAGTAGTCGTAATGATCGCTTAGGGTGGTCCGGTGCGCCTAGTTATTGCTCGTTGCCGTGTCGACTATGTGGGACGCCTGACCTCCCACCTCCCTACCGCAAGACGACTGCTGTTGGTCAAAGCCGACGGCTCGGTCAGTATCCATGCCGACGATCGGGCGTACAAGCCGCTCAACTGGATGAGTCCGCCGTGCTGGTTGGTCGAGACCACCGGGGACGGCGACGACATCCTGTGGGTCGTCACCAACAAGGCGGGCGAGGAACTGCGGATCACTCTCGAAGAGGTCGAGCACGATTCGTCGTATGAACTCGGTCTCGATCCGGGATTGATCAAGGACGGTGTCGAGGCACACCTTCAAGAACTTTTGGCGGAGCATGTCGAGACACTCGGCCCCGGCTACACGTTGGTGCGGCGTGAGTACATGACGGCCATCGGGCCGGTCGATCTTCTGGTCCGAGACGCGGACGGTGCATCGGTGGCGGTGGAGATCAAGCGTCGCGGCGAGATCGACGGCGTCGAGCAGTTGACGCGCTACCTCGAATTGCTCAACCGCGATCCGCTGCTCGCGCCGGTCACGGGAGTTTTTGCAGCGCAACAGATCAAGCCGCAGGCAAAGACTTTGGCCAACGACCGTGGGATCCGTTGCCTGGTCCTTGACTACGAGGCCTTGCGGGGCACCGAAAGCACCGAGTTCCGCCTCTTCTGACGCTGTTTAGACTCGAACCATGCCGCGCCGCAAACCTTCGCCGAAGCAAACCCGTCGAACGGATACTCGGCGTGCGCGGGATTCGAGCGCGGAGTCGGCGTCACCAAGCGGTGTGTTGTTCGGCGGGGCGCTGGTCCGGGAGGAACCCGGTCCGGGCGGTGAAATGTACATGGTGAGGCCGATACCCGGCTCCAACGCGACGAAGTTCTATCGCTGCCCCGGTTGTGATCACGACATCAGGCCCGGCGTCGCTCACGTGGTGACGTGGCCTTCGGAACCGGGCGGCGCGAACGAGCGTCGACACTGGCACACCGGATGCTGGTCAGGCCGCGGTACGCGCAGCCTGACCAGACGGTGGTCCTGAGCGTCGATCAGTTCCTGGACTGGGCTCGCTGCTCGACGGCGCGGGTGTCGATCTCGGCGGTGTTCGTCTCGTCCGAGTCCTCGAGAACGTCGTCTTCGTCGATACTCGGTTCTGATTTGACCGGTTCTGCGTCGACCTTATCTGCGTCGGCCTTCTTGTCTTCGATCTCGAGATCTTCCTCGGCTTCGACGATGACCGGAGCGGGCGGTGCATCGAGGAGTTCGCTCTCCCGGTTGACCGATGCGAGCATAGCCGGAACCGAATCGAGTTGTCCGCGAATACCCAAGAGCTGAGCCAGGATTCGGCCACGGAGAACGCGCAGTTCTTCGGTGAGTTCCTTCGCGTGAGCGATCTTGCGCTCGGACTGATCAGTGGCGGCCTGCAGCCTGCGCTGAGCCTCGTGCGACGCATCGGCGAGTCGACGCTCGGCCTCTGCTTTGCTCGACGACTCCAACTCGTTGACGGCGGCGACGACCTTGGCACGGCGCTCCGACATCGAGATGTCGAAGTCTTCGCGGATCTGAGTGCGCTTGGCCTCGGACTCGGCAGCCAGTCGATCCCGCTCGGCCTGCGCGGCTTCGACGATCCGGGCGGCTTCGGTACGGGCCTGCGCCATGGTCTGCTCGTGCATGGTTTCCATCGCGTTGCGACGGTCCTCGAGTTCGGCGATCAGCGACTCGTAGTGCCCACGTAGGCGAGCGCCGTCCTGTTCGGCGATGGAGGTCATCTCGGCTGCGTCGGCTTCGGCCTTCGCGCGCACTTCCGAGGCCTCGTCGGAGGCAAGGCGCAGCATGCGGCTGATGCGATCGCTCATGCCCTCCGCAGTGGTGGGCGGTACCGAGAGGCGGTCGACGTCCTTGCGGAGGTCGTCGATGTCGTCGCGTGCATCGTCGAGCTGCTTGGCGAGGTCACGGGCCTGCGCAGCGGCAGCATCACGATCAGCCGCGGTAACTCGCAGCTCCGCGTCGAATCGCTCGAAGTAGTTGCGTACCTCGTCGCGGTCGTATCCCTTCCGTGCGATCTGGAACGGAAGTTGGATCGAACCGCGGTCCTGCTCGTATGCCATGGCGACAATCTACCTGGCATACGAGCTGGAGTCGGGTCTGCTAGTGGCTCGCGTCGGGTTCGACCAGTTCCACCAGGACGCCGCCGGCGTCCTTCGGGTGAATGAAGTTGATGCGCGAGTTGGCCGTACCGCGTCGGGGAGCGTCGTACAGCAACCGAACCCCGCGGTCGCGAAGCTCGGCGGAGATGGCGTCGATGTCGGTGACCCGGTAGGCGAGCTGCTGGAGTCCGGGGCCGCTTCGGTCGATGAACTTGGCGATGGTCGAGTTCTCGTCCAGAGGCGCGAGCAGTTGAACGGCAGTGGATCCGGCGGGGGAGCCGACGACGGAGAGCATGGCCTCACGCACGCCCTGCGATTCGTTGATTTCCTCGTGGGTCGACACCATGCCCAGGTGCTGCGTGTACCACTCGATTGCCACGTCGAGATCGGGCACCGCGATTCCGACGTGATCGATCGCGACGACGAGGTCGGACGACAAAGGTGCGAGTGCAGAACTGGGGGAGGTCTGTGTCATACCTTTCACGGTAGCGCTACCGTTTGAGGAGTACACGTCGGGATGTGACTTGGCTCTTAGGCCGCACGGAACCGACGACTATCTCTCTTTTGCAGCCGGAGGAAATCGTGACCAGTTCTGTGATTGTTGCGGGAGCTCGGACCCCGATGGGTCGACTCCTCGGATCGTTGAAAGACCTCTCCGGGTCCGACCTCGGCGGCATCGCCATCAAAGGCGCCCTCGACAAGTCCTCAGTCGCACCCGAACAGGTCGACTACGTCATC
>NZ_JAJHVW010000047.1:0-1688 GCF_027583855.1 Rhodococcus sp. BH5
GTGTTCGGCGGTGTCCTACTCTCCCACACCCTGTCGAGTGCAGTACCATCGGCGCTGAAGGGCTTAGCTTCCGGGTTCGGAATGGGACCGGGCGTTTCCCCTTCGCTATGACCGCCGTAACTCTATGAAACTGTCACAGTAACCTTCTTCTGATCACCTGGTTTCACCACCCGTCAACACCAGTTTCTGGTGTTGGGGGATGGAGAAAACAGGGTTTCTCATCAGTATCTGTGTGTTGTTTCAGATACCGCACAGTGGACGCGTAGCTTCTTTGTGGTAAGTCCTCGGCCTATTAGTACCAGTCACCTGCATGCATTACTGCACTTCCAGTTCTGGCCTATCAACCCGGTGGTCTGCCGGGGGCCTTACCCCCTCGAGGGGGTGAGAAACCTCATCTTGGAACAGGCTTCCCGCTTAGATGCTTTCAGCGGTTATCCCTTCCGAACGTAGCTAACCAGCGGTGCTCCTGGCGGAACAACTGGCACACCAGAGGTTCGTCCGTCCCGGTCCTCTCGTACTAGGGACAGCCTTCCTCAAGTTTCTAACGCGCGCGGCGGATAGAGACCGAACTGTCTCACGACGTTCTAAACCCAGCTCGCGTGCCGCTTTAATGGGCGAACAGCCCAACCCTTGGGACCTACTCCAGCCCCAGGATGCGACGAGCCGACATCGAGGTGCCAAACCATCCCGTCGATATGGACTCTTGGGGAAGATCAGCCTGTTATCCCCGGGGTACCTTTTATCCGTTGAGCGACACCGCTTCCACTTGCCGGTGCCGGATCACTAGTCCCGACTTTCGTCCCTGCTCGACCTGTCAGTCTCACAGTCAAGCTCCCTTGTGCACTTGCACTCGACACCTGATTGCCAACCAGGCTGAGGGAACCTTTGGGCGCCTCCGTTACATTTTGGGAGGCAACCGCCCCAGTTAAACTACCCACCAGGCACTGTCCCTGAACCAGATCATGGTCCGAGGTTAGAGGTCCAATTCGATCAGAGTGGTATTTCAACAACGACTCCACGATAACTGGCGTCACCGCTTCACAGTCTCCCACCTATCCTACACAAACCGAACCGAACACCAATACCAAGCTGTAGTGAAGGTCCCGGGGTCTTTTCGTCCTGCCGCGCGTAACGAGCATCTTTACTCGTAATGCAATTTCGCCGAGTCTACGGTTGAGACAGCTGAGAAGTCGTTACGCCATTCGTGCAGGTCGGAACTTACCCGACAAGGAATTTCGCTACCTTAGGATGGTTATAGTTACCACCGCCGTTTACTGGGGCTTAAATTCTCAGCTTCGCTCCCGAAGGAACTAACCGGTCCTCTTAACCTTCCAGCACCGGGCAGGCGTCAGTCCGTATACATCGTCTTACGACTTCGCACGGACCTGTGTTTTTAGTAAACAGTCGCTTCTCACTGGTCTCTGCGGCCCCACCCAGCTCAGACAGTAAATGTCGTCACCAGACAGGGCCCCCCTTCTCCCGAAGTTACGGGGGCATTTTGCCGAGTTCCTTAACCATAGTTATCTCGATCGCCTTAGTATTCTCTACCTGACCACCTGTGTCGGTTTGGGGTACGGGCCGTGTGAAAGCTCGCTAGAGGCTTTTCTCGGCAGCATAGGATCACTGAATTCGCCTCAATCGGCTACGCATCACGTCTCAGGCTATGTGCGACCCGGATTTGCCTAGGT
>NZ_JAJHVW010000048.1:0-5020 GCF_027583855.1 Rhodococcus sp. BH5
TTTGCGGCCGCCACCGACTTCAGCAGTTCCGTGGAGCGTTTGGCGATAGCCAGTTCGGTCTCCAACTCAGCGATACGACGTCGAGCTGCAGCGAGTTCGGCGCTCCCAATCGAGCTCAGGCCCCTACGCACCGTTTCGATTCGAATCAAACGGTTACCTGCGCCGCGATGATTCGACGAGTGGTTGATGCCGGCCCGCGCACCGTAGATCGGGGTGCAGACACCGGCGTATTGGGAGGGAAGGACGGCATGCAGTGTTGTCGAGGGCGCACCGACACCACCGGCGCAGCCAGCTCCGCGACCGGCGCCCGCGTGCGCCCCATCCGGGTGACGTGCGGGTGCAGACCGGAGGTCGGTATCCACAGGCGGCGCGGGTGGGTACGGTGAAACAGAGAAGGGCGCTTCGCTCCTCGCGTCGGGCTACTGCGGGTAGGGTCACGGCCGCATTCTTTCGTCAATTCTTTTGGTGCACATAGATCTAATGAAGCTCTACGGCGGTCCGTCCAGCCAGACCCGGCCGGGTGTTGCGAGCATCGCCGATGCGTGATGTTGCACCGGCTGGGAATCCTCGGGGTGATCGGGGCGGTCTCACGGAAGGTCGCGCGACTCCGGGCTCCCTCCGGGCGAAGTACCTAACCTGTTAGCAAAGAGCGGATTCGGTGATCTCGCGACCTTTAGCCATATCCTGTCGGACGTGAGCCATATCCTGTCGGACGTGTCCGGAACCTGCGATTCTCGCCACCAGCACAAACAGCAATCACCACAGCGGCCTGTGCGGCGACGAGCCATACGGCGAGGGTAGCGAGGACCCGAGTACGCCAACCTGATGGCCAGGCCAGCGAAATCGATGCGATCAGTAAGATTCGTCAATACCAGTACTGGCGTCCGACTACTTTCTGCCCGCGTAGTCCAAGCAACAGAAGTATCAGGCCGAAGACGCCGACAGCGAGGCCTGCAATCCACAATGTAGAGATCTTAACGATCAAGCCGATGACGATGAGAACAACACCGAAAGCGATCATGGTCAATTCCTTTGTCCGAGTGAGCTTAGGTTTCGTGCACCGTCAGAATTCGAGCGAGTGGCGGCTGAGGGGGTAGGCCATCCGGTTTCGACGATCCGGATCTTGCTGAAGTTCAGTGCCCCGGCAACGACGTCCATCAGCGCCCCGCGAGCGTCGCTGATCGAAGAGAAGCCGGCCATTCCCAATGCGCCGTCCAACGCGACAGGGAGATCTGCGCCACACCCACCGGCCGAGGGTGATTCAAACACTACGAAAGTCCGAAATTACCCACCACAACACGTATAGAAGGCGATCTCATCGTCGGTAAAAATACTGGCTCAGCGATCAGCAACACTCGTCGAACGAAAAACCGCATGATCCGATTACTCCATTCGGACCGACGGTCGCCAACACTTGCATATGGTTCAGTCCGACTTCTTGCGGATTATCGGCAATTGTCTTTCTTTGCTTGTCGACGTGCTCCGGCTGCGATTCTGGATGCTTCGAACTTCTTCTTGCCCGGCGAGCTACGCGTTTCATCCATACGAGCTTTCCCCGCGGAGAAGACTTTTCCGCTACCGGTTTCGATATCGCTGAACGACGGAGCGTCGTTGCGTGCGCGCTGGAGTCGTTTGTCCTTGAGGTCGCGGGCGCTCTGTCGGGAGACTGTGGCCAGACGGCGGCTCACTCTGCTGAGCGCGTCTTCGAAGACTTCTGCCTTACCGGCGTTGCGGGTGTTCGAAGCTTTACCTGCTCCGCGGGCCTTCTTTGCTTCGACTTTCACTGAACCCTCTCGCCGGTAGTTCTTCGTATACTTGTTGCGGGCCCGACGTACTCGGGCGTGCAGGGCAATCAGGTCGTCTTCGTCGAGTTCAACAGTCTGATCCTTTTTGGTTTCGAGAATCAACACGTATTCATCCTCAGATAGGGAATTCAGAATCTTCTTCATGCGCTTTTCCTGTTCTTTTCACGTGTGCTCAGACACAGTTACTGCATAGTAGTCCTGATCAGTCCACTACATGGCAGTTCTGATCAGTGGGATATCGGGGGTCAAGTAGCGGGCGGTAGCCCCAATCTGCATGGGGTAGGCATTGCCAATAATATTGGATCACTGATTATTTCATCGAGCGAAAGGGATGCTTCGGCAGCTTGGACAGCGCTGAGGAGTGGCTGGTACGGACTTCGCTGGCGATAAGCCGCGACAACGCCCGTGGCAGCAGCGCCGGTCACTTCTACGAGGCGTTGTGGTGTCCAGATTCGCGCCGCGCCGGTCAGCGAACCTTCTCCGTCACACGTGAAGGCGATCAATGCGATATCGCGGTCGAACCCGCCGAGGCCGAGCATCCACCACTGCCCACATCCGACCGGGGCCGATGGAGGCGGTGTTCAGGAGTGAACGTCAAACAGAAGTCCGGGTTGAACCGGTCGATACTCGATCAGGGCTGGACACAGATCCAGACCCTGCTCACATACAAAGCAACTCAAGCAGGGGCGCGAGTCATCGCCATCCGACCACACGGCACGTCGCAGACGTGTCACGCATGCGGGTCGAACACACCGGGGCAACGCGAAAACCAAGCGTCGTTTCGGTGTAAGAATCCAGAGTGCGGGTGGGCCGGTAACGCTGACACCAACGCTGCGATCGTGATCAAACAACGGGGCCAGGAAGTGGCCGTGCAGGACGTGGAGCCCAACGCCGTCAGGCAGACCGTGAAACGTCAAAACCCGAAAACAGCCGCCTGACAACGGCAGCGAGTACGGAAACCGCCTCGTTCACAAGGCGGAGACTTCATGTCGACCCGACGCCAAAAGGTTCAAGAGCTAAAACAGCGGGGCGGGTGTTCTTGGAGCGTTGCGACACCGCACATCCCAGTAGAGCTTTAACCCGAGGCAGTAATTCGAGATTTACTCGGGTGCGGAAAGCTGCCATGCAATGAATTTCGATCCATGCCCGCCAGGACTTTCGACTATGGTCGCCATAGCGGTCGCTCATAGAATACAAGGCGCACGTAGTCCAAATGCACAGCATAAAAGAAGTTTGAACGCTCTCGATGCCAAAGGCGAAGGGATCATGAATGCTACCGAGGCAATTCCATCGCTCGCCGCACGCAAATATGAAAAGCGGTCGCCGGGCGCCTGTCGTGCCCGTGCACACTCAATGCCTCGACTTCGCACTCGGACCCGGACAAAAATCCGGAATCTGGGGTGGGGTGAACATGGGCAGCACCCGCACTGAAAGTATCCGCACCTCAGAAGACCAGTGGCAGCAGCTCTAGCATCCTTTCTCGGAATTCTCCGAAGCGATCCATCCCCCAGCTCGCCCTATCTCACTACTCACCGAGAGGCGCGTACCGGACAAGCCTGTTCGGTACACGAGACATCAAGGAGCCCCCCATCATGCGTACCTTCATGCGCAGCACCCTCGCCGCCGTGGCCACCACTCTCGCCTTCACCGCCCCAATCGCAGTGGTCGTCGGAACAGCATCGGCCGCGCCGGCTCCTCACCTCTCGATCGGGAGCGCGATCTCGATGCCACAGGAGATCACCGCCGCCACCAACGCTCGCCGTGCCGCATACGGAATGCGCTCCCTCGCCGTCGACGCAGCACTGACCGCAACCGCCCAGGGTTGGTCGTCCGCCATGGCGACATTAGGTGTCTTGGAACACAATCCGGTTTACACCGCGACCTACCGACCGGGATGGACCTGGAGCGCGGAAAACATCTACAAAGGGAACTCAAGTCGGACCGCGGCATCGATAGTCGACAGCTGGATGAACAGTCCCGAACACCGCGCCAACATCCTCAACCCGCGCCTCACGCACATCGGCGTCGGATACGCCACCGGGCCCGCAGGAACTTACAGCACACAAAACTTCGCCGCCTACTAGACTCCCCCACCCCGATCGTGGCCCCGACCTCAACAGATAGGTGCCACGATCATTCAAGGCGCTGGTCGGGTCATCGCCGAACCGAAAGAATCTCAGCTCTCCATCCGCTCGAACACGACGCCTGGCAACTACACATTCACGGAGCCAGCTGGGAAGACATCGGCACCGATATGGGATGCAGCCCAAGCACAAATCGCCCTGTTCTGCAACCCAAGGAAGGCTCGCATGAAACAGTGAGCGGCGCGAGACAGCTGAGGCCCAGGCCTGTGGGAGAGTCACCCTCGCCGAGGATCCCGAAATTTTCACTTGTTTCCGCCCCACAAAGCTCGTCCAAGGGCGGCCGAACCTCCCTGGCAGAGTCGGCGTCCTCTACTTGGCAATCAGCGTCTTTGTAGTTCGCTTTGTCGTACCGATTGATTGGAGGAGAATTCCGATCAATAACCCGTTTCAATCGAGCATCGAAGACGTCGTTGAATCCGCTGGGATGCTTTCGGGTCACAAATGGGGTCCACCACCAGGCGATAGACAAGAATACGAGTCCGCACAACGCGGCCGCGGGGAGCATGCACTCCGGAGCGATAAGCCACGCGAAAAGGGTGGTAAGCGGCCAACAAAAGAGCCAGAGTTATCGCGGCCCGCATCGGATTGCCTGCCGCGGCATCGAGCACCGACAGCACTACCGGACTTCACCGGTGCGCACCACGATGTCACTCTTCTTCGTTCGGGGTAGCGCGATGAGTTTGTCTGCGCCCCACCAGAACAACCGTCCCGAGATCGACATCCACAGAAAGAACGCCGAATACACCAAGATCGTTCCGTACTCGGTCGCCACTCTGACCAGAGAATGGCCGATACCAGTCAACACCGCAATCAACACACTCATGCCTGCTGTGGTGGTAAGCACCGAAATCGTTGTCGGATTCGGATCGAACCCAGCGCGAGCACAACCAGTTTCCGCCTCCATGCGAGGTAACGGGATCGGGGCTTCGTCATTGAATGATGCGTAGTGTGTGGGTGTGGTGGTCATCAAAAAATCTCCAAACAGCATATAAATGGGGAAGCACTCAGGTCAGGTACCCTGGGACGCCGGCAACCGGACCTGATGTGTAAGGTTGCCGCGCTACGTTAGAG
>NZ_JAJHVW010000049.1:0-4832 GCF_027583855.1 Rhodococcus sp. BH5
AGTCGCACACGCTCAACCCGCGACCACGGAAACGACTCCAATGGCGAACCCCCGCTGAAGCTTGGAACGAACACCTACGATCAATCCAACAGCAACGTGTTGCTTCGACCAACTGAATACGCCATTGAGCAGCCGTGCTCGCTGAGCACCCTGCATATCGGCTCGACGCCTACTCAGTCTTGTATCGATTGTCGATGATCACTTGTTGTTGCGGCCCTGTTCGGCTGCGAAGAAAACCGATGCCGACTTCCGGATTTCGTTGGCAGGCTTGAGTCCCGGTCCTCGGCCCGGAGCTTGCGCATCTCCGCTGCCATCTCCGTTGCCACACCAGGTCGTTCGCGGCGTCAGTTTGCGCCTTCCAGATCCAGCTGAGCAGCGTCTGTGCTGTTCCGATGCCGAGTTTTTTGCGACGGATTCGAACGCGGCCCACTCCGACGGGTAATCGTGTTGGGCCTCGGCGACCATCCGCACCGCACGCTCACGCAGTTCGGGCGGGTATCTCTGTTCGTTCCTGACGACATGACTCCATCTCTCCCAAAGGATAGAAGTTCCGGAAACTCCGGGGATTCAAATCAGTTGTGTGATTTGCAGAATCTTCTGTTGCTCTGGATCTGCGCGAAGCACTTCTTTTGCAGTTCGCCTTTCGGCCGCATGTATACAGCCTGGTAGTTCGTTTGTGGGATCTTCGCATCCCTATAGTCTTCGAAAAAGGTACGCAATTTGTTCCTGTTCAGACATTTGTCTCAGACATCGACAACGCTCCGCATTATTTACCGGTAGCGTCCAGAAATCGCGTTCTTTTGCGGAAATTGACTGCGCAAATGGGGCAGGTTCCCCTCATTCCGATGATCCTGCTGCTCACGGCACTCACTGTGGTCAGCGCGAACGCCGCGTACGTGATTAAATCCGCCGACCATCACGTGGTTGCTTCGCAATTTCCGGGCTGACTAAATTAGTGGACCACTTGCTTCAGGACGGCTATTTAACACTAACTCTGATTGTGGGGGATGAAATTTCATCTGAACTCGCCTATGCTTGTCGCACACAACAGTCAGGGGATGCTATTGCTTAAAGTCAGAAGTGCGCAGGTGAGGCCTCTGCGCACTTCCTCGATTAAGGGAATCGAAATTCCGAGTGAGATTTTAGAATATTTACAATTTCGAAAGACGAATACGGCAAAGGCGCATGGTACAAGATCAACGAAGACGAAAAAGGGCGACCAGCTCGGATGTTGCGGCTCATGCTGGAGTCTCGCGAACTACGGTATCTTTGGTTGTTAACCGTCAGGATAAATCAATCAGCAAGTCGACCCGCGATCGGGTGAAGAGAAGTATTGAAATTCTCGAATATATACCGGATGCTAATGCAAAATCTTTGCGATCGCACCACACGGACATCGTCTTGATGTCAATACCAAATTATCATGATGCTGACGTAGCAGTTCGTTTTGTCACTAAATTTCGTCAAGAACTCGAGAAGTATAATTTACGATTAATAATTGATGCAGATATGAATTCATTGCCAGCTGAGTCGGTCCGACGTTGGTGCTCATACCGACCCAGAGTTGTGTTCGCCCCATCTTCTATATGTGGAAAAGAGTCTGCAGATCTCCTTCGTAGAGAAGGTGTGATGGGAATTCTACTCATGTCCGATAAACCTGTGCGATACGCATCCTCGCTCGTAATGAGTCAGGGGGTCGGCGAAGTGGCTGCTCGCTTCCTCATCGAAAAGAAAGGGCACAGACGTATTGCCTACTTGGCACCGCCAAATTCCAATTCGTATGATTTTGCCGATACCAAATATCACGAGTTTATGAGGATATCTACCAAATTCGGCGCAACGACAGAAAAAATAAACTTTGATCTCACCAAAGGAGAAATCGTTAAGATTGTCCAGAACTGGATTTTAGAGGGTTCCCTACCCTCTGCAATATATGCTTATAATGACAATTATGCAATAGCATTGATTTCTGTTTTAAGTAAATGCGGTGTGCGGGTTCCTGAGGATATAGATGTGGTCGGTACAGATAATACTGATCTGGGTTCAATCTTAGAATTGACTACCGTGTTCCTTGATATTGAAAAGCTTGCAAAACGTGCTGCTTATAGCGTAGTGAGGCTCGCCGCAGGGAAGTCTCTTTCATCTAAACGAAGTCGAAACGATTTGGTGGCCGAGTTAGTTGAACGTAAAACAACGATTTAAGGATGCTTGACTATCTAGCTAATTTAGACGAGTAACCTATCAGGGTCGGGCTTATTCTGCTGCGCGTCCAGGCGATGTTATTTAAGTGAAACGAGATCGCATTATCGAACTTCTAGTTAAGTTCGACAGATTGGCATTTTTCCTGTGTGAGATTACCTGCCCAATGTGCGCTGAATAACTACCTAATGAAAATCCTTCCGAGTATTGTCGGATCGAAATCCAATAGTCCACATGGTCGGCAATTTTCAATGAATAATACTTCTGTGTGTATGCAATTTGTTTGATATAGTTGCAAAAAATATTCAATGAAAGTGTCGTGTGGAGAAATATCTGTGGGCGATTCAACAGTTAGAAAATAGTGATTAGAATAGCCAAGGTGCCGCGTAAGAATTTTTAGATCGACTGACTAGGCTGCCTGCTATTTTTAGCTCCAAAATTGACGATGCTCTGATTGTTACTTCCGCTTACCATGTTCGATGGTGACAGCAGAATTTTGTGTAGCCTTTTCGTCTATATCGAAATGTTCGTTACTCAGACGCATTTTAGCGATATTTATATAATCGAGCGCAATGGATGAAATCATGTTTTTCCTTCCAGATTTGGAAGTAATTTTCTTGATTGAATCGTACCTCCGCTTTCAAGAAAAAGTAAGCAAATGAATACTTAATTTGAAAGAAAGTTAATAGTTCTAATTCTTGTCCGTGATCGGGCATTTTAAGTTGGCAAATTGCTTTACTATTCGGCTTTCAGTGGGGATCTGGACACCAGTTTCCCGCAAGGAGCGACCGTGCCCGTCCGTTTACTAAATACGGATTGCCCGCGCGGAATTGTAGAAAATGCACAATTAGCTGTTAGCGTTCGATAGTTTCGAACCCGCCTATACCTCAGACCGACGACTAGATTGTCGTATAAATTCAAGGTGCGGGCTACGCGCCCGTGGTGCGACGGAAATCTGTCAATCCAGGTGCCTCCAGTCGGATTCGAACCGACACTGTACGGATTTTAAGTCCGTTGCCTCTGCCAATTGGGCCATGGAGGCTCTACCTAAGAACTCCGCTCTATCCGATTAGTGAAAATCGCAGCGAAAAAAATCAGGAATTTCATAGAATGGGTGACAACTTTGGGCAAGATCGCAGATGAGATCCTGTCGTGCCACTAAATTCCAAGAATAAAGAAGGGTGGTTAACCCTTGGCCTGTCTGTTTCGTGCTGGCGACCGTGTGACCGGTTGATCGACTTCGCAGGGCCTTCGGTGATGTAAACGAACTGATCAGGCAGCTACATGGCCGCCGGTCAGCACG
Source organism: Rhodococcus sp. BH5 (assembly GCF_027583855.1). Taxonomy (NCBI): domain Bacteria; kingdom Bacillati; phylum Actinomycetota; class Actinomycetes; order Mycobacteriales; family Nocardiaceae; genus Rhodococcus; species Rhodococcus sp. BH5. The sequence continues at coordinate 3,503 of NZ_JAJHVW010000049.1, forward strand.
CGGTATGCGTAGGTACTGGCGATCAACGCGACGGGTGCCGTCACGAGAAGGCCGATTCCGCACAGCAGTGCGCCGATGATGTTGATACCGATCAGAGCGAGCGCCAGAAGGATCAACGTTCCGACGTTCGACGAGGTCAACGCATAGCTCGATTTGATGCCCGAAATCGCATCCTGGTTCTTGTCCACGATGAAGGTCAGCGTGTAGTAGAGCAGGAACGCCGCGATGATGCCGGGAATGATGCAGAGAGCCAAGCCGACATAGGTGGCGACGGCGACAAGGAAACCGCCGAGAACAACTGCGCCGATGTTGGTGAATTGGAAGAAGGTACCGAAGGCCGGCTTGATTCCATCCAATTCGCTCAATGCTCCGCGGAGGAATGCGGCTTGGATGATGTAGCCGACGATTGCGGTGACCAATCCACCCACAATGGACAGCGCGCTGAACTCTGTGTTGGTGTAGTCAAAGCCGTTGAAAGCGCCCTGGATGAGGCCGGTGATCAGAAAAGCGATGATCGAGATCCCGATCCAGACCAATGCGTTGTCTTTGAACTTGTTCCAGCCGTAGGTAATTGCAGCGCCCACGGAAAGCTGCGGTCCACGGAACCCTGACCCGTAGTCATTGGCGGGCGGCGGTGGGAAGTTGCAGCCTCCGGGCGGTAGTGGGTATATCCCTGGCGGCGGGCCATCTGCGGAAGAAGGTAATCCCTGCTGGTCATACGAATCCTGGGACGAAAATCGTCGGCCGTCCGCTGGATTATGGTGGGGGTCATTTCCGCTAGTCGCCATAAAATCTCCTTATTGATGTGAACTTCAAACTGAAGTGCAATGTTACGCGAAGTTGCGGATGCGAATACGGATGCGAAGGAGCCAACACCATCGTCAAGTTTGCGTAAATGTAATTTAAGTAAATAGATAGACTATCTGTTGTGGGTATGGACGTTGTTGACGCGGGACTCAAGAGCAGGCGGGCTGGTTCTCGGCGTAAGAATGGGAGTTGCGACATAGCCGTTCTCGACAAAGAAGGACCAGCCCTGTGACACACCGTAATGCCCTGCTGACAGCGGAGGGAAGACGACGCCTCGTCGAGCGGTGACGCACTCGTCCGGTAGCCCATGTGGCCGCCGAGATGGGGATTTCGGAAGTGCACCTCGAAGTGGGGCAATCCGTATCCCAAATACGGTGACCTGGGAATTACAGGACCGATCCAGCGCACCGCGCCACCACCCGGCCCCACCGCGGCGGGCGTCGTGGCCGAGATCGAATTCATGCGCCGGACCCGGAAATGGTCGGCCTCACGGATCACGTTCGAACTCCGAATGGATGGAACG